>JAXHUG010000029.1:27455-87756 GCA_034189785.1 Actinomycetota bacterium
GTGGAGAGGACCAGCGGTGAGCGACGACTCCGCGGGTGATCCCGCAGCGGCGCCCGACAGCGCTTCGACCACCAAGATCTCGCGGCCCGCCGCGGAAGCCCCTGCGCGGCCCGCCGCGGAAGCCCCTGCGCGGCCCGCCGCGGATGACTTCCAGCCCGACGTACCCGAAACCCCTGCGCGGCCCGCCGCGGAAACCCCTGCGCGGCCCGCCGCGGAAACCCCTGCGCGGCCCGCCGCGGAAACCCCTGCGCGGCCCGCCGCGGAAGACCGGTCGGCCACCACCGAGATGTCCATGTCCGGCCGTCCCCCCGCGGACTACGGCGGCGACCCCACCCGGGAACCGCTGCCCTTCGACGCGCCGCGCGAACCGGCCATCGAGGCGGCCACCTCCGACGAGGACGTCCACCTCATCCCCGGCGCGACGATCAGCGGCGGCCGCTACCGCCTGCTGGTGTTCCACGGCGGACCCCCCAACCTGCAGTTCTGGCAGGCCCTCGACACCGCGCTCGACCGTCAGGTCGCGTTGACCTTCGTCGACCCGGACGCCACCCTGCCGGACGAGCGGGTGCAGGACATCCTGGCGCGCACACTCAAGCTCAGCCGCCTCGACATGCCGGGGGTCGCCCGCGTCCTCGACGTCGCCGACACCGGATCCGGCGGGCTGATCGTCTCGGAGTGGATCCGCGGCGGGTCGCTGGCCGAGGTCGCCGGGACCGCGCCCTCCCCGATAGGCGGGGCCCGCGCGATCCAGTCCCTCGCCGCGGCCGCCGAGGCTGCGCACCGCGCCGGGGTGGCGTTGTCGATCGACCATCCCAGCCGTGTCCGGGTCAGCATCGAGGGCGACGTCGCCCTGGCGTTCCCGGCCACCATGCCCGACGCCACACCGGAGGACGACATCCGCGGCATCGGCGCCGCGCTGTACGCGTTGCTGGTCAACCGGTGGCCGCTGTCCGAGACCGGGGTGTCCAGCGGACTCGCTCCCGCCGACCGCGACCCGGCGGGCGCCCCTCTCGAACCGCGGGCGATGGACCCGGAGATCCCGTTCCAGATCTCCGCGGCGGCCGTGCACGCCCTACAACCCGACGGCGGCATCCGCAGCGCACCGACGCTGCTGAACCTCTTGCAGCAGGCCACCGCCGTGGCCGACCGCACCGATCAGATCTCACCCGTCGACCGGCCCGACGGCGGCACCCCGTCGCGCTTCCTGGGCGAACCCGACGACGACCCGGAGGCGCACGCCCACCGCAAACGCGGTCTGATGGTGGGCCTCACGGTCGGGGGCGTGATCGTCGTCGTCGCGCTCATCGTGCTGGCGACCACGCTGAGCCGCATCTTCGGTGACGTCGGCGGCGGGTTCGACGGCGACGAACTCGGCCTCAATGCCCCGACCACCTCCGAGGAATCCGAGGGCGGGTCCACCGCCCCGGGCAACGTGGTGCGTCCGGTGCGGGCGACGGTGTTCTCCCCCGAAGGCGGCGCCGACAAACCCGATCAGGCCGGCAACGCCATCGACGGGAATCCGGCGACGGTGTGGCCCACCGACGTCTACACCGATCCGAACCCGTTCCCGATTTTCAAGAACGGCGTGGGGTTGATGCTCGAGCTGCCGCAGCCCACCACCATCAGTTCGGTGGACATCAGCGTCTCATCGACCGGTACCTCGGTACAGATCCGGTCTGCGCAGTCCGCCGAGCCGTCGTCGCTCGAGAGCACCACCAGGATGACCCCGTCGACGCCGTTGCGCACGGGCAAGAACACCATCGAGGTCAGCGACGCCTCCCCCACCTCGTTCGTGCTGGTGTGGATCGACAAACTCGGCACCGTCAACGGTGAGAGCCGCACCGACGTCTCGGAGATCACGCTTAAGGGCACCTTGGGCGGTTATCCACAGGGCCGGTGAGCTCCGACCTCTGTCGGTGGGCCGGCGGCGAACTACGTGCGCCCGACCACCTCCGGACCCGCTTAGTGTTCGACTGTGGTGAGCTTCGACGCCGTCGGCCGGTCCGACGCCCAACTGCTGGCCGATCATGTCGCGGGTGACCGCTATGCGTTCGCGGAGTTGTTCGTCCGCCACCAGCGCCAACTCGAGCGGCTCGCGCGGATCACCAGCAGCAACCGCGAGGACGCCGCCGACGCGCTGCAGGACGCGATGCTCTCGGCGCACCGCAAGGCCGCGAGCTTCCGCTTCGACTCCGCGGTGAGCAGCTGGCTGTACCGCATCGTCGTCAACGCCTGCCTCGACCGGCTGCGCACCAACCGCACCCACGCCACCAGCGCGCTCGTCGACGACGTCGGCCCGGCCGCTGACCCGACGGCCCGGGTCGACACCGCGATCGTCGTCGAACGGGCTCTGCTGCGGTTGCCGGTCGAACAACGCGCCGCGATCGTCGCCGTCGACATGCAGGGGTACTCGATCGCCGAGACCGCCCGGATGCTGGACGTCGCGGAAGGCACGGTCAAGAGTCGGTGCAGCCGGGGCCGTGCGAAACTGGCCGAGACGTTGCGCGGTCTCGACGAGACGGCACCGCAGCCGCCCGCCGGCCGCAGCTGCCACCCGATGCCGCGGCCGCCCGCAGCTGCCGCCGTCCCACGAACGACCGCGCCGTGCGTCACGCGGGTGGCGGACCGCCGGTCGACGGGCCGTAGCGCGACCCGCCAGGCAGACGGGAACACCCAGACCTAGGCTGGTGTTCGTACCGGTGCCGGTGCGAAACGGCAGAAAGGCTCACATGACCAGCTCATCGACGGTTCACGATGTGATCATCATCGGCTCCGGTCCGGCCGGCTACACGGCCGCCGTGTACACCGCGCGCGCACAGCTCAAGCCGCTCGTATTCGAAGGCAGCCAGTTCGGCGGCGCGCTCATGACCACCACCGAGGTGGAGAACTACCCCGGCTTCCGCAACGGCATCACCGGACCCGAACTGATGGACGAGATGCGCGCGCAAGCGCTGCGTTTCGGTGCCGACCTGCGGATGGAGGACGTCGACGAAGTCTCCCTCGACGGCCCCGTCAAGACGGTCACCGCCGGCGACGAGACGCATCGGGCCCGCGCGGTCATCCTCGCGATGGGCGCCGCTGCACGCCACCTCGGCGTACCGGGCGAAGATGCGATGCTCGGCATGGGCGTGAGCACGTGCGCGACCTGCGACGGCTTCTTCTTCCGCGATCAGGATATCGCGGTCATCGGCGGCGGCGACTCGGCGATGGAGGAGGCGACGTTTCTCACCCGCTTCGCGCGCAGCGTGACGGTGATCCACCGCCGCGACGAGTTCCGCGCCTCGCGCATCATGCTCGAGCGCGCCCGCGCCAACGCCAAGATCACGTTCATGACCAACACCGCGGTCACCGAGATCGTGGGCGATCCCAAGGTGACCGGAATCCGCCTGCGCGACAACGTGACCGGTGAGGAGTCGAAGCTCGCGGTGACCGGTGTGTTCGTCGCGGTCGGCCACGTCCCGCGCACGGACATCGTGCGCGGTCAGGTCGATCTCGACGTCGACGGTTACGTCCTGGTCGAGGGTCGCACCACCAACACCTCCGTCGAAGGCGTCTTCGCCGCGGGCGATCTCGTGGACCGCACCTACCGGCAGGCCATCACCGCCGCGGGCAGCGGGTGTTCGGCCGCCATCGACGCCGAACGCTGGCTGACCGAAATCGGCGTCGCCCCAAGCGATCAAGAGATCTCGGCACCGATCTGAGACACCCCTATCCCGAGGAGCAGCCATGGCCGACAGCGCCACCGTCACCGTCACCGACGACTCGTTCTCCGAGGACGTGCTGACCAGCAGTATGCCTGTCCTGGTCGACTTCTGGGCTACCTGGTGCGGCCCGTGCAGGATGGTCGCCCCGGTCCTCGAGGAGATCGCCGGCGAGAAGGCCGGCGCGCTGACCGTCGCCAAACTCGACGTCGATGCGAATCCGACGACCGCACGCGACTTCCAGGTCGTCTCGATCCCGACGATGATCCTGTTCAAGGACGGTGAACCGGTCAAGCGGATCGTCGGTGCGAAGGGCAAAGCCGCGCTGCTGCGGGAACTCACCGACCTGCTCTGACGGATCACGGCCTGATTCCGGTTCGCCTGGCGTTGTCCGGATTGACCGAAACTTCTGAGACAATACCTTCCGGGTCTGTCGTGCATAGGTCGATGCCGCAGGGGTACTGACAGCCATAACGAGGGCCTGCCGAAGGGGCGAGTATGTCGAGTCTGCGTCGCGGTGATCGCGGAGCCGCGGTCACCGAGATCCGCGCAGCGCTTTGCGCTCTGGGCCTGCTGGAGAACCCCGACGACGCTTTCACCACCGGAAGACATGTCGCCGCAGATCTGTTCGACGACGATCTCGACCAGGCGGTCCGCGCCTTCCAGCAGCATCGCGGACTCCTGGTCGACGGCATCGTCGGCGAAGCCACGTACCGGGCGCTCAAAGAGGCGTCCTACCGCCTCGGTGCGCGCACGTTGCTGCACCAGTTCGGCGCCCCGATGTACGGCGACGATGTGGCGACGCTGCAGGCCCGCCTGCAGGATCTCGGGTTCTACACCGGTCTGGTCGACGGTCACTTCGGGCTGCAGACCCATCACGGGCTCACCTCCTACCAACGCGAATACGGGCTGTATCCCGACGGCATCTGCGGCCCGGAGACCCTTCGCTCGCTGTACTTCCTCGGTTCACGCGTAACCGGCGGTTCGCCGCATGCGATCCGGGAGGAAGAGTTGGTCCGCCGCTCCGGTCCGCGACTGTCGGGCAAGCGGGTCATCATCGATCCGGGTCGCGGCGGCAGCGACCACGGGCTGATCATGAATGGGCCCCGGGGTCCGATCAGTGAAGCAGACATCCTGTGGGACTTGGCGAGTCGGCTCGAGGGCCGGATGACCGCGATCGGGATGGACACGTTCCTGTCCCGCCCGGCCAGCCGCAGCCCCTCCGACGCCGAACGCGCCGCGACCGCCAACACCGTCGGCGCGGACTTGATGATCAGCCTGCGCTGCGCCGCACAACCCACCCCGGCCGCGAACGGTGTCGCGTCATTCCACTTCGGCAACTCACACGGGTCGGTCTCCACCATCGGACGCAACCTCGCCGACTTCATCCAGCGAGAGGTCGTCGCCCGCACCGGTCTACGGGACTGCCGCACCCACGGTCGGACCTGGGATCTGTTGCGGCTGACCCGAATGCCCACGGTGCAGGTCGATGTCGGCTACATCACCAACCCCCATGACCGGCACCTGTTGGTGTCCAACAACAATCGTGATGCGATCGCCGAAGGCTTCCTCGCCGCGGTCAAGCGGCTCTATCTGCTCGGTAAGAACGACCGCCCCACGGGGACCTTCACCTTCGCCGAGCTGCTGGCGCACGAGCTGTCCGTCGAACAGGCCGGCCGGCTCAGCTCGAACTGATCGATTCGGTCGCTAACAGCGGCCGCTTCCCGCCCCGACGGTCTGCTGCAGGTGCGCTGACTCCAGGAGCCGCTCCAGCGCCGCTTCGACATCGGCCTTCCATCCGAGGCCCTGCTCGAGTTCCAGACGCAGCCGAGGGAAGTACCGGTGCGGCGAGACGACGGTGAAGCCCACCTGGGCCAGAAAGTCCGCGTCCACCATGCACTGATGCACCGAACAGTCGCCGAGCGCCTCGACCACCGGACTGAGCTCGTCGGGCACCAGTCGCGGGTCGAGGAGTTCGGCGGCCATCCCGGTACGACCGAACGCCTCGAGCGCGCGAACACCGCGGCGCACCAGGTCCCCGACAACGGAGGTCAGCAGGGTATTGGGCAGCCCGGCGGCGCCATCGCCCTGCTCCACTCCCACCGTCGTCAGCAGCACCGCGTCCGCGCTGACCGGACCGGTCGGAAACAGGCGTGCACGCGGAACCGCACGCGGCGGCCCGTAGAACGCGTACCCCACACACGGTTCCTCCACCGACGGATCGGTCGCGGCGGACTCGTCGCTCATCGCCTCCGGACAACGCACGGCGACCTGGCCGCATGAGCCCCACTCGAGCATGACCATCGACAGCCAAGCTTCCTTCTCGAACTCCGGGTCGGACAGATGGTCCTGAGGTCCCAGCGTCGAAGGATCGACCTCCCAGAAGACACAGCGCCGCGCATGCTTGGGAAGCTGCTCGAAAGCTTCCAGACGCAAAGGCGTAATACGTGTGGGCACTAGGCTCCCCGGTTCTCGTGCGCTGCGGACGGCCGCGGTTCGGGCTCCAGGATAGGCAGAGCGGCAACGGTAGGCGAAAGGTGTTGCAGGGCAGATGATCTGCTCTCGGCAGAGGAGGGCGGTCGGCCTCTCGAAGGTCGCGGTGTCACAGTGACGTATTGCCCCCATGTCCTCGGTCAGGGCTTCGTCGAGTTCATCAGCTCGACGATTCGCTGAAGATCGTCGACCGAGCCGAATTCGATGACGATTTTGCCTTTGCGCTTGCCGAGGTTCACCGTGACCCGGGTGTCGAACGCCGTCGACAGCTGTTCGGCGACTTCCTGCAGGCCGGGCATCTGAATCGGTTTGCGCCGCGGCGCCGGCGGGGCGGCCGGGCCGCTGTGATTCGCCAGCGTGACCGCCTCCTCGGTCGCCCGCACCGACAGCCCTTCGGCGACGATGCGCGCGGCGAGTTCCGCCTGGCGTTCCGGCCCACCCTCGAGCGCGAGCAGCGCACGGGCGTGCCCGGCGGAGAGCACGCCGGCGGCTACGCGGCGCTGGACCGCAATCGGTAGCCGCAGCAGGCGGATCATGTTGGTGATCACCGGTCGTGAACGGCCGATCCGCGCGGCCAGTTCATCGTGGGTGACGCCGAACTCGTCGAGCAGCTGCTGGTAAGCGGCCGCCTCCTCGAGCGGGTTGAGCTGGACCCGGTGGATGTTCTCCAGCAGAGCGTCGCGCAGCATGCTGTCGTCCGCGGTCTCGCGCACGATCGCCGGGATGGTCGCGAGTCCGGCCTCCTGCGCGGCACGCCACCTCCGCTCCCCCATGACGAGTTGGTAGCGCGGGCCCGCGTCGCCGGATTCGAGGGCACGGACGACGATCGGCTGCATGAGGCCGAACTCGCGGATCGAATGCACGAGTTCGGCGAGCGCTTCGTCGTCGAAGACCTGCCGGGGCTGACGTGGGTTCGGCTCGATCGCCGCCGGGTCGATCTCCCGGTAGACGGCGCCGAGTTCCGGGGTGGGCGGCGCCGCCGCCGGTCCGCCTCCGATGACCACATCGGCGGCGGCACTACCGATCCGCGGGCCACCCAGCGCGGCGTGGCTGCCGTCCTCGGTCGGTCCGGTCGGGATGAGCGAGGCCAGGCCGCGGCCGAGGCCGCTGCGCTTACGGGTGGGCTGCGTCATGTCCTTTTCTCCTTCGCGCACAGACGGTCATCGTGAGCCGCCGTCATGGGGGGCGCCCCGCTCCGCCAACTCACGGCTGGCATCGAGGTAGCTCATCGCACCCCGCGATCCGGGGTCGTAGTCGAGGATCGTCATGCCGTAGCCCGGCGCCTCCGACACCTTCACGCTGCGCGGGATGACAGTATGCAGGACCCTGTCGCCGAAGTGCGCGCGCACATCCTGGGCCACCTGATCGGCCAACCGCGTCCGGGCGTCGTACATCGTGAGGATGACAGTCGAGACGGTCAGTTCCGGATTCAGGTGCGACTTCACCATCTCGATGTTGCGGAGCAACTGGCCGACGCCTTCGAGAGCGTAGTACTCGCACTGGATCGGGATCAGTACCTCTGGTGCAGCCACCAGTGCGTTGATCGTGAGGAGCCCCAGCGATGGTGGGCAGTCGATGAAAACGTAGTCGAAGTCGTACTGTTTCAGGTCGGCCAGGGCGGTCCGCAGCCGGCCTTCCCGGGCGACCATGCTGACGAGTTCGATCTCCGCACCCGCAAGGTCGATGGTCGCCGGCACGCAGTACAACCGCTCGCTGTGCGGACTCCGCTGGAGCGCCTCCCGGACCGGGATGTCCCCGATCAGCACCTCGTACGAGGATGCGGTGCCGGGCCGATGCTCAATGCCGAGTGCCGTGCTCGCGTTGCCCTGCGGATCGAGGTCGATGACCAGAGCCTTCAAGCCCTGCAGGGCCAGTGCGGCCGCGATGTTGACGGCGGTCGTCGTCTTCCCCACCCCGCCCTTCTGATTGGCGATCGTGCACACCCGCTGGCGTGCGGGGCGCGGCAACCCGCCGCGGGACGCCGAGTGCAGTATCCGCACCGCCCGTTCCGCCTCGGCTCCGATCGGGGTGTCGACCACGGGATTGTTCGGCCAGTCCCGCCCGGCCACGGCCTGCGCATCCTTCGGCGGCGGCGATGTTTCACGTGAAACACGCGCCGCACCCCGAGCTCCACGCGACCCCTCCGGACCCTCAGCCATACTCATCTCCTGCCCGATCGCCCCAGCCGCCCGCGGCCTTCGGGCGACGTTGCGCGCCGCGCCTCGACCACCGTGGCCGGCGGGTTCACATAGTCCGCGCCACACCTCAACACCCTGACATCGACTGCGCCGGCCCGCGCCAGCACCCGCCGGTTCTCTTCGATCTCCGCCTCGGCGCGCGCACCCTTCAGCGCCAGCATCCGGCCGCCGTCGCGGAGCAACCCCATGCTCCAGCTCGCCAACCTGTCGAGCGACCCCACCGCGCGTGATACCACGACGTCCATCTCTCCCACCTCACCCCGTACCCCGGCATCCTCCGCCCGGCCGCGTACGACTGTAGCCGCGATACCGAGCGCGCCGACCGCTTCGGTGAGGAACACGCACCGTCGCCGCATCGGTTCGATCAGCGTCACATGGATGTCGGGACGCGCCAGCGCCAACGGTATCCCGGGTAACCCGGCGCCGCTCCCGATGTCGGCGATCCGCTCCCCTCGCACGACCAACTCACCGAGGACGGCGCTGTTGAGGATGTGCCGATCCCAGATCCGGTCCGTCTCGCGTGGACCAATCAGCCCACGCTCCACGCCTGCGGTGGCGAGGAACTCGGCGTAGCGCTGCGCCAACGGTAGCCGGTCGCCGAAGACCGCCCCGGCGGTGGGCGGTGGAGCGACGTGTTTCACGTGAAACATCCTCTGCCTATCGGCAACCCGGCTGCGGAGAACTACATGGATGTAACTTGGTCAGTCGGCGAGGACGACCACGCGGCGTGACGGCTCGACGCCCTCGCTCTCGCTGCGCACACCGGCGACCGCCGCCACGGCGTCGTGCACGATCTTGCGTTCGAACGGCGTCATCGGCGCCAGCTCTTCACGCTCACCGGTTTCGAGGACGCGGTGCGCGACCTTGTCACCCAGCGCGGCCAGATCCTCGCGGCGGCGGCGGCGCCAGCGGGCGACGTCGAGCATCAGCCGGCTGCGCACCCCGGTCTTCTGGTGGACCGCCAACCGCGTCAGCTCCTGCAACGCGTCGAGCACCTCCCCCTTGGGGCCCACCAACTTGTTCAGGTCCGTCCCGCCGTCAATGCTCACGACCGCCCGGTCGCCCTCGACGTCCAGATCGATGTCCCCGTCGAAGTCCAAGAGGTCGAGCAACTCCTCAAGGTAGTCGCCGGCGATCTCGCCTTCTGCCACCAACCGGTCCTCGAGATCATCCTCCGGGGCCGTCGTCTCCTCGGCCTCCCGCGTGTCGACGTCCTCGGTCCGCTCGGTCGTATCAGCATCGGTCATGTCTGCCTCTCCCTCTTCCGCCAGTCCCCGACTGGTCAACGCTTGCGCTTCTTGGGCCGGGCTCCCGGCTTCGGCGTTCGACTCACGCCCCGTCCGCCACTCGGTTTGGCCGACCCGCTTCCCCTCGCTTTCGCCGCTGCCCCACCGGCCTCCCCGGCGGTTCCGTCAGCATCGGTCACCGCACCGTCGACGGCGTCCCCGCCCGCATCGGCCGCCTCCTGCGCCTTGCGGGTGCGCTTCGGCTTGGCACCGGGCGCCGGGGCGTTCGCGGCGCGGCGTTCCAACGCCTCGACCTTCTTGGCCTCTTCTTCCTTCTCGATCTTGCCGAACACGTAGTGCTGCTGACCGTAGGTCCAGATGTTGTTGGCGAGCCAGTACATGATCACTGCCAGCGGCAGGAACGGACCGCCGACCACCACACCGAGCGGGAACACGTACAGCGCCAGCTTGTTCATCAACGCGGTCTGCGGGTTGGCGGCCGCTTCCGGCGTCTGGCGAGCCACCGAGGCGCGGCTGTTGAAGTGCGTCGCGATGCCCGCCAGCAGCATGATCGGCACCCCGACGAGCACCACCGCGACGCGGTCGAACTCGGTGAACGCCTCCAGACCGTGCTGCTGGATCATCGTCGCGCCCAGCGGCGCCCCGAACAGGTTGGCGTCGAGGAAGTGTCCGACATCGGTCGCGCTGAACAGATAGTTCGGGAGGCTGCGGTTCTCCTCCACCGACAGGCCCAGCCGGCCGATGCCGGTCTGGGTCCGGTTGAAGGACATCAGCACGTGGTAGAGACCCAAAAACACCGGGATCTGAGCGAGCATCGGCAGGCATCCGAGGATCGGGTTGAACCCGTGCTCCTTCTGCAGCTTCTGCATCTCCAGCGCCATCCGCTGGCGGTCCTTGCCGTACTTCTTCTGCAGCGCCTTGATCTGGGGCTGCAGTTCCTGCATCTGCCGGGTGGTGCGGATCTGCCGGACGAACGGCTTGTAGAGGATCGCGCGCAGCGTGAACACCAGGAACATCACCGACAGTGCCCAGGCGAAGAAGTTGTCCGGGCCGAGGAGGAAGGCGAACGCCTTGTACCAGACCCACATGATCGCCGACACCGGATAGTAGATGATGTCGAGGCTGAACCAGTTAAACACGCGACTTGCTCCTGACGGGGTCGGCGGTGAAGTCTGCACCGCTTCGGTCTCCGGGCGGCGCACTCGCCGCCCCCGGCCGTTCGGGGATCGGGTCCCATCCTCCCCGATGCCACGGGCCGCACTTCGCCAGCCGCACAAGCGACAGCCATCCGCCGCGCACCAACCCGTACTCGGTGAGCGCGTCGACGGCGTACTGGCTACACGTCGGGGTGAACCGGCACGACGGGTAACGAAGCGGAGAAATCATGTGGCGGTAGAGCTGGATGACATATACGACGGCCTTCGCGGCCGAGAGACTCACCCGTCGTGCTGCATTCACGCCGACGCCTCGACGCGCGGCCGGGCTCGGCGCAGCGCCGCGGACAGTTCCCGGTGAAGCCGAGACGATGTGGCCGCCGCGGCACCGGGAAGCGCACGGATCACCAGCCGGTGCCCGGGTTGCAGTTCGTCGAGCATCGGATGGACGCTGTGCCGCAGTCGGCGGGAGACCCGATGACGGACCACCGCGTTACCGACCGACTTGGCCACCACCAGCCCGACTCGCGGACCGCTCGGATCGTCGACGACGTTCGCCATGTGCAGCACGAGATCGGGTTGCGCCGAGCGCACCCCTGTACTGACTGTGGTATTAAACTCCGTCGACCGGGTCATCCGGTACCGAACCGGAAGCACCGCGTGAGATCCTGCGTCCACTCACGCAGTCAGAGAACGGCGGCCCTTACGACGGCGGCCCGTCACGATCGCCCGGCCGGCACGGGTACGCATCCGCAGCCGGAACCCGTGCACCCGCGCGCGACGCCGGTTGTTGGGCTGGAATGTCCGCTTGCCCTTGGCCACGGCAATCTCTCCTTGTTCCATGTGACGTCCGCATCCCATCCGCCTGTCAGAGCGGGTGGCCGCGGTCGCCGTTGTTAAGCTTCGTGCGTCGTGCGTGCTTACCGGCGCGGTCTCCGTCTCCGGATCGCAGCCGTATCGCCACGTGCGGGCGACTGTTCGAGGGTACTGACGAGGTTTCCCCGGGTCAAACCTCGCCGATCAGACGCCCGATCGTTGACATTCGTCACATTCTTCACCGCCATCCGGCGGCCAGAAGAATCGCGTATCCCAATGTCGTCGAACGGTTGGCACTCCGAGAGAAAACTGTTAGCTTCTGGCAATGCCGTTTCGCACCTGGGGCGGCCGCCGACAACGAAACGGGGACGATCCACCGGCCGCGAGCCCACAGCCGCACCGTCCGCTGTGCCGAGCCCCATGCCGGGAGCGTCCCAACCGGTAGACAACAGAACGGGGACGACTGTCCTACTCCACAGGCTGTGGATAACTTTGTGGACAGTTCTGTCTTCGTTGAATTCGGTCGTCTCTGGACAGACCGCAAGGGGGTAGCAGTCGTTGACAGCCGTCCCCGACCCGCCTTTCGTCGCCGTCTGGAACAACGTCGTCGCCGAACTCAACGGTGACCCCGCCGCCGGACCGCGCAACGGTGACGGTGCGCTGCCGACCCTGACACCGCAACAACGCGCCTGGCTGAAACTGGTGAAGCCGCTCGTGCTCACCGAGGGTTTCGCTCTGCTGTCGGTTCCCACACCGTTCGTCCAGAACGAGATCGAACGTCACCTCCGCGAACCGATCGTCACCGCCCTGAGCCGCCATCTCGGTCAACGGGTGGAGCTCGGAGTGCGGATCGCCACCCCCTCCACCGCCGACGACAACCCGCCGCCACCCCCGGTGATCGTCGACGAGGTCGACGAGGACACCGAGGCGCGGGTCAGCGCCGAAGAGACCTGGCCGCGTTACTTCAGCCGACCGCCGGAGACTCCGAACGCCGAGGATCCGAACCCCGTGAGCCTGAATCGACGTTACACGTTCGACACCTTCGTCATCGGCGCCTCCAACCGGTTCGCCCACGCGGCGACGCTGGCCATCGCCGAGGCGCCCGCCCGGGCGTACAATCCGTTGTTCATCTGGGGTGAGTCCGGTCTCGGCAAGACCCATCTGCTGCACGCGGCCGGCAACTACGCCCAGCGCCTCTTTCCCGGTATGCGCGTGAAGTACGTCTCCACCGAGGAATTCACCAACGACTTCATCAACTCACTGCGCGACGACCGCAAGGCCTCGTTCAAGCGCAGTTACCGCGACATCGACGTGCTGCTGGTCGACGACATCCAGTTCATCGAGGGCAAGGAAGGTATCCAGGAGGAGTTCTTCCACACCTTCAACACGCTGCACAACGCGAACAAGCAGATCGTCATCTCCTCCGACCGGCCGCCCAAACAGCTGGCCACACTGGAGGACCGGCTACGGACGCGGTTCGAGTGGGGCCTGATCACCGATGTGCAGCCGCCCGAACTCGAGACCCGAATCGCGATTCTGCGCAAGAAGGCCCAGATGGACCGGCTCGACGTTCCCGACGACGTCCTCGAGCTCATCGCCAGCAGCATCGAGCGCAACATCCGCGAGCTCGAAGGGGCTCTGATCCGGGTCACCGCGTTCGCCTCGCTCAACAAGACCCCGATCGACAAGTCGCTCGCCGAGATCGTGCTGCGGGATCTCATCTCCGACGCCAGCACCATGCAGATCTCGACCGCTGCGATCATGGCCGCCACCGCGGAGTACTTCGAAACCACGATCGAAGAGCTCCGCGGCCCGGGTAAGACCAGGGCGCTGGCCCAGTCCCGCCAGATCGCGATGTATCTGTGCCGCGAACTCACCGATCTGTCCCTGCCGAAGATCGGGCAGGCGTTCGACCGCGACCACACGACCGTGATGTACGCGGAGAAGAAGATCCGTGGCGAGATGGCCGAACGCCGCGAGGTGTTCGATCACGTCAAGGAACTCACCACGCGGATCCGCCAGCGCGCCAAGCGCTGAACGTCTGCCCTTTTTCCCGACCTCAGGCTGCCGCGGTCCACCCGGCGGTCTTCTGTCACGTGTCGAAAGGCCGGAATCCGGGAAACCTCAGGCACCCCCTGTCCCATCGGTCACTCACCGGGCCCTGTGGACAGCCTGGGGACAACCTGGTGACCAAACCCTGGAGCAAGCGGATGTTGTTACACGACATCGCCGCCGTGCACAGCCCGCGCTTACCACCCGCCGGTCCGTCCACAGCCGCCGCACATGCCGACACGCCCATCGGACTGGGCCGAACGACGTTCATCCCCAATCTCCACAGGCCCTACTTCTGTTGCTTGTATATCTCTCTGATTCTCTTCCAAGAACAAAGGCTCTGGGGACACACCCGCTCACCGCACCCGACGTCGTCGAGGTGCGCCCGATGTCAGCCCGATCGATTAGCTTTCAAGTTCGACCGGAAAGCTCTACGGTGGTTCATCGACAGCCGTTACGGTCGTCGAGACGCATCAGGGCGACGCGTTCCGAGACGCCGGTGAAACCGCTGGTAGAGCTCATTGTGGTGTTGTTGCGAAGGGACGCTATGGACGTGGTGCCGACGGCGGCGGGTTACACCGACCTGAAGTTCCGCTTGGTGCGGGAGGACTTCGCCGACGCAGTGGCCTGGGTGTCCCGCAATCTGCCGAGCCGTCCGACCGTCCCCGTGCTGGCCGGTGTGCTGCTCACCGTCGACGACGACGGGCTGACGATCTCCGGCTTCGACTACGAGGTTTCGGCCGAGGTTCGTGTCGCGGCCGAAATCGCTTCTCCGGGAAGCATTCTGGTCTCGGGACGGCTGCTGTCCGATATCACCAAGGCGCTGCCCGCCAAACCTGTCGACGTCAGCGTCGAGGGCACCCGCGTCTCGTTGACCTGCGGGAGCGCCCGCTTCTCCTTGCCGACCATGCCCGTCGAGGACTACCCCGCGCTGCCGACGCTGCCCGACGAGACCGGGGTGATCAGCGCCGACCTGTTCGCCGAAGCCATCGGCCAGGTCGCGGTGGCAGCCGGCCGCGACGACACCCTACCCATGCTCACCGGCATCCGGGTCGAGATCACCGGCGAGAGAGTCGTTTTGGCGGCCACCGACCGGTTCCGCCTGGCGGTGCGCGAGTTGACCTGGTCGACGAGTTCGCCCGACGTCGAGGCGGCGGTGCTGGTGCCGGCCAAGACGCTCGCCGAGGCGGCCAAGGCCGGTACCGCCGGGACCGATGTGCACCTGGCGCTGGGCGCAGGTTCGGCGGTCGGCAAGGAGGGCCTGCTGGGAATCCGCAGCGAGGGCAAGCGCAGCACCACCCGCCTGCTCGACGCCGAATTCCCGAAGTTCCGCCAACTGCTGCCCAGCGAGCACACCGCCGTCGCGACGATCAGCGTCGCCGAACTCACCGAGGCGATCAAGCGTGTCGCCCTGGTGGCCGACCGCGGCGCCCAGGTGCGGATGGAATTCGCCGATGACGGGTTGCGGTTGTCGGCCGGCGCCGACGACGTCGGCCGCGCCGAGGAGGACCTGGCCGTAGCGTTCTCCGGTGAACCGCTTACCATCGCCTTCAACCCGACGTACCTCACCGACGGCCTCGGATCGCTGCATTCCGAGCGGGTGACCTTCGGCTTCACGACGCCCAGCCGGCCCGCGGTGCTCCGTCCGGCGGGCGACGAGGGCACCGGCGGGGGCGCCGGACCGTTCCCGACCCTGCAGACCGATTACGTTTACCTGTTGATGCCGGTGCGGCTTCCCGGCTGACCGGCTCGACGCAACCAAGAGGGGCGGATATGCAACTGGGCTTGGTGGGGCTCGGTAAGATGGGCTTCAACATGCGTGAACGCCTTCGCGAAGGCGGACACGAAGTGGTCGGCTTCGATCCCAGGCCCGAGGTGACCGACGTTCCGTCGCTCGCCGCGCTGGCAGAGGCAGTGGCCGCGCCCAGGGTGGTGTGGGTGATGGTGCCGTCGGGCCCGGTCACGCACGATACGATCGTGTCGCTCGCCGAGGTGCTCGGTGAGGGGGATCTGGTCATCGACGGCGGCAACTCCCGCTTCACCGAGGATGCTCGGCATGCAGAATTGTTGAACGCCAAAGGGATCGGCTTCATCGACGCGGGGGTGTCCGGTGGTGTCTGGGGGCTGGCGGAAGGGTATGGCCTGATGGTCGGCGGCGACGACGCTGACATCGACCGGGTCATGCCGATCTTCGACACCCTGCGGCCGCCGGGTGACCGGGCGGACGGGTTCGTCCACGCGGGACCCGTCGGCGCGGGTCATTTCGCCAAGATGGTGCACAACGGTGTCGAGTACGCGTTGATGACCGCCTACGGCGAGGGTTACGAGATGTTGGCCGCCGAGGAGTTGATCCGCGATCCTCAGGCGGTGTACCAGGCCTGGACGAACGGCACGGTGGTCCGGTCATGGCTGCAGCAGTTGCTCGCAAAGGCCCTCCGGGCGGACCCCGGCCTGGCCGAGATCTCCGGCTACACCGAGGATTCGGGCGAAGGCCGGTGGACGGTCGAGGAAGCGATCCGGCTCCGGGTACCGGTGCCGGCGATCGCGGCGTCGTTGTTCGCGCGGTTCGAATCGCGCCAGGAGGTCTCCCCCACCATGAAGGCGGTCTCGGCGTTGCGCAACCAGTTCGGCGGGCACGCCGTCCAGAGAATCAGCAAGTCGGGGTAGATGCCGCGGACGCGAGGAGCAGTGAAGTGTTCGTCCGCCGGCTGACGCTGACCGACTTCCGGTCCTGGGGGCGCGTCGATCTGGAGCTGGTGCCCGGCCGCACCGTCTTCGTCGGTCCCAACGGTTTCGGTAAGACGAATCTCATTGAGGCGCTATGGTATTCGGCAACACTGGGCTCACACCGGGTGGCCTCGGACGCACCGCTGATCCGGGCCGGCGCACCGCGCGCGGTGGTGTCGACCATCGTGGTGAACGAAGGTCGCGAGTTGGCGGTCGACCTCGAGATCACCACCGGCCGGGCGAACAAGGCGCGGCTCAACCGTTCGCCGGTGCGCAGCCCACGCGAAGTGCTCGGCGTGTTGCGTGCGGTGCTGTTCGCACCCGAGGATCTGGCGCTGGTGCGTGGCGACCCGGGCGAACGCCGCCGCTATCTCGACGAACTGGCCACCACGCGTCGCCCGAGTATCGGCGGGGTGCGGGCCGACTACGACCGGGTCATCAGGCAGCGCACCGCATTGTTGAAGAGTGCCGCGGGGGCGAGGTACCGCGGGGACCGCAGCGTTGTCGACACCCTCGACGTGTGGGATGGGCACCTGGCCGCGCACGGCGCGTTGTTGATGGCCGCGCGCGCGAACCTCGTGCATCACCTCGCGCCGGAGGTCGAGAAGGCCTACCAACTCCTGGCGCCCGGGTCGCGGCCCGCGGCGATCCGGTACCGCACCAGCATCGACGCCATCGATGCCGAGAACGATGTGAGCGCCGAGTACTACGAGGCCGCACTGTTGGACGCGATGGCCCGCCGGCGTGACGCCGAACTCGAACGCGGTGTGTGCCTGGTCGGCCCGCACCGGGACGACCTGGAGTTGCGGCTCGGCGACCAGATGGCGAAAGGCTATGCCAGTCAAGGGGAGTCGTGGTCGATGGCGTTGTCGCTGCGGTTGGCCGCCTATGAGCTGCTGCGAACCGACGGCAGCGATCCGGTCCTGCTGCTCGATGACGTGTTCGCCGAACTGGACGCCGCGCGGCGGCGCGCCCTGGCCGAGGTGGCCGCGTCCGCGGAGCAGGTGCTGGTCACCGCCGCGGTGGCCGAGGACATCCCCGCCGACTGGGATGCGCGGTGGATCATGATCCGGATGCAGGACGACGACGATGGACGCGTTTCGGTGGCGGAGTCATGAGCGACGGCGACTCGGATGAAGAAGGCGACCGGATCGGTCCTCCCGCGTACCTGTCCGAGCTCAGGGGCATGGATCTGGTGCGGCGCACCCTGGAGGAGGCCCGTGGGGCGGCACGCAGCCAGGGTAAAGACGTGGGTCGGGGTCGGACCTCGCCAGCCCGCCGCGTCGCGGGAACGGGACGGCGTCGCAGCTGGTCGGGGCCGGGTCCGGACTCCCGCGACCCCCAGGCGCTCGGCGCGGCGACCCGCGATCTGGCCCGTATCCGGGGCTGGTCCCCCAAGGTCGCCGAGGGTGCTGTGTTCGGTCAGTGGTCGACGGTCGTCGGTGACCAGATTGCCGACCACGCCACCCCGAGTTCGTTGCGCGAGGGTGTGCTGACGGTCGCCGCCGAATCGACCGCGTGGGCCACCCAGCTCCGGATGGTGCAGTCGCAGCTGCTGGCGAAGATCGCCGCGGCTGTGGGAGACGGGGTGGTCACGGCGCTGAAGATCACCGGCCCGACAGCGCCGTCGTGGCGTAAGGGCCGTTATCACATCGTGGGCCGCGGACCGCGCGATACGTACGGATGAGTCCTCGCAACTGTGCGCTCAGAGCCGCGTGGTGTTCCCGGGGTCGTTGCTTCGGCGTCCCGACGCACCGAAGTTCGAGAAATTCCGCGCACGGCGCCGACAGATAGGTGGAAACGCCACCGCAGCGACGGTCCTGACGGTATCTGCCGGTAGACTGGACACGAACTACGCGGCCGTCCGTCGACCGCTCGCCCGCGAACCCCGAGGAGACGCGTCCAACGTGGCTGCCCAGAAGAAGAATGCTCCGGCCGAGTACGGTGCGGATTCGATCAAGGTTCTCGAGGGGCTCGAAGCGGTCCGGAAGCGGCCGGGCATGTACATCGGCTCGACTGGCGAACGCGGTCTTCATCACCTGGTCTGGGAAGTCGTCGACAACGCCGTCGACGAGGCGATGGCCGGCTTCGCGACCAGGGTCGAGGTCCGGATCCTCGAGGACGGCGGCGTCGAGGTCACCGACGACGGCCGTGGCATTCCGGTCGCCATGCACTCCACCGGCATCCCGACCGTCGACGTCGTGATGACCGTCCTGCATGCCGGCGGCAAGTTCGAAGAGGGCGCCTACCAGGTGTCCGGTGGCCTGCACGGTGTGGGTGTGTCGGTGGTCAACGCGCTGTCCACCCGGCTTGAGGCCGACATCCGCACGGACGGCTACGAGTGGTTTCAGACCTACGATCGTTCGGTGCCGGGCACACTCAAACAGGGTGAGAAGACGAAGAAGACCGGCACGACGATCCGCTTCTGGGCCGACCCGGACATCTTCGAGACCACCAGCTACGACTTCGAGACGATCGCCCGGCGACTGCAGGAGATGGCGTTCCTCAACAAGGGCCTCACCATCGAGTTGACCGACGAGCGGGTGACCGCCGACGAGGTCGTCGACGATGTCGTCAGCGATCACGCCGAAGCGCCCAAGAGCGCCGAGGAGAAGACGGCCGAGGCCGCCAAACCGCAGAAGGTCAAGCACCGGGTCTTCCATTACCCCGGCGGTCTGGTCGACTTCGTCAAGCACATCAACCGCACGAAAACCCCGATCCAACCCAGCGTCATCGACTTCGAGGGCAAGGGCGAGGGCCACGAGGTCGAGATCGCGATGCAGTGGAACGCCGGTTACTCCGAATCGGTGCACACGTTCGCCAACACGATCAACACCCACGAGGGCGGCACCCACGAGGAGGGTTTCCGCACCGCGCTGACTTCGGTGGTGAACAAGTACGCCAAGGACAAGAAGCTCCTCAAGGACAAGGATCCGAACCTCACCGGCGACGACATCCGGGAGGGCCTCGCCGCGGTCATCTCGGTCAAGGTGTCCCAGCCGCAGTTCGAAGGCCAGACGAAGACCAAACTCGGCAACACCGAGGTCAAGTCGTTCGTGCAGAAGATCTGCAACGAACAGCTCAGCCACTGGTTCGAGGCCAATCCGGCCGAGGCGAAGAGCGTGGTGAACAAGGCGGTATCCTCGGCGCAGGCGCGGTTGGCCGCCCGTAAGGCCCGTGAGTTGGTGCGGCGCAAGAGCGCAACTGACATCGGAGGTCTGCCGGGCAAGCTCGCCGACTGCCGTTCGACCGATCCGGGTAAGTCGGAACTGTATGTGGTCGAGGGTGACTCGGCCGGCGGCTCGGCCAAGAGCGGCCGCGACTCGATGTTCCAGGCGATCCTGCCGTTGCGCGGCAAGATCATCAACGTCGAGAAGGCTCGCATCGACCGGGTCCTGAAGAACACCGAAGTCCAGGCGATCATCACCGCGCTGGGCACCGGGATCCACGACGAGTTCGACCTCAGCAAGCTGCGGTATCACAAGATCGTGCTGATGGCCGACGCCGACGTCGACGGCCAACACATCTCGACGCTGCTGCTCACACTGCTGTTCCGGTTCATGAAACCGTTGATCGAAAACGGTCACGTCTTCCTGGCGCAGCCGCCGCTGTACAAACTCAAATGGCAACGTAGCGCACCGGAATTCGCCTATTCGGACCGTGAGCGCGACGGGTTGCTCGAAGCCGGGCGTGCCGTGGGTAAGCGGATCAACGTCGACGACGGCATCCAGCGCTACAAGGGTCTGGGTGAGATGGACGCCAAGGAACTGTGGGAGACCACGATGGACCCGTCGGCGCGGGTACTGCGCCAGATCACGCTCGACGACGCGGCCGCTGCCGACGAACTGTTCTCGATCCTGATGGGCGAGGACGTCGAGGCGCGCCGCAGCTTCATCACCCGAAACGCCAAAGACGTCCGCTTCCTCGACGTCTAGACGACGTTCGACCAGATACTGACGTTCGACCGAATACTTAGGAATCAACGATGACCGACACCACGTTGCCTCCCGGCGACGAAGCCGGAGACCGCATCGAACCGGTCGACATCCAGCAGGAGATGCAGCGCAGCTACATCGACTACGCGATGAGCGTCATCGTCGGCCGTGCGCTGCCCGAAGTACGCGACGGCCTCAAGCCGGTGCACCGCCGCGTGCTCTACGCGATGTTCGACTCCGGATTCCGGCCGGACCGTGGACACGCGAAATCCGCACGCTCCGTTGCCGAGACGATGGGCAATTACCATCCGCACGGCGACTCCTCGATCTACGACACCCTGGTTCGCATGGCGCAGCCGTGGTCGCTGCGCTACCCGTTGGTCGACGGGCAGGGCAACTTCGGCTCGCCGGGAAACGACCCACCGGCGGCGATGCGGTATTGCGTAACCGGCGATGCGTTGGTTTCGCTGCCCGAGGGCAGGTCGGTACGAATCGCCGACATAGTGCCCGGCGCCCAACCCAACTCGGACAGCGTGATCGACCTGAAGGTCGTCGGGCGCGACGGTACACCCGTTGTCGCGGATCGGTTCTTCCATTCTGGTAAGCATCCGGTCTTCACGGTTGTCACCGAGGACGGAACGCAGGTCACAGGTACAGCGAACCATCCGCTGCTGTGCTTGGTCGACGTGGCGGGACTGCCGACACTGATGTGGAAGCTGATCAGCGAGATCACGCCCGGTGACGTGGCGGTCATGCAACGCGGGATCACGGTTGTTGAACGAAATCTCTCTGATTCCATCATCAACCGTACCGTCGGCGAATTCCTGCGCCTCTACGGCGATGACCGCGATGCGCAGACGATCGCCGGCGATCTCACTGACGGTCGTTTCCACTACGAGCGGGTAGCACGCGTCACCGACGCCGGTGTCCAACCGGTATTCAGCCTGCGCGTTGACACCGAAGACCACGCATTCATCACGAATGGCTTTGTCAGTCACAACACCGAAGCGCGGCTGACCCCGCTCGCGATGGAGATGTTGCGTGAAATCGACGAGGAGACAGTCGATTTCATTCCGAACTACGACGGCCGGGTGCAGGAGCCGACCGTCCTGCCCAGCCGGTTCCCGAACCTGCTGGCCAACGGTTCGGGGGGGATCGCGGTCGGCATGGCGACCAACATCCCACCGCACAACCTGCGCGAGCTGGCCGACGCCGTCTACTGGTGCCTGGACAATTTCGAGGCTGACGAGGAGACGACGCTCGCCGCGGTGATGGAACGGGTCAAGGGCCCGGACTTCCCCACCCACGGCTTGATCGTGGGCAGCCAGGGCATCGAGGACACCTACAAGACCGGGCGCGGCTCGGTCAAGATGCGCGGCGTCGTCGAGATCGAAGAGGACAGCCGTGGGCGGACCGGCATCGTCATCACCGAACTGCCGTACCAGGTCAACCACGACAACTTCATCACCTCGATCGCCGAGCAGGTCCGCGACGGCAAGCTGGCCGGCATCTCGAACATCGAGGACCAGTCCAGCGACCGCGTCGGCCTGCGTATCGTCGTCGAACTCAAGCGCGACGCCGTGGCCAAGGTGGTGCTGAACAACCTCTACAAGCACACCCAGCTGCAGACCAGCTTCGGGGCCAACATGCTCTCGATCGTCGACTATGTCCCCCGCACTCTGCGTCTGGACCAGATGATCCGCTCCTACGTGGAACATCAGCTCGACGTGATCGTGCGGCGCACCCGGTACCGGCTGCGCAAGGCCAACGAGCGGGCCCACATCCTGCGCGGTCTGGTGAAGGCGCTCGACGCACTCGACGAGGTCATCGCGTTGATCCGCGCATCGGAGACCGTCGACATCGCGCGGGCCGGCCTGATCGCACTGCTCGACATCGACGAGATCCAGGCCCAGGCGATCCTCGACATGCAGTTGCGGCGCCTGGCCGCCCTGGAGCGTCAACGTATCGTCGACGACCTGGCCAGGATCGAAGCCGAGATCGCCGACCTCGAGGACATCCTCGCCAAGCCGGAACGTCAGCGCGCGATCGTGCGCGACGAGCTCAGGGAGATTGCCGACAAGTACGGAGACGACCGTCGGACCCGCATCGTGCCCGCCGACGGCGAGGTCAGCGACGAGGATCTGATCGCCCGCGAGGACGTCGTCGTCACGATCACCGAGACCGGATACGCCAAACGCACCAAGACCGACCTCTACCGCAGCCAGAAGCGCGGAGGGAAGGGTGTGCAGGGTGCCGGCCTCAAGCAGGACGACATCGTCAACCACTTCTTCGTCTGCTCCACCCATGACTGGATCCTGTTCTTCACCACGCAGGGCCGCGTGTACCGGGCGAAGGCCTACGAGTTGCCGGAGGCATCTCGCACGGCGCGTGGCCAGCACGTCGCGAACCTGCTGGCGTTCCAGCCCAACGAGCGCATCGCGCAGGTCATCCAGATCAAGACCTACGAGGATGCACCGTATCTGGTGTTGGCCACCCGCAACGGGCTGGTGAAGAAGTCGCGATTGACCGACTTCGACTCCAACCGGTCAGGCGGCATCGTCGCGGTGAACCTGCGCGACGGTGACGAGCTGGTCGGAGCCGTGCTCTGCTCCTCCGAGGACGACCTCCTGCTGGTGTCGGCCAAGGGTCAGTCGATCCGGTTCTCCGCCACCGACGAGGCGTTGCGTCCGATGGGCCGGGCGACGTCGGGCGTGCAGGGCATGCGGTTCAACGCCGACGACGAACTGCTCTCCCTCAACGTGATGCGACCGGGCACCTACCTGCTGGTGGCGACCAGCGGTGGCTACGCCAAGCGCACCTCGATCGAGGAGTACACCGCGCAGGGTCGCGGCGGAAAGGGCATCCTGACGATCCAGTACGACCGCCGGCGTGGCAACCTTGTCGGGGCGTTGATCGTCGATGACGACACGGAGCTGTACGCGATCACCTCGGGTGGAGGTGTCATCCGGACGGCCGCCCGCCAGGTCCGCAAAGCCGGGCGGCAGACGAAGGGCGTTCGGTTGATGAACCTGGGTGAGGGCGACACACTGATTGCCATCGCGCGCAACGCCGAGGCGGGCGACAGCACCGACGAGGTCAACACCGACCCGGATGCGGTCTGATCAGTGAGGAGCCGTAGGTGAGTGCACCGAACGAGCCGGGATTCCCGCGCGGGGGCGACGGCCCCGGAGGCGGCAACGGCTCCCCCGCGCCGGATGCGGGCCGCGACAACGGTTCGTCGGCCAACTCGGCGGGCCGGGTCGGCACCGAAGGCGGGGACGTCCCGCCCTGGCAGCGTGGCCGCCCGAGTCGGCCAGGGCAGTCGCGGGCACAGGACGCCCCCACCCGGCAGGAGCCCAACCGTGGCGGACCGTTCACCCACGCCCCCGGCGCGGAGGCCCGGACCACGGGCCGCTTCCCGGTGAGCGGTTCGGCACCGACCGAGGAGACCCAGGCGCCCGCGGGATCCGTCCGGACCTCCGAGCGCACGGATGCGCCACGACCGGAGGCCTACGCCAGCGAGCTGCCGGACCTCTCCGGTCCGGTGCCGCGGCCACCGCAGCGCAAGCCCGCGACCGACCGGCCGGCGACGGAAGCTCCCGCTCGCCCGGCCGCCCGCACGCAGGTGGGCGATCGGCCCGCCCCGGGTCCGGTCCGTGCCAGCATGCAGATCCGTCGCGTCGACCCGTGGAGCGCACTGAAGGTGTCGCTGGTGCTGTCGGTGGCGCTGTTCTTCGTATGGATGATCGCCGTGGCGTTCCTGTACCTCGCACTCGGCGGCATGGGCGTCTGGAGCAAGCTGAACAGCAACGTCGGCGACCTGCTGACCAGCACGAGCGGGTCCAGCGGCGGTGAGCTGGTCTCCAGTGGAACCATCTTCGGCGGCGCCGCGCTCGTCGGCCTGGTGAACATCGTGATCCTCACCGCGATGGCCACCGCGGGGGCGTTCATCTACAACCTCACCACCGACCTCGTGGGCGGTGTCGAGGTCACGTTGGCCGACCGCGACTAGGGATTTGGGGACAGAGGCGCGGTTACGGTAATCTCGCTGCTCGTCCGCATGCGACTACGGGCCTATAGCTCAGGCGGTTAGAGCGCTTCGCTGATAACGAAGAGGTCGGAGGTTCGAGTCCTCCTAGGCCCACTGGACATGCTGGTCCACACACCGGCCGAGCCCGCTGAAAGGGGGCATGGTGCGATTCGTTCTGGTGCTCGCTGCGGTGGCCGCGTCGGTCGTGGTGTGGCGGTCGCGGCACGGCCCGGAG
This sequence comes from Actinomycetota bacterium, assembly GCA_034189785.1. Classification (GTDB taxonomy): domain Bacteria; phylum Actinomycetota; class Actinomycetes; order Mycobacteriales; family Mycobacteriaceae; genus Mycobacterium. The sequence goes on from JAXHUG010000029.1 coordinate 52,044, forward strand.
GTGTGGCACACGCTCGACGAACGATCAGCGTGACCCGCAAGGGACCCCAGCCCGGCCGGTAGAGCGCTGCCTCTGCCTGGCAGACGTCGGGGGTTTCCTCATCTGTGGGAGAACGAGTTGTCAGCGGGGATGACCAGTGGTGATACCGTCGCGGTCATGTGCGTCACGGGGCCATAGTTCAACGGTAGAACGGGGCCTTTGCAAGGCTCAGATCGGGGTTCGATTCCCCGTGGCTCCACAAATCGGGTCCCGCCACGTCGACCGAGCACAGCAGCGGATGCCGAGCACGCGGAGTACATCCGCTGGACCGCCGAGCAGCCATGATCGACCCGCACATAGCGAATCTCCCAGGCTCCACTCCCTTTCGTCCCTTTCGCCACCCCCGCCCGTTCAGGGCTTCGGGGTGACCTCCACGCTCGGGGGCAGCGGTGACGGCTCGGGCTTCGTCGAACGGCGCAGGATCGAGAACGTCACCGCGCCCACCGCGAGGACGCCGGCCCCCACACCGACCACCAACAGGCGCTTACGGCGCCGGTCGCGGGCGCGGGTACCCGTGAGCGCCTCAGGAAGACCGCTGAGCGCCTCCTGGGCGGCCACGAGTTCCGCGACGAGGGTCTCCTGAGCGGCGGCGAGTTCACGGCGCAGCTGTCCATGCTGATAGCGCCGGCGTAGTTCCCCCGCGGTGGCCTTCGTGGAGTCGACGCCCACGCCCAGGATGCCTCGGGTGACGTCGACAGGCCCGACCGCGGTGTACTTCAGACCGCGGGCCAACCGCTGTCGCGGGGTCAAAGGTGTCATGCTCATGCGTTACCTCTTCTGCAACGGTCCGATGTGTCACCACAGCCTGCCATCACCGGGTGCGGTGTCGGCGCCCAATCGGCGGATGGCACACTGACACCCCGTGACGAGCCCTATTCAGACCGCGACGGCGACCCTGCACACCAATCGTGGCGACATCAAGATCGCCCTGTTCGGAAACCACGCCCCCAAGACGGTGTCGAACTTCGTCGGACTGGCGCAGGGCACAAAGGACTACACAGGTGAGAACGCCTCCGGCGGCACGTCGGGCCCGTTCTACGACGGTGCGGTGTTCCACCGGGTCATCGAGGGCTTCATGATCCAGGGCGGCGATCCGACCGGCACCGGGCGCGGTGGGCCGGGTTACCAGTTCGCCGACGAATTCCACCCGGAGTTGCAGTTCGACAAGCCCTACCTGCTGGCGATGGCCAACGCCGGTCCGGGCACGAACGGTTCGCAGTTCTTCATCACCGTGGGCAAGACCCCGCACCTCAATCGCCGCCACACCATCTTCGGCGAGGTCATCGACCCCGAGTCGCAGAAGGTCGTCGACGCGATCGCCACGACCGCGACCGACCGCAACGACCGGCCGACCGATCCCGTGGTGATCGAGTCGATCACCATCAGCTGACCGGCGACTGCGTTCACTGCGTGCCGGTGTAGCCGGCCGCGGTGAGGGTGTCGAGCACGTCGAGTGGGTCGGTCCCCAGATCCCACCGCGTGAACACGTGCAGCCGGTCATCGGCTGTGTCGATCTCCAGTACCCGCATCTTGCGGGCCAGGCGCCGGAACTCGGTGATCCGCACGAGCTTGATGTCGGCGCGCCGCAGCACCCGGGTGTGCCACCAGCCGCGTACCGCCACCCCCTCGGGAGTGATTGCCAGCTTCGGCCGGGCACGCCAGGACATGATGGCAAATGTGATCAATCCCATCGCGGCGATCCCGGCGAGGAGCCTGCCCGGGGGGTCTGTGACGACAGTCACAGCCAGAGCTGCCATCAACACACCGGCAAAGCCGCAACCTGCGATGCCGGCCGTGGGCGGACTCCACTCAGTTTGCCGCATGGGTTGTGCCCACCTTTTACCGTTGCCGATGAGGTTATCCACAGGTGCCATCCCCAATGGGGATGAACTACACGGATGTGATTGCGGGGCCTCAGCGCCAGCGCATCGTGAGCAACAGACCCGTGATCATGAAGGCAAACGCGATCGCGTAGTTCCACGGGCCGAGGTCGGCCATCCACTGCAGCATCCCGGGTGAGTCGACCGGGTTGGTCGCAGCCAACTGGAACACCAGCAGCCAGATCAACCCGATGAGCATCAGCCCGACGAACAGGGCCACGAACCAGATGCTCGACGGGCCGGCCTTCACCTTCACCGGCGTCCGGCTGACCGGGCTGATGGTGAACTCGTTCTTCTTGCGGACCTTCGACTTGGGCATGGTCACCTTCGTGGCTGTCGGCGTCGCAGTTCCACCGGTGCGCTGACCGGCTCCGAGATGCGACGATGGTGCAGATGCCCCCTGAGCCTAACGCAGGACCGGACCGGGAAATGCCGCCCACGGCCGCCGCGGTGCCGGCGCGCACGGCCGCCGGTCGCCACTCGGGATGGCGGTTCGGGGTGCCGCTGGTGTGCCTGGCCGCCGGCCTGTTGCTGGCCGCCACCCACGGGGTGTCCGGCGGTGACGAGATCCGCCGCAGCGATGCGCCGCGGCTGGTCGACCTCGTACGGGAGGCGCAGCAGTCCGTCGACCGCCTCGGCACCGAGAGAGACACCCTGTCGGCGCAGCTCGACGGCCACCACGGCGGAAGCCCCGGCACCGAGGCGGCGCTGAACGCCATCACCAACCGCTCCGCGGCCCTGGCCGCCGCCGCGGGACTGGACCCGGCGAAGGGGCCGGGCCTCGTCGTCACCCTCAACGACGCCCAGCGCGACGCCGAGGGACGGTTCCCCAGGGACGCCTCCCCCGACGACCTCGTGGTCCATCAGCAGGACATTCAGGCGGTGCTCAACGCGCTGTGGAGCGCCGGCGCGGAGGGCGTCCAGATGCAGGACCGGCGGCTCATCGCCACGTCCGCACCGCGGTGCGTCGGCAACACCCTGCTGCTCAACGGGCGCACCTACAGCCCGCCCTACGTGATCACCGCGATTGGTGACGCCGGCGCCATGCAGGCCGCGCTGTCGGCGTCGCCGCTGGTGACGCTCTACAAGCAGTACGTGGTGCGGTTCGGCCTCGGCTACAGCGAGGAACCGCGTGCCGAGGTGGAACTCGCCGGGTACACCGAGCCGGTCCGGATGAAGTACGCGCAGCCGATCGGACCGGTCGGGTACTGACCCACCCGATGTAACCTGGCCGAATGCAGTTCCTGGTCGTCGACAATTACGACAGTTTCGTGTTCAACCTCGTCCAGTACCTCGGACAGCTCGGGGTGGGCGTGACGGTCTGGCGCAACGACGACAGCCGACTGCGCACCAACGCCGACATCGCCACGGCCGCCGAGGACTTCGACGGTGTGCTGCTCAGCCCCGGTCCGGGCACTCCCGAGCGCGCCGGGGCCTCGATCCCGCTGGTGCACGCGTGCGCGGCGGCGTGCACGCCCCTACTCGGCGTGTGCCTCGGGCATCAGGCGATCGGTGTGGCGTTCGGTGGCACCGTCGACCGCGCCCCGGAGTTGCTGCACGGAAAAAGCAGCCTCGTGCACCACACCGACCGCGGTGTGGTCAAAGGACTGCCGGACCCGTTCACCGCCACCCGGTACCACTCGCTGACCATCCTGCCCGAGACGATGCCCGACGAACTCGAGGTCACCGCGCGCACTCCCGGCGGCGTCATCATGGGCGTACGCCACACCGAGCTGCCGATCCACGGTGTGCAGTTCCATCCCGAGTCGATCCTCACCCAGGGCGGCCACCGGATGCTGGCCAACTGGCTCGGCTACTGCGGCAACGCCCCGGACGAGGCGCTCGTCCGGCGCCTCGAGGACGAGGTCGCCTCCACGGTCGCCGCCGCTACGACGCGAAGTTCAGCGTGATCCTGCTGTCGAAGTTCACGCCGGTCCCCGGCGGCGGGCTCTGGCGGACCACCGCATTGGTGCGCTGACCGCTGTTCTGCACGTCGGCGCCCTTGTCCAGAACGCCGGTCCACCCCAGCGCCCGTAGCCGCGGTTCCGCATCGGTCCAGAACTGACCTGTGAGGTCGGGCATCACGAACTGATTGCCGCGGGACACCTGCAGCTGGATCAGGGTGTCCACCGGCACCTTCTCCCCCACGTTCGGGCTGGTGCCGAGGATCTGGCCCGCCGGTTCGACGCTGTCGACCTCGGCGGGCACCGAGTTGCGGAAACCTGATGCGGTGAGGATCTGCTGCGCCGATTCGACCGTCTGGCCGACGACGTCGGGCACGGTGCGGCTCTCGGGACCCGAGCCGACGATGATCGTGATCTCGTTCGTGATCGCCGACGTCTGGTTGGCCGGTGGGTTGGTGGCCAACACCCGGTCCTTGAGTTCCGGCGTCGAAGGCGAGGCCTGCTGACGGAAACGCCCGAACCCGGCGCCGGTGAGTTTGCGCACCGCTTCGGCGTAGGTCAGCGACTTCACGTCGGGAACCTCGCGCTGTTCGGGGCCGGTGGAGACGTTGATGGTGATCTCTTCGCCGGCGTCGGTCTCGGTGTTCGCCTCGGGCGAGGTCCCGATCACGTGGTCGGGGGGCACCTCGGAGTTCGGTTCGTTCTGGGTGCGCACCGTGAACCCGGCATTCTGCAGCTGGGCGATCGCTTCGGCGGAGACCTGGCCGCGCACGTCGGGCACCTGCACGGCGCGCGTCTCACCGCCGTAGGTGTTGATGGCGACCGCGACCACGACGGTCAGCACCGCCAGGACGGCGACTGCGGCGATCCAGCGGCCGATCGATCCCCCGCGATTGCGTTCCACCAGTCGCGGCTCGGGGCGCGGCATGTGCGTGACCGGTTCGGTGCGGCCGGAGTGCCCGGTGGCGGACAGCATGGAGGTCCGCTCGGCGTCGGTGAACACCTTGGGCGCTTCGGGCGGCTCGCCGCTGTGCACCCGGACGAGGTCCGCGCGCAGTTCCGCGGCGGTCTGGTAGCGGTTGTCGGGGTTCTTCGCCAACGCCTTGAGCACCACGGCGTCGAGGTCGCGGGAGAGCCCCTCATGACGCTGCGACGGCGGCACCGGATCCTCGCGCACATGCTGGTAGGCCACCGCGACCGGCGAGTCACCGACGAACGGCGGTTCCCCGGTGAGGATTTCGTACAGCACACAGCCCAGCGAGTAGACGTCGGAGCGGGCGTCGACCTTCTCGCCGCGGGCCTGTTCGGGTGACAGGTACTGCGCGGTGCCGATCACCGCGGCGGTTTGGGTGACGTTGCTGGAGTCAGCCAGCGCGCGGGCGATGCCGAAGTCCATCACCTTCACCGCACCGCTCTTGCTGATCATGATGTTGGCGGGTTTGACGTCGCGGTGGACGATGCCGTGCTGGTGGCTGAAGTTGAGCGCCTGGCACGCGTCGGCGATGACCTCCAGCGCCCGCTTCGGCGGCATCGGCCCCTCGGAGTGCACGATGTCGCGCAGCGTGACGCCGTCGACGAATTCCATCACGATGTAGGGCAGCGGCCCGGCCGGCGTCTCCGCCTCCCCGGTGTCGTAGACCGCGACGATCGCGGGGTGGTTCAGCGCGGCGGCGTTCTGCGCCTCACGCCGGAACCGCAGATAGAAGCTGGGGTCACGGGCCAGGTCGGCGCGCAGCACCTTGATCGCGACGTCGCGGTGCAGGCGCATGTCACGGGCGAGGTGGACTTCCGACATTCCGCCGAAGCCGAGGATCTCTCCCAGTTCGTAGCGGTCGGACAGATGCTGTGGGGTGGTCATGTCTGTGTTCGGAGCCATGTCTGTGCAGGGGCGGGCAGCGCCCGTAGGTGCGCGGATGCGGCAACCGCGTCGGGGCGGACTGCCCCGTATGCGTCTCCACCATGACCGATGACCGCAGACGAGGTCCACTCGGGGATCCACTCGGGCATAGCGGTGGGTGACTGGTACGGCGTGGTCTCGGTGATGGTGTTCGTCACCGTCGACGGTGGCAGTTCGCGGTCCCTGCGGTCCTGGGCGTTGAGCACGATCAGGATGGCGATGACGATCGCGAGCGCGCCCAGCACGCCGGCGGCCCACAGTAAAGCGCGCTGACCGGAGGAGAACGTGCGCCGCGGCGGCGGCGGCCGGTGGACCGCGCCGATGGGACGCGCCCGGGCCGCGGTGACCGGAGGACGGCCGGTGCGATCGGCGGCCGCGCGGGCCTGCACGGCCGAGGGCACGGCGGCGGGGGTGGCGCGCCCGATGCCCGGTGCCTGATTCGGCCGCGGCGGACGCCGCCCGGAGCGCACGACCGCGACGGCGTCGGCGAACGGGCCGCCGGAGCGGTAGCGCATACCGGGGTTCTTCACCAGCGTGATCTCGATCAGTTCGCGCACGTTCGGCGGCAGATCGGCGGGCAGCGGCGGCGGGGTCTCCTTGATGTGTTTCATCGCCACGGTCAGCGCCCCGTCACCGGTGAAAGGCCGCTTCCCCGAGACGGATTCGTACCCGACGACACCGAGTGAGTAGACGTCGCTGGCGGCGGTCGCGTCGTGGCCCAGGGCCTGTTCGGGCGCGATGTACTGTGCGGTGCCCATCACCATGCCGGTCTGGGTGACCGGGGCCGCGTCGACGGCCTTGGCGATGCCGAAATCGGTGAGCTTCACCTGACCGGTCGGGGTGATGAGGATGTTGCCCGGCTTGACGTCGCGGTGCACCAGACCGGCGGTGTGGGCGACCTGGAGGGCGCGTCCAGTCTGCTCGAGCATGTCGAGGGCGTGCCGCAGGGAGAGTCGTCCGGTGCGCTTGAGCACCGAGTTCAACGGTTCGCCGTTGACGAGTTCCATCACCAGGTACGCGGTGCGGCCCTCCCCGTCCATATCGGTCTCGCCGTAGTCGTAGACGCTGGCGATGCCGGGGTGGTTGAGCATCGCGACGGTGCGTGCCTCGGCGCGGAACCGTTCGACGAACTCCGGGTCGGTCGAGTACTCGGCCTTGAGGACCTTGATGGCGACGCGTCGGCCCAGCCGCGTGTCGACGGCTTCCCAGACCTGACCCATACCGCCGGTGGCGATGAGTCGCTGGAGCCGGTAGCGGCCGGACAGGGTGACGCCGACGCGGGCGGTCATGAGCCCTCCCGCAGCGCGGCGGCGATGGTGGCGCGACCGATCGGCGCGGCGACCTGTCCCCCGGTCGCCGAGAGCCGGTTCCCGCCGTTCTCCACGAGAACCGCGACGGCCACCTTGGGCGCCTGCGCCGGTGCGAAGGCGATGTACCAGGCATGGGGCGGAGTGTTGCGCGGGTCAGTCCCGTGCTCCGCAGTGCCGGTCTTCGAAGCGATCTGCACGCCGGGGATGGCCCCCTTCTGCTGCGTCTGCTGCTCGGCGCCGACCATCAGATCAGTCAGTGTAGCCGCGACCGCCGGTGTCACCGCCCGGCGCTGTTCGACCGGTTCGGTTGTCGTTATGTTTGCCAGATCGGGTCCCCGGAGGCTGCCGACCAGGTAGGGCCGCATGGTTACCCCCTCATTCGCGACGGTGGCAGCGACCATCGCGTTCTGCAGCGGTGTCAACGCCACGTCCCGCTGCCCGATGCTCGACATGCCCAGCGCAGCGGCGTCACCGATGGGGCCGACCGTGGACTCGGCGACCTGCAGTGGAATCGGCGCGGGCGGGGTGTCGAGCCCGAAGGCGGACGCGGTGTTCTTCAAAGCGTCCGTACCGGTGTTGGTGCCCAGCTCGACGAAGGCGGTGTTGCATGACCGCGCGAAGGCTTCGCGCAGCGGTGCGGTGGGGCCGCCGCCGCACGCTGAGCCGCCGAAGTTCTCGAGGGTCACGGAACTGTTGGGCAGCGGGATGCGTGGCGCCGCGGTCAGCTGGGTGTCCGGGGTCGCTCCGTTCTGCAGAGCGGCGGCGGTGGTGATGACCTTGAATGTCGAACCGGGCGGGTAGGTCTCTGAGATCGCGCGGTTGACCAGCGGGTTGTCCGGGTTGTCGCGCAGCTGCTGCCACGCCGCGGTCTGTTCCTCGACGTCGTGGGTGGCCAGCAGATTCGGATCGTAGGACGGTGCGGACACCATCGCCAGGATCTTGCCGGTCGACGGTTCCAGCGCCACGACCGCACCTTTGCACGGTCCGTCGCAGCCCTGTCGCATCGCCTCCCAGGCAGCCTGCTGCACCTGCGGGTCGATGGTGGTGAGCACGTTGCCGCCGCGCGGATCGCGGCCGGTGAAGAAGTCGGCCAGCCGGCGGCCGAACAGCCGCTCGTCGGAGCCGTTGAGGATCGTGTCCTCGGCCCGTTCCAGTCCGGTGCTCGAGTAGGTCAGCGAGTAGAACCCGGTGACCGGCGCGTAGGCCTGCGCATTCGGATATACGCGCAGGAATTGGTACCGGCCCGGAGTGGACACCGAATACGCGAGCAGCTGACCACCGGCGGTGATCTGACCGCGCTGGCGTGAGTACTCATCGAGCAGCACACGCTGGTTGCGCGGATCGGTGCGCAGTCCGTCCGCGGTGAAGACCTGGGTGACGGTCGCGTTGCCGAGCAGCAGCACGATCAGCACCATGATCGCGACCGAGATGCGCCGCAGTGAGGTGTTCATACCTTGTCGATCACCTCCGTGCCGGCGGCGGCGATCGGTGTCTGCGTCACCGGTTTGGTGCTGAAGGGTCTGCGGGCCGCATGGGAGATGCGCAGCAGGATGGCCAGCAGCAGATAGTTGGCCAGCAGTGAGGAACCGCCGTAGGACATCCACGGGGTGGTCAGCCCGGTCAGCGGGATCAGCCGCGTCACACCGCCCACGACGATGAACAACTGGATCGCCAACGTGGCCGCCAGACCGGCGGCCAGCAGCTTGCCGAAGCTGTCACGCACGGCGATCGCGGTGCGCAGTCCCCGGATGATGAGGATCGTATAGAGCATCAGCACCGCGGAGAACCCGACCAGTCCGAGCTCCTCCCCGACCGCAGCGATGATGAAATCCGTGGACGCAGCGGGCACCGTCCCCGGTTGGCCGTTGCCCAGTCCGGTGCCGAAGATGCCCCCCGTCGCGAAGCTGAACATCGACTGCACCATCTGGTAGCCGGCGCCCTCGGGGTCGGCGAACGGGTCCAGCCAGGTCTGCACCCGCACCCGGACGTGGCCGAAAAAGTGGTATGCGACAACGCCTCCCGCCGCGAACAGGCTCAGCCCGATCGCCACCCAGCTGATGCGGTCCGTTGCGGCGTAGAGCAGGATGAGGAACGACGCGTACAGCAGCAGCGAGGTGCCGAGGTCTTTCTCGAAGATCATCACCGCGATCGAGGCGATCCACGCCGCCAGCAGCGGGGCGAGGTCGCGCGGGCGGGGCAGATCCATCCACAGGAAATGCTTGCCCGCACTGGTGAACAGTTCGCGCTTGTCGACGAGCACGGCGGCGAAGAAGATCAGCAGCAGGATCTTGGAGAACTCCGCGGGCTGAATCGAGAAGCCCGGCAACTCGATCCAGATCTTGGCGCCGTTCTGTTCGGACATCGAGGCGGGCAGCACCGCGGGGATGGCCAGCAGGACAAGACCGGTCAGCCCGCAGAGGTACCCGTACCGGGCCAGCATCCGGTGATCGCTGAGAAACGTTATGACACAGGCGAAACCGATCACGCCGACCAGCGTCCACAGCATCTGCTGGTTGGCTGTGCCGCCGAGGCCCCGTCCGGTCAACTCCCCCGGGGCGAGGTCGAGGCGGTGGATCATCACCAGGCCCAGCCCGTTGAGCAGGGCGACCACCGGGAGGAGCAGCGGGTCGGCGTGGGGCGCGTAGCGGCGTACGGCGAGGTGGGCCCCGGTGAACAGGGCCAGGTAGCCGGCGGTGTACTGGGCCAGATCCCACCTGATGCCCTGTTCCTGGTTGGCCTCCACCATCAGCAGCGCGACGGTGGTGATGACCGCGGCGAAGGCCAGCAGCAGCAGTTCGGCGTTGCGCCGATTCGGCAGCGGCGGGGTGACCGTCACCGGCGACTGGGTGGTCATGACGCCGCCCGACAGGTCGTTCCCGGTTGTGGTGGCGGGGGAGGCAGCGCGGTCACGGTGGGCGGCGGGGGAGGGGGTGGCGGGGGTGGCGGGGATGGCGCGGTGACCCCCGCCGGGGTCTCGGGCGCCGGCGAGGTGCCCGGGTGCGGAAACGGACTCGTCGCAGCAGGTTCCGTGGGTGAGAGGGGTGGCGGTGGGTGACGGCTGGTTGTCACCGGTGGCGGGCAGATCGGCAGGACCGAACTGCGGGCGAGTTCCTCGATCTGTGCGATCGCCTCGTCGAGAGATCCGCCGGGGAGACCGGCGATCACCTGGGCGCGTTCGGATTCGCGCATGTCGCGAACGTCGAGGAGCTGGCATCCGCGGTTCTCACCGGACTGGCCCGCGCTGATCAGTGAGAGTTCGTTGCGCGCGTTGAGGCAGCCGAGCAGATACGGCTCCTGCAGTGAGTATCCGAGAAGTGAGCCGTCGACACCGCGCATGATCGACACGGTGCCCTCGTGTGCCGCCACGTAGTAGTTGTTCCGCACGATCTCGCGGACGATGGCCAGCCCGGCGAACACCACCAGCACCAGCACCGTCGCCGCGATGATCACGCGGCGCTTGGACCGCCGCTTCTTGAGTGGCTCTTCCGGCTGCGCAACAACACGTTTGGGCGCGTTGCGCTTTGGGTTGAACGCCGACGCCCGGCCGGCGGCCGTGTTCGGCGGCGGTTGATCGTCGTCTCCGCTCACCGCGCCGGCGAGAATCGGAGCCGTCTGGCCGTAGTCGTAGTCCACCACGTCGGCGACGACGACGGTGACATTGTCGGGCCCGCCGCCGCGCAGCGCCAATTCGATGAGCCGGTCAGCGCTTTCGGCGACGTCGGGGATCTGCATCGCCTCGGCGATGGTCTCGTGACTGACCGGATCCGACAGCCCGTCCGAGCACAACAGGTAGCGGTCACCGGCGCGGGCTTCGCGCATGATCAGCGTAGGCTCCACCTCGTGCCCGGTGAGGGCACGCATGATCAGGGAGCGCTGCGGATGGGTGTGTGCCTCTTCGGCGGAGATGCGGCCTTCGTCGACGAGAGTCTGGACGAATGTGTCGTCCTTGGTGATCTGGGTGAGTTCACCATCGCGCATGAGGTAGCCGCGGGAGTCGCCGATGTGCACCAGGCCGAGGCGGTTGCCGGCGAACAGGATCGCGGTGAGCGTGGTGCCCATACCCTCGAGCTCCGGGTCGGCTTCGACGTGGGCGGCGATGGCCGAGTTGCCTTCGCGCACCGCATTGTCGAGCTTGCTGAGCAGGTCGCCACCGGGTTCGTCGTCGTCGAGATGGGCCAGCGCGGCGATTACGAGTTGCGAGGCGACCTCACCGGCGGCGTGGCCACCCATCCCGTCAGCCAGCGCCAGCAGACGAGCACCGGCGTAGACCGAATCCTCGTTGTTGGCGCGGACCAGACCGCGGTCGCTGCGCGCGGCATACCGAAGAACGAGGGTCACGGGCGCAGCTCGATCACCGTCTTGCCGATCCGAACCGGCGTGCCCATCGGAACCCTTACCGCAGTCGTCACCTTCGCCCTGTCAAGGTATGTGCCGTTGGTCGATCCCAGGTCTTCGACATACCACTCGGAGCCTCGCGGTGACAGCCGGGCGTGCCGTGTGGACGCGTAGTCGTCGGTGAGGACGAGCGTGGAGTCGTCGGCCCGCCCGATCAGCACCGGCTGACTGCCGAGCGTGATCCGGGTGCCCGCCAGAGCACCCTCGGTGACCACGAGCTGTCGGGCCACGCTGCGCTGCCGGTTGGGCAGCAGCGAGCCGCGCAGGGCCAGACCGCGGCGCACCATGACCGCACCGGTCGGCGCGTAGATGTCGGTACGCAGAATGCGCAGCACCGACCAGATGAACAACCACAGCAGCAGCAGGAAGCCGACACGCGTCAGCTGCAGCACCAACCCCTGCATCTGACGTCCTCTCCATCCTGATCACCGCAACACCGGTATCGCCGTCGCCCGCGCCTGCTGGCAACGTCACGATACTTGGGGTGGGGATCGGGGCGAAGACGAAGCCGGCAGCTTGACCCGAACGTGACCGGGCGCGCGCGTGTGCTCAGTGCATCCGGACGATGATCTCCGAGTGCCCCAGACGGATGACGTCACCGTCGGCGAGCTGCCATTCCTGGACCGGCGCATTGTTCACGGTGGTGCCGTTGGTGGAGTTCAGATCGGACAACAGAGCGACCTGACCGTCCCACCGGATCTCCAGGTGACGCCGGGACACACCGGTATCCGGGAGCCGGAACTGGGCGTCCTGACCGCGACCGACCACGTTGGCGCCCTCGCGCAGCTGGTAGGTGCGGCCGCTGCCGTCGTCGAGCTGCAGAGTCACCGTGGTACCTGCGCCGGCGGCGGGGTAGTCACCCTGGCCGTAGCCCCCACCGTAACCACCGGCGCCCTGGCCGTAGTCGTAGTCACGGCCGGCGGGCTCGCCGTATCCCGGGTTGCCGTAGCCGCCGGCCGGTTCGGCGTAACCGCGGCCGTAGTCCTGCCCGTAGTCCTGACGACCGCCGGCCGGCGCGCCGTACCCGCCGCCGTACCCGCCCTGCTCGGGGTAACCGGGACGTCCGTAGCCGCTGTCCTCGTGGCGGCCGGGGCCACCGGGGGGACGGCCGTAGTCATAGTCCGCGCCGGGCGCGCCGTAGCCGAGCTGTCCGCCCGGAGCCGGCGGAGGTGCGTACCCGCCCGGGCCCTGACGGTAGCCCTGGTCGTAGCCGCCGGGGGGCGGGTAGTAGCCGCCCGGGCCGCGCTGCTCGTAGCCACCGCCGTAGCCACCGCCGTAGCCGCCCTGCTCGGGATACCCGCCGCGGTCGGGGTAGCCGCCCTGCTCGGGATACCCGCCGCGGGGCGGGTAACCGCCCTGCTCCGGCGGGTAGGGGGCGCGGGGCTCCTGGCCGCGCGGCTCCTCCTGAGGACGGCCGTAGCCGTCGTCGTAGTACTCGTCGCCGGGCCGTCCCTGTCCCTGGCCGCCGCCGCGGTACGTCGGGTTGTCGCTCATCGGTGGTACTCCTGGTTCTGCGGGGAACGCGTGGTCTCGGTGTGCTGGGGCGGGTTCGCCGGTGTTCGAGTCGGGGTTGACTGCACCACGAGCGCGGAACTGTCCAGTGTGCAGATTAGGTGCCTGTTCGAACTTGACGACCACATCACCATACGTTTGCCACCCCTGCTCACGTATGTATCCCTCCAGATGCTTGGCGAAAGTGGTCGCGGTCAGGTCAGGATCAGCGCTTACCTTCTTATGGTCGGGCACACTGAGCGTAATTACGTATTCGTTCGGTGCCAAAATGCGGCCGCGGCCGAGCGGGCGGATTCCGGCCTCCGCCTCGCGGCGCAGGAGTGCCGCGACCTCCTGCGGCACAATCGATCCGCCGAAAACGCGGGCGAAGGCGTCGCCGACGGTGGATTCGAGCTTGCGCTCGAAACGGTCCACCAGACCCATGTCACCGCCCGTCCTGTCGATCGTTGTTGCGTCGTGCCTGCTCACACAGGTGGACCTCTGCGTGTCGGCTGGCCCTGACTCTTCCTGCATGGTATCTGCCCACGTTCGGCCGATGGGACTGGCGAGTCCCTGAGAACCGCGTCGGGGCTGGCCGATGCGTCGCCAGTCACGCCGGCGGCGAGCGGAGGCCGCATCTGCTGCGGTTTTGGGTGCACTCGACGGGGGTGATAGGCTCCTGCGGTCGTCCGGGCGAGTGGCGGAATGGCAGACGCGCTGGCTTCAGGTGCCAGTGTCCTTCGGGACGTGGGGGTTCAAGTCCCCCTTCGCCCACAGAGAGCAGTTCTTTTGAACTGCAGGCATAGAGGTCACGAACCAGATTTGGTTCGTGACCTTTGTGTTTGGTGGATGCTTGAGTCCGTTGGTCCGTTGCAGTGCTCCGGCCGAGTTCGGTGACTTGGGCGCCGATATCCCCCACCCACCTGAGCCCGGAACCTCTTTGGTGCACTCGCATAATCGGGCCACCCGTCCCCGCCTCGCGGTATCTTGCTCGATGAAAAGCGGTCTCGTATGGGTCGCGGGGCGGGCGGTCCTGGGACCGAGGGGGCAGATGGCGATGGCGGTGGTTGCCAGCCAGGACAGCGAGGGGAACTCGGCGGCCAGGCCGACGAACTCGTTGTCCGCCGGCGACCACTCGACCCGGTAGACGTAGTCCGAGCTGGCGGTGGCCCCGGCGGTCCACGTGTGCCGCAGATGGTTCCGGATGGTGGTGACGATGAACGCCGCCCGCTCCCGAGGGCTCTGCCCATATCCGGGGGCGGTGATCGTGCCGGTGGCGATGAGGTCTCTCCTGGTGATGCTGGGCTGCTGCTGCTCGTGCAGGTCCAGTTCGATGTCCCAATCACCGCCCCGTTCGCGGAAGTAGAAGTTGTGCCCGTCGATCTGGCCCTCCCACTGCTCGGGCACCTGACCGCCGTGGCGGCCCACGACGACGCCCGGCTGATCGGCCAGCCACCACGCCTGCAGGTCGGCTTCGGCGGCCTGTTGAGCGGCCTGGAGCTGCTGACCCTCCGGCGACCGCCGGAACTCGTCCATATTCTCGAGAAGCCCCTGGAAGGTCTCTGCGGATCGCCACCGCCGGTCCCCCGGTGCGTTCTCCATGTCGTCGGGCATCAGCAGGTCACTTCTGAGGCCGGTCAAGCAGGGCGCGGGCGTCTTTGATCAGCAGCAGCAGGTGCAGCGGGTCGGTCGGGGAGGGCTCGAAATCGAAGTGCGCGTAGAACGTGCGGGCCTGCTCGTGCAGAGCGTGCACCAGCAGTGCCCGCACCCCGATGATCCCGGCGGCGGCCACCGCGCGGGTGATCGCGTCCCGCAGCAGCTGGGCGCCGAATTCCTTGCCTTGTTCCTTGCGGTCGATTGCCAGCCGTGACAACAGGATCACCGGCACCGGATCGGGCATGTTGCGCCGCACCCGCCCGGGTGTGCCGGCGCGCTCCACCGCCGCGGTGGCCAGCGCGTAGAACCCGACGACGCGGCCGTCTCGGCACGTCACGAAACACCGGGAGCCGCCTTCGACGTGGTTGGCCAGGGCGCGTCCCCGCAGGTACTCATCCAGGGTGTGCTCGCCGCTGTCGAACTCGGCGACCACATCGTGTTCGCTGATCGGCCGGGGCGCGCTGTAGCCGCTCACTCGTCGAAGATCGAGGGCTCCGCGAACAACTTCTCCAGCCGCGGCTTGTGCGACACCGGGCGATCCAGCACCGACACGAACTCCGACCAGGCCGGTGCGTCGAGCATGAACAGCCGGCGATCGGCGAGCACGTCACGGGCATGAGCCAGCGTCGCGGTCACCGTGAAGTTGGTCAGATCGGTCCCCTCCACTTCGGCGGCACGACGAATAAGCGCGTCCTGCTCAGCCGTCAGTCGCACCGCGAACCGCTCCGTCTTCGTAGCCATACACACCATTGTGTGCCTATCGGGCACACAATGCAACGGCGTATTGATCACGCTTCTGAACAGCAGCGATGCACCTTGCTCCTGTACAACACGCTCTGACTCACGGGAAGAAGTATCGGGGCCAGTCGGGTCGCGGTGGGGACGGCCACGGTCGTCGCGTCGCTTTCAACCCCTGTGAGGGGGAGGCATGTCTTCTCGTCTGCTGACCGCGCTCAAGTATCTGCTGACCACGGTAGTCGTCATCGTCCTGGCCTGGCTGGCGGTGTGCGTCGTAGCGATGTTCACCGGCCACACCGACGTTCTGCCCGCCATCGGTGGGGTGCTGGTCGACCTGATCGAAGCGCTCGATGCACGACCTGGCCACGATGGAGCCCTAGTCGTGGATGCGGATGGTCTCGATGACCTCGACGGTCATGGTGCGTCCGGGCCGGCGGCATGCTGGCTGACCCCGGCGCGCGCCGCGAACGGCTTGAGGCACCGGCACGGTCGATGGCCGCTGCGGTGGGCGCGGCCTGGTCGACCCCTTGGGGTGCGGTGCCAAGGCGCTCCTCGCCCGCCTCGCATACCTGTCACTGCTACAGGCGAGACTGGCGTGAATGACGGACACCGAACCGCACTGGCGGCACATCTGCGAAGTGTGCGGGATTGAGGAGATCCTGACCCCTAGTGAAGCGTTCGACCTCGGATGGGACTACCCGCCGCGCATGGGTAAGTTCGGCGTCGTCGGCCCCCGATGTTGTCCTCGATGTCCGAACGTGAGAACGGTGTGGTGGGCTCTCGCGATCGATGGCTACACCGAGGACATGCTGACCGACATGCAGCGGGCTACCGTACGGCGCATCGCCGGTGAACCGGACTCCGTTTCCGTGGTTGATGATTGAACGGAATCGTCAGATCAGACGACGAACGAAGCTGCTTGTCCCGGCTGCCCGGCATTGGCTCTCGTCTCTGTCGATGTATCAGCGCCGGCGACACGCGCACGCGAAACTGCCTGCGAAGATCTCTCCGAGGCTGTAGCCGCATGTTCCGATTTGCATTGTCGAGTCCCGCGCGCGGGAATTAGCGGCGGTCGCGAGTTCGATCGATGCTAAGGTGTTGCCTGCGCTCAGGAGATCGAAATATGTTGGTCAGCAATGGCTATGTGCACAGAGCGCGTAGCCGAGTAGAGCAATGACCCGAACAGGAACCATCTTCGCCGCCACGGCACCTAGCTAGATTCCGAAGTTCACCACATGCGGTGAATATTCACACCGATTATTACGAGAAACACTCAACAGCAACAGGTTCAGCGTGACAGGTCGGTTAATCTACGGCCGGAAATCTCTCGACAAAGTCGGTGGAATGAACTCCCGGATTGGCCCTCTGACCTGGTTTTGAGAGCTCCACACAGAGAGCGCATAGACAGCATCAACCGCCATCGCCGTCTCGTTTCTAGAGAATCGAAGCTGATCAGTTCTCGTCTCAGCTGAGCGCAGCTGGCCTGCGGACGCAGTACCGTGACGCCCTGTGGTTGCTGCGGAATCGTCACCCCAGGCCAAGATCTATTGGGACGGGCTCCTCGACGTCGGTGACGGCAACCGCATGTACTCGCAAGCGAGAGGCAACCCCGACGGCCTGCCGGTACCGATCGTTCACGGCGGGCCGAGTCAGGACGCTCCCGCTACGCCTGTAAGCCGCTCCATCCCGGACGCTTTAACATCGTGATGTTCGACCAGCGGGGGTGCGCTGACAGCGTGCACCGGGCAGCAGATCCGGCACTCGCACACCCGTCTTCCAAAACCCCCACCACGCCAGGGGACTTACCCGAAACCGAATGTGCACGAAGCGGTCCCTGATGCTCACGGGAATAGGTCGTCAGACATCTGTTTGAGCGAGATGAGCTGCGATGCAGTGGACTCAACTTGTGGGTGGGCACCGCCGATCCCTTCGATACCGCCCAATGCACCGACCGATGCCTTGATTGCTTCCGCCAGCGCCCGGCCCTTCTCCGCCTGATCTTCAGACGCTGCAGCTTGGTCGCGGATCCGCTCGCTCTCCCGAAGGGTCCTCTCGGCATCCTGTCGGGCGACCTCGACCGCCGTGCGATGGACTTCCCTCCCGAAGATCCATCCGACCGCAGTGAACACGATGGCCTCCAGAGCGCCGAAGACATAGATATAGCGCCCCCACAGTGTCTCCGTCATGTCGGGTTGATCTGCTGCCTGGTACAGCAGCCAGCACGCTCCGGCGAAAAGGGCAATCAGGCACGCCGCCAATACCCATGTCAGCCAGTGGCGGAAGCCTGTCCGGCTCGGTTTTTCCTCGCTCATAGTCATCCTTGCCAATCTTGATTGCGGCCTCGGGGCAATGGGTTGGCACGGCCCCCGCCGAGTGCGGGTGCTGCCGTCTCAAGGCAACGGTCATATCGAAGGTGCTGGCTCCATCGGACGGTTTCCGTCACGCGCTCGGTCAGAACCCGCGCAACGTCGCCATCGTTGGCGACGCGGTGCAGGCCCCGCTTACGAAGAAAACCGAAGAGACGCTGCTCCAGCGGCCAGTTCGCGAAATTCGCGTAACTGGAGCCGAGGAAATCGCCAGCCAGCCTGTCAATGTCACTGTTGGCTATCGGTCGATCGCCGTTGTCCATCGCGCTCATGTCCGTCCTGTTGTGCTGAGTCGCCGCAGTAGGCCGTACGCTGCAGGGTTGGTGTCATCGTCTCGGCGCTGCGCGATTGGCGATAGAGGCGATGGTCCTCGAGTATCACCATCCGACTGTCCAGGCTCGGCGGTTCGGACACCCCGAACCGCTCCCGCAGCACTCTAACTCTAACGGCGCGACGCTTGCGGTTCCGGGTTAGAGGTTCCCGCTGGGATCTCGGGCGTACACACCGGGATTCGGATGGCGGGCCTTCGAGCTCACGGCCAACGCTCAGAGTGCAGCGAAACCGTTGCGGCGCAACACCATCTGCCCCGCGGGGCCGGTCACCGCCGCCAGGAACTGTCGTGCGCCGGTGGCGTTCTGCGAATCCTTCAGCACTGCGATCGAGTAGGTGTTCACCGCCTGAGCGGCCTCGGGAAATCCCACCACCGTGACCCGCTCGCCGGCGTCACGCGCATCGGTGACGTACACCAGCCCGGCGTCGGCCTGACCGCTGGTCACCTTGTTGAGCACGTCGGTCACCGACGGCTCCTCGCTGACCGGTTGCAGATCCACCCCGCTCGCCTCCTCGACGGCGGCGGCGGCGTGACCGCACGGCACCTGGGGGGCGCAGAGGACGACGCTGACGTCCCGGGCGGAGAGGTCGCGCAGCAACCGGATTCCCTTCGGGTTGCCCGGCGTGACGGCGATGGTCAGTGTGTTCGCCGTGAAGCCGACCGGTGCGCCGCCCAGCAGGCCGGCCTCGGCGGCCCGGTCCATGATGCGGTTGTCAGCCGAGGCGAAGACGTCGGCGTATGCGCCCTGGGTGAGCTGGGTGACCAGATCCGACGAGCCGGCGAACGAGAACTCGACGTTCATGCCCGGGTGGTCGTGTTCGAACTGTTCGCCGATCTCGGCGAATGACGTTCGCAGCGACGCGGCGGCGAAGACCGCCAGGGTCGACGGATCCCGTTGTGCGCCGCACCCACTGAGCGCGACGCCCAGCAGGAGGGCGAGGGCGAGCCGGGTCACGGCTGCGCCGGCGTCTCGACGATGACCGTGGTGGCCTTGACGACGCCCACGGCCACACTGCCCGGTTCGAGCCGCAGTTCGCGCACCGCGGCGGTGCTCATCAGCGACACCACCGTGAAGGGTCCGCACTGCATCTCGACGTGCGACATGACGGTATCGCTGACGACGTCGGTGACCAGACCCGCGAATCGGTTGCGGGCCGAACTGGGGGTGCCGAGTGGATCCTTCGGAGCGGTTGACGCGTGTCTGCGGGCGAAGGCGGCCAGTTCGGCGCCGTCGACCACCTTGCGTCCGGACGCGTCGGCCGATGCGGCGAGGATGCCGTCGTCGATCCACCGCCGGACGGTGTCGTCGCTGACGCCCAGTAGCTCGGCGGCCTGGCGGACCCGGATCATCGGCATGCACGCAATCCTAACAACCGCAGGCACGGTCGACTCGGTGCTGTTAATCCGCAGCCGCGGAATCGAAGCGGCATGATCGGTGGCTGTCCCGCCGTCGTCGGCCGTATCGGTGGATAATTTGCTGTCCTTGGTGATGGAATCTGACGCAATGCACACGAGTGGGGGTGGCGTCATGACGAGAGGTCCGTGGCGGTGACCGAACATCCGCAGGCGGACGACGATCATCGCCTCGGCGCGCTGCTGGAATGGCGTCAACGGCTCATCGACTCCGGCGCAGTGTCGGCCCGCAGCTTCAAGGAGGCGCATCTGCGCCTCGTGCTACGGTCCGGGCGCACCGACGTCGAGCAGATCCGGGCCATGCTGCCCGGGTCCGTCGCCGAGCACGCCGCCGACATGGCGCGTGTCCTGGCGGAGCAGCCCGCCCAACCCGGTGGATCAGAGGGGCCCACACCGGTGGGCCGCCACCGCGGGGACGACCCTCCCGGCGATGCCGATCCGACGCCGTCGCACTCCGAACCGCTGTACGAATCGGGGACGCCGGCAGATCGTTTCGGGCCCTACACGGGAGACAGCCCGGGCACCGCCGCGCACAGCGTGACCCTGCACCGCCGCCGCGACACCGGAGCGCTCGAACTGCGCTGGCCGCCGTTCGACACCGCGGGCCAGACCGTCGTCTACCGGGTGGTCAGCGGAGAAGACGTCGCGCCCCGCTCGCCGGACACCGGCGACCCGCTCACGGTGACCACCACGACGTCCACGACCGACGACCGCCCACCGGTCACCGCGGTGCGCCACTTCCAGGTGTGGGCGAACCTCGGCGCCACCCGGGCCGAAGCACTGGCGACGCAACCGGTGCTGCACGCCGCCGGGGTGTTGATCGGCCGGATCACCGACCTGGCGCTGCACGAGGACTCCGGTCGCGTAGTCGGCCGCTACACCGTCCCGCCCGGGGTCAGCGCGGTCTACGTGTATCGGATGCCCGCAGGCGAGGCGCACCGTGACGGGCCGCGGTACCGGGTTCTCGCCGGACAGGACAACGTCGCCGGGTTCGTCGACATCGACGTCGAACGCGGATACCGCTACGTGTACCGCGTGCGCTGCGCGGCACCCGACGGCGGCGTGCTGCGGCTGTCGGAGGCCGCCGAGGCCGGTGTGGACGTGTCGGCGGTGCTGGCGCCGGTCACGGATCTGACGATCACCGGAAGCACCGCGGACGCCACCGTCCTCGACCTCGCCTGGACCACACCGCCGGGCGGACGCGTGGCCGTCTACCGCACGCCGACCGGTCCGAATGCGGGCGCCGAGGC
Source organism: Actinomycetota bacterium (assembly GCA_034189785.1). Lineage (GTDB taxonomy): Bacteria > Actinomycetota > Actinomycetes > Mycobacteriales > Mycobacteriaceae > Mycobacterium. The sequence goes on from JAXHUG010000029.1 coordinate 72,714, forward strand.
CGACGAGCTACCCGAGGATGCGCTCGAACAGGTCGGGCTCCGGCCGGACCTGCTTCTGGCGCAACCGCTCACCGAAGAGCGTGACGAGGACGGGCGGGTCCGCACCGCGATGCCCGGCGTGGCATGGCCGGACCAGTGGAGCCGCGCCTACTTCACCCCGGTCACCCTGATCGGTGGCCGCGCCATGCTGGGCAAGACCTTCTCCACCGTGCGGACCGGGGTGCTCCGCGACATCGAACTCGCGGAGTACTGCACCAAACAGGTGCTCACCTTCGACTGGCCCGACGGCGCCGCATCGGTCGTCGTGTATCTCGCGCCGCCAGGCCACGACCCGCGCAACGGGCTCGGCGGGCACACCTACGAGATCACGCTCGAGGAGTACGAGAAGTACGGCGGTCTGCAGCTTTCGGGCCGACTCCCGGTGCACGGCTGCTCTCTGCACCTCGCGCCGATCGCCTTCACCGGCGGACGCCGCGTCATGGGCACGATCGCCAGCATCGACTACCAGGGGCTGCTGCGGCTGCAATACGCCGTGCGGGTCGGCCGCGACGGCGACGGGCGGCCGTTCACCGCGACGATCGCGGTGCGCTCCGAATACGACCTGCCCGGCTCGCCGGCGTTCGTGCTGGTCAACAATCCGACCCGAATCCCGTTGAGCGTGCACGACGGTGAGCTGGTCGACGTGGCACCGCTCAACGAACAGGGCCAGCTCGCCGCCCCGCCCGCCAAGGAACTGCGGTGGTCGCAGCTCACCACGACCGGGGGCAGCGAACTGTGGGCCGCGAATGTCCGTAACCGGCAGGGCTGGATCCGGCTGTTCGTCAGCACGCCGTCACCGGCCAGCCTGCGTCTGATCGCCCTGCTCGACCCGCCGGTGGAACATCTGCGGCTGACCGCGGCGGTGACATGACCGGGCGCTACGGGCAATTGACCTACACGTCGTTCGACACCGCCGCGCACATGGGCGGGTGGCAGGTCAAGGAGACCTCCGCGGACCTGTCTCCCGACGAGGTGCACGCCCTGACCTCGGGGGTGCGCACCGTCTTCCGGCCCGTGCAACCGTTACCCGCCTACCCGACCCCCGAACAACTCGACCGCGGTCCGCGCCGGCTCGCCTACGGCCGCCTCGACAGCAGGCGCGCCGGATACTGGCACACCGTGCCGTCCGGGTCGGACAGCACCGGCCGACCCGGGAATGTGTTCGCCCACGCACTTCTCGACCGGGCGGCGGGTGACCGTGCCGACCGGCCCATCCAGTGGTGGCGGTCCGGCGGCTGGTTGTGTCCGTACGGTCCGCTCGCGGTGAGCGCCGCGGCGCTGCCCGGCCAGGCGCCGTCGCCCGGGAACGTGGTGACCAAGGACAGCGTGGTGCGGTTCGCGCTCGACCCGGACGCCTGGCGGCTGGCGACGCTGTTCGGCCTGCTCGACGCCGTCGCGGCCGCGCTGGACGGCGGGCCGCCGGTGGTGCTGGGCGTGGAATCGGCGGATTCGGCCGCCCAGTGGATCGGGCTGGTCAGCTTCCTGATGTCGGCGGGAACCGCCGCCCGCCTGCACTTCTCGACGTTCGACCGTGCCGACCAACTGACCCTGGCCCGGCAGAGCGGCCAGCATCTGACGGCGGTGCCCGTCGAAGACCTCGAACACGTCCCCGACGACGTCGTCGCGGTCAGCGAGCACGCGACCCTGTCGCTCGGGGAACTCGATCACGCACCGCACCGCACCGCCGACGGACGGGCCATCACCGTCACCCCATGGTCGGCGATGGCGCAGGTGGTGTTGCTCGACGCCGAATCGGCACGGTCGGTCCTCGACGACGTCGACCACTACGCCGCACAGGTCGCCGACGCCGGCCTGCATCCCACTTGGCCGTTGGCGATGTCGGTGGCCCACCGAGACGAGTTCGCCGACGCACTCACCGAGGCGTACGCGGTGATCGCCGCGCATTCGCCACGCGCCGCGAGTGATTCGGTGACCGCCCGCACCGTCGCAGTGGTGATGCGCAACGCGTTGGGCACCAGCACTGGCGACGCGTGGAAAGCGCTGCAGGACACTGTCGACGGACCCGCCGCCGATCTGGCCGACGTGACGTACCTGTGCCGCGCGGTGGCCGACGAGGAATGGTTGAGTCGACCGGGGCGGATCCCCGCCCGCGAACGCGACTCCGAAAGACGTCCGCCGCCAAGGGAACTACGCGAGTCCCTCGGTGCCGCCCTGGCCGCCGCGCAGGCTGACGGTGCGCACCGGGTGGCGCGGTTGGCGGATCTCCTGCTGCGCTCGGGGATCGACGATGACCGGGTGAGTGCCGCCCTCCGCGCCGAGGTCGCCCCGAAGCTGACGAATTCCGAGACTGCCCCGACCCTGCTGGAAGAGTTGCGCGAGAGCATCGGCGCACTGACCCGACTGGCGTTGGCGGCCGCGCTGCTGCGGGACGGCGGCGATCCGCCGGCGGTCAACGGCGATGTCTTGGACTGGTTGGCCGAGGGTTTCCGGGCCCCGGCGCCGCACGACCTGCGGGAAGCCCGGCCGTGGGATCCGGTGTGGACCACCGCGGCGCTGCGGGGTGTGCGGACGGCGCAGCGCGGTGCTGTCGATCATGCGGACCGCTGGGCGAGCCTGTGGTGGCTGCGGGTCAGCGGCTCGCAGCGGTTCGAGGAGGTGGCGGGCGATTCGGTGTGGCACCCGGACGAACTGCTTGCCGCCGTTGGGGATGCGGCCCTCCCGGGTGCGGCGGCCGTCCGCACGCTGGTGGGGGCGCCACCGTCGGCGGCGCTGGACCGGCTGGCCCAGACGGTGCTGCGCGCGAACAACGACGACGTCGCGGTGGCGTGCGCCGCGGTGCGGATCTTCGACCCGCGCAGCTGGATCGAACAGGGTTATGCAGCCAGCCACCAGTCCGCCTACGCGCCGCTGTGGGAACGCGCGCTCAAGGCGGCCGGCGCCGACGCCGTCCAGCGCGATTTCGCGGTGCGCCTGGTGACGTTTGCCGCCATCGCCCTCGCGGCCGGGCAGCCCTATCCACGGTCGAGCGCGATTTTGACAACCGAACCGCAGGTGGCCGCGGACGCCTTCGGGCAGTTGGCCGCACTGCTCGACGGCTACGTCCTCAACGCCACGTCGGTGCTGGCGGTGGCGGCGCTGCGCTTCGGGCGCAACGGCAACGACCCGTCGGCGATCGCCGACGGGATCGAGGAGCTGATCTGGCAGGGCGCGCAGCACGTCATGGCCACCCGCAGGCCCGAGTCGATCGATGTCGGCGTGGTCGCCGCCACGATGGCCCGACTGGCCGCCGAACCCAACGACGGTGCCGTCCGCCGGCACCGCAAGACCGTGCTGAAACTGCTGGCTCGCCGCCCGGAGGCGCCGACCGCGCGGATCGCCCGAACCCGCTGGAGCCGTTGACGTGACGAAATGCCCGCGGTGCTTCTCGGTACTGGACCCGAACCAGTACCTGTGGACGCTTCCGCCGCACGCCGGCGGCACCCGCTACCGAGACGATCTCGCCTCGTCGTACCTCGGGGCCCCGGCCGATTCGGGCGCGCTCTACACCTGGGCCCGCCCACCCGGCTACACCGGACCGCCGCCACCGCTGTCCGAAGCCAGCCAGGCGCTGCAGGGTCCGGCGGTGGAGATCTGCCCGGCCTGCCACTTCATGCTCCCCGACGACTGGCGCAACGGCCACGCCGTGTGCATCGCGATGGCCGGCGCCCGCGCCACCGGTAAGAGCGTCTACATCGGCGTGCTGGTCAAACAACTCGAACTGCTGTGCGAACACCTCGGGGTGTCCATGCAGCCGGCCACCCGGGCGACCGCGCTGGCCTACACGATGAACTACGAGAGCCCGCTGTACGTCCAGCGCGGTCTGGTGCCGCCGACCCCGACGGTGCAGACCCAGGCGTCCCATCAACGCGAGCCGCTGATCTACGGAATCGGCGTGTGGCACGGCGTCCGGCGCTACCTCGTGTTGCGTGACGTGGCGGGGGAGGACATGGAGTCCGGCGATCTGTACACCCCGCCGTTCCGGTTCTTCGCCAACGCCGACGCGGTGTTCTTCATGTTCGACCCTTTGCGGATCAAGGGTATTCGCGATCAGCTCCACGATCTGCTCCCCGCGCAGGCGTTCGGCGGCGGCGATCCGCGCGCGGTGCTGAACAACGTGTTGCACGCCGTGGGGGCCGCGCAGCCGAAACTCGCCGTCATCGTGTCCAAGTTCGACGCGCTGCGGGTGCTGCGCGACGTCGAGGGCTCCGAGTGGAACCTGATCATGTCCAACGCCGGGGCGGCGTATCTGCGGGATCCGTCGGACACCCCGCAGTACGACGAGTCCGACGGGCAGCTGCTGCACGAAGAGGTCCGCAGCCTGCTCACCCGGCTGCACGGCGGGGCCATCGTCGCGGCTGTGGAGAATCCGTCGACCGGTATGCGGCTACCGCATCGGTACTTCGCGGTCTCCGCCCTCGGCGCCCCGCCGAGCGGCAACCGACTGCATTCGCGGGGGATCGCACCGTTCCGGACCGTCGACCCGGTGCGGTGGGTGACCGCACCCTACGGCGTCCTGTGACGCCGACCTGATAGGCATACACCGTGGGCAAGAACGAACGGGCAAAGATCGTGATGTCCGACTCCGAGATCGCCGAATTCATCGACCACAGCCGCACCGCGGCGCTGGCCACGCTGCTGGCCAGCGGCCGGCCGCACCTGGTGGCGATGTGGTACGCCGTACTCGACGGGGAGATCTGGTTCGAGACCAAGGCCAAATCGCAGAAGGCGGTCAATCTGCGCCGCGATCCGACGGTGACGGTGATGATCGAGGATGGTCTGACGTACAACACGCTGCGCGGCGTCTCCATCGACGGCCGCGCCGAGATCGTCGACTCCGATCCGGAGCTGCTTCTGCGCGTGGGGATCAGCGTGTGGGAGCGGTATACCGGGCCCTACAGCGATGACATGAAACCTTTCGTCGACCAGATGATGTACAACCGGATCGCGGTGCGGGTGGTGCCCGAGCGGACACGGAGCTGGGATCACCGCAAGCTCGGGATGCCCGACATGCCGCTGAGCGGCAGCACGGCCCAGTTCCTGGGCGAGCAGTGACCGTGTCCGATCGGCCCAAGCGGCTTGACTCCCCGCTGCTGCCGAAAGAGCGTCGAGTCCGTGGGGCAAGGCGCACGTGTGGGTGTACCGCCGCATTGGCGGCGCTGGCGCGGAGGGTCGGGTCGTGCTCACCGCGCTGACGCCAACGGTGTGCGCCACCTCGACGGCGGGGGCCTTGGGTCAGTGGCCGACGGGGTCGACGATGTCGGCGTACTCGTCGTGCTTCTCGAGGTAGCTCGCGACGAGTTTGCACTCCGGCACGATGCGCTTGTCTGCCGACCGCGTCTGTTCCAGCGCTTCCCCGACGAGGATCGTGGCCAGGCCGCGGCCTTCGAACTGCCCGTCGACCTCGGTGTGGGTGAACACCCGCTGACCGTCGCGATCGGTGAACTCGGCAGAGCCGACGGTCCGACCCTCCACGCCGATGGTGAATCGGTCGGCTTCGGCCTTGACGGTGGTGGGGGTGCCGGTCTTGTCAGTGGTCACGGGCTCTCCTGATCGGTCGGTGTCGTTCGGCGGTGCTGCCGTCAGTCCGGGTACCCCGCCAGCGCCGTCGTTGACCGTCGATGCCCCGATCAGTTCGGGTGAACGCGTCATCGCAGTGAGAAGTTGAGGACGGTGCCGCCATGGCGCCTCTCGGCGAGTGGTCGCTCGAAGCGACTGTTCTGTAGTGGGGCCCGGGGCATGCCCGGCACCGTCGCATGATGCAACCGCCGGCCCAGCCGCGGTATTCCGGCGTCACGCGGACTCGGGAAACACCCGGCGAATCGTCCGGACAGGGTAACCGTTGCGCTCGGCCAGCGAACGAAGTTGCTTGAGCGCGAAGGTGCGGCCACGGCCGGCCTCCGGGATGACGATCCCGGCCCACAAACCCTCGGCGCGGGGGAGTTCGACCGCGTCGCGGGCGCACATCCAGCGGCGCGGGCAACCCCGGCAGATGGCCTTCGCCTCTGCGTCGGCCGTCGTGGTCCAACGTTCCGGATCGCGAGTGCAGGCGCCGACCGGGACCTCGAGAAATGTCGCGTCGCTCATGGGTTCCTCCTTAGGACAAGCCGTGCGGGTCAACGTCCCGCGGTGCGATGAAACTATAGCACGAACCATAGCAATGCAACGGTTGTTCTCCGGGGCACCCTGGCCGCTCGGCAGCCGAGGTGTACGAAGTGCAGCTAAGCACTGTGTTGCCCCTGCAGCGATACCCTCTTGGCACGTAGGTGGTGCAATGGTTCGGCGGCCAGAGACCGAAGCATGTCGCCCATCGAAGCGCAGCAATAGGTGTAGCGTCGATACGGATTCGTGGGCAGAGCGCGAACCCGAGTCATAGCGGTAGCGGTTCCCGCGGTTAGTATTGCGGCACCGAGCCGTCGTCGAGCCAGCGAGGATGAGCGCCGTCCATGACCAACGCGGAGTCTGTCGACGAGGCAACCGGGATCCTCGACCCCGGGGTGGCGCGCGCCGGTGCGGCCGCGGCGGCGCGACGCCGCGAACTCGACATCAGCCAGCGCAGCCTGGCCGCCGACGGCATCATCAACGCCGGCGCACTCATCGCGTTCGAGAAGGGCCGCAGTTGGCCCCGTGAGCGCACCCGGGCAAAGTTGGAAGAGGTGTTGCGCTGGCCCACTGGGACCATCGCGAAGCTGCGCCGAGGCGAACCGACGGCGGCAGTTCCCGCGGTACCCGCAGCGGCCGACGGCGCCGAGGTGCCGCTCATCGCCCAGGCCGTCGAGGCCGCGGTCCACACCCTCGGCGCCACCGCGGATGTCCTTCCCGCCCCCGACGACCGCGACTTCACGCCGCGGGTCACCACGATCCTGTCCGACCTGCGGCAACTCGAGGCCGTGGCCGCCCGCGCGGCCCGGATCGGAAAGGTCACCCCGGCCCTGATCAAGGCGCTCAGCGCGGTGCGCGGGCGCATCGACGAACTGACGATGCTCGCCGCCTCCGCCCCGAGCGCCACCCTGGGACAGCGGTTGTACGCCGTCCGCAGACGAGCCAATCTGACGATCAGCGAGACGGCGCAGGCCGCGGGTGTCTCCGATGACGACATCGCGGGGGCGGAAGCCGAACGACCGATCTCGGCGGAGTCGGCGGCGGCTATCGAGGCACTGATCGGCGTGCTGGAGTGACACGGGTGCCGCACGAGCACCTCCGCCGCGCGGCGGGTCCTACCACGCTTCCATGGGTACGTTTCCGAGTTCGCCCGAGTGGAGGTTGTGAACTGACGACGAGGGTAGCAACTGTGTCGTTCTTTAGTTCGGTCTAGACGGAAGTGTCAGAAGAGCCGTTTTTATCCGCCCACATGGTACGCAGTCAGCCGAGGGAAACCGGCTGCCGTGAAAGACAAGAGGCTCCACCTCAGCGCGTGTCGCCACCCGATGGATGCGCAGCAAGACCACCTGGTGGTCGCCCGCGGGCACCTGCGCTTCGACAGCGCCCTCGAGCCAAACCGATGCACCATCAACGAACACCGCGTCGCTGTGCCCGCGGTGTAGTTGGACATCCTGGAAGCGATGGCCATTGCGATCACGCAGAACGAAACCAGCGGCGGGTCCAGCGACACCGGGACGAAGGTGCTCACCGCCATGCCGCGGGGTTCCCCGTCGACCTCGGCGGACACGGCCACCACCCCGCTCGGGAAGTGGGCGAAGACGCGGCGTAGACCGGCGCCGTCGGCACGAATCTCGAGCTGCTCAGGCATTGTTGACCACGCCCGATTGTCGGCTGACGGCTTGCACGACGGGACGCCAGCGTTCGACGTAGCGGCTGATGGCTCCGTCGTCCTGAAACGTCTTCTCCGACAGGTAAAGACCCGGCGCCGGGGAGGTTGCGCCGAGTTCGACCAGCACGGGTTTGAGCAGCAGATCCGGTGCGAGGGCGTGGGCGGGTCCCGCACCGAGCATCACCGGGATGGCCACGACTCCCGCGAGCCCGCTGCCGCTTTCGAACTGGTCGAGGAACAGTTTCAATAGTCCGCTGTAGGTGGCCTTGAACGTCGGGCTGGCGAACACTGCGAGATCAGAGTTGGCAACGTCACGTACCTTCGCGGTCACGACCGGATCGCCCCATCCGAGCAGGCCAGGTCCCAGTGTGGCCAGGTCGACCACCTCGAGTTCCGCGTCTGGGCGCAACGCGCGGGCGACCAGGGTGGCAGCCCGCAAGGTGCGCGATGCGGGTTTCGGGTTACCCACCACCACGGTCACCGTCATCGTTTCCTCGACTTACTTATTCGGGTCTATTGCCGTCAGGTCAGATGACCCCGTGCAACGGTGGAGGTGTGTCGTGCAGCAGCGCGCGTCCGATGTGCTGGTACTTCCACCTGACCGGATCGTGCAACGTATGCGTGCGGGCGTTGCGCCAGAAGTGATCCAGGTTCAGCTCTGCTGCGACACTACGTGTTCCACCGACTTCGAACAGCGCGCTGGAAACCTCGTTGGCGGCCCGGTCGGACAGGACCTTGGCGGCGGCGACAGCAAGCGACGCGTCTGCAGGGGTGTTCACCGGGCCCGATGTGCCGCCGGTGAGCGTGGCATCGACGGCCGCACCCGCCGCGGCGAGCATCGTCTCGGCAGCCACGACCGATACTGCGAGCTCGCCGAACCGCTGGACTAGTTGCGCACGAAGGCCGCCGCGGTAACTCGCGGTTACGGTCCCGTTCGGCGGCACCAGCGGCGAAGTCGACTGCGAGTGTCTTCGCTACCGACACCGCCTCAATGGCCGACAAGACCGGACACGCTTCGACAGTCGTCATCAGCTGGCCACCGCGGCGGGCTGCTCCTGCGCCTCCAATTCGCGCACCAACGGCAACACGTTGGCGCCGAAATACTCGACCTCTTCCTGGACGTGCAGGAAATCGGCCAGGATGAGGTCGACACCGCGTCGCCGGTAGGCGACGATCCGCTCTGCGATCTGCTCGGGAGTGCCGATCAGTTTGGTGCGGAAGCCGTCGTTGTACTGCTGATCGATCGTGCTCGTGACCAGCCCACGGCTCACGTTCGGCACCCAATACGCGAACTGGACCCGCTCGGCGATCTTCTCGGTAGTCATGCTGCTCCATCCGTGGCAGGGGCTTCATTCGGGTTGGCAGGATGCAAGGCCCGGCACAGCGCCGCCTTCGCGTGCCGCCTACTCCAACATGTGGCGAAGTCCGCCACGAGGGTTCGAATCGGCGCGATCGAAACACGCGCGATTGAAACATGGTGACCCCGCTAGCGGCCGCGGGCCGGCTGTGAGGCCACCGACGACCCGGATGACGGAACCGTGGATGGGCGTTCGATAATCGTCGACGCTGGACCGCCGACCCGGAACCGCGCGCCGCGGTGCTCGTCGGCCAACCTGTCGCCACGCCCGAGCAGCTTGTTGCGCAATGTTCCCGGCGCATAAGCCGCTTGGTAGGCACCACGGGCTGTCAGCACCGGCACCACATACTCTATGAAATCGGCGAACGATCCCGGCGTGATCGCGTAGGCGAGATTGAAACCATCGACATCGGTCTCCTCGACCCACTCCTGCAGCGTGTCGGCCACATGCACACCGGAACCGATGATGCGCGGGCCCATCCCGCCGATCTCACCCCACTCCGCGATATCGCGCACCGTCCACTCCCGGCCATCCGGGTCGGCGGACTGAAACGCCGCGACGGCCGACAGGATTGCGTTGGAGTCGACATTGCCGATCGGTTCGTCGAGCCCATAACGTGCCAGGTCCACCCCCATCCAGCCGGACATGAACACCAGCGCGCCCTCCGGATCACCGTAGGACAGGTACTCGGCGTGCTTGGCGTGCGCCTCTGCGTCGGTCTCGGCGGTCACAACAGTGGACAGGTTGAAGATCTTCGCCGAGTATGGATCGCGTCCGGCCAACTCCAGCTCGCGGCGGATCGTTGACACCGTCTCCTGCAGAATCGCTTTCGTCGGCGCAGCGGTGAAGATCGCCTCGGCGTTCTCGGCGGCGAACCGTACCCCACGTGGCGAGGAACCGGCCTGGTAGATCACCGGGGTGCGCTGCGGAGAGGGCTCCGCGAGGTGAACGCCCGGCACGCTGAAATGCGTACCCTCGTGGCCGATGTGGTGCACCTTGGCCGGATCGGTGAATACACCGCGTTCCCGGTCGCGGATCACCGCGTCATCCTCCCAGGAGCCCTCCCACAGCTTGTAGAGCACCTCGAGGTACTCGTCGGCGTGGTCGTAGCGGGCGTCGTGGGCCGGCTGGTCGGTCTGCCCCATGTTGCGTGCGGCAGCGGGCAGATACCCGGTGACGACGTTCCAGCCGATACGACCGTTGGTGAGGTGGTCGAGCGTCGACAACCTACGCGCGAACGGATACGGGTGTTCGAACCCGGTACCGGTCGTAATGCCAAACCCCAGGTTGTCGGTCACCAGGGCCATCGCCGACACCAGCAGCAGCGGATCGTTCACCGGGATCTGTGCAGCCTGCCGGATCGCGGCCTCGTCGCTGCCGCCGTAGACGTCATAGGTGCCAAGCACATCGGCGATGAACAGACCGTCGAACCGTCCCCGCTCGAGCAGCTTCGCCAGGTCGGTCCAGTAGCCCAGATCCTTGTATCGCCACGACTGATCCTCCGGATGCCGCCACAGGCCGGGTGATTGGTGCGCGACGCAGTTCATGTCGAACGCATTGAATCGGATAATTCTGCTCACCGATGGAACGCTGCTCGATGTCCGCGTCGGGATCACTGGTTGCATTCAGAGCGATTGTTTTTCGCACGGCCTCACGGTCTGCTACCCCGATCACAGCGGCAGCAGGATGTCCTTCACGCTGGGATCGGTGGCCAGGAACTGCTGGACAGCTGGGTCCTGGAAGGCCGCGACAAGCTTGTTGATGTTGTCGGTGTCGTTCTCCACGGTGGGCGAGGAATTCACTGACCCGACCGGCCGGACCATCTGCTACGCCGTCGGTGTGGCCGATCTAGCAGCGCTGCCACGGTATCTGCACGAATTCACAGGCCCAGATGGTCACGCAGGGTATGCCCGCGGTATTCGGTGCGGAAACTGCCCCGCTCCTGAAGTAGTGGCACGACCTTGTCGACAAACTCGTCCAAGCCGCGCGGCGTGAAGTGGGGAACGAGGATGAACCCGTCGCACGCATCGGATTGCACATGCAGATCCATCTCGTCGGCGACCTGCGTAGGCGTGCCGACGAACTGCTGACGGCTGGTGACGGCGATGATCAGTTCACGGATACTGAGGTTCTCGGCCTCGGCACGTTCGCGCCACGCGGCGGCCAGCGCTTTCGGATCACCGTGTCGTACGCGACCCCGGGTGACGGTCGGGTCGTCGGCCGGCTCAAGGTCTGGCAGTGGGCCGTCCGGGTCGTAGGCCGACAGGTCGCGCTGCCAAACCTGCTCGAGCATCGCGATCGCCGTCGGCCCGCTCACCTGTTGGTAGCGGATGTGGCGCGCCTTGTCGGCGGCTTCTTCGGGGCTGTCACCGAGCACCACCGTGGCTGCAGGGAAAACCTTGAACCGGCTGGGATCCCGGCCATACGACACCGCGCGCCCCTTGACGTCTGCGTAGTACTGCTGGCCGGCCTTCAGTGTGGAGTGCAGCGTGAACAGCGCATCGGCGTGTTTGGCGCCGAACGCCCGCCCGTCAGCGGAGTCGCCGGCCTGCAGCAGCACCGGATGGCCCTGCGGGCCGGCCGGAAGCGTCGCGACGCCGCGGACAGTGAACTGGGGCCCGTAGTGCTCAACGGTGGTGATGCGGTCCGGGTCGACGTAGATTCCGGCTGTCCGATCAGCCAGCACCGCGTCGGGCGCCCAGCTGTTCCAGAAGGCGCGCGCCACCGTGATGAACTCCTGCGCCCGCTTGTAGCGGTCGGCATGGTCGAGGAAACCGCCGCGGCGAAAATTCTCGCCGGTGAAGGCGTCCGATGACGTCACCATGTTCCATCCGGCACGGCCATTGGACAGGTGGTCAAGGGACGCGAATTGTCGTGCTATTTCGAAGGGTTCGTTGAATGTGGTGTTGATCGTGCCGACCAGCCCGATCCGCTCGGTCACACCGGCCAGCGCGGCCAGCACAGTGAAGGTATCCGGGCGGCCCACGACATCAAGATCGTAGATACGGCCACGGTGTTCCCGCAGCCGCAGCCCCTCGGCGAGGAAGAAGAAGTCCAACAGACCGCGCTCGGCGGTACGGGCCAGATGCACGAACGAGTCGAACTCGATCTGGCTGCCTGACTCCGGGTCCGACCACACCGTAGTGTTGTTCACACCCGGAAAGTGAGCAGCCAGATGTATCGGCTTGCGGTGCTTATCTTCTCGTATATTCATCCGGTCAGTCCCCAGCGTTTGGCGATCAGTTCGTGCGAGCGCAGCCGATCGGTGTGCCGGTATGTCACCGAGGTGACGACCAATTCGTCGGCACCGGCGGCCCGCTGCAGCCGTGCCAGCCCCTCGGCGACTTCGTCTGGGTCGCCAACAAACTGCGTTGCAGTCCGGTCGATTACCACAGCTTGCTGCTCCTTGGTCAAGGGTTGGCAGGTGTCGGGATCGGGGTAGGGAATGGCGCCATCGCCGACGCGGATCGAATACACCCAGCGCCCGTAGCTCGCCGCTAGGTGACGGGCTGTAGCGGTGTCGTCGGCGACCACGATATCGGCGGAGACCACCACGTAGGGTTCTGGCAGCGCTGCCGATGGCCGGAAAGCGTTGCGATAGGCGTCGATCGCGTCCAGGGCCGTGGCCGGTGTGATGTGGTAGCTGGCTACGAACGGCAGACCGCGGGCGGCGGCGACCTGTGCGCTCTGGCCCTTGCTGCTGCCGAATATCCATGGCGTCAGGCGAACCCCGTCACCAGGCACGGCAGCGATGTCGATACCGTCGATTCGGTAGTCGCCGTTCAGCATGGCGAGGATGTCGTCGACCTGTTCGGCGAAGTCCGGGGTCACCGCGTCGGGCTGCTGCAGGGCCGACATCTGCGCCTGCAGCCGGGGGCGGCGCATCAGGGCGCTGACATCGTACGCAGGCGGAACGATCACTCCGTCGATCTCGCGCCATTCCCCGGCCGGTGTCGTGGGTGGGGGCTCCGCGCCCTGCAGCGCATCGGCCCGACGCTGACCGGAGCGGCCGAGCCCAAGGTCGATGCGCCCGGGGTGGAACGCATCGAGCATGCCGAAGCTCTCGACCACCGCGACAGCCGTGGTGAAACCGAGTTGGACGGCAGCCGAGCCGACGCGGATCCGGTCGGTGGCGGCGGCGATCTGCCCGATCAGCACCGCTGGAGACGAACTCGCAACCGACACGAAATGGTGTTCGGCGACCCAGTACCGGTGAAAGCCCCACCGCTCCGCGTGGCGGGCCAGGTCGATCGTGTTGCGCAACGCCGTTGATGCGTCGTTACCCTCGCTGATCGGCGACAGATCGAGGATCGACAGCGGGATCCTGTGATCGCCTGCGCGACGAAGATCGAACGGCGTCACGCGGGCTGCCCCGTTGCGTAGCGGTTTTCCGCACTGGGAAGGCCAAGCCGCTCCCGCAACGTTTCGGTGTCGCGGTAAGCGGTGCGGAAGCTGCCAGCGTCCTGCAGCAACGGGACCACCTCGTCGATGACGACCGGCAGGTCGATGGCGTGGACGGACGGCCGCAGCCGCACGCCGTCGACACCCAGCCGCTGCCACCGCAGTAGTAGATCGACCAGTTCGGCGGCGCTGCCGGTGAAGACCATGGCGTCGGACTGGAAGCCGGATTCCCCGCTCAGCGAAACCACCACATCGGCGTATACTTTCAGATGCGCGCCATCTGCATGGGCGATCTCGGCGAGAATGGAGCGCACCGTGTCATCGTCGGTGGGCGTGATGAAGACCAGATCGGCACTGCGCGCGGCGAATTCGTAGACCCGCGAGGAATGCGCGAGTGCGGCGACTACCGGCTGGCCCTGCGGCGGGCGAGGAGTGATCGACGGTCCTTTGACCGAGAAGTACTTCCCGGCGAAGTCGATGTAGTGGAGCTTGTCCCGGTCGACGAATCTCGCGGTGGCGACGTCGCGGATCTCCGCGTCGTCCTCCCAGGAGTCCCACAGTCTGCGGACGACTTCCACGACGTCGGCAGCCTCGTCGAAGAGTTCGTTGATGAACGATGCGCTACCTTGTCTGCCTTCTACTGAGCGGCGCTCAAACAGCGCCGCTTCGTCTGCGGTTGCGCTGACCCTCGGCTGCCAGCCGGCCCGTCCTTGGGATACGAAGTCAAGCGTGGCAATGGCTTTCGACACGTGGAACGGTTCGGTGTGGGTCACGGTCGCAACCGGCATGAGGCCGATGTGGCGCGTCGCGGGTGCGATGCGGGCCGCGACCAGCACGGCGTCTGCCCGGCCGGCCAACCGGCGCGGGTCGATCTGGTAGTGACGGCCGGCTTGTGGCATCAGCGTGTCATCGATAGTCAAGAAGTCGAACAACCCTCGTTCGGCCGTGGCTGCCAGGCCAGCCCAATAGCGGCCGCTCGTGACTGCCTCGGCGGGGCCGGTCAGTTGCCACGCCCGCGGGTGCCAGCCATACCCGTCCAAGGCCACCGCGAGATGCAGGTGCGCGTTCATGTGCGCGCCTGCTCGATTGCGCCGGGGTAGACGACGCCCTGCGCCGCCAAGCGCAATCGGTTCACTTCCGATGCGGGCATCACTCAAGTGTCTAACGCAGGCCGCCCGGTCGCACTCCGGAACGACCATTCGAATCACGGTGAATGAAAGTTTCCCCTGAAACTTTTCAGAATCAGGGTGAGGTTTATTCGTCTGCTTCCCGGCATGGCATGCGGCAGATCTATGCCAGACTGGGTGCCGTGATGGTGAAAACCGGATTTCGGAAGTGTTGTCGCGCCTGACGCCGGCACCGCGTTATACACCCGCACCCCGGTGAAAAACCGGATACCGATCTCACGGCGCTGCGTTGGATTCGGGCGCAACGGCCACGACCGCACATGCGTCGGCGCGCCCCTGGCCCGCTTACG
>JAXHUG010000003.1:0-55629 GCA_034189785.1 Actinomycetota bacterium
GGACCTCGTCAGCAGCGAGGTCCGCCACCTCCCCGAAGCCCACGCCGGCGGCGGTTGCGGCGGCGAATACGGCCGCCACCGTGTTGCGCGAACAGCCCAGCACATCCGCGATACCGCGCTGACTCACCCCTTCCGCACGCAGCCGCAGGATCTGTTTGTAGTCGACCATCGAAGGCGACCCCTTTCATCACGTCCGCGTCCCAATGACACGGACCGATGAACGGTCGCACCCACAACACCAGCAGCGGTGCCGCGGCTCACCCCTCACCGGCATAGTGACTCACACCGCAACGGAACGATGGCTCACCCAACCCCGGAACAATGGCCCTCACCAGCCGTAATATCCAGTAAAGCGGCATCCTGCGATTCGGAAGCTTCGGAGAAGAGGCCGCGCGCGCGATCGGAATCGGTTCCCGACAAAGCGACACCGGCCATAAACTTCATGCGCCCGGCCCGGGCTGGGTCAATCTCAGCGGCCGGGAAACGCCTCAGCGGCTTCGGAATCCGCTCCATGGCTGTGCGCATAATCGCCGATCGCCACCCATGCGTCGGCCCCCAGGTCCTCCAGCCAGCCTGGCCTATTGACCAACAGGGTGCGCACAGTGAGATCCGGCGCGGCTCGTCCTTGAGCCAGATGTGCTGCCAACCACTCTGCCGCGATTCTCTCCGACTCTTCATGCGCCTCCAATTTTCTAGCGACTGACGGCGGCAAATGGTCAAGATTCTCCGGATACCTTTGACGTGCTTCCGCACCAATGATGCTTGCTGCTTGCTCCCAATGCTCTGCAGCTATCGAGAGAGTATTCGCCGCAGGAATATGCACGTACTTTCCACCACGCGGACCCGTCTGTATCGTTGACGCATCGAGCAACTGCCAATAGACCTGCTCCTTTTCGAGATCCACGAGCAGTATGTAGACGGGCAGGGAATGTTTGAGCCAGTACTCGATGTGTCTGTCAGAAGGCCTGTAAATCCATCCGTCATCGTCTGGTTCGTCAAAGTAGGATAGGACTCGCCGGTCTTTATCCGCGCGCCCACCAGTCGTCCGGTCGCTACGTCGCCATCGCGGATCTCGACGTGCGCGTCGACTCCGTAATCTGATGTGGGTTGCTCTCGAAAAATCCAGCCGAGGAAGTTCTCGACCCGATAGCCGACGAAGTTGACGCCAGCACGCTGTGTCTGCTCGTTGTCTTTGCTTGCCACGATTCCAGACCCGTCCACGGCACCTGTCACAACCGCGTTAGCTGAAGACTACGTAGCTCTGTGCTGACGGATCGAGCGCCATGCAGCGCCGTAAATTCGGCGAAGCACGCGGGCTTATTCATTGACACACCCGCGCGTCAAGTCTGCGCATGAATCCGTTCTTTCACTGAAGGTATTGCCACGCGGAAATTGGATTACGACGAAACTCACGAATGTCCTCCGACGAAACGTAACGGAATTGGCTTTCGGCTTGGCGCATCGCTACCTTCTGCAGGTCCGTGAAGTACGAGGGCTCCGGACGCCAAAGTGGGTGGCGGAGCAAGACGCACTTGTCCTCACGAGTGATGGCGGGCACGCCCTCAATCACCGATCGTGACGAGCCGCCCAGCGCCGCGGCGGCAGCATCCATCCACTCTCCTTCGATTGGAAGAGAACGGGAAACCGTAAATGGGCGTCCGACGGCGAGTTCTAGGATGTCGAGGGCTAGGCGCCAGTCAAGCAAAGCGTGGCGGCGCGAGTTGTTGTACGACCGAAGGCAATCCGGGCACGACGTATCGCATTTTTCTCGGTGCCCATCCGCTTCCCAAGTTGCGCGCAATTCGGATAGTGCCTGTTGCAGCATGTTGGTGAAGAGCTCGCGGCGGCCAAGTTCGACCGCATAGCCGGCGCCATTCTCCGCCGTATCGGCCAGGAATACAGCCGCGCAGACCTGCATGCCGTCCTGACGTCCGTCCGAGCTAAAAACCGGCGCTTGCAAGGGCATAACGCCCGCGGTGAGTTCAATCGGATCAAGGTCCAGATATACCTGAGCGGCCCGCCGCAGGATCTCCGCGAACGAGGTGTAGGCGGCGCGACCGGACGGCAGGTCGTACAGCGCTACGGCGCCGGTCCCCACGTCTAACTGCTTCGGCGTTATCAGCAGCGCGTCGGTTACGCGAACCTCGCCGATGGTCTTTAGAGGAGTCGATCCCGGAGGGGCGGTTTCCGCCAGAACCGTTTTGTCGGACTGCGGACGGAACAGGTACCCCCGGCCAAAGTTGTCATTGATTGAGACAAGCCGACTTTGGGAGAAGAGGTCAAGCTTCAGGTTTCCTGCCTCATCGCTGCCGGTAGGTGCTCCCCCCGGGATAAGGGCCGGGACCGATACGCTGCTTAAGACTTCTTGGTCGTCGTCATACGCCCGTGGCTTGTAGTCGGTCCTGAACCCGCGTGGTTCATACACTTCGATGCGTTCGACCGCATTCCCGCATGCGGAACAAATCGGGTCAGACGTCAGTTCCGTTCGGCCACAGTCACCGCAGCGGCCGACGGTTCGCGGCTGACCGAGCGGGTCGATTGGCTTCGCGAGGTTCCCCTTGGGCACATAGGCTGCGAATCCTGCGGCGGTGTGCACCAGCCCGTCTTTAACGACCTCCGCCGCGGGCGCAAAGTTCCTGATGGCCAGTTCGAGCGAACGGTCGCTGACTGCCTCCTTCTGCATTCCGCTTCTGCTGCTGACTGGTTGGCCCCAAAGACTGCGCACCCGTGTCGGGAAACCGAACATCGGAACGATCCCATACCGGGCCAAGGCGGCGCTGAGCTCGGTATCGGGCGAATCGGCCTCACTCGCGACGACCTCGTCGATGCGGCCTGCCAACGCGCCCTTGATGCCGGCCTTCACCGCAGCCACCTCAGAGTCGGCAAGAGGAGTATTTGCCGCTAATCGGTCGACGATCGCGTCTACCTGGTTCGAGCTGGCGAGCCAATTGCTGATTTCGTCACGGAACCCTTGCCATTCGTAGGTCTGGCCGAAAGTCCCGTGGTTGCTGTTCGGTGTCCAACTCGGACCTGCCGCAAGCGAGACGAACGCTTCGAAGAGGCATTCGCTTGAAGCGACGCGCTCGACAATTCGGCGTCGACCCAGATCCAGGAAAGGCTGCGGTGGGATGTCTCCCGTGATGCGTTCGGCCCGGTTGAAGTAGTACTCGTCGTGTGTCCGGTCGCGGCAAATTGTCACTGCGTAGCTCAACGCTTGTCCTGTCCGGCCTGCACGGCCGACACGCTGTTGATAGTTGAAGCGCTGGGGCGGCATGTTGGCCATCATCGTTGAGCGCAACGACCCAATGTCGACGCCGACCTCCATGGTGGTCGTCACAGACAGCACATCGAGCTCGTCGGTCAGGTAGTTCTCAGCAGGGGTGAACGCTCCCTTGAACCACCGTTGCCGATCACGTTGCACGGCAAGCGGTCTTGTCTGGCCAGTCAACTCGGCTATCGATAGGCGGCGTGGATCCCGATACGCAAGCCACGCGTAATAGTCGAGTTCTTCGACCGCCAGTGCGTCGGTGAGATCGGGGCTGTAGCACTGCCGGTTGGCGCAAATACCGAGACTCGGGTGGAGATGGGCGAAGTTGCAGCGATTGCATCGCCACACCTCTCCGTCACCCGGCTGGAACACCAGCGTTGCGTCGGCGGCCGCGGTTCGTAGCAGCCATCCCCCGACAGCGCGGGCCACCGCGCCGCCGCTCATGAGGCCGTTGAGCTGCTGCTGCAGCACAATCGGATTGATCCCTCGCTTCGCGGCTACCGCTTCGACGTACTTTCGCACCGGCGGTGGAATCACGGCGGTCGCTTGTACGCCAGCGCGGCGACTGCCGTCCGTTCTTCCCATCAGACCGAGGATTCGTAACACGCTGCCGAGGAGTTGAAATTGCTCGGTGTCGTTCAGGGGACCGGCTACCGGCTCCCATCCGTCGACGTGAACGAATGCAATACCCACCGACTCGAGGTCGCGCCGTGCCCGATCGAAAGTGGCCTCTACCACTGAGTCACGGAGCGCCGACATCAGCTTTGTCTGCCCCTGGATAAGGGGCGGGACTGGCCACAATTCAGGCTCGGGTGGCTCAAATGCCCGGTACCACGGCGTCTCTCCTTGAGCCGAGTCTTCAAGGTACTGGTTCAAGGGATCAGGTCCACCTGGGTTGGACCCGAGCGACACAAAGACGTCGGTGATTCTGCGGCACATCTCCGTGAAGCCCACCGCTTTGACGCCCCCGAGCTTCGAGAGGGCATCCGCCAAGGCCGCCTCATCCGCTTGATCAAGGGGCAAACCGTTGATTTGCTTGATTCTTGCGACGGCAGCTGCGCCGAACCCTTTCGCGGCGGCGCCTCCGCCTGCATCGAACACGATTGCATCCAATTTGTCGTAGACGTCTGTGCCTGCAGCGATTTCACGGCGAAGGACTTGACGGACCAGATCTCGATGATGGTTCCGCGCGACTCCAGCAGCGGTACGCGCGGCGTCATCACGACTGTCGGTGAACACGATTGTCTTCGCATCGGCAACCCCTGCCGATCCCGATCCGCCTTGTGCTAGCGAGCGGATCATCTGCGACAGGTAAAGCTGTGCTGCCGCTGCGGCACCCGAGGTCTGTGCCCTAATCGCAGATGCGATTTGGCCTGCCCGGAACGCTCCTTGGGGTAGTGGCTTTCTTGGCGCGTAGCCGCACGCTGGACACCGATCAGGTAATCCTGGAATGCGGTCATCGGGGCCGGCTCCCTTGTAGACCAAGGTCACGCCAGTGGGGCTTGTATAGTTGTTGACATCCGCCTTGCCTAGAAATGGGTTCCACTCGGTGGGTGCGAATGCCAACTCCACCTTGTCTTTTGACCACTTCGCAAGGTCGGTCGGCATACCAGGCCGGTACCAAACAAACTCTTTGGCAGGACGAAGAAAGACGGGCTTTCCGCTTTGCTCCTCGTTTACCGCAGTCGGCGACAGCAAGACCTCATTGCCCATGCGGCCTACCTCGTACCCGCCGAGGCTCACATCGCCGCACTCGTAGCAGTACAGCAACTCAAGGACTCGCGCACCGCAGTCAACGCACGCGCCAACCGGCGTGTTGTAGATACGGCCGACACGCCGATTCGGCGGCCGCTCACTCACACCGGAGCACTCCGGATTACTGCATGCCCACATGCCGCGCGGGACCCGTACAAACAAATGAGCCCGCAGAGGAATCATCGATTCTGACGATGCGCTGGTATCGGCACTGGCAAGCTGCTCAAACAACGTTGCAATCAGCTCGTCTGCGTCATCGTTGGCAGGGAACAGTCGATCGGCGATGACCTCGACGGCGGTAGCACGAAGGCGGCCTTCCGTGGGGTCCTGACATGCCGCCGTGATCGCATGGGAGACCTTTACGGGACTGACCGCATTATTAAGAACATCGCTGGGGTCAAGCGTGTTTGGTGGGTCGAGAGGGATCTGCAGTCCGGGCTGGATGCTGAAGCTATCGGCGGAAACGCCGAAGAACTCCTGAAGGTACTTCCTGCCGTCGACCGAGTCAGTCAACGACGCAGACGTCGCGATCACCCGAAGCTGCGGGCTGTCCGGCGATATGCCGAGCCTGCGGAGAAGGGCCCGCAGGATCATCGCTACCTCGCTGCCCTGAGTCCCGCGGTACAGATGCAACTCGTCGACAACAAGCGAAAAGACATGTTCAGGATTGCTATTCAGCCACTTAGCGGTCTGCTGGAACATCGGCGCCTCGATCTGCCGCATCATCATCGTGTTCAGCATCGAGTAGTTCGTCACCAGCAGATCTGGTGCGTGGCCGATCATGTCCCAGCGGGTGAGCATCTCGCCGGACCGGGGATCGGGAAACTGGCTGAGATCGATATCCGGGCGACCGGAGTTGCGAGCTTTCTGCAGGGCTTCGTACTCACGCTGATACGCGAGCAGGTCGGCCGCCACTTCTGCGACGGCGGCACCCGACATCTTGCCCGACCTCATGGTGTTGCCGGTGTACCTACCGAACCAGATCGGGTGTTGCGGATCATTCTCACGCAGCGCTCGGACCGCGCGCCGTAAGCGCGTCATCTGATCTTCAACGAGCGCGTTCGTGGGGTACAGAACCAGCGCACGCACCCCAGGCTCGCGGGTTTCTGGACCGCGCAGCGGTTGCCACTTGGGGTCGGCACCTTCCCACCACCAGTCGGCTTCCGGTTGGGCCGGCCACGTCGCCGCTTCTTCTGAAAGCCGCAACAGCAAGGGCAGTAGGAAGGCCTCCGTCTTACCCGATCCCGTCCCCGACGTCACGACGACGTTCCGGCCGGGTGCTGACCCTCCTCGGAAGTGATTCAGAACTGCTTCGGCCTGATGTTCGCGCAGGGCCAGCTGCTTCGGATCGACGCCGGGAAACAGCGCAGCCCCAACACGATCGGCTATTGCTGGCAGGACTCTCGCCTGCTCCGCGATCTCCCTCAACTTGGCCGTATTCGCATACGGCACAACCGGCTCGATCATCACCTGTCCGATAAGTGCTCCCCGCTTCTCCAGCAGCGATCGGCGTTCGGCCATCATTGACTCGTCGCTGAGCCAAAATGCCGTATCGAAGTACCGCAGGTACGCATCCCTCAAGCCTTCAGCGAGCGACAGCGGGGTCATTGTGTCCAAGGCTGCATCCTAGGTAGTGAGAAGGGTGAACAGCAGATCGGCGCTGTCTTGATCGATATCGCTATAGGCCAAGCACTTTCGTTTGTAGCCCTTCACCGCGATTTTCCTAACCGCGGGAAGGTAGCCCGACATGGCGACGACCGCCCGTCCGTAAAGCCCCGGCAGGTCGCATCCTTGAGGTAGCAGGACAGAGTGTGATTCTTTGTGGTAGCAGGCCAGGGTCTTTCCACGGCCGTTTGCGGCAAGGTGCTTCGCGAGGTGAACCGTAGCCGTGGCAGCGCAGCCTTCGGCAACATCAGACTTCGAGCGATAGACGTAAGTTGTTTCGAAGCTGCGCCGAATCTTATAGGCGCCCTGCGTGTTTGGATCGCCGGTCGATACCCAGCTTGCTGAAGCCAGATCAAACCTTTCGGCTGTCTGAAATCCAAGCATTGGCGTGCGTGGTAGCGCCAACGCGATGTCTGAGAGTCGCGGAAGTGCCTCAAGCATCCGCAAACCGGCTTCAGGCGCAATGGCCATCGGAACCTCATCATCACCGCCAAGCATTAGGGCGTCATCGTCGCTGACGCCAGTGACGAAGATGCCAGTGGGACCCGCGTTTGTCTTCTTGACGGCAAGCTTGCCACCGTGCGCGGCCGCCATACCCTCGAGGCCTTCACGCAACGACGATGGCCAGAATCCAGCCAGCTTAAAATAGCCGTCGCTGACCTGACCGAGGCACGAAGGGGAGATCTCCCACCGAATCGGCCGCCAGCATTCGTCGCGCTCAATAGACAAGTGTCCCAAAGATTCCAGCGCCCGAATGAAGGTGTCAACGAAGAGGGCCGACCCCTCCAACTGCATCGCAATCGACTCCAACGAACTGATGGAACCTCCCCCCAGGTGCATCAGGGCATCGAGGGCCGCATCCCAGTTGACTTCATGCTCCTGAACCGCCGTGAGTTCCTCAACGGTCACGGTCGACGCGGTGGCCGATGAGGTCGTTTGCTTACCAGCGTTCTGTCGCCAACCACCACGGGGCAACCAGCCGGGATACCGTTTGACCAGCCCGCACGATTTGCACTCTCCTTGAATGAACCGTGGCGCATGTCCACCGAGGGCGGGCGGCAGTTGAATGTGGTGAGCGCCCGTGACGACGCACGACTTCGGGTCCGGGTTGCCAATCTTGATCGTCGTGGGCACTGTCACCGTTTTTTGCCCTGCCCAGATGATCTTGCCCGTAGCATTCTCGGTCGGCGCGACGCCGGATACTCCCTCCGCTAGCAAGCCGTCGATGAGCGCCGCGTCTGCGCTGTCGGCTGAGGCGGAGAGTACGCCGAGGGGTCGGTCGAGCGAATAGGTTAGCCGTGGCGCATCGTGCCACCCAATGTCGACGTCGTCGCTGGACCGTAAACGCAGCGACGCCTGCTGGATTGGTGTCTTACCACGGGTGAAGAGCGCGACCTGATAATCACCGTCACCAAGTGGAACATCGTCGAGCGATACGACTAGGGCGCCGGTATCAGAGGTCCACTCAAAGAGCGTGTCGTCCTCCATGGAGCCGCTCAGCGTCACGCGTAGGTGCGTCTCACTTTGAACCGTTGCTCTGATCTCCGGTCGGCTCGACGTCGACCACTTGCGGATCCGAGATGGGATTCGCAGGCCTCCAGCGATTGTCAGCTGGTTTCGGGCCAGCGGAACCAGCTCGTTGTATTTGGTGCTGGTCGACGGGGCCCCGAACAACTGGACATCGGTGAACAAAACCCAGCCTTCCGGCAGGCCGGTGAGTTTGTCGAGCTTCTGAAAGCCGGGCCGCGCAGCCTCCTGCAGTATTTGCTCGACCTCGGCCACCGCACCGGCCGCAGCCTTCGTCGTGCCAGAACTGCGAACCAAGACCAACGCGTCGACCCCCAGCTGCAAACGCTCCGACTCGAGATAGGCCGACTGCAGTTCATCATAGATGAGCGGAACCACCGTCCTCGGGAAATGCTTGTAAACCGGGGCGCCGTCGACACCAGCGTGTCGGATACGCACAACACCTTCCAGTATCGAACGGAAGTCGATCGCCTCTGAGTACGCGGTACGCCACAGGCCGGCGGTTCCCGGGGAGAAGCCGAGCGATAACCAAGTGCCATCAGTCGCTAAGACTTCCATTGCGCCGTCCATCTCGGCAGTCAAGGGCCGCAATCCCAACGACAGGTCAAGTGATGAGCCCATGAACCCGTTGCGCATGTTGCCGACTGCGACGGCGCGCGACTCAACCGCTGCCGTTCCTTGCGTTTCGTCCCCGACGACACCGTCCCAGTTCGCGAGTTCAACTGCCGCGACGGACGCGATTCGCTCATGGCTGTCGGATCGCCGCCACAATCGGCGAAGATTCGCCGTCGCGGACGATCCTTCAGTGGTTAACCAGGTATCGAGATACCTGACAAGATCCTCCGGCGCCAATCGCATACCGGGACTCAGGCCGAAGTGAGCAAACATCAAGGGGAACTTGCGCCGGTCGCCTTCGCGGACCAGCGCCTGCGACATTGGCAACCCGACGAAGCGGTACGTCAGCGCGTAAGCGGTCGGCAGCCCACGCAGGCCATCGAGATTCTCCAGCCATATGTTCAGGCAACGCCAGAGGTACTCCGCATTTCGCGGGTACTGCTGGCGCAGGGATCTGTCATCGTCGGACAGCCTTAGCAGACGCGCCAGACGCGCATAGTAGGCATTTGAAGCAAGGTCTTCCTGGTTGTCGCCCATCTCCTCGGCCGCCAAGACGCTGACTGCAAGAAACGCAAGACACGGCGGCGGATCCACGGCTTTCTTCTGAGCGGCCCAGCGACGGGTTTCGGCGGACAATGCAGACAGACCAAACCGGCCATCCGTCATGATCGTCACGCCGCATACCGCATCGGCCATAGCTCGCCCAGCGTCAGAGCCGTGGTAGCCGGCCGCGGTAGCTATTCTCT
Organism: Actinomycetota bacterium; assembly: GCA_034189785.1. Taxonomy (GTDB): domain Bacteria; phylum Actinomycetota; class Actinomycetes; order Mycobacteriales; family Mycobacteriaceae; genus Mycobacterium. The sequence goes on from JAXHUG010000003.1 coordinate 9,577, forward strand.
GGAGTTCTTCCTCCTCAAGGTCCATGTACGCAGGCAGTACGTCCACGTTCATCGGATAGATGACGTCCGCCACCGCACGATTCCACGCTCGGTACTCAGCCCACGGATTGGATCGTTCGGGGGCAGGTCCGGTCACTCGGTTCCCGCCTCGCAAAGTGGTGTCGGTCACTTCTCCCCCTGGCAAACAATTCGTGACGTCTGTCACCGACAGTAGTCAAGCCGACCGACAGCCGACGCCGTTTGGGTACGTGACGAGGCAGGTACCCTGCCCCCGACGCGGTTACGGCCTGGAAGGCAGACGTTAAACCAGAGTGACGTGCGGAGCGGTTGTGCGACCGGCGACTTCGGAACCGATTTCGGACGGCGGCCGTCGGCAACGCGCAATCGCGCGGTAATTCAGTTAGGCGCGTCGTTGCGTCGGAGGGCGGCAGCACGAGGTTAGAGTCAGCCTGTCAGACCTCGCAGATACTGTGCCGGGTGTGGTGAAAGGGACAAGTGTGGCGCTGACTTCGGTCGAGATATGCACGGGCGCGGGCGGTCAGGCGCTGGGTTTGCATAACGCGGGGTTTACCCACCGAGCTGTCGTGGAGATCGACCCTCACGCGTGCGCAACACTGCGAGCTAACCACCCAGAATGGAACGTAATTCAGCAGGATCTGTTCGAGGATTGGGACCCGTCGGATTTTGCTGGTGTTGACCTCCTGGCCGGTGGCGTCCCTTGCCCGCCGTTCTCCAAGGCCGGACGACAGCTAGGCGCCGACGACGAACGCGACCTATTCCCACGCGCGCTCGACCTCGCCGAGTTGCTCCAGCCCAAAGCCGTGATGCTCGAGAATGTGCGCGGCCTGCTTGATCCGGTGTTCGCGGACTACAGGGAAGGCGTCAACAAGCGCCTCCGCGATCTGGGATTTATGCCGTACTGGCGGCTGCTCAACGCATCCGACTACGGCGTCCCGCAGCTGCGCCCGCGCGTGATCATGGTGGCCATTCAGAAGGGCCTGCGCGAGTTCGAGTGGCCGGAGCCGTCCAAGGTTCCCGCGCCGACCGTCGGTGAAGCAGTTAAAGATCTCATGGCAGCCAGCGGATGGGAGGGGGCCGACCGCTGGGCCCAGCGAGCGAACACTGTAGCCCCCACCCTGGTCGGCGGTTCGAAGAAGCACGGCGGGCCGGATTTGGGACCGACACGCGCACGGCAAGCCTGGCTCGCCCTCGGCGTCGACGGAAAGACCATCGCCGAGGAGGCACCCGAGCCGGGCTACACGGGCCTTCCTCGGCTGACTGTCCGGATGGCGGCGCGCCTCCAGGGCTTTCCCGACGATTGGGAGTTCATGGGAAGGAAGACCAACGCCTACCGGCAGGTCGGCAACGCATTCCCTCCACCGGTGGCTGAGGCCGTTGGCCAGCAGATCAAGAATGCGATCAGGGCACCGAGAAAGAAGCGCCTGCCGTCAGTCGCGTGACGAGTCGCGCCGGGATTTCCAGCCGTTCGCGTCGAGGGCCTGACGTACCCGATCAACGCACGCGCCGATGTCTGTCTTGACGTCCTGGTCCCAAATGCGCACAACGCGCCAGCCCACGTCCTGCAGCGCCGCGTCGGCAGCGCGGTCACGCTCCATGTTGCGGGCAATTTTCGCGCGCCAGTAGTCCGAGGAGGCGGTCTCGGGATTCCAATGGTCGGGGTGGCCATGCCAGAACACGCCGTCAACGAAGACCGCGACCTTCCATCGGATGAAGGCAAGGTCGGGCCGTCCGGGAATGTCCTTCCGGTGGAGCCGGTAGCCGGTCGCTCCAACGTCGCGCAGGGCCTTGCGCAACGCAAGCTCGGGCTTTGTGTTCTTCGACCTGATCGCGGCCATGTTCCGCGACCGCCCCTCGGGCGACAGATGGTCCGCCACGGCCAAGAGTCTGCCCGATCGTCCGCCGGTGACCGGCGCGTGGGAGCTGTCGGTCCCAGACGCGCATCGAACAGCTATCAACGACGTAACTGCGGCCCGTAACGCAAGACACCATCAGCGGTGACTTGCGACGCTGCCGGAGTGACTGAAGCCGAGACAGCCGATGTAAATGGTGTGCCGTGGTGGAAGCTTCAGAAGTGGCCAGGCACCAACAGGAGACTCGGTGGGGTTCCGAAGCTCGCTGCGTACCTCTACTTCAACGTCGATGTCGGTGGCAGCTTCACCATGCGAGACCTCCGAGCTGCCCTCGGCGACGAAGCCCCAGATGACGCTGAGCATCTGAACCGTCGCCTACGCGAACTGCGAAAGCATGGCTGGCGTTTTGCTTCCTACAAGGATCGTGCGGGACAAGAGGTAGACAGCTACGTGCTCCAGGCTAAAGGAAAGCGGATATGGCTGGGCGAGCGAACCAAACACTCAGGTATCAGCGCGGCTGTCCGGAGGGCAGTACTAGATAGAGACCAAAACCGCTGCGTCATCTGCGGCGTCGGAGCGGGTGAACCGTACCCAGGCGAGCCGAATGCCCGAGCACGATTGACGACGGGTCATCGGACCGCCGCAGCGCGTTCAGGGCCAGCTAGCCCGGACAATTTGCAGGCCGAATGTTCACGCTGCAATGAGCCGGTCGGAGACACCCCGCCCAATCCGGAGGTACTTGGTGAGGTGATGGCTTCGGTTAAACAGCTTCGCGCAGCCGACAAAGCGGAGCTTCTGGCGTGGCTCGAAAGCGGCTACCGTCACCGGAGCAAGGTTGACTTTGCCTATGACCGAACCCGCAAGCTGGCAGTCTCCGAGAAAGAACAAGTGATGGAGTACCTACGGCAAGCAACGGGCAGGACTAGCGGCTAGCGCTCGAACTTGCCGAAGACCTCGATCGCGTAGACAGGCACACCGGCGACCACGCCCACGGTGGGGAACACGAACCACTCGGTGTAGGAGTCGTGGATCAACGCACCGTCGCCCTCGATGACGGTGCCCGGTCCCATCGTCCAGTTCTCGACATAGCGCCGGAACGCCTCAGCGGTGACGACCGGAACGTCACCCAGAAAGCCCACCGCGAGGAGCCATGCGTCAGGGTCGCCCGCGATGTCTGAGCGGACGCTATTGCCCGTCCACTCGATGCCGTCGATACCGGTCACGGTCCCGCCTCTCACTGCTGCGCGTCCCAGGCCAAAACGGCCATCGCCGCGCTGGCCAGTGCCTTGCCCGCGTCCAGGGTGTCATCCTCGGTCGGGCCGCGCCCATCCCACTGGGCCAACGCGATGGACAGCTGCTCGACCAGATCGGCGGGGATCATCAGCTCTCCTTCTCGGCCAGGGTCCTGTAGAGGGTGGCGCGGCTGACGCCCAAGGTTTCGGCGATCACCGGCACCGGCTCGCCGCTCGCGCGCAGCGCCTCGGCCTGCCTGATCTGGTCGGCGGTCAGCGCGCGGGGCCTGCCGATCGGCAGATCCCGGGCCTTGCGTGACGCCCTGGCCGCCACCCGGCGCTCACGGCCAAGCTCCAGTTCGAGCTCCGCCAGCGACGCCAGCACTCCGGCGACCATGCGCCCGGTGGCGTTGGAGGTGTCGATGCCCTCGCGCAGGGAGCGGAGACCTATGCCGCGCTCCCCAAGGTCGCGGATGGTCAGCATGACCTCGGCGGCATTGCGCCCAAGCCGGTCGATACCGGCGACCACGATGGTGTCGCCGCGCCGGGCGGCGTGGTCGAGCAGCAGCGCCAGGCCCGACCGCTGCTCCTTGGTCGAGGTGCCGGTGAGCTTGTCGGAGTAGATGCGCTCGGGGTCCACCCCGGCGGCGGTCAGCGCGTCGGTCTGAGCGTCGAGGGACTCGTGGCCCGTGCTTACTCGGGCATAGCCAAGAAGCTGGCCGGGGCGGTGGCGGTGGTCATGAGTCCATCTTAAAAGCCCGCGCACCGTGGTTTAGATACAAGACAACTTTCGAGACTGGTCACCAGCGTCAACGCCACTGCCAGATAGCAAGCGCAGCACTGTCTCGAATCTAAAGTTTCGAGACGCTGATCAGCCGCCGAAAAGCTCAACACCACGTGCGACGGCGAAGATTGCCGACGCGATAGCCCAACAGATCAGTCCGATGGCCCAGTTGCGTTGCGTGTCCTGCTGCTCGGCGTGGTCGCGCATCGCTCGATATGCCTTGCCGTTCACCGCTTCCCAGAACCCCATGCCCTCAAGTGGGTCGCGCTTCGCCTCGGCTTTGTTGACAACGAGCAGCAGAATCGCGAGCGCGAAAGCGCCGAGCGTAGAGACAACCGAAACGATGAAACCGAACATGCCGCAAAACCGTACCGATTGCTGCCGTGACCGTCGTCGGCCTCTCTGCCGGGGTACGCATACCGCCGCCGTATCGGCGGGGTGAGTGCGGCCCTCTGGCGGGCGTTAGGTCCGGCCGGTGCCGCCCGCCGCCCATGCGGCCAACGGGTCGTAATTGCCGGGCCGGGGCGCTGTGAGAACGGGCTGCGCGGTGGCGTCCGCCCCCGGTTGCGGCTCAGCGACCAACTCGAGCGCGACGGGCTGTGGTGGGTCCTGCGCTACGCCCGACGCCTCGGGGCTGTGCGCGCCGCTGGCACACGAAACCATCCCGGTCAGCGCGCCGATCAGCTTGGCCCTGGCCCGCCCCCGGGGGTGGTGCGCGCCTCGACGTCGGCCACGTGCTCGGCGCGGGCGACCGCCTGCTCAGCCCCCGCGGGCTTGGCGCGGCGCGCCCGCCGTCGGGCGGCGGCGTCAGTGGCGATAGCGCACGACACCGCGAACATCTCCTCGGCCAGTTGCCATTCCAGCTCGCCGACCGCCAGGCAGGAGGGGTCGTCGGGATTGAGGTCAGCGCCGCCGTCGGGGACCGCCAAGAACAACGCCAGCAGCGCCGCCAGCTTGGCCAGCGTCGCCGCGCGCTGTGAGTCCAGGCCAGCCATCGAGTGCTCGTCGGGGTCCGCGCCAGGACCGGCGTCCTGCGCCAGGAAGGTGGCGATGTCATCTCGGGCGATCCGCTCCCGCAGCGGCGCGCACAGCCGCAACGGCATATCGGGGAATTGTGACCTCCATCGGCGGGTGGTGGCCTTGACCGCCGCCAGCAGCTCCCCGGTGACGTACTGTCCGGGCTTCGACCAGGCCATCAGGATCCGCTGGACGGTTCCCTCGTCGATGTTGGTGCGGGTCACCAGGTCACCCAAGACGGATTGCTGGGTGCCGATGACACGCCGAGCGAGTACGTGCCGCGCCGCAGCAGCAGCCGGTCGCGGCCATTGTCGGCGAGGCTGGCCCCCACGGTGGACCCCGACCACATTTCCCTCAGGGTGCCGCCGAGGCTGGCGTCCTCCTTGTTTATCTGGGTGATGACGCCCCGGCCCTCGTCGTTGGTGGTCAGCAGGTTCGACCGCACCACCGCGCGCACCGTCTTGGTCTTGTTGGTGCCGTTCTTGTTGGTGCCGGTGACCAGCGTCCGCTCGCCGTAGTACGCCTCTACTAGGCCCTCGCCGGTCTTGAGGCTGCCCAGCGCGGGGAACCCGGCGTCGTGCTCGCCGATGCGCACCGGCGTCGCCATCGGGTCAGCGCCCCACCTGAGGCGGAACCTGACCAGCTCCTCGGCGACTTTGCCCGGCGGTGGTCTTGCCCGCGCCGGTGATCGACGTGGCGAACACGAACAGGTTCAGCGCAGGCTGAACCGCACGCCCGTACTCACCCGCACCCCTGACCTAAATAGTGATAATCGTCTATGCGTTTAGCTATCTCTATGGTTATCATCTCCTCGTGACTTCTGATAACCCGGCGTTCACGCCCATCGCGGGCGACGTCATCGCCGACGACGTTCGCCGCGTGAGTGGTCGGCGCGGCAGCGACAACGGTCTGATCGAAATCCCCCTGTACGGGCACGCTTTCCGCTATCAGGTCCGCATCGACCGCAGCACCGGAAGGCCGCGCCTGGTCGAGCTACGCATGGTCTGCGCCCATGACGGCGGCGACATCGACCCCGCCGCCGTGCGCCAGGTACCGGTGCGTCGGCTGGCCAAGGCGGCGGCGAAGTTCATCTCCCTGACCGAGTACAGGATCGCGGAGGCCGGTGAGGTGTTCGACCCGACCGGCTCGGCCCGACCCGACCTTGAGCCGGGCAAGCGCCGCCGCAACCTCGGTCCCGAGCACTACCGTCAGGTGGCGGCGTTGCTGTTGAAGGCGCGGGAGATCGGCGTCCCGCCACGCGATGACGTGGCCGACTACTTCGGGGTGGCTAAGCCGACACTCGACCGTTGGATCGCCGAGGCCAAGCGGCGCGGGTTCCTGCCCCGTGACTGGAGTACCACGACCGCCGACGCCGAGGAGGCCGGCTAATGACCACCGACCCGCAGCCCATGCGCACCCGCCGGGCGAGCCGATTACCAAGGGGCGCGGTCACCGAGGTGAGACCGTCTACTCCTTCCGCGTCGATGTCGGCACCCGACTCGACGGCAGCCGTGAGCGCCAGCGGTTCACCTACTCCACGCTGGCCGAGGCCCGCCGCGAGTACCGGCGGATCACCGCCGAGGTCGCGGCGGGCACCTTCGTCAAGCGCGACAAGACCACTGTGGGCGTGTTCCTGGCCGAGTGGTTGGACGCCCGCCGCGACGTCCGCCCGGTGACGCTGGCCGGGTACCGCTACGCCCTCAAGCCGGTGATCGACCATCTGGGCACTATCCCGTTGCAGCACTTACGAACCGCCGACCTCGACGCCCTAGTGACCCTGCGAATGGCGGGCCAGCCCGTCGCCCAGCGTGACAAGCGGGGGCGGCGGTCCGCCGAGGTGCTGGCCTGGCTGCGGGCGCGCCCCGAGGATGTCAGCTACGGCGAGCTGTACGCCGAGTTCGGCAACGCCGGGGAGAAGGCCCTAGCCCGGCTGATGGCTGCCGGTGAAGTGACCCGGCCCGCGCGGGGGCGATACGCCGCCGCCCGGCCTGCCGACCCCGAGCGCCCGAAGGTGCCCGGTGGCGTCAGCGCGCGCACGGTCGTCACGATGCTGGTGGTGCTGTCGTCGGCGCTCGATGACGCGATGGCCCAGGGCCTCGTCGCCCGCAACGTCGCCCGGCTGGTCAAGCGACCCAAGATCACCACCGCCGAGATGGCCACCTGGACCCCGGCTCAGGCGGCGGCGTTCCGCGCGCACGTGGCCGAAGACCGGCTGGCCGCGTGCTGGCTGTTGACGCTCGCCGGGCTGCGCCGCTCGGAGGTTCTGGGCCTGCGCTGGGCGGACGTGGACCACGACGCCGGGACCATCACCGTCGCTCAGGTCGGGTGGTCGTCGGCGGCGGAACCGTGACCGGCGCGCCCAAGCCCACCCGCTCGGCGCGGACGCTGCCCATGCCGCCCGACGTGTTGGCCGCGCTGCGGGCGTTCAAGACCCGCCAGGCCGAGGAGCGCCTGGCCCTCGGCGGCGGCTGGCCTGACACCGGTCTGGTCGCGGTGAACGCCGACGGCTCCCCTATCCGGCCCGAGACCTACTCCAAGGCGTTCGCCGCCCACTGCGCGGCGGCGGGGGTGCCGGTGATCCGGCTGCACGACGTCCGGCACACCGCCGCCACGATGCTCCTGGACGGTGGGAACCACGCCGTCGGCGACGGCCAAGTGGCTGGGCCACGACCCGGCGATCACGCTGCGGGTGTACGGCCACGTCTACGACGACGCGCTCGCCTCGGCGGGCGACGCCCTTATGGGCCGGCCCCGCGCACACGGCGACAGTTAGTCCTCTCTACCGGGCGTACGCGGCTACGCCGAGCCGTCGGTGGTCGTCAATACGATGCTGGTATGTCCGCTCCGTTGTCTGACGACGCTCCCGGTGATGAACCGTCTGCGGCTCAACCGGGTACCGATGAGGACTTCCGTCCTCGTTTCCACCAGCGAGACGCTGCTGCGATTGCCGACGAGGCCGCGCTCGGCAAGGACGGTCCCTTGCATGTGGCGAGAGTGCAGGACTTCTACCGGCAAATCTTCGAGCTTGTTGAGGACGAAGCCTGGTCGGACGATCCGGTCGGCCCGCTCGGCGATCAATGGCGCGGGGTCGGTGGCGCTCAATCGACCTACTACCTGCTCAACGTCGCCGGGGTGCTCTACGAGCTGATGGCCAAGGCGTCGCCGGGGGTCGGTAGAACGATCACTCAGCGGCTCAAGACGGTGCTCCGACCGACCGATGACCATGCCTATGAGGAGGCGCTAGTCGAACTCGAAACCGGCGGCATGCTCGCATCCCGAGTCAGCCCGGTGCTGCTCGAACCGCTGGTGCCGCGGGACTGGAGGCCCGGCCAAGGCGAGCAACCGATGTCACCCGACTACGGCCTCCGCGTGCCCGAAGGGCTGGTTACCGTCGAGGTCACCGTCTGGCACTGGGAGGCCTACGCAGCCTGGCAGCGGATGAACGATGCCATCCACACCGCTTTGTCGGCCCGCATGATGAAGCGCGGTGTCGCACGAAACGTCCGTATCGAGCTTCCTATCGGATCACCCCAGGAGGTGGTCAAGGACCTGTGGAGCCACGAGTTCTGTGAACAGGTATGCGACAACGACTACGGCGAAATTGTGACTACCGACGGCGCAGCGCCGCGACCGATCCGAGCCACCTGGCGTCCGATGCTTCACTTCGCGGACCCCGACAACATCGACTGGGACGCCGTTGCCGCGAACGGCGGACCGCCCTTCGCTGCCGGACCCGGCGTTGGACAGATGTTCGGCTACGCCGTCAATCCGTGTATCGGCGACGATGACCTCAGCGCGGCCCTTGAATCACTCAGGCGGTCGATCGATCGGAAGAAGCGCCAGCGCGACCCGAACCTCCCGCACTTCGTTGCCATCGCGTCGACCTTCCCCCGGATCGCGGTCGGGCCGAACGAGTTCGCCAACACCTGGGATGTGTTCGGCCCGCTCATCGAGGAGCGGTTGTGGCCGAACGCCCGCTACAGCTGGCTCTCGGGGGTGCTTCACCACAGGACCAGTCGAGTGGCCGCGCCGGGCAATCTTGCCTATCTCCTCGATTACAACCCGAATCCGAACACGGAGGTTCCGGCACCGGAGACCCTGATGCGCGCGCTGACCGGCGAGACCGAGTTCCACGCAATGTGGCAGCGGCCCAGACGAACCGAGGCAGGGCCGCTGCCCGCGCGGAACCCATGATCTCTTGGCCCATTCTTGGCCCATCGGGGGGTCAGCCGACGCGGTGTCTTGAACACGGAACCTGGCCTCTAACAGGGTATTTCACTTGTGGGCGTGGACGGTATCGAACCGCCGACCGCTGGTGTGTAAAACCAGAGCTCTACCACTGAGCTACACGCCCCGTGCCGGGCAGGCTACCCGGCCCCCCACCGCAGGCGGAAATCGCCTCAGCTCGAGCGCAGCGCCGCCAGCGCCTCCGTCCACACCGCCTGATCGCGCGGCTCACCGGGGCCCTTCATCTCCGAGAACCGGATGATCCCCGACCGGTCCACCACGAAGGTGCCCCGGTTGGCGATCCCGGCGTCGGCGTTGAACACCCCGTAGGCCTGGGCGACCGCACCGTGCGGCCAGAAGTCCGACAGCACCGGGAAGGTGAAGCCGCTCTGCGTCGCCCAGATCTTGTGGGTGGGCGGCGGGCCGACGGAGATCGCCAGCGTCGCCGTGTCGTCGTTCTCGTAGGTGGGCAGGTTGTCCCGGATCTCGTCGAGCTCACCCTGGCAGATGCCGGTGAACGCGAGCGGGAAGAACACCAGCAACACGTTCTTGGCGCCCCGGAAGTCGCCGAGCGTGACGGGCTGACCGTTCTGGTCCTTGAGCGTGAAGTCGGGCGCCTCGGTGCCGACGTCGAGTGCGGCCATCTAGTGCCGCCCCGCGGCCTTGGACTTGGGCTGCACCAGCCGGCTGGCGATCCAGTCACCCAGGTCCGCCGACGAGGTCTGCATCAGACCTGCCGTGGGCGCCGACTCCGCGATGTCCGCCGGCTGCACATGCCCCGGCTTACCGGTCTTCGGCGTGATCACCCAGATCACGCCGTCGTCGGCGAGTGGGGTGATGGCGTCCATCAAGGTGTCCACGAGGTCCCCGTCGTCGTCGCGCCACCACAGCAGCACGACGTCGATGACCTCATCGGCGTCCTCGTCGAGCAGCTCCCCACCGCACGCGTCCTCGATATCGGCCCGGATGTCGTCGTCGACGTCCTCGTCCCAGCCCAGTTCCTGCACAACCTGATCGTTTTCGATGCCCAGTCGTTGGGCGTAGTTCGGGGCGTCCGCCGCCGCCACCACCGTCGGTCCTCCTTCTGCCGATGCTGCCCGTACTCGAGCCCCTATCGTTGCACGTATCCCAGCGGTTACGTGCGGCCGCTGCCTCGGTTCGTCAATACAACGCGTCGCACAGTTCGAGCGCGACCTCCCGGGAATCGTTCAACCGCTTCACCGCGGCGTTGAACTCGTCGGGCCCGGCGTCCCGGGTGATCGTGCCCGCGACGTCGCGCGCGGCGCCCACCCAGGCGCCCAGCGCATCGCGCAGTTCCGGGGTGAGCACGTCGGAGATGCCGCTGGCGACGAGGTTGGCGCTGATGTTGAGCGCCTCCACCGCTGGTCCGGCGCGGACCCCCGCCCCGGGCGAGTTCTCGTTGACCGCGTCGACGTAGGCATTGACGGCGCCGATAGCGTTCACGCTGGAACTGCTGAGGTCTTCGCAGGCGGTGTGGATGGCCGCGGTGGTCAAAGACTGCTGCCGTCTGGACTCCCGGGCGCTCGACTGCGCGATCGACTCCTCGACAGAGGCGGACACCGAGGCGCGATACACCGGCGCGGCCGCGCGGTCGACCTGGCCCGAACCCGATGTCACCGACGTGCAGCCGACGATGACCATGGCCGCCGCGGCGAGGCTGCCGAGTATCCGGGCAACCACCTGCAGCCGCCTCCCCTGGCGCGGTCCACCGCTCAGCACGGTCTGCAGACGTTACCGGTTGACCGGCGTCATCGCGGGTTCATTCCGACCACCTGCCCCAGCAGTGCGGTTCGGGCACGATGGGGGAAGGATGGAGGCCGTCGCGCACGTCGGGAGCTCCCCGCGGTCGCGGCGTCCGATACCGCCTGACAAGGAGCGGAAGTTGACCACCGAGTTCGTACGCCAGGATCTGGCCCAAAACTCCTCCACCGCAGCCGAACACGACCGTGTCCGGGTGATCCGTGAGGGTGTTGCATCGTATCTGCCCGACATCGACCCGGATGAGACCGGCGAATGGCTGGAGTCGTTCGACCAGCTTCTCGAACGCTCCGGACCGGCGAGGGCCCGCTACCTGCTGTTGCGGCTGCTCGAACGCTCCGGGGAGCAGCGGGTGGCGATCCCCGCGCTCACCTCGACCGACTACGTGAACACGATTCCGACCGAGCTCGAGCCGTGGTTCCCCGGCGACGAGGAGGTCGAACGCCGCTACCGGGCCTGGATCCGGTGGAACGCCGCGATCATGGTGCACCGCGCGCAGCGTCCGGGAGTCGGTGTGGGCGGCCATATCTCGACGTATGCGTCGTCGGCCGCGCTCTACGAGGTGGGCTTCAACCACTTCTTCCGCGGTAAGAGCCACCCCGGTGGCGGCGACCAGGTGTTCATCCAGGGGCACGCGTCGCCCGGCATCTACGCCCGCGCCCACCTCGAGGGCCGGCTGACCGCCGACCAACTCGATGGGTTCCGCCAGGAGCACAGCCACCCCGGCGGCGGTATCCCGTCGTACCCGCACCCGCGGCTGATGCCCGACTTCTGGGAGTTCCCCACGGTCTCGATGGGCCTCAGTCCGATGAACGCGATCTACCAGGCCCGATTCAACCACTACCTGCACGACCGCGGCATCAGGGACACCTCCGATCAGCACGTATGGGCGTTCCTCGGCGACGGCGAGATGGACGAGCCCGAAAGCCGCGGGCTCATCCACGTGGCCGCCCTCGAGGCGCTGGACAACCTGACATTCGTCGTCAACTGCAACCTGCAGCGCCTCGACGGCCCGGTACGCGGCAACGGCAAAATCATCCAGGAACTGGAGTCGTTCTTCCGCGGCGCCGGCTGGAACGTCATCAAGGTGGTGTGGGGCCGCGAGTGGGATGCGCTGCTGCACGCCGACCGCGACGGTGCCCTGGTGAACCTGATGAACTCCACGCCCGACGGTGACTACCAGACCTACAAGGCCAACGACGGCGGCTACGTACGCGACCACTTCTTCGGCCGCGACCCGCGCACCAAGGCCCTGGTGGAATCGATGACCGACGCCGAGATCTGGAACCTCAAGCGCGGCGGGCACGACTACCGCAAGGTCTACGCCGCCTACCGCGCGGCGATGGAGCACAAGGGCCAGCCGACGGTCATCCTCGCCAAAACGATCAAAGGCTACACGCTGGGTAAGCACTTCGAGGGACGAAATGCCACCCACCAGATGAAAAAGCTCGCGCTGCAAGACCTCAAGGACTTCCGCGATGCCCAGCGCATCCCGATCGGCGACGCCCAGCTCGAAGAGAACCCCTACCTGCCGCCGTACTACCACCCCGGCCCCGAGGCCCCCGAGATCCGCTACATGCTCGACCGCAGGCGTTCGCTCGGCGGTTTCGTGCCGGAGCGCCGCGCGAAGTCCAAGGCGCTCGCGCTGCCGGGCAGCGATGCGTACAAGACGCTGAAGAAGGGTTCCGGGAAGCAGGAGGTCGCCACCACGATGGCGACGGTCCGCACGTTCAAAGAGATTTTGCGCGACAAGCAGATCGGCCATCGCATCGTGCCGATCATCCCCGATGAGGCGCGCACGTTCGGGATGGACTCGTGGTTCCCGAACCTGAAGATCTACAACCGCAACGGGCAGCTCTACACCTCCGTCGACGCCGAGCTGATGCTGGCGTACCGGGAGAGCGAGGTCGGCCAGATCTTGCACGAGGGGATCAACGAGGCCGGTTCGGTCGGCACGTTCATCGCGGCGGGGACGTCCTACGCCACGCACAACGAGCCGATGATCCCGATCTACATCTTCTATTCGATGTTCGGGTTCCAGCGCACCGGCGACAGCCTCTGGGCGGCCGCCGACCAGATGACCCGCGGCTTCGCCCTCGGAGCGACGGCCGGCCGGACCACGCTGGTCGGCGAGGGGCTGCAGCACGCCGACGGCCACTCCCTGCTGCTGGCCTCGACCAACCCCGCGGTCGTGGCCTACGATCCGGCGTTCGCCTACGAGATCGCCTACATCATCGAATCCGGGCTGCACCGGATGTATGGGGAGAACCCGGAGAACGTCTACTTCTATCTGACGATCTACAACGAGCCCTACATCCAGCCGGCAGAACCGGAGAACCTCGACGTCGAGGGGCTGTTACGCGGGATCTACCGGTACCGGGCCGCCACGGAGACGAAGTCCTACACCGCCCAGATCCTGGTGTCCGGCGTGGCGATGCCCTCGGCGCTCAAGGCCGCCGAGATGCTGGCCGCCGACTGGGACGTGGCCGCCGACGTGTGGTCGGTGACCAGTTGGAACGAGCTCAACCGCGACGGCGTACAGGTCGAGAGGGAACTGCTGCGCCATCCGGACCGGCCGGCGGGCACCCCGTACATCACCACGGCGCTCACCGAGGCGGCCGGACCGGTCGTGGCGGTCTCGGACTGGATGCGCGCGGTGCCCGAGCAGATCCGGCCGTGGGTACCCGGTACGTACATCACGCTCGGCACGGACGGTTTCGGAATCTCCGATACCAGGCCCGCCGCGCGGCGGTTCTACAACACCGACGCCGAGTCGATCGTCGTGGCGGTGCTCGAAGGGCTCGCCCGCGACGGCAACATCGACATCTCGGTGGCCGTCGAGGCGGCCCGCCGCTACGAGATCGACAACGTGCTGGCGGCGCCGGAGCAGACCTCCGACCCCGGGGTGGCCTGACCGCGCCACGGAGGGTTTGGAAGAAACTGCCACATTGGTCGCGTAGCTTTTTAGGCGTGACCGACAATCGGTACGTGCCACCGGCCTCGACGGTCGAGGTGCTGCAGACCGTGCCGGATTCCGTGCTGCGCCGGTTGAAGCAGTACTCGGGGAGGTTGGCCACCGAGGCGGTGGCCGCCATGCACGACCGGCTGCCGTTCTTCGCCGGCCTGGAGGCCTCGCAGCGCGCGAGCGTGCACCTGGTGGTGCAGACGGCGGTGGTCAACTTCGTCGAGTGGATGCGTAACCCGCGGAGCAATGTCAGCCACACCGCCCAGGCATTCGAGGTCGTCCCCCAGGACCTGGCCCGTCGCATCGCGTTGCGCCAGACGGTCGAGATGGTGCGCACCACGATGGAGTTCTTCGAAGAGGCCGTGCCGCTGCTCGCCCGCTCCGACGAGCAGGTCACGGCGCTGACCGCAGGCATCCTGCGCTACAGCCGGGATCTGGCGTTCGCCGCCGCTTCGGCCTACGCCGACGCGGCGGAGGCACGCGGCGCGTGGGACACCCGGATGGAGGCCAACGTCGTCGACGCAGTGGTCCGCGGTGACATCGGGCCGGAGTTGCAGTCCCAGGCTGCCACGCTCAACTGGGACGCCACCGCCCCGGCCACCGTCATCGTCGGTCTCCCCCACCCCGACCGCATCGATCTGGCCTCCGACGACGTGCGCGACGTCGTGACCCGTAACGACCGCGCCGCGCTGTCGGATGTGCACGGCACCTGGCTGGTCGCGATCGTCTCGGGTCCGATCTCAACCACCGACCGCTTCCTCAAGGAGATCCTCGTGGTGTTCGGCGACGGCCCGGTCGTCGTCGGCCCGACCGCACCGACACTCCCGGCGGCGCACCTGTCGGCCACCGAGGCCATCGCGGGCATGAACGCGGTCGCCGGGTGGAGCGGTGCACCCAGGCCGGTGTCGGCCCGCGAACTGCTGCCCGAACGCGCCCTGCTCGGCGATGCGACGGCCATCGCGGCGCTGGAAACGGAGGTGATGCGGCCGCTGGGCGACGCGGGCCCAGCACTCACCGAGACCCTTGACGCCTACCTCGACGCGGGCGGCGCGATCGAGGCGTGCGCCCGCCACTTGTTCGTTCATCCAAATACCGTCCGCTACCGGCTCAAACGGATCGCCGACTTCACCGGGCGCGACCCCACCCTGCCGCGCGACGCGTACGTGCTCCGGGTGGCCTCCACCGTCGGCCGGCTGAACCGGCAAGCGGCCCAGACCAGCCGGGCGAGTGGGCCATCGGCACAGGTGCCGGCCACGCGTCCGGCCAGCGCGAACCTGTACCGCAGCGGATGAGAGGTTGCAACCCGATCTCGCCGGAGCCGCATCACATGCCGTTTTGTGGACTTGCTACAAAAACATAAGATGAGGTTCATAATCTCTTACACGGCGCAAAGGCGTCTTCACAGTGTTCTCTTAGAGACGTGCCTCAATCGCATACCCAGATCGCGCTGCTCGCGCCCGGCCAGGGGTCCCAGAGTCCAGGGATGCTCGAGCCGTGGCTGCAGCTGTCCGGTGCCGCCGAGCGCGTGGCGACGTGGTCGGAGATCAGCGGCCTGGATCTCGCCAGGCTGGGCACCACCGCCGACGCCGATGAGATCACCGACACCGCGGTGACCCAGCCCCTGATCGTGGCCGCGACACTGCTCGCCCACGAGGAAGCCACCCGGCGTCTGGGCGAGCGCAGCGACGGGGGAACAACCGGCCTGTTCGGTGCCGGCTCTGCCGACACCGTCGTGGCCGGCCACTCCGTCGGTGAGATCGCCGCCTACGCCATCGCCGGGGTCATCTCCACCGACGACGCCATCAAGCTGGCCGCCACCCGCGGCGCCGAGATGGCCAAGGCCTGCGCGCTCGAGCCGACCGGTATGGCCGCCGTCCTCGGCGGTGACGAGGCCGATGTACTTGAAGCGCTCGCTCGATTCGACCTGGCCCCCGCCAACCGCAACGCGGCCGGTCAGATCGTGGCCGCCGGTGCGGTGTCCGCGCTGGACAAGCTCACCGAGGATCCGCCGGCCAAGGCCCGCGTCCGCAGGCTGGCCACCGCAGGGGCCTTCCACACCCACTACATGGCCTCCGCACTCGGCGGCTACCAGGCCGCCGCCCGCGAGGTCGCCACCACCGAACCGGCGCCGACAGTGACATTGCTGTCGAACGCCGACGGCCAACCGGTAGCCTCGGCGGCGGACGCGATCGAGAAGCTGGTCGCCCAACTCACCCGGCCGGTGCGCTGGGATCTCTGTACCGCAACGATGCGGCAGCGCTTCGAGAACGCCGAGAATGCCGCGATCGTCGAATTCCCGCCCGCCGGCACACTCGTCGGCATCGCCAAACGTGAACTTCGGGGGATTGCGACGCACGCCGTCAAGTCCCCCGCTGACCTGGACGGGCTCACCTCGCTGTAATCCGCCGGGACAACCGCATACCGATCGTCATCCAAGAGTTCTCCGCTCCGCGGAGGCACGTTCACCACACATATAGAAGGAGCCACCGTGCCCGCAAGTGAGGAAGAAATCATCGCCGGTCTCGCCGAGATCATCGAAGAGGTCACCGGTATCGAGCCGTCGGAGGTCACCCCGGAGAAGTCCTTCGTCGACGACCTCGACATCGACTCGCTGTCCATGGTGGAGATCGCGGTGCAGACCGAGGACAAGTACGGCGTGAAGATCCCCGACGAGGACCTCGCCGGTCTGCGCACCGTCGGCGACGTCGTCGCCTACATCCAGAAGCTCGAGGAAGAGAACCCCGAGGCTGCCGCCGCGCTCCGCGAGAAGTTCTCCCAGTGACCCGGCCTTCCACGGCTAACGGAGGCTTCCCCAGCGTAGTCGTGACTGCCGTCGAGGCGACCACGTCGCTCGCCGCGGACATCGAGAGCACGTGGAAGGGCCTGCTGGCCGGCGAGAGCGGCATCCGTG
This sequence comes from Actinomycetota bacterium, assembly GCA_034189785.1. Classification (GTDB taxonomy): domain Bacteria; phylum Actinomycetota; class Actinomycetes; order Mycobacteriales; family Mycobacteriaceae; genus Mycobacterium. The sequence continues at coordinate 26,363 of JAXHUG010000003.1, forward strand.
TGCTCGAAGACGACTTCGTCACCAAGTGGGACCTGCCCGTGCGGATCGGCGGACATCTGGTCGACAACGTCGACGATCACATGACCCGCATCGACCTGCGTCGCATGTCGTACGTGCAGCGCATGTCGAAGCTGATCTCGGGTCGTCTGTGGGAGACCGCGGGCAGGCCCGAGGTCGATCCGGACCGGTTCGCCGTCATCATCGGCACCGGTCTGGGCGGCGGCGAGAAGATCGTCGAGACCTACGACGCGATGAACGAGGGTGGCCCCCGCAAGGTGTCGCCACTCGCCGTCCAGATGATCATGCCCAACGGTGCGGCGGCCGTCGCCGGTCTGGAACTGGGCGCCCGCGCCGGGGTCATCACCCCGGTGTCGGCGTGCTCGTCCGGGTCGGAGGCGATCGCTCACGGTTGGCGTCAAATCGTCATGGGCGATGCGGACTTCGCCGTTGTCGGCGGCGTGGAAGGCGGCATCGAGGCACTGCCCATCGCGGCGTTCTCGATGATGCGCGCCATGTCGACGCGCAACGACGACCCCGCCGGCGCGTCACGGCCGTTCGACAAGAACCGCGACGGTTTCGTGTTCGGCGAGGCCGGGGCGATGATGATCATCGAGACCGAGGAGCACGCCCTCGCCCGCGGCGCCAGGCCGTTGGCCCGCCTCATGGGCGCGGGCATCACCAGCGACGCGTTCCACATGGTGGCTCCGGCGCCGGACGGTCATCGGGCCGGCCACGCGATGAAGCGTGCGATGGAGACGGCGGGGTTGTCCGCCAAGGACATCAACCACGTCAACGCCCACGCCACCGCCACCCCGATCGGCGACACGGCCGAGGCCAACGCCCTGCGGGTCGCCGGCGTTGAACACGCCGCGGTGTACGCGCCGAAGTCGGCGCTCGGCCACTCCATCGGTGCGGTCGGTGCGCTCGAGTCGATCATCACGGTGCTGACACTGCGTGACGGCGTCATCCCGCCGACACTGAACTACGAGACCCCGGACCCCGAGATCGATCTCGATGTCGTTGCGGGAGAGCCACGTTATGGCGACTACCAGTACGCCATCAACAACTCGTTCGGATTCGGCGGCCACAATGTGGCCTTGGCGTTCGGCCGTTACTGAATTGCGCGCCACCAACCGAAAGACACAAACGGAGCAGGAATGGCACGGTTAGCTACGGGGAACGGTTTCCCGAACGTCGTCGTCACAGGTGTTGCCATGACGACCGCCCTGGCTACCGACGCGGAGACCACCTGGCGGCGTCTTCTCGACGGGCAGAGCGGTATCCGCACACTCGATGACCCGTTCGTCGAGCAGTTCGACCTCCCGGTGCGTATCGGCGGTCATCTGCTGGAGGACTTCGACAGTGAGCTCACGCGTGTCGAGCTCCGCCGGCTGTCCTACCTGCAGAAGATGTCGACGGTGCTGGGCCGTCGGGTCTGGGCGAACGCCGGCACCCCGGAGGTCGACACGCGCCGGCTGATGGTGTCGATCGGTACCGGCATGGGCTCCACCGAGGAGCTCGTGTTCAGCTACGACGGGATGCGGGCCAAGGGGCTCAAAGCCGTGTCACCGCTGGCCGTACAGATGTACATGCCCAACGCGGCCGCCGCCGCGGTGGGTCTGGAGCGCAAGGCCCGGGCCGGGGTGATCACCCCGGTCTCGGCCTGCGCCTCTGGTTCCGAAGGCATCGCCCAGGCCTGGCACACCATCGTGCTGGGCGAGGCCGACATCGCGATCTGCGGCGGAGTCGAGACCAGGATCGAGGCAGTGCCGATCGCCGGGTTCGCGCAGATGCGCATCGTGCTCTCGACCACGAACGACGATCCGGCAGGGGCCTGCCGTCCGTTCGACAAGGACCGCAACGGCTTCGTCTTCGGCGAGGCCGGCGCGCTGCTGGTCATCGAAACCGAGGAACACGCCAAAGCACGCGGCGCCAACATCCTCGCCCGCATCATGGGCGCGAGCGTGACCTCGGACGGCTACCACATCGTGGCGCCGGACCCCAGCGGTGAGCAGGCCGGGTGGGCGATGACCCGCGCCATTCAGCTGGCCGGTCTGCAACCGACCGATATCGACCATGTCAACGCGCACGCCACCGGCACCAGTGTCGGTGACGTCGCCGAGGGCAAAGCGATCAACAAGGCGATGGGCGGCCACAAGCCGGCGGTCTACGCGCCCAAGGCGGCGCTCGGCCACTCGGTTGGCGCCGTCGGCGCGGTGGAGTCGATCCTGACGGTGCTGGCCCTCAAGAACGGCGTCATCCCCCCGACCCTCAACCTGAAGAACCTGGATCCGGAGATCGACCTCGACGTCGTCGCCGGCTCTCCGCGACCCGGTAACTACCAGTACGCGATCAACAATTCGTTCGGATTCGGTGGGCACAACGTCGCGCTCGCCTTCGGGAAGTACTAGCACGCACAGCTTCCTCGACAGTCAGCTGACATCGGACGGGCACTAGGAGGATTTGAATGACGATCATGGCCCCCGAGGCTGTCGGCGAGACGCTCGACCCGCGCGATCCGCTGCTGCGGCTGAGCACGTTCTTCGACGACGGCACCGTCGAGCTGCTGCACGAGCGGGACCGCTCGGGTGTGCTCGCCGCCGCCGGCACCGTCAACGGCGTGCGCGGCATCGCGTTCTGCACCGACGGGACCGTGATGGGCGGGGCCATGGGAGTCGAAGGCTGCCGCCACATCGTCAACGCCTACGACACCGCGATCGAGGAGCAGAGCCCGGTCATCGGGATCTGGCACTCCGGTGGCGCCCGCCTCGCCGAGGGCGTGAAGGCGCTGCACGCTGTCGGTCTGGTGTTCGAGGCGATGATCCGGGCGTCCGGCTACATCCCGCAGATCTCCGTCGTCGTCGGCTTTGCCGCGGGCGGCGCCGCCTACGGACCGGCGCTGACCGACGTCATCGTCATGGCGCCCGACAGTAAGGTCTTCGTGACCGGCCCGGACGTGGTGCGCAGCGTCACCGGCGAGGACGTCGACATGGTCTCGCTCGGCGGACCCGAGGCCCACCACAAGAAGTCCGGTGTCTGCCACATCGTCGCCAGCGATGAACTCGACGCCTACGAGCGCGGTCGCCGCCTGGTCGGGTTGTTCAGCCAGCAGGGCCATTTCGACCGCGCCAAGGCCGAAGCCCAGGACAGCGACCTGGCTGCGCTACTGCCGGAGTCGGCGCGGCGCGCCTACGACGTGCACCCGCTGATCACCGCACTGCTCGACGACGGCGTGCCGTTCGAGGAGTTCCAGGGAAAGTGGGCGCCGTCGATGGTCGTCGGCCTCGGCCGGCTGGCCGGGCGCACCGTCGGCGTGCTGGCCAACAATCCACTGCGGCTGGGCGGCTGCCTGAACTCCGAAAGCGCCGAGAAGGCCGCGCGTTTCGTGCGGCTGTGCGATGCGTTCGGCATCCCGCTGGTCGTCGTCGTCGACGTGCCCGGCTACCTGCCCGGCGTGGACCAGGAGTGGGGCGGCGTGGTCCGCCGAGGCGCCAAGCTGCTGCACGCGTTCGGTGAGGCCACCGTTGCGCGCGTCACCCTGGTCACCCGCAAGATCTACGGCGGCGCCTACATCGCGATGAACTCGCGTTCAGTGGGCGCCACGAAGGTCTTCGCCTGGCCCGACGCCGAGGTCGCGGTCATGGGCGCCAAGGCCGCGGTGGGCATCCTGCACAGGAAGAAGCTGGCCGCCGCCGCCCCCGAGGACCGCGAGGCGCTGCACGAGGAACTCGCCGCCGAGCATGAACGCATCACCGGCGGCGTGGATTCCGCCATCGAGATCGGCGTGGTGGACGAGAAGATCGACCCCGCCCACACCCGCAGCAAGCTGACCCAGGCGCTGGCCGAGGCGCCCGCGCGCCGCGGTCGGCACAAGAACATCCCGCTGTAGGCGCCAACCCGCAGGAGTGGGTGGAACCCGCACCGCTTCCGCGCTGAATGTCGTCGGCTACCCGACTCCGCGGCTCAGCCAGCTGACCTCGGCGCCCGTGCCGCCGTCGCGGTAAGGCTCCAGCGCCTCGTCCCATGCCGTGCCGAGCACGGTGTCCAGTTCGGCGGCGAGCACGTCGGCGCCGGCGGCCATCAGCGCGCGCAGCCGCATCTCGCCGACCACGATGTCGCCGTTGGCGCTCATCGGGCCGCTCCACAGGCCGAGCTGCGGGGTATGGCACCAGCGGTGTCCGTCCACCGCCGGACTCGGATCCTCGGTGACCTCGAAACGCAGCACCGACCAGGAGCGCAGGGCGTTGGCCAACTGCGCGCCGGTCCCCACGGGACCCACCCAGTTCGTGACAGCGCGAAGCTGCCCCGGCATGGCAGGCTGCGGGGTCCACTTCAGGTTGGCGCGCGCCGACAGGGTCGACGACAACGCCCACTCGACATGTGGGCACACCGCCGCGGGTGAGGCGTGCACGTACACCACGCCTGTCGTCGCGTCGGCGAACTGGTTCGACGCACGCATAGCTGCTCCTTCGGCTCCACGAGGGACGTCTTCCCCAAGCGGCCTCTTGAAACCGAATGACAAGTGTGTCGTGCGTGTCTATTGTGCCTTGTGAGCCGCCTGTTGCGCTAGCGTGGCCCGAATTCTCTCAGGACTCCATCAGAGATCGTCGGCCAACGCTCGTACGCCCAGTCCCCGAAGTCGCGATCCGCAAAGGCGACGAGCGCCAGATCCGCCCCCGGGTCCACCCACAGAAACGTCCCTGACTGGCCGAAATGGCCGTACGTGCGCTTCGAGTTCGTCGAGCCGGTCCAGTGGGGCGACTTCCCGTCACGGATCTCGAACCCCAGGCCCCAGTCGTTGGGGCGCTGCACGCCGAAGCCGGGCAACACGCCGTCGAGTCCCGGGAACTGCACACTGGTCGCCTCGTCGTGCATCCGCTGAGAGACCAGCTCCGGGCGCAGCAGGTCGCCGGCGAACGCCGCGACGTCGGCGACGGTGGAGTAAGCCCCGTACCCGGCGGCCTCCGCCCCGCCGTCGAGCGTGCTGTCGGACATGCCGAGCGGTTCGAACACCGCCTCGGCGAGATAGCGGCCGAACTCGATGTCGGCGGCCCGCTCGATCGTGGCGGCGAGCACCCCGAAGCCGTAGTTCGAGTAGACGCGGCGATCACCCGGTTCGCCGATCGTCTCGTCGGAGTGCATCGAAAGCCCGGAGGCGTGGGCGAGCAGGTGCCGGACGGTCGAGCCGGGCGGACCCGCCTCAGTGTCGAGGTCGACGACACCTTCCTCGACGGCGATCTGAGCGGCGCGCGCCACCAGTGGCTTGGTCACCGACGCGAGCCGGAACCGGTGCCGCAGGTCCCCGTACTCGGCCAGCACACCGGCCGGTCCGACCACCGCCGCGGCAGCGGTGCGAACCGGCCAGTCCGCGATCACGTCGAGCACACCCATCGGGCAGATGTTACTTGCGGCAGACGTAGTAGAAGTTCGGTGGTGGTGGTGGTGTTGTTGTTGTTGTTCGTCTCGTTCGGTTCGACGGCAGAGCGAATACACCGGTTCAACCATGCGTTTCGCCGAGCCCGGCGGGGATTGGTCCGATCGGGCGAGGCATTAGGTTGTAGGCATGAGTCAGACAGTGCGCGCGGCGATCTCCCGGTCCGAACAGCAGCCCGTGGAAGTGGTCGACGTCGTCATCCCGGATCCCGGTCCGGGTGAGGTGGTCGTCGACATCATCGCGTGCGGTGTCTGCCACACCGATCTGACGTACCGCGAGGGCGGGATCAACGCCGGGTACCCGTTCCTGCTCGGCCACGAGGCGGCCGGAACCGTCGAGTCTGTCGGCGACGGCGTGACCAACGTCGAACCGGACGATTTCGTGATCTTGAACTGGCGCGCGGTGTGCGGACAGTGTCGCGCCTGCAAACGCGGCCGCCCGCATCTGTGTTTCGACACCCACAACGCCGCGCAGAAGATGAGGCTCACCGACGGCACCGAACTGACCCCCGCCCTGGGGATCGGCGCGTTCTCCGACAAGACCCTGGTGCACGAGGGGCAGTGCACGAAGGTCGATTCCGGGGCCGACCCGGCGGTGGCCGGTCTGCTCGGCTGCGGGGTGATGGCCGGCATCGGCGCGGCGATCAACACCGGGGCGGTCAACCGGGACGACACCGTCGCGGTGATCGGCTGCGGCGGCGTCGGCGACGCGGCGATCGCGGGTGCGTCGTTGGTGGGCGCCAAGAAGATCATCGCCGTCGACACAGACGACAAGAAGCTGCAGTGGGCGCGGGAGTTCGGCGCCACCGACACGATCAATGCCCGCAAGGTCGACGATGTGGTCAAGGCCATCCAGGAGCTCACCGACGGGTTCGGCACCGACGTGGTGATCGACGCGGTGGGCCGGCCCGAGACCTGGAAGCAGGCGTTCTACGCCCGCGACCTGGCGGGAACCGTTGTGCTGGTGGGCGTTCCGACCCCCGACATGCGGTTGGAGATGCCGCTGGTCGACTTCTTCTCCCGTGGCGGGTCACTGAAGTCGTCGTGGTACGGCGATTGTCTGCCCGAACGGGACTTCCCCACGCTGATCAGCCTCTACCTGCAGGGCCGCTTGCCGTTGGACGAGTTCGTCTCCGAACGCATCGGCCTCGACGGCATCGAAGACGCCTTCCACAAGATGCAGGCCGGTGAGGTGCTGCGCTCGGTGGTGGTCCTGTGACCGGCGGACCGATCCAGCGGGTGGTCACGCACGGCACGTTCGAACTCGACGGCGGTTCCTGGGAGGTCGACAACAACATCTGGGTCGTCGGCGACGACGAGGTGATCGTCTTGGACGCCGCCCACGACGCCGCCCCGATCGTGATGGCAGTCGGCGGGCGCAACGTCGTCGCGGTGATCTGCACCCACGGCCACAACGACCACGTCACCGTGGCACCCGAACTGGGCGAAGCACTCGACGCGCCGGTGCTGCTGCACCCAGCCGACGACATGCTTTGGCAGATGACACACCCGGGCAAGGACTTCCGCTCGGTCGAGGACGGTGCGATCCTGCGTGCGGGCAACGTCGAAGTGCACGCACTGCACACTCCCGGCCACTCCCCCGGCTCGGTGTGCTGGTACGCCCCCGACCTGAACGCGGTGTTCTCCGGGGACACGCTGTTCCAGGGCGGGCCGGGCGCGACGGGCAGGTCGTTCTCGGACTTCCCGACCATCCTGGAGTCGATCTCCGGACGCCTCGCCTCGCTGCCCGGCGAGACGGTCGTCTACACCGGCCACGGCGACACCACCACCGTCGGCGACGAGATCGTCAACTACGACGACTGGGTGGCGCGCGGCCACACTGACTCATTGGCCCTGCCTCATTGGCCCTGCCCGTAGGCACCGCCGAAGCCGGTCGCGGACTCGCGCTGAGCACGACCACGCGTAGCGCGTCGGAGCGACCGAGGGTCTTCACATGCCGAACCCGTCGGGCGCGGACTACCGTCAGGGGTGTCGTCCGCGTTCGAAGGAAGTGCGCCCGTGCCCGAGCCCAGCGTCGTGGTCCGTCCGCAGCCGACGGACAGCGCCTACTACACCGCCGGGTCGCGGCTGCAGGCGGTCGGCCTGCGCCCGGCGATCGCCCTGTTCGAGCAGGCCGCCAAGGTGGTGCCGCTGCCCGGACCGCCGCAGCCCATCGCCATCGCCGACTACGGCGCCGCGACGGCGCGCAACTCGCTGCTGCCGATCTGCACGGCGATCGCCGTGCTGCGCACCAGGACCACCCGCGAGCACTCGGTGCTGGTGGCGCACACCGACGTACCCGAGAATGACTTCACCGCGATGTTCCGCACGCTGACCGACGACCCGGATTCGTATCTGCGCAAGGACGCCGCGTCGTTCGCATCGGCGATCGGCCGGTCATTCTTCTCGCAGATCCTGCCGTCCAACAGCGTGACCCTGGGCTGGAGCTCGTATGCGATCCAGTGGTTGAGCCGGGTGCCCGCCCCGGTGCCCGACCATCTGCAGGTCGCCCACACCGCCGAGGAGGCGCTGCGCGCCGCGTACGCCCGCCAGGCCGCCCATGACTGGCACGAATTCATCGCGTTCCGGGGCCGCGAACTGTGTCCGAATGGGCGCCTGGTGGTGATGACCATGGGCATCGGTGAGGACGGTGAGTACGGATACCGGCCGCTGCTGGCCGCGTTGACCGATTCGCTGACCGAACTCGCCGGGCGGGGGCTGGTGCGCGAGGACGAAATATTACGTATGACGATTCCGACCGTGAGCAGACGTGCCGCCGATTTCATGGCGCCGTTCGCCCCGTCGGGCCGCTTCGAACGCCTGGAGATTGAGCACCTCGAGATCTTGGACGGTGAGGACAGGTTCTTCGCCCGGTACCGGATGGACAAGGACGCCAAGGCTTTCGGCGACAATTGGGGTCAGTTCGCCCGGGCGTCGGTGTTCCCCACGATGGTGGGCGCCCTCGACGGCGGCCGCGACGATCCGCGTGCGGCGCAGTTCCTCGACCGGCTCGAGGCCGGCATCGCCGCGCGCCTGGCCGCCGCACCGGAGCAGATGCAGATCCCGCTGGCCCATCTCGTGCTGCACAAGCGGCCCAAGAGCCGGTGATGCGCTCCCGGGACGGGTTGCGGCAGCTCAGCGATCGGATCCCTTTCCACCACTTGCGAATACGTCGCTGACGGAGAAGTCTCGCACGGCGGATGCGGACCGCAGCCAGTCGGCCGTTCGCACACCGGCGCGCTCGACGGTGTGGCGCAGTACGTCGACGAACTCGGCGAGCGGGCTGCGTGACCAGCGCCGACTGGAAGGCCGACGGCGGCTTCACCGCCTGAGCGGCACGCCGAACGTCAGCTCGAGGTCAGGATGGCAGTCCGCTCCCGTGAAGTCACCGGATCGCCGCTTCGGCGTTTGCGGGGACGACCCCATAGGGTAAGAAGCGGGGAGGTGCCCGGTTGATCTTGAGGTGGTCGTGATGCGGCGTGATGCGGTGCAGGCTGTCGGCTTGGCGCTGATCGTGGCGCTGCTGCTGGCGGTCACCGGCTGTTCCACCGGCGAACGCGTCGACCTCGGTGACGCCGCCTCGAGCAATCTCGTCGCCGCGATCGCGGGGGAACCCGACCAACTCGACCCGCACAAGACCAGCGCGTACTTCTCGTTCGAGGTGCTCGAGAACGTGTTCGACACCCTGGTCGAACCCGACGCCGACCTCGAGATGCGCCCGGCGCTCGCCGAGAGCTGGGAGGTCAGCCCCGACCAGCGGGTGTGGACGTTCCACCTGCGGCGCGGTGTCACCTTCCACGACGGCTCGCCGTGCACCGCCGACGACGTCGTCTACTCCTACCGCCGCATCATCGACGAGGAACTGACCAACGTCGACAAGTTCAACGCCGTCACCGACATCACCGCCGTCGACCCCACCACCGTGCGCATCACCGTCGACAAACCGACCCCGAATCTGCTGACCAACCTCGGCGGGTTCAAGGGGATGGCGATCGTGTCGCGGGCCAACGTGGAAAGCGGACGCATCGCCACCCATCCCGTCGGGACCGGGCCGTTCTCGTTCGCCGGCGCCACCAGCGGCGACTCGATCACGTTGCGCGCCAACCCCTCGTTCTGGGGTGGACCGCCCCGCATCTCCGGGGTCACATTCCGGTTCATCTCCCAACCCTCGACGGCGTTGTCGGCGCTGCAGGCCGGGGAGATCGACTGGACCGACTCGGTGCCCCCGCAGCGCGTTTCGCAGCTCCGTGACGACGAATCCCTTCGCCTGGCCGTCACGCCGAGCAACGATTACTGGTATCTGGCGCTCAACGAGGCACGTGCGCCGTGGAACGACGTGCGGGTGCGCCGGGCGATCGCCTACAGCATCGACCGCCCGGCGATCGTCGCCGCCACGAGCTACGGCACCGCGGCCGAGAACCAGCTCGCGATCCCCGAGGGCAACCCCTGGTACACCCCGTACGACCGGTACTCCGAGGATCTCGATAGGGCCAGGAGCCTGCTGGCCGAGGCGAACGCCGAACCGGACAGGCTCGACATGCTGGTCACCAGCGACTATCCCGAGACGGTCACCGCCGCGCAGATCATCGCCGACAACCTCGCCCCGCTGGGGATCACGGTCGACATCCGCACCGTGGACTTCGCCACCTGGCTCGACGAACAGAACAACGGCGACTTCGACATGCTGATGATGGGTTGGCTCGGCAACATCGACCCCGACGACTTCTACTACGCCCAGCACCACACGAACGGCACCAGTAACGCCCAGAAGTTCTCCGATCCGGAGGTGGACCGCCTGCTCGACGCCGGCCGGGTGGAGACCGACCGCGACGCGCGCTACGAGATCTACGCCGAGGCCGCCACCCGCATCGCCGACGAGGTCAGCTACATCTTCCTCTACAACCCGTCGGTCATCCAGGCCTGGACCCCGGCCCTGTCGGGATACGAGGCACGCCGCGACGGTGCGGTCCGCTTCCGCGACGCCATCCTCGGCGAGGATGAAAGCTCTTGACGGCATTGGTCACCCACCCCGTCGTGCGCTTTCTCGCCCGGCGGATCGCCTACTCGCTGGTGGTGCTGATCGGCGTGCTGATCGTGGTGTTCGCGCTCGTACAGTTGGTGCCCGGTGACCCCGTGCGCATCGCACTGGGCACCCGCTACACCCCGGAGGCCTACGAGGCGCTGCGATCGGCGAGCGGCCTGGACCGCCCGTTGATCGTGCAGTTCTTCAGCTACCTGGGCAGTGCGCTCACCGGCGACCTCGGGGTGAGTTTCCGCAACGGTGACCCCGTCACCGCCACCCTGCTCGACCGCCTGCCCGCAACGGTGTCCCTCGGGTTGATGGGCATCGTGTTCGCACTGCTCATCGCGGTGCCCGCGGGTATCTGGGCAGCGCTGCGCGAAGGCCGGGTCAGCGATGCGATCGTGCGGGTGAGCAGCCAGTTCGGCGTCTCGGTCCCGGACTTCTGGCTCGGCATCCTGTTGATCGCACTGTTCTCGTCGACGCTGGGGTGGCTGCCGACGTCAGGGTACCGGCCGCTGTTCGACGACCCGGCGGGCTGGCTGCGCCACATCATCCTGCCGGGGCTGACCGTCGGGTTGGTGGCCGCGGCGATCATGACCCGCTACATCCGGTCCGCGGTACTCGAGGTCGCCTCGATGGGCTACGTGCGCACCGCCCGGTCGAAAGGCCTTGCGCCGCGGGTGGTCACGCTGCGCCATACGGTGCGCAACGCGCTGATCCCGGTGCTGACCATCACCGGTATCCAACTCGCCACGATCCTGGGCGGCGTCATCGTCGTGGAGGTCGTCTTCGCCTGGCCCGGCCTGGGCCGGCTCGTCTACAACGCCGTCGCCGCCCGTGACTACCCCGTCATCCAGGGCGCGGTGCTGCTGATGGCTGCGCTGTTCCTGCTCATCAACTTGATCGTGGATGTGCTGTACGCACTCGCCGACCCGAGGATCCGGCTGTCATGACCACCCCCGAACAAACCCGCATCGCATCGTGGCGGTTGCTGCTGGGCAACCCCGTCACGGTCGTCAGCGCGGTCATCCTCGCAGTGGCCGTCGTCGTTGCGCTGTTCGCACAGTGGCTGATCCCGTACGGCGTCAACGACATCGACGTGCCGAACGCCCTGCAGGCCCCCAGCGGCGCGCACTGGTTCGGCACCGACGAACTCGGGCGCGACGTGCTCTCACGCGTGCTGGTCGCGATCCAGGCCTCGATGCGGGTGTCGGTGGTCAGCGTGGCGTTCGCGGTCGTCGTCGGGGTGACCGTCGGTGTGGTTGCCGGATACCGTGGCGGGTGGCTCGACACCGTGTTGATGCGCATCGTCGACGTGATGTTCGCGTTCCCGGTGCTGCTGCTCGCGCTCGCGGTGGTGGCGACCCTCGGGCCGGGAGTGACGACGACGATCCTGGCGATCGGCATCGTCTTCACCCCGATCTTCGCCCGGGTGGCCAGGGCGAGCACACTGTCGGTGCGGGTGGAACCCTATGTGGAGGTGTCTCGCACCATGGGCACCGGACACCTCTACATCCTGACCCGGCATGTGCTGCCGAACATCTCGGGACCGCTGATCGTGCAGACGTCGCTGTCGCTGGCGTTCGCGATCCTGTCCGAGGCCGCACTGTCGTTCCTCGGTCTGGGTATCCAACCGCCGCAGCCGTCACTGGGTCGGATGATCTTCGACTCGCAGGGTTTCGTCACCCTGGCGTGGTGGATGGCGGTCTTCCCCGGCGCAGCGATCTTCGTCATCGTCCTGGCGTTCAACCTACTCGGCGACGGACTGCGCGATGTGCTGGATCCCAAGCAGCGCACCATGATCGAGGCACGGAGAAAGCAATGACCGAACCCGTCCTCGACGTCGCCGATCTGCAGGTGCGGATCGGCCGGCGTGACATCGTGCGCGGGGTCTCCTTCACCGTCGAACGGGACAAGACGCTGGGCATCGTCGGCGAATCGGGGTCGGGCAAATCGATGACGGTGCTGGCGGCCACGGGTCTGCTGGACGCCCCCGGCGCGGTGGTGCGCGGCTCGAGCCTGCTCGGCGGGCAGACGCCGACTCAATTGGTCGGTGCCTCGGCCCGCACACTGCGGTCCGTACACGGCGGGCGGATCGGGTTCGTGTTCCAGGACCCCGGCACGTCGCTCAACCCGCTGCTGACGTTGGAACGTCAGATCACCGAATCCCTCGAGGCGCACCGGAACATGACGCGTAGGCAGGCCCGTGAGCGCGCGCTGGAACTGCTCATCGCGGTCGGACTGCCCGAAGCCGAGCGCCGGTTGGACTCCTATCCGCACCAACTGTCGGGTGGACAGCGCCAGCGGGTGATGATCGCGATCGCGCTGGCGTGTGACCCGGAACTGCTCATCGCCGACGAACCCACGACCGCGCTCGACGTCACCACCCAGGCGCAGATCATCGAACTGGTCCGGGAGCTGCAGCGCGACTTCGGGACCGCGGTGGTGTGGATCAGCCATGACCTCGGGGTGATCGGGCAGGTCGCCGACGACGTCACCGTGCTGCAGAACGGCGCGGCCGTCGAACACGCACCGGTGCTCGACGTGTTCGATCGCCCGCAGCACGACTACACCAGGGAACTGCTGGCGGCGCGGCCGCTGGTCGGCGGCGACGGCCCCCCGCCGGCCGACCCGGCCGCTCCGGTCCTGCTCGAGGTCGACGGCCTCGACGTCCGGTTCGACGTGTCCGGTCCGACGGGCCGCACGACTGTTCGCGCGGTGCAGGATCTTTCGTTCCAGATCCGCCGCGGCAGCACACTCGGCCTGGTCGGCGAGTCCGGATCGGGCAAGTCGACCGTCGCCGCCGCACTGACCGGTCTGGTCGCACCCCGCGCCGGGTCGGCGACCCTGGACGGCGTCGACGTGCTCACCGTGCGGGGCGCCGACGAGAAACGGCTGCGGCGGCGGATCAGCCTGGTGTTCCAGGATCCATTCTCCTCGTTGAACACCCGCATGCGGGTCGGTGCGGCGATCGGTGAACCGCTCGCGGTGCACAAACTGGTCGACGGGCGGGCCGGCCGCCGGGTGCGGGTCGCTCAACTGCTCGACCTGGTCGGGTTGCCCACCGACTTCGCGTCGCGCTACCCGCACGAACTGTCCGGCGGTCAGCGCCAGCGGGTGAGCATCGCCCGCGCCCTGGCGACCGAACCCGATCTGTTGATCCTCGACGAATCGACTGCCTCCCTTGATGTCTCGGTCCAGTCCAAGGTGCTCGACCTGCTGACCCGACTGCAGCGCGACCTCGGTCTGACGTATCTGTTCATCGGCCACGACCTCGCGGTCATCCAGCGGATGAGCCACGACGTGCTGGTGATGCGCGACGGCGCGGCGGTCGAGTACCGGCCGGCGGCAGACCTGTTCGCCGCACCCGAGCAGACCTATACCCGGGACCTGCTGGCGGCCGTGCCCCCCGCCCGGCCCCGCGCGTCGGCGTGAGACAGTCGTTCTCCCATGACACAGCTGAGCGGCAAGGTGGCGTCGGTGTTCGCCGACGTGCCCGGGTACCGACCGAGATTCCGGGCGTGCGGATAACCGTGACCTCGGGGGCGGCCAGGTTGAGGCTCTGGAACACCTGCCGGGAGAAGCTAGCTAGGCCGGTCGGCGTTGACCGGTGAACCACCGAACCTGTCGCCGGGCGCCGGGGCTGACCGTCATCCCGTTGGAGAGGTCGGTGGTCGCGCTGCGGAACAGGGTGGCGCTGCGCACCGGAGATGCCGAACCGCGTGCAGGAGGACGAGTTCACACCGGTGTGACGGTAGTGGTTTGTTCCCACCGATTCAGCGCGGGGAGCGCAACGGCTTCGTGATCGATCCAAGATGGTTTGCCAGGACCAATTAACACCCACGTCAATGCAGCACGCAGCGAACCGCCGGGCGCTTTATGTGTTTGCCTGAAGGCTAGCTGGCGGCCCGGCCGAGCAGCATAGAACGCGTGCGGTGGGTTCCGTCGAGCTGACGAGCGAACTGATCGCGGGCGGCGAGCACCACATCCTGCAGGCGGGCGACGTGGGCGGACTGGCCCCCGACGGCGGCGGCCGCATCGGCCACCTCGTCGATCGCCTGCCAGGTCTGGGCGCTCAACGGGGTGAGGGGCTGAAGGTGCGCGTTGCGAACGCCGGTGCGGATCGCTTCATACAACCAATGTTCAAAGTTGATTCGAAGGGTTTCCTCAGGGAATTCATTGGTATACATGTTCGCTATCCTCCGCACGGTAAGCTGTTTAGGCTGTTCACAGCTTCGCATCTGATCTTACCCCCCTTTGCAATCTCGTAACCCCCAGATCCGGTGAGCGGCCGAGAGTGGCCCGGACCACATCAACGTGTCGTTCCTGACCCGCAGCTAGTCCGCGTAGTACTCCAGTACGCGCTCCGACGTATCGGCCCGGCCGTTGCTCACGATGGTGAACCGGTCGGGCCGGACCTCGTAGCGGGCACCGCCGGACGGGTCGACCACGTCGTATCCGCCGCCGACGGGCTTGGCATCCTGCAGTTCGATCGTGGCGCCGTCGCTGAGCCGTTCACCGCGGTAGTAGTACTCGTCATCGTCGTTGCGGCACACGATGGCCAGTGATTGGGCGGTGCGCACCATCGCCGCCGGCGACCCGCCGGATTCGCACCGGGCGTAGTGGCCGACGAACCCTAGACCGTCGGCCCCGATCACCCCCGCCGGGGCGGTGGTCGACGTCGACGGCGAGGTGGTCGTCGTCGTGGACGGTGTGGTGTTGGTTGTCGACGGTGTGGTGTTGGTTGTCGACGGTGTGGCGCTCGGGGTGGTCGACCCGGTGGTGGTCGGGATGCTCTCGTCGTACGGGGCGGTGGTGGGGGTCGGCGCCGTGCGGGCGGTCGGCGTGCTGTCCTGTCCGTTGGTCGCGAGAATCGCGGCCAGCACGGCGGCCACCCCGAACATCACAATGATCGCGGCGATCAGCACCACCTGTGCGGTGTTCTTCTTCGCCGGAGGTCGCGGCGCCGCGGGCGGATCCGGGGTGAAGCCGGTGGCGGCGGGGTTGGCGAACACCGACGAGAACTGGCGGGTGCTGTTCGGCGGCGGCGCGGCGGCGGGCTGCATCGCCGCGGCGGACGCCGCCTCGGCCAGGTCACCGGCGGTCGGGAACCTGCGCCCCGGCTGTTTGGCCATCCCGCGGGTGATGACGTCGTCGAACGCCCGGCTGATCCCGCGGCGCATGATGCTCGGCCGAGGCGGCGGCGCGAACATGTGAGCGCTCATCAGTTGTTGCAGGTCACCGGTCTCGAACGGTGGTCTGCCGGTCAGGCATTCGTAGAGCAGGCAGGTCAGTGAGTACACGTCGGCGGGCGGGCCGACCGGTCCGCCGCTGAACCGCTCGGGCGCCATGTACGCCGACGACCCGACGATCATCCCGGTCGACGTGACACCGGGGTCCCCGCCGGTGTGCGCGATCCCGAAATCCACCAGATAGGCGAAATCGTCGGTGTTGAGCAGGACGTTCTCCGGTTTGATGTCGCGGTGCACGAGCCCGTCGGCGTGCGCGGCGTCCAGCGCCGCGGCGACCTGGGCGATGATCGACGACGCCCGCTTGGCGTCGAGGGGCCCACCGGCCTGCAGGACGTCCTTGAGGCTGGCACCTTCGACCAGGCGCATGTCGATGTAGAGGACCCCGCCGATGTCACCGAAGTCGTGCACCGGGATGACGTGCGGTTCCTGCAGCCGGGCCGCGACGCGGGACTCGTGGCGGAAGCGCTCCTGAAAGCTCGGGTCGGCGGCCATCTCCGCGCGCAGCAGTTTCAGCGCGACCGTACGGCCCTTGACCGTGTCGTAGGCGCGGTACACCTCGCCCATCCCGCCGACTCCGATCAGGGACCGGAGTTCGTACGGGCCGAACCGGGTTCCGAGCCGCGAGCCGCCGTGCGGGGTGGCCATCAGAAGTTGAATCCTTTCAGTCCGTCCCGACCGTACCGGTACCCATTACCCACCGGATCCGGTGACAGCAGTGTTCCCGGTCGGCCGGGGACGGATTCGTGGCACATCCCACATGCAGGTTCCGCGAGCGGACCGGCGCCGAGAGGGGGGCGCCGCTGGGCGCCGTCTCGGTCCCGTCAGATCCCACCTCGAAACCCGCTGCGCGCACCCGGTCCCGCGCAATGGATCCGGCCGTTCGCGGTACCGATCATCCTCGGTTGGATCCTGCTGGCCGCGGTCCTGTCGCTGACGGTGCCGCAACTCGAGGTCGTCAGCCAGCTGCGGTCGTCGATCGCGGCCCTGCCGGGCCGCTGGCTCTGGTGGCCGCAGCGGGTGGGCCAACGGCCGGCGACGTCGAGATCGTTGCTCCGGCGCTAGACCTCTTCGCGCCGGCCGAAGCCGGCGTCGCGCAACGCCTGCGCCATCGCTCCGGAGGGCGCCTTCTCGCGACGATCGTTGTCGCGCCTGGGGTTCCGCTTCGCTGGCGGGCGCCGGGCGGACACGTCACGGCGCGGTCCGGCCTTGTCGCGCTGCGGTGTGTCGCCCAGGCGCAGGCTCAGCCCGATCCGCTGTCGGTCCACGTCGACGTCGACGACTTTGACCCGCACCACCTGGCCGGACCGCACCACCTCGTGGGGGTCGGACACGAAGCGGTCGGCCATCGCGGAGACGTGGACCAGCCCGTCCTGGTGGACGCCGACGTCGACGAACGCGCCGAACGCCGCGACGTTGGTCACCACCCCCTCGAGCACCATGCCGACGTTCAGGTCGGCCACCTTTTCGACGCCGGCCGCGAACGTCGCCGTCGAGAACGCCGGCCGGGGGTCACGGCCGGGCTTCTCGAGTTCGGCCAGGATGTCGCTGACGGTCGGGATACCGAACCGGTCGTCGGCGAAGTCGGCGGGTGCGAGCGAGCGCAGGTGCCGTTCGTTGCCGATGATCTCGGTCAGGGTGACCCCCGATCGGTCCAGGATACGCCGCACCACCGGGTAGGCCTCGGGGTGCACGCCGGAGGCGTCCAGCGGATCGTCTCCGCCGGTGATCCGTAGGAAACCCGCGCACTGCTCGAAAGCCTTGGGCCCCAAGCGCGGGATGTCGAGCAGTGCGGTGCGGTTGCAGAACGGCCCCGTCTTCTCGCGGTGGGCGACGATGGCCTCGGCGAGCGTATCGGTGACGCCCGACACCCGGGACAGCAGCGGCACCGACGCGGTGTTCAGGTCGACGCCGACCGCGTTGACGGCATCCTCGACCACGGCGTCGAGGCTGCGCGCCAGGGTTCCCGGCGTCACGTCGTGCTGGTACTGGCCCACCCCGATCGACTTCGGCTCGATCTTGACCAGTTCGGCGAGTGGATCCTGCAACCGGCGCGCGATGGACACCGCGCCCCGCAGCGTCACGTCCAGCGTGGGCAGTTCATGCGCGGCGTACGCCGAGGCGGAGTACACCGACGCCCCGGCCTCACTGACCATCGCCTTCACCGGCGCCTTGGCCCCCGCCGCCGCAATGCCGGCGATGAGTTCGGCTGCCAGCGCGTCGGTTTCGCGCGACGCGGTGCCGTTGCCGACGGCGATCAACTCGACACCGTGACGGGCGACGAGCGCCGCGAGCGTGGCCTTGGCCTGATCCCACTGCTTCTGTGGCTGGTGCGGGAAGATAGCGCAGGTGTCGACGACCTTGCCGGTGCCGTCGACGACGGCCACCTTGACACCCGTGCGGAAGCCCGGGTCGAGGCCCAGGGTGGTCCGGGAGCCCGCCGGCGCGGCGAGCAGAAGGTCCTTGAGGTTGCGGGCGAACACCGCGACCGCATCATCTTCGGCCCGTTGCCGCAGGCGGACACGGGCGGCGGCGGCCGCCGAGACCATCAGCTTGACCCGCCACGCCAACCGGACGGTGGTCGCCAGCCACGGTGTCGCCGGGACCGCAGACGCCATGTCGATGCCCAGAGTCCGGGCCACCATCGTCAGGTAGACGTCGTCCTCTCCTCCGTCGAAGCTCAGCGACAGCACCTCGTCCTTCTCGCCGCGCATCACGGCGAGCACGCGGTGCGACGGCATGTTCTGCAGGGGTTCGGAGAATTCGAAATAGTCGCGGAACTTCTGGGCCGCCGGGGTCTTGGCGACCTCGTCGGAGCGGGGTGAGGTGCGCAGCGACCCGTCGGTCCAGAACTTCTCGCGGACGGCGCCGACCAGATCGGCGTCCTCGGCCGCACGCTCGATCAGGATGTGGCGCGCCCCCTCGAGTGCGGCGGCTGTGCCGGGCACGCCGTCGGCGAGGAACTGGGCCGCTGCGTCCTCGGGAACCAGCGTCGGATCGACGAGCAGGCGGTCGGCGAGCGGTTCGAGGCCGGCCTCCCGGGCGATCTGCGCCTTCGTACGCCGCTTCGGCTTGTACGGCAGGTAGATGTCCTCGACCCGTGACTTGGTGTCGGCGGTCAGCAGTGCGGTTCTGAGGTCGTCGGTGAGTTTGCCCTGCTCCTCGATGGAGGTCAGTACAGCCGCCCGCCGCTCGTCGAGTTCCCGCAGGTAGTTCAGGCGTTCTTCGAGCGTGCGCAGGTGCGCGTCATCGAGGCTGCCGGTGACCTCCTTGCGGTAGCGGGCGATGAAGGGCACGGTGGCGCCTTCGTCGAGCAACCGGACGGCGGCCGCCACCTGCCCCTCACCGACGGCGAGTTCCTCAGCGAGACGGGCATTGACGGATCTGACGGTCGGGCTCGAAGTCACGCCGAGACCCTACCCAAGCCGGCCGACAACTCGCCCCGGTGGCCAACCGGCGCGGCGCTGCGTCAGGGCGAGCACCCGGGCGCCATCGGCGTCGATCCACAGGTTCACGGCGTCACCCGGGTCCACCGAGGCGTGCGCCTGCACGGTCTCGGTGTGGCGGGTGTCGCCGTCCCACCACTCCACCGCGACGACGACCTGTTCGATTTTCACAGGGCGGATGAAGCAATTCGCCGTGTCGGCGAATTGCGGGTCACTCCGGGCTCACTGACGTACGGACTGGCGCTGTCGGTGGTTTCGGCGAGCACGGCGCCCGTGGTGGCAGGGGTGGCAGGAGTGGCCGACCGGCGCAGACGGGCGTCGGCGCGGTTGAACCGCCGGCCGAGGACACGGAAGTCGCGCTTGGTGAGCGTCCGGCTGATCCGGGCGAGCTGGTCCAACTGTGCCCAGCTCAGACCATCGAGGTCGCCGTCGGCGTCGTGGGTGGCCACGACCATGCCACCGCGTAGGAGCGGTACGCTTCTGGCGGTGAATCCGGAGGCGGCCAACAGCAGCTCGGTGGCGGTGCGGTTGACCCGGCGCTGGCAGCGCCGCGCGGTCGGGGTGAACCAGAAATCGAACTGGCGATCACCGCTGGACAGGCTTTCCAACCCATAGTCGCTCACGAGATGGGCGACATCCGCTTTGCTGAAGGCGCGGGTTTCGTAAACCACGCCCTTGGGATCGATAAAGAGGACGGTGTTCATGAGGAGTCCTTTTCGCTGGTGGATTTTCGCTGGTGGATTCGGTGAGAGGGGCTCTCGGTAAAGAGGTTTGCCGTGATACTTCTGTGATAAACGTGAACTTTGGGACGAATGTGACAGATGATTGGAATTGAGGTCGACAATGAAGGCAATGCAGCTCTCCGCCTGGAAGACACCGCCGGAGATCCGGGAGGTCCCGGATCCGGAGCCCGGGCCCGGTGAGGTGGTGATCCGCGTCGCCGGCGCGGGCGCCTGCCACTCGGATCTGCACCTGCTGCACGATTTCGAGCCCGGGATGATGCCGTGGAATCCGCCGTTCACGCTCGGCCACGAGAACGCGGGGTGGGTCCACACACTCGGCGCCGGGGTGAGCGGTTTCACCGTCGGTGAACCCGTCGCGGTGTACGGACCGTGGGGATGCGGACGCTGCAAACGGTGCCAGGTGGGCATGGAGAACTACTGCGAGCGCGCGGCCGACCAGCCGGCAGCCGGCGGTGGGCTCGGCTACGACGGCGGGATGGCGGAATACATGCTGGTACCCGCCGCCCGCCTCCTCGTCCCGCTCGGTGACCTGGACCCGGTCGAGGCCGCGCCCCTGACCGACGCGGCGCTGACGCCGTATCACGCGATCAAGCGGTCCCTGCCGCTGCTCACGCCGGGGGCGACCGCGGTGGCCATCGGGATCGGCGGGTTGGGTCATCTGGGCGTGCAGATCCTGCGCGCGTTGACCGCCGCGCGGATCGTCGCCGTCGACAACCGGCCCGAGGCGTTGCGCGTGGCCGAGCGCAGCGGCGCCGATCACGCGGTGCGCGCCGGTGACGACGCGGCCGGCGAGATCCGCGACCTCACCGAGGACCTCGGCGCCGACGTCGTCGTCGACTTCGTCGGGGTCGACGCCACGCTGGCCCTGGCCACCGCGGTCGCCCGGCCGCGCTCAGACATCACGGTGGTCGGCATCGGCGGCGGCACCGTGCCGTTCGGCTTCTTCTCGGTGCCCTACGAGGCCAGTCTCGCGACCACCTACTGGGGATCCCGCCCGGAACTCATGGAGGTGCTCGAACTGGCCCGCCACGGACGGATCAAGACAGAGGTGCACCGGTTCCCGCTTGCCGAGGGGCCGCAGGTCTACGAACGTCTCGCCGCGGGCGGGATCACCGGACGCGCGGTCATCACTCCGAACTCGTGAGCCCGCGAGCCCGAGTCCGCATTCGTGTGACTTCCGGCCCTGTCTCGGACGGACCGGACCGTGGCACGTTTGCATTCGTCACACAACGAGAGGACAGACCATGAGTGGGTCCGCCCACGTCCGCTTCTTCGAGGAGATCGGCATCGACGACGTGCCCCTCGTCGGCGGAAAGAACGCCTCGCTGGGGGAGATGTACCGGAACCTGTCCGGCCAGAATGTCCGTGTGCCACACGGGTTCGCGATCACCGCCGCGGCGTACCGCCACATGCTCGACGAGGCCGACGCGTGGGGCCGGCTGCATGCCGAACTCGACGACATCGACCCCGCCGACGTCGCCGCCCTGGCGCGCAAAGGCAAGCGCGCGCGCGAGATCGTCTACGGCGCGGGGTTGCCCGACGATCTGGCCGCCCAGATCCGGGATGCCTACCGCAAGCTTCAGCAGGAGTACGGCGAAGATGTCAGCCTCGCCGTCCGCAGTTCAGCGACCGCCGAGGACCTGCCCACGGCGAGCTTCGCCGGCCAGCAGGACTCCTACCTCAACATCAAGGGTGACGAAAGCCTGCTGGACACCTGCCGCCGCTGCTTCGCCAGCCTGTTCACCGATCGCGCAATCCACTACCGGATCGATCAGGGCTTCGACCATTTCAAGGTGTCGCTGTCGATCGGTGTGATGAAGATGGTCCGCTCCGACATCGCCTCCTCCGGTGTGATGTTCTCGCTGGATACCGAATCGGGTTTCCGCGACGCGGTGTTCATCACCGGCGCCTACGGCCTCGGCGAGAACGTCGTCCAGGGCGCGGTCGACCCCGACGAGTTCTACGTCCACAAGCCCACCTACCTCGCCGGCCACCGCGCGGTCCTGCGCCGCCGCCTCGGCGACAAGGCGGTGAAGATGGTCTACGTCGAGGGCGAGACGAAGAACACCACGCGCAACGTCCCCACCCCCAAGGCGGATCGCGCCCGCTTCTGCCTCGATGACGACGACGTCCTGGAACTGGCCGGCTACGCATGTGCGATCGAACAGCACTACGGCTGGCCCATGGACATGGAGTGGGCCAAGGACGGCCTCGACGGGCAGCTCTACATCGTGCAGGCCCGCCCCGAGACCGTGGCCTCCCAGCAAAGCGCCACCGCCGTGGAGACCTACGTGCTGGAAAGCCACGCCGAGGTGCTGGCCGAGGGCCGCTCGGTCGGTGACCGCATCGCCTCCGGTATGGTCAAACGCATCGAGCACCTGTCCCAGCTGGCGGATTTCCGGCCCGGACAGGTGCTGGTGGCCGACACCACCACCCCCGACTGGGAACCGGTCATGAAGACCGCCGCGGCGATCGTCACCAACCGCGGCGGACGGACCTGCCACGCGTCGATCGTCGCCCGCGAACTCGGCATCCCGGCCGTCGTCGGGACCGGCGACGCGACCACCAAAGTGCCCGACGGCGCCATGGTGACGGTGTCGTGCGCCGAAGGCGACACGGGCCGGGTCTACGACGGCGCGGTGGGATTCCACGTGGACCGCACCGAGGTCGGCGACATCGCGCGGCCCCGCACCGAGATCATGATCAACCTGGGCAACCCCGAACTCGCCTTCAAGACGTCGTTCCTGCCCAACGACGGTGTCGGCCTGGCCCGGATGGAGTTCGTCATCAGCGAGTACATCCGCTTCCATCCGCTGGCACTGCTGCACCCCGAGAAGGTCGACGACCCTGCGATCCGGCGTGACATCGACGTGCTGACGCAGGGCCACCCGGACGGGGGCGTCTTCTTCGTCGAGCGCCTGTCGGAGGGAATCGGCACGATCGCGGCTGCCTTCTGGCCGAAGCCGGTGGTGGTGCGGATGTCGGACTTCAAGACCAACGAGTACGCGAGCCTGCTCGGCGGACGCGGCTTCGAGCCCGCGGAGAGCAACCCGATGCTCGGCTTCCGGGGGGCCTCACGCTACGCCCATCCCGCCTATGCGGAGGGCTTCGCCCTGGAGTGCCGGGCGATGCGGCGCGTACGTGAGGATATGGGCTTGACGAACGTCATTCTCATGCTGCCGTTCGTACGCCGCGTCGCCGAGGCGGACCTGGTTCTGAAGACGATGGCCGATCTCGGTCTGCGGCGGGGTGAGAACGGGCTGAAGGTCTACGCGATGTGCGAGATCCCGAACAACGTCATCCTCATCGACGAGTTCGCCAAACGCTTCGACGGCTTCTCCATCGGCTCCAACGACCTGACCCAGCTCACCCTCGGCGTCGATCGGGACAGCGAGGTCGTCGCCTTCGACTACGACGAACGTGACGAGGGTGTGAAGGAGATGATCCGGCTGGCTGTGGAAGGCTGTCGCCGCAACGGCATTCACTCCGGCCTGTGCGGACAGGCGCCCTCCGACTACCCGGACATGGCCGAGTTCCTGGTGCAGCTCGGCATCGATTCGATGAGCCTCAACCCCGACACAGTCATGCGGACCACCCGCCTGGTCCTCGCCGCCGAACAGCAGCCCGCAGCCCCGCGATGACGGCGCCGGTCGTCATCGATCCCCGCTACCACGACGCGGTGATCTTCGACCTCGGCGGGGTGCTCACCGACCCGGCGCCGACGGTGACGCTGGCGCGCAAACTGCAGGACGTCGGCGTCAAGACCGCGGCCTGTTCGTCGAACAGTCACGGCCGGGACACGGTGAAACGCATTGGAACCGAGGGCGGTTTCGATGTGTACGTCGACGGTTCCGCCGACGACCAGGCCGGCGCCCCGTGCCTGGAGGCGACGCGCCGACTCGGAGTGCGCCCTGAGCGCGCCGTCCTCATCGAGGACTCGGCCGCGGGCCGGACACCAGGCCGCGACGGTGGGTTCGCCCTCGTCATCCGGGTCGACCGGACCCGGCGCCCCGACGAATCGATCACCGCCGATGCCGACCAGGTCGTCGCGGGTCTGGCCGGTGTCGCGGTCCGCACCGGTGACAGGCGTGTCTCCGAGGTCCCCAATGCGCTGGAGTCCTACGGACAGCTCATCGGCATCACCGGCGCCCGCGAGTCGGTGCTGTTCCTGGACTACGACGGAACCCTGTCCCCCATCGTCTCCGAACCGGACGCGGCCGTGCTGGTCGACGGCGCGGCCGAGGCGCTCGCAGCCGTCGCGGCGGTGTGTCCGGTCGCCATCCTGAGCGGCCGCGACCTCGCGGACGTCCGCGCACGCGTGGGCGCACCCGGGCTGTGGTACGCCGGCAGCCACGGATTCGAGCTGACCGGACCGGACGGCACCTACCACCAGAACGAGGCAGCCGCCGTGTTCGTGCCCGTCCTCGAGCGCGCCGCCGGGAATCTGCGCGACCTGCTGGGGCATGTTCGGGGAATCTACGTCGAGCACAAGCGCTTCGCCGTCGCGGTCCACTACCGGGAGGTCGGGTCGTCCGACGAGGTCGCCGAGATCGTCTCGACCACACACAGACTCGGCAGGCAGGCCGGTCTCCGGGTGACGAGCGGCCGTATGCTGGTCGAACTCAGACCCGACATCGACTGGGACAAGGGCACCACCCTCAGGTGGATCCGTGACCGCATCGATGCCGCCGGTTCGCTGCTGCCCATCTACATCGGTGACGACCTCACCGACGAAGACGCGTTCGACGCGGTCCGCTTCGACGGCATCGGCATCGTCGTGCGCCACGACGAGGACAGCGACCGCAAGACGGCGGCCCGCTTCAGCCTGCAGTCTCCCGACCAGGTGCGCGAATTCCTCCAATGGGGGTCGCAGTGGCTGGCCTACAAACACCACGTCGCAAGCGAGACCTGGAATTTCACCTACGAAGGGTACGAGCCGCAGAGCGAGAAACTGCGCGAGGCGCTGTGCACGGTCGGCAACGGTTACTTCGCCACGAGAGGCGCGGCACCGGAATCGAAGGCCGGCCAGGTGCATTACCCCGGGACCTACGCAGCGGGCATCTTCAACCGCCTCGTCGACGACGTATCGGGTACCGCCGTGGACAACGAGAGCCTGGTGAACCTGCCGGACTGGCTCGCGCTGACCTTCCGGATCGACGGCGGCGACTGGTTCGACATCGATGAGGTCGAGGTGCTCTCGTACCGCCAAACTCTCGACCTGCGCGGGGCGACGCTGACGCGGGAGGTCCGCTTTCGCGACGACGCCGGGCGTACCACTTCGCTTACGCAGCAACGTTTCGTCGCGATGCACCTGCCCCACGTCGGTGCTCTGCAGACCAGGATCGTCGCCGAGGACTGGTCGGGCCGGATCACGATCCGCTCGACGCTCGACGGGAACGTGACGAATTCGCTGGTCGAGCGGTACCGCGACCTCGGTAAAGAGCACCTCGCACTGGTCGAGAAGCGACAGCTCAGCAACGATTCGGTGTTGTTGACGGTCCGCACGACCCAGTCAGGCATTCCGATTGCCATGGCGGCCCGGTGCATCGTCTGGCGTGACGACGCCCCGGTCGGGGCGTCCTACCGACTCGTCGGGGACGGCGCCGAGATCGGTCACGAGATCACCGTCGAGCAGTGCGTCGGCGAGGCGCTGACGGTGGAGAAGCTGGTCACCCTGTTCACCGGCCGCGACGTCGCGACCTCCGATCCCGCGGTGGACGCCGAGCGGTGGGTGGGCCGACTCGGCCGGTATGCCGAGGTACGCGAGGGGCACCTGACCGACTGGGCACACCTGTGGGAACGCCTGTCCATCGAATTCGACGATTTCACCGACGAAGTGCTCATCCTGCGACTTCATCTGCTGCATCTGCTACAGACCGTCTCCCCGAACAGCGCCGACCTCGACGTGGGTGTGCCCGCGCGTGGCCTGCACGGTGAGGCGTACCGCGGCCACATCTTCTGGGATGAGCTGTTCATCTTCCCGGTGCTCAATCTGCGGCTGCCCATGATCACCCGGTCGCTGCTGGCGTACCGCTACCGGCGGCTGCCGGAGGCCCGTCACGCCGCCAAGGCGGCCGGTTACGCCGGTGCGATGTTCCCCTGGCAGTCCGGAAGCGACGGCCGCGAGGAAAGCCAACGGCTGCACCTGAATCCGCGCAGCGGCAACTGGAATCCCGATGCGAGCGCTCGTGCGCACCACATCGGCATCGCCGTGGCCTACAGCGCGTGGACGTTCTACCAGGCCACCGGGGATCTCGCCTACCTGATCGACTACGGCGCGGAGATGTTGGCCGAGGTCGCGCGCTTCTGGGTGAGTCGGACCACCTACGACGAGGACCGCGGCCGCTACAGCATCCGCGGGGTCATCGGACCCGACGAATTCCACTCCGGCTACCCCGATGCACCCTACGACGGCATCGACAACAACGCGTACACGAACGTGATGGCGGTGTGGGTGATCATGCGGGCGCTCGATGCGTTGGACCTGCTCCCGCTGCCGAACCGACTCGACCTGCTGGAGACGCTCGGACTGACCAGCGGTGAACTGGCGCGCTGGCGCGAGGTGAGTCACCGGATGTACGTGCCGTTCCACGCTGGTGTCATCAGCCAGTTCGAGGGCTACGACAAGTTGGAGGAGCTGGACTGGGACCGCTACCGCGCCCACCATGGCAACATCCAGCGCCTCGATCGCATCCTCGAGGCGGAGGGCGACGATGTGAACCGGTACAAGGCATCCAAACAGGCCGACGTGCTGATGCTGTTGTACCTGATGTCGGTGACCGAACTCGGCGAGATCCTGAACCGGCTCGGTTACCACTTCCCGCCGGACCAGGTGCCCAGCATGGTCGACTACTATCTGGCCCGCACGTCTCACGGGTCGACACTCAGCGGAGTCGTACACACCTGGGTCCTGGCGCGCGCCAACCGTGACCGGGCGATGGAATTCTTCGAACTGGCGCTCAAATCCGACGTCTCCGACATCCAGGGCGGTACCACGTCCGAGGGCATCCACCTGGCGGCCATGGCCGGCACCGTCGATCTGATGCAACGCTGCTTCACCGGACTGGAGACCCGGTCCGACCGCCTCATCCTGTCCCCCTTCTGGCCGGAAAGCCTCGGCGCGCTGGCGGTCCCGATCCACTACCGGGGTCTGCACCTGCATCTGCGGGTCAGCGGTAAGGATGTGATCGTCAACGTCGACCCGCGCGAGGCCGCCGGGGTGGTGGTGGAATGCCGTGGACGGGTGGTGCAGCTGATGCCGGGCACCACCGTCCGCTTCCCCGGTTGACCCGAACCGGACGCCGAGAACCGACAACCTCGCTAGAGGAGCCCGCATCCATGAGTCAGGGCCGCGCGGACACCGACCTCCTCGTCAAGGCGATCCGGCCCTCGACCACTTCCGGACCGCGATGGGCGCCCGGGGTTGGCGCACCAACGTCGATCGCTTTCCCGGTCCCGGTGAGCTCGACCATCTGGCTTCGCTCACACCCACGGCCCAGCGTGACCACGGCCCAGCGCGGCTGCGCCGAGGCCATCGTGCAACGCCGCACCGACAGCCTGCCGTTCCGCGCACCGGAGTGTCGCACCGGAGTGTTGGGAGGAGTTCGAACCTCGTTGCGGCGCAGCATCGAACCCGGTATGGCGGCACTGGTGGCCCGCGGTGTTCCCCAGGTGCTGATCCGGGTGGGCACAGCCCCGATGATCGAGGAGAATCGGACGCCGACACCGCGGCTTCCCCCAGTGACGTCATGCAGTCAGTGACGTCATGCAGTTTCGACGATCGAACCGCCCTCGGCCGGAGGAGTGACATGAACGCGAACGGCAGCGGCATCCTGGTCGGTGTCGACGGGTCGGCGGAGTCCGACGCCGCCATCCGCTGGGCGACACAGGAGGCGGTGATGCGCCGGGCGCCACTGACGCTGGCGCACGTGGTCGCAACCATGGCGACGAGTTCACCGATCGGGCCGATCCTCGCCGAGATCAACGAGTGGCAGCAGAACAACGCCCGGCACGTCCTCGAACATGCACTCAAGACCGCGCAGGCCTGCGCACCCGAATCCCATCACCCCGACATCCACACCGAAGTCCTGGGCGCGCGCGTGGTGCCGACGCTGGTGCGCGAATCCGGCGACGAACAGATGATCGTCGTCGGCAACCGCGGAACCGGTGCGCTCGGCCGGCTGCTGCTGGGCTCGGTCAGTACCGGCCTGATACACCACGCCCACTGCCCGGTGGCCGTCATCCGCCCCACCCGCAGCGGGTCCCGGGCCGGCGATGCGCCCGTCCTGCTCGGCATCGACGGGTCACCGGCCTCGGAGGCCGCCACCGCGATGGCGTTCGACGAGGCGGCACGCCGCGGAGTCGACCTGGTGGCCCTGCACGCGTGGAGCGATGTGGCAGTCTTCCCGATCGTGGGTACGGCCTGGCGCGAACACCAGAGCCAGGGTGAAGAGGTCCTCGGCGAACGGCTCGCCGGCTGGCAGGAGCAATATCCCGACGTGCATGTCCACCGCCGCCTCGTCTGCGACCAGCCGGCCCGATGGCTGATCCGCGAGTCCGAGCATGCGCAGCTGGTGGTGGTCGGGGTCCGCGGCCGCGGCGGCTTCGCAAGCACCTGGCTGGGTTCGGTGAGCTCGGCGGTGGCGCAGTCCGCGGACACCCCGGTGCTCGTGGTGCGCGGCGCATCGAGAGGTCAGGGCCGATGAGACGATCCGGCGAACGCACAGGCCGCGGGCCGGCGATCGTCACGCTGACGATGAACCCGGCGCTCGACATCACCACGAGCGCGCCGCAGGTCCGGCCGACCAGCAAGATCCGATGCGTCGGAGCGCGTTACGACCCCGGAGGCGGTGGCATCAACGTGGCCCGGACCGCCCACGTCCTCGGCGAGTCGGTGTCGGCGGTGTTCCCCGTGGGCGGGCCGGCCGGCGACCTGGTCACCGAATTGCTCGCTAAGGCCGATGTGCCGTTCCGTCGTGTCGCGATCGGAGAGCCGACGCGCGAGAGCTTCACCGTCAACGACGACAGCAGCGGCCAGCAGTACCGGTTCGTCCTCCCCGGCCCCTGCCTGACCGCGCAGGAACAGGAGAAATGTCTGGAGGAACTACGTTACGAAGCCCGGGCGGCGCGGTTCGTGGTGGCAAGTGGCAGCCTGCCGCCGGGCCTTCCCTCGGACTTCTATCAGCGGGTCGCCGACATCTGCCGCGATGTCGGCGCACGGCTGATCCTCGACACCTCGGGTGACGCCCTCCGGGGCGTCCACTCGGGAGTCTTCCTGCTCAAAGCCAGTGTGCGCGAACTACGGGAGCGAGTCGACCGCGATCTGCTCGACCGGTCCGACCAGTTGACCGCCGCACAGGAACTCGTCGACTCC
>JAXHUG010000030.1:0-55276 GCA_034189785.1 Actinomycetota bacterium
CCGATGGAACCGCACCACCACCGGCGACACCCGTCCCGGCCGCGACGTGTGGGTGTACGGCCGGGGCGGCGAGCCATGCCGGCGCTGCGGTACGCCGATCCGCCGCGATGGCAACGGCGACTGGGTGTCGTACTGGTGCCCGCACTGCCAACGCTGACCGCGCGGACGCCGACACTACGGTTGATGACGCATTCCGGGCGATTTGGGGCAAAAACCGTAGGCTCGGCGCCGGTTTTTTTAACGCAGAAGTTTCCGCAATTCCATGTAAGTGCCATCGTCGGGCGGTTCCCTGGCTTGTGTGAACACGGCCACCACGCCGGACACAGGCGCACGCCGGGGCGTGAACCTCGTTCTGGCCACATGGATTTCCGTGATCAACTTCTGGGCCTGGAACATGATCGGCCCGCTCTCGACGACCTACGCCGGTGACCTCTCGCTGAGCAGCACCCGGGCCTCGATGCTGGTGGCGACGCCCATCCTGGTGGGAGCGCTGGGCCGGATCGTCGTCGGCTCGCTCACCGACCGGTTCGGCGGCCGAGTGATGTTCATCGCGATCTCGGTCGCCTCGATCGTGCCGGTGCTGGCCGTCGGCGTCGCCGGAAGCGCGGGGTCGTATCCGTTGCTGCTGGTGTTCGGCTTCTTCCTCGGTATCGCGGGCACCATATTCGCCGTCGGCATCCCGTTCGCCAACCACTGGTACGAAGCGTCGCGCCGCGGCTTCGCCACCGGCGTGTTCGGCATGGGTATGGTGGGCACGGCGATGTCGGCGTTCTTCACTCCTCGATTCGTCAACTGGTTCGGCCTGTTCACCACCCACGCGATCATCGCGATCGCCCTCGCGCTGACCGCGGTGCTGTGCCTGTTCGCGATGCACGACTCCCCCCATTTCACGCCCAACACCGATGCGGTGTTGCCGAAGTTGAAGGCGGCCGCCAAACTCCGCGTCACCTGGGAGATGTCGTTCCTCTACGCGGTCGTGTTCGGCGGGTTCGTCGCCTTCAGCAACTACCTGCCCACCTACATCAAGACCATCTACGACTTCTCCGCGGTCGACGCCGGAGCCCGCACCGCAGGTTTCGCGTTGGCCGCCGTACTGGCGCGGCCGGTGGGCGGCGCCCTCGCCGACCGCATCCCGCCCAAGTACGTCGTGCTCACGTCGTTCGCCGGCACCGCGGTGCTGGCCTTCGTCGCGGTGTTCCAGCCACCGCCGGACCGGTGGTCGGCCGCCACGTTCATCACCTTGGCGGTGTTCCTCGGCATCGGCACCGGCGGGGTGTTCGCCTGGGTGGCCCGCCGCTCACCGGCGCAATCGGTCGGCTCGATCACCGGCATCGTCGCCGCCGCCGGCGGGCTCGGCGGGTACTTCCCGCCGCTGGTCATGGGCGGCTCGTACGACGTCGTCGACAACGACTACACGGTCGGGTTGCTGCTCCTGGTGGCCACCGCGCTGATCGCGTTCGCCTACACCGCGCTGCGGCTGCGCGCCCGCGAACCGCAACCGAAGGAGACCCCGACGTGAGCAGCACCCCTCGTACCGGTGGAGTGGTCGAAGAGCTGCTGGAGCGCAGCGGCCGCTTCTTCACCGCGGGTGAGTTCTCCGACGACCTGCGGACCGTCACCCGCCGGGGCGGCCGGGAAGGCGACGTCTTCTACCGTGACCGGTGGAGTCACGACAAGGTGGTGCGCTCCACCCACGGCGTCAACTGCACGGGATCCTGCTCCTGGAAGATCTACGTCAAAGACGGGATCATCACCTGGGAGACGCAGCAGACCGACTATCCGTCGGTGGGCCCGGACCGCCCCGAATACGAACCGCGCGGATGCCCACGCGGCGCGGCGTTCTCCTGGTACACCTACTCCCCCACCCGCGTGCGCTATCCGTATGTGCGCGGTGTGCTGGTGCAGATGTACCGCGAAGCCAAACAACGGCTCGGCGATCCCGTGCTGGCGTGGGCCGACATCCAGGCCGACCCCGAGCGTCGCCGCCGCTACCAGCAGGCCAGGGGTAAGGGCGGCCTGGTGCGGGTGACGTGGGGGGAGGCCACCGAGATGATCGCCGCCGCGCACGTGCATACCATCAAGATGTACGGCCCCGACCGCATCGCCGGGTTCAGCCCCATCCCGGCGATGTCGATGGTGAGCCACGCGGCGGGTTCGCGGTTCGTCGAGCTGATCGGCGGCGCGATGACGTCCTTCTACGACTGGTACGCCGACCTGCCGGTGGCGTCGCCGCAGGTGTTCGGCGACCAGACCGACGTCCCCGAGTCCGGTGACTGGTGGGATGCGTCGTACCTGATGATGTGGGGCTCCAACGTCCCGGTCACCCGCACACCGGATGCGCACTGGATGACCGAGGTGCGCTACCGCGGCACCAAGGTGGTCAGCGTCAGCCCCGACTACGCCGACAACACCAAGTTCGCCGACGAGTGGATGCCGTGCGCGGCGGGCACCGACGGCGCCATGGCGATGGCGATGGGCCACGTGATCCTCACCGAGCACTTTGTCCGGCAGCGCATCCCGTTCTTCGTCGATTACGTGCGCCAGTACACCGATCTGCCGTTCCTGGTCAAGCTCGAAGAGCGGGACGGCGCGCTGGTGCCGGGCAAGATGCTCACCGCGGCGGATCTGGGCCGACACGTGGAGAACGCACCGTTCAAACCGGTGCTGCTCGACGGACGCACCGACGACGTGGCGGTTCCGCACGGCTCACTCGGATTCCGCTACGGCGACGACGGCATGGGCAAGTGGAACCTCGACCTCGGTGAGCTCAGCCCGGCGCTGACCGTCGCCGCAGACGGCGGTGGGACCGCGGCGATCACGCTGCCCCGCTTCGACACCGTCGACGGTCACAGCGCCACCCTGACCCGCGGAGTCCCGGTGCGCCGGGTGGGCGAGCACCGGGTGTGCACGGTGTTCGACCTGATGCTCGCCCAGTACGGGGTGGCCCGGCCCGGCCTGCCGGGTGACTGGCCCGGCGGTTACGAGGATGCCGAACAGCCGTACACCCCGGCGTGGCAAGAGCCGATCACCGGGGTCTCGGCCAGCCAGGTGGTGCGGGTGGCACGCGAATTCGCCCGCAACGCCGAGGAATCCGGCGGCCGGTCGATGATCATCATGGGCGCGGGCATCTGCCAGTGGTTCCACGGTGACGCCACCTACCGCGCCGTGCTGGCGATGCTAATGCTCACCGGTTCGATGGGACGCAACGGCGGCGGCTGGGCACACTATGTCGGCCAGGAGAAGTGCCGGCCGGTGACCGGCTGGACGACCATGGCGATGGCCTCGGACTGGGCGCGCCCCCCGCGGCAGATGCCCGGTACCTCATACTGGTACGTCCACACCGACCAGTGGCGGTACGACGGATACCGCGCGGACGCGTTGGCCAGCCCGACAGCCCGCGGCCGGTTCACCGGCAAACACACCATGGACGTGCTGGCCGCGGCGACCGCGATGGGCTGGATGCCGTTCTACCCGCAGTTCGACCGGTCCAGCCTCGACGTCGCCGACGAGGCGCGGGCGGCCGGCCGCGACGTCGGTGAGTACGTCGCCGAACAGCTGGCCGAGGGCACCCTGAAACTGGCGGTCACCGATCCGGACGACCCGGCGAACTGGCCGCGCGTGCTCAACGTGTGGCGGGCCAACCTGCTGGGCTCGTCGAGCAAGGGCAACGAGTACTTCCTTCGGCACCTGCTGGGCACCACGTCGAACCTGCAGGCCACCCCCACCCCTGAGGCGTTGCGGCCCACCGAGATCCACTGGGGCCTCGACGAATCCGGGGACATCCCGGAAGGCAAACTCGACCTGTTGATGTCGATCGACTTCCGGATGACTTCGACGACGTTGCTCTCCGACGTGGTCCTTCCCGCCGCGACGTGGTACGAGAAGGCCGACCTCAACACCACCGACATGCACCCCTATGTCCACGCGTTCACCGCCGCCATCGATCCGCCGTGGGAGACCCGGTCGGATTTCGAGGCGTTCGGCGCGATCGCGCGGGTGTTCTCCGCGCTGGCCGAGACGCACCTGGGGACCAGGACCGACGTGGTCCTTGGCGCAATGCAGCATGACACCCCGGGAGCGATGGCTTATCCCGCGGGCACCGAACGGGATTGGCGCACCACCGGGGAGACGCCGGTGCCGGGCAAGACGATCGGCCCCCTCGCGGTGATCGAACGCGACTATGCGGCGATCGCGCAGAAGTGGGGCAGCCTGGGTCCGCTGGTGGACCGGCTCGGCGTCACCACCAAGGGTCTGACCACCCATCCCGAGCCCGAGGTGTCCGAGCTGGCCGCCAAGTTCGGGGTGCTCGACTCCGGCGCGGCCGCGGGCCGGCCGGCCATCACCACCGCCGAACGCATGGCCGACGTCATCCTTGCGCTGTCGGGCACCTCCAACGGCCGGCTCGCGGTGGAGGGGTTCCACCACCTGGAACGGCGCACCGGCCGGCCGCTGGCACATCTGGCCGAGGGCAGCGAGGAACGCCGCATCACCTACGCCGACACCCAGGCCCGCCCGGTGCCGGTGATCACCAGCCCGGAGTGGTCCGGCAGCGAGACCGGGGGGCGCCGCTACGCGCCGTTCACCGTCAACATCGAAGAGCTCAAACCGTTCCACACCCTGACCGGGCGGATGCACTTCTACCTCGAGCACGACTGGCTCGAAGAACTCGGCGAGCAACTGCCGATCTACCGGCCGCCGCTGGACATCCACCGGTTGTTCGGCGAACCGGAGCTGGGCGCGGGCGGCGCGGGCGGCGTCGGGCTGACCGTCCGGTACCTGACCCCGCACTCGAAGTGGTCGATCCACTCGGAGTACCAGGACAACCTGTTCATGCTCTCGCTGTCGCGGGGCGGGCCGACGATGTGGATGAGCCCCGCCGACGCCGCGAAGATCGAAGTGCACGACAACGATTGGGTGGAGGCGGTCAACCGCAACGGGGTGCTGGTGTGCCGGGCTATCGTCAGCCACCGGATGCCCGAGGGTGTGGTGTTCGTCTACCACGCCCAGGAGCGGGTGATCGACGTGCCGCTGAGCGAGACGACCGGGAAGCGGGGCGGCATCCACAACTCCCTGACCCGGTTGCTGATCAAACCGAGCCACCTGGCCGGCGGTTACGCCCAGATGGCGTTCGCGTTCAACTATCTCGGTCCGACCGGCAACCAGCGCG
The DNA here is from genome assembly GCA_034189785.1 of Actinomycetota bacterium. Classification (GTDB taxonomy): domain Bacteria; phylum Actinomycetota; class Actinomycetes; order Mycobacteriales; family Mycobacteriaceae; genus Mycobacterium. The sequence goes on from JAXHUG010000030.1 coordinate 5,168, forward strand.
ACGAGGTGACGGTGGTGCGCCGCCGCTCCCAGGAGGTGGTCTACCGGTGAAGGTCATGGCCCAGATGGCGATGGTGATGAACCTCGACAAGTGCATCGGGTGCCACACCTGTTCGGTGACGTGCAAACAGGCCTGGACCAACCGGCCGGGCACCGAGTACGTGTGGTTCAACAACGTCGAAACCCGCCCGGGACAAGGGTACCCACGTACCTACGAGGATCAGGAGCGCTGGCGCGGCGGGTGGGTGCGCGACAAGCGTGGTCGGCTGCGGCTGCGCGGCGGCGGGCGGTTGAACAAGCTGCTCAACATCTTCTCCAACCCGAAGCTGCCCAGTATCGACGACTACTACGAGCCGTGGACGTACGACTACGAGAACCTCACCAACGCACCGCTGGGTGAGCACATGCCCGTCGCGACGCCGCGCAGCCTGATCAGCGGTGAGCCGATGAAGGTGGAGTGGTCGGCCAACTGGGACGACAACCTCGGCGGTTCACCGGAGATCGTGCCGGGCGACCCGGTGCTCAAACAGGTCAGCGAGCGGATCGAGCTCGAGCTCGAGCAGACGTTCATGTTCTATCTCCCGAGGATCTGCGAGCACTGCCTCAACCCGTCGTGTGTGGCGTCGTGCCCGTCGGGTGCGATGTACAAGCGCTCCGAGGACGGCATCGTGCTGGTCGACCAGGACCGCTGCCGCGGCTGGCGGATGTGTGTGTCGGGCTGCCCGTACAAGAAGGTGTATTTCAACCACAAGACCGGCAAGGCCGAGAAGTGCACGCTGTGCTATCCGCGCATCGAGGTGGGGTTGCCGACGGTGTGCTCGGAGACGTGTGTGGGCCGGCTGCGGTATCTGGGGTTGGTACTCTACGACATGGACCGGGTGCTGGCGGCGGCGTCGGTCGAGGACGACAAGGACCTCTACGAGGCGCACAAGTCGATCCTGTTGGACCCTCACGACCCCGAGGTGATCGCCGGGGCGCGCGCCGAAGGGATCTCCGACGAGTGGATCGAGGCCGCGCAACGCTCCCCGATCTACGCGCTGATCCACACCTATCAGGTGGCGCTGCCGCTGCATCCGGAATACCGCACGGTGCCGATGGTCTGGTATATCCCGCCGCTGTCGCCGGTGGTCGACGCGGTCAGCCGCGACGGACACGACGGGGAGGACATCGGCAACCTGTTCGGCGCCCTGGAGGCACTGCGCATCCCGATCGAATACCTCGCCGGGCTGTTCACCGCCGGTGACACCACCGTCGTCGACAAGGTGCTGCGCCGGCTGGCCGCGATGCGCTCCTACATGCGTGACATCAACCTCGGGCGCGACACCCAACCGCACATCCCGGAATCGGTCGGGATGACCGAGAAGCAGATGTACGACATGTACCGACTGCTGGCGCTGGCGAAGTACGACGAGCGCTACGTCATCCCCACCGCGTACGCGGCCGTGGAACCGTGGTCGCTCGAGGAGCCTGGGTGTTCGTTGTCGTTCGAGGGTGGCCCCGGTATGTACGAGTCCGGACCGTTCGGTGAGGCCAGCGGGCAGCCGGTGCCGGTGGCCGTCGAGACGTTTCACGCGTTGCAGCAGCGGCAGACCTCCGAGGGCATGGCGGCCAACGAGAGCCGTCCATCGCGCGTCAACCTGCTCAACTGGGACGGCCGCGGGACCCCGCAGGGCATCTTCCCGGAGAACGGCGAACCACGATGAAGCTGCTGCGCAGGCGCACCTCGCCCGACCTCGACCAGCGGCTGGTGTGGCAGTGCGCGTCGCTGCTGCTGAGCTATCCCGAAGAGGGCAGGCTCGATACCGCCGAACAGCTGTTGGCGCAGCTGGACGGACCCGTTGCCGAACATCTTTCGCTCACCGTGACCGCGCTGCGGGCCGTCGACCCGCTGCAGGCCGCACAGGACTACGTCGCGACCTTCGACCTGCGCCGCCGCGCCACGATGTACCTGACGTACTGGACAGCCGGTGACACCCGCAACCGCGGCGGCGCGATGCTGTCATTCGCGCAGATGTACCGGGGCGCGGGGGTGGCCCCACCGGCCGATGAGGCCCCGGACTATCTGCCCGTGGTGCTCGAGTTCGCCGCCACCGTCGACCCCGAGGCCGGGTTGCGTCTACTCGCCGAGCACAGCGTGCCGATCGATGTCCTGCATCAGGCGCTGTCAGAGAGGTCGTCGCCTTACACCCATGCCGTGGCCGCGGTGCTCGCGACGCTGCCCGCCGCCACCGAGACCGACATGCGCCGGGCCCGCACGCTGGCTGCCGACGGCCCGCCCGCCGAAGCCGTTGGGCTGCAACCGTTCACGCTGACCGTGCCGCCCCGGCGGACCGGAGAGAAGAGCAGCTGAGATGTCGGGATGGGAGATTTTCTGGGACGTGGCGCCGTACGTCACGTTGGCCGTCGTGGCCGTGGGGATCTGGTGGCGCTACCGCTACGACAAGTTCGGCTGGACCACCCGGTCGTCGCAACTCTACGAGTCACGCCTGCTGCGGATCGGCAGCCCGATGTTCCACTTCGGCATCCTCGTCGTCATCGTGGGCCACGTCATCGGTCTGTTCATCCCGGAATCGTGGACTTACGCGATCGGGGTGAGCCAACACGCCTACCACGTGCAGGCGCTGGTGCTGGGCGGTGTCGCCGGGGTCACCACGTTGACCGGTATCGCGCTGCTGATCTTCCGGCGCCGCACCACGGGTCCGGTGTTCATGGCCACCACCGTCAACGACAAGGTGATGTATCTGGTGCTGGTGATGGCGATCATCGCAGGACTGGCGTGCACGCTGATTGGCGCCACTCCGGTGGGCGCCGAACACGACTACCGCCAGACGGTCGCGCCGTGGTTCCGGTCGATCTGGATACTGCAGCCGCGAGGTGACCTGATGGCATTGGCGCCGTTGTGGTTCCACATCCACGTGATCATCGCGCTGGTGCTGTTCTGTCTGTGGCCGTTCACCCGGCTGGTACACGTGTTCAGCGCACCGATCGGCTACCTGTTCCGGCCCTACATCGTTTACCGCAGCCGCGACGTCGCCGGCAGGGGTGAGCTGGTCGGATCGCATCCGCCCCGCCGGGGCTGGTGACGTTCTCACCTCAGCGCGGCAGCGCCAGCCGCACGATCTTACGCACCACCGTGGCGAATTAGCGCGGCAGCGGGCCGGTGTTGTACGGCAATCCGTAGCGGCGGCAGATGTCACGCACCGCGGGCGCGGGTTCGGCGTGCCGGTGAGCGGGAACACCCGGGAACAGGTGGTGTTCGATCTGGAACGACAGGTTGCCCGACAGGAGGTGGAAGAGCTTGCCTCCGCTGAGGTTCGCCGAACCGAGCACCTGGCGGACGTACCACTGGCCGCGCGTCTCGGCCTTGGTCTCCTCGATCGAGAACTCCTGAACGTCTTCGGGGAAGTGCCCGCAGAAGATGATCATGTAGGACCACACGTTGCGCATCAGGTTGGCGGTCAGGTTTCCCGCGAACACCCACGGCGCCAACGGTCCGGCCAGCAGCGGGAAGGCCACGATGAGCGCTCGTGCAAAGAGCAGATGGCCAGCGCGCTGGCCGATTACGTAGTCCTTGAGCGTCTGCCGCTTGGTCTTGCGCCAGATGCCCTGAAGGATCTCGCGTTTGTCGGCGATGCTGATTTCACCGGCGCGGATCCGCTCGGTCTCGAGTTCGTGCAGCGCGACGCCGTACTGGAACAGCACCATCAGCAGGAACGCGTAGACGGGGTTTCCCAGGAAATACGGCTGCCAGCGCTGGTTCTCGCTCATCCGCAGGATGCCGTAGCCGATGTCACGGTCCATGCCGACGATGTTGGTGTAGGCGTGGTGCATGTCGTTGTGGGAGTGCCGCCACTGGTCGCCGGGGCATGCGTTGTCCCATTCGAAGCCGCGGCCGGAGATCGCCGGGTCACCCATCCAGTCGTACTGGCCGTGCACGACGTTGTGGCCGATCTCCGTCCGGGCGCCAGCGCGTTCACACGGATGCCGTGCGGCGCGTGGGCGGCGGCCATCGACCGGGTGAACGACAGCAGCGCCGCCTTGCCCGCGGCGTACATCGACACGTTCGGCGCGAAGTCGAACGCGCCCACCGACACCGTGTTCAGGACCGCCGCGTGCGCGCTGGCCTTCAGGTGCGGCAGCGCATGCGGTACGAGGAACACCGGGCCGCGCAGGTTCACGTCGTAGGACTTCGTCCACGCCTCGGGCGTCATTTCCCCCAGCGGTTGCGCCAGCGCGTTGGGCGGCGTTGTTCACCAGGATGTCGATGCCGCCGAGGTCGCGCAGGTGTTGCGCGGCCTGTTCGCAGGCGTCGGGCTTGCGGCTGGCAACCACCACCCGGGCGCCGGCCAACGCGAAACCCTCCGCGAGTGCGAGGCCGACACCCCGGGTGCCGCCGGTGACCACGGCTGTGCGCCGGTCAGGTCGAAGAGTCGGTCGAACTTCGCGCGGTCCATCGCGTCAGTGAACCACGGCGCTCAGATGCAGCCGCTGACGCTGATCCGGCGCCCTACATTCACACAGGCATCGATGTTGCCCACCGGTGGTGGCGGTATATAGACCCGCGCCGGTGGTGGTGGCGGCGGTGGTGGTGGTGGTGGCGGCGGCGGTGGCGGCGGTGGTGGTGGTGGTGGCACACCGGGTGGCGGCGGCGGCGGCGGCGGTGGCGGCGGCGGCGGAGGTGGCGGAGGTGGCGGCGGTGGCGGGAGCGCCTCGTTCAGGTAGACGAACGGATCGGAGCACCCGCTGATGTCGACGTGCCTGCCTCCGACAGATCCGCAGACGGTGGCGTTCGCCGTGGGGATGGTCGGGGTCAGACCCGCAGCGAAGACGAGCACGACTGCGCACGCACCGGGGATCGAAAACGTTCCTCGCACCCGCCAATAATGCACCCTTGCGGGATGGGGTGACGAAGCGGTGCGGCCGACCGGTCAGCGGGTCGTCGAATTCGATGGTGTGGGCGAGCAATTGCAGCGGGCCGGTGATACCGCGCGCGTTCGTGGCGCTCGCGCAGGGTGAGCCCGACCAGGCGGAAGCGCGACGCCCATGACGCCCGGCGATCGCCGTCCAAACCGGGGGATATCTGCGCGTGCCCGATGCACTGGAATGTCTGGCCCGCCTGGCCGCCGACGGTGGCAGCCATCTCTACGCGGCGCGGCTGCTCGGCGCCGCGGAGGCCACCCGGCAGCGCACCGGAAGCGGCGCGGGCCGCACCCGGCTCATCGCAACAGGACGGGTTCGAGGATCTCCGCCCTGGCCTCGGGCGCCGCCGCGCGCAGCGCATCGGCGGACTCGTCGTCAGGCTGCTGCTGGCTGCGCACCTCGGCGTCGACGCGCGCGCAGTAGGTGTCCACCTCGCGGCTGACGTCCTCGGCATTCCAACCCAGAATGGGCGCAACGACGTCGGCGACCTCACGGGCACAGTCGACACCGCGGTGCGGATACTCGATCGAGATGCGCATCCGGCGGGCCAGGATGTCCTCGAGGTGCAACGCCCCCTCGGCGGCCGTGGCGTACGCGGCCTCCACCTTGAGGTAGACGGGCGCCTCGGTGATCGGGGTGAGCAGTTCGGGCCGGCCGTCGGCAAGGGCCAGCACCTCGCTGATCAGCGAGCCGTACCGGTCGAGCAGGTGACGCACCCGATACGGATGCAGACCGTAATGGGCGCCGACACTCTGGGTCTGGTTGATCAGCGCGAAGTATCCGTCAGCGCCCATCAACGGCACCTTCTCGGTGATCGACGGCGCCACGCGGGCGGGTACGAATTCGGCGGCCGCGTCGATCGCATCCTCACCCATCACGCGGTAGGTGGTGTACTTGCCGCCGGCGATCGCGACCAGCCCCGGCGCCGGGCTGGCGACGGCGTGCTCTCGGGACAGCTTCGAGGTCTCCTCGCTCTCCCCCGCCAATAGTGGACGCAGACCGGCATAGACGCCGTCGATGTCGTCGTGGGTGAGCGGGGTGGCCAGCACGGTGTTGACGTGGTCGAGGATGTAGTCGATGTCGGCCTTGGTCGCGGCCGGATGCGCCAGGTCCAGATTCCAGTCGGTGTCGGTGGTGCCGATGATCCAGTGCGTCCCCCAGGGGATGACGAACAGCACGGACTTCTCGGTGCGCAGGATGATCGCGACCTCGCTGACGATCCGGTCGCGGGGCACCACGACGTGCACACCCTTCGACGCCCGCACCCGGAACCGGCCGCGTTGCCGTGACAGCGCCTGTATCTCGTCGGTCCACACGCCGGTGGCGTTGACCACGACGTGGCCGTGGACATCGGTCACCGACCCGTCCTCGCTGTCGCGCACGGCGACACCGGTCACCCGGTCACCTTCCCGAAGGAGGTTGACCACCTGCGTCGACGTGCGCACCACCGCGCCGTAGTGCGCGGCAGTGCGGGCGACGGTCATGGTGTGGCGCGCGTCGTCGACGACGGTGTCGTAGTAGCGGATGCCACCGATCAGAGCGCTGCGTTTGAGTCCGGGCGCCAGCCGCAGCGCCCCGGACTTGGTGAGATGACGCTGCGCGGGAACGGATTTCGCACCGCCGAGCTGGTCGTAGAGGAAGATGCCCGCCGCCACGTAGGGCCGCTCCCACCAGCGGTTGGTCAGCGGGAACAGGAACGGCAGCGGTTTGACCAGGTGCGGCGCCAGCGTGGTCAGCGACAGCTCACGTTCGTGCAGCGCCTCGCGCACCAGACCGAACTCGAGCTGTTCGAGGTAGCGCAGACCGCCGTGAAACATCTTGCTGCTGCGGCTGGACGTCCCGGAGGCGAAGTCGCGCGCCTCCACCAGGGCGACCTTGAGCCCGCGGGTGGCGGCGTCGAGGGCGGCGCCCGCGCCGACCACGCCCCCGCCGATCACCACGACGTCGAACTGCTCGTTGCCGAGCCGCTGCCAGGCCTCGGCCCGCTGGTCGGGTCCGAGCAAAGTCCACCCGTTGCCTGCCATCGGGACACTCACCGTTCCCAGGCTACGTGGATTCAGTCCAGATCGTCGTGCGCCATGAGGCGACGCGCGGCCTCGACGATCGATCCCGACAGCGACGGATACACCGACAGCGTCTGCGCCAGGTTGGTCACCGAGATGCGGTTCTGCACCGCCAGCGCGATCGGCAGGATCAGCTCCGACGCGATCGGGGCCACCACCACACCGCCGATCACCACGCCGGTCGCCGGGCGGCAGAAGATCTTGACGAAGCCGTGCCGCAGCAGCGACATCTTCGCGCGGGCGTTGGTGTTCAACTGCAGCATCAGGGTGCGGGCGGGCACACTGCCGTCGTCGATCGCGGTCTGCGGGATTCCGACGGCAGCGATCTCCGGACGGGTGAACGTGGCCGACGCGACGGTGCGCAACCGGATCGGGGCCACCCCCTCGCCGAGTGCGTGGTACATCGCGATACGGCCCTGCATGGCCGCCACCGACGCCAGCGGCAGCAGGCCGGTGCAGTCGCCGGCGGCGTAGATGCCCGCCGCCGGTGTACGCGACACTCGGTCGACGGGGATGTAACCGCCGCGGGCAAGTTCGATGCCGACCCGCTCGAGGCCGAGCCCCTCGGTGTTGGGCACCGAGCCCACGGTCATCAGCGCGTGGCTGCCCTCCACACGGCGGCCGTCGGCCATCTGCACCTTCACCCCGTTCTCGGTGCGGGTCACCGATTCGGCGCGGGCGTTCTTGACCAGGGTCACGCCGCGTTCGGCGAACACCTGCTCGAGGACGGCGGCGGCGTCGCTGTCCTCGTGTGGCAGGATCTGGTCGCGGCTGGCGACCACGGTCACCGTCACGCCGAGTTCGGTGTAGGCGTTGCAGAACTCGGCGCCGGTGACACCGGAGCCCACGATCACCAGGTGCTCGGGCAGCTCGGTCAGGTCGTAGAGCTGACGCCAGGTGAGGATCCGCTCGTCGTCGGGCACCGCGTTGGGCAGCACACGCGGGCTGGCGCCGGTGGCGATCAGCACCACGTCTGCCTTGAGAACGCCGGTCTTGCCGTCGTGCGTCCAAACCCGGACCCGATGCTGCGCCAGCCCCGGCACGTCGTCGACCAGTTCGCCGCGGCCGCCGATGACCGTGACGCCCTCCCGCAGCAGTTGGCTCCCGATGTCGGCGGACTGCGAGCGCGCCAGAGTCTTGACGCGGTTGTGGATCTGCGGCAGTGAGATCTTGGCGTCCTCGACGCTGATGTCGAAACCGAGGCCGGGCGCGCGGCGCAGTTCGGTGCGCACCCCGGTCGAGGCGATGAAGGTCTTCGACGGCACGCAGTCGTAGAGCACGCACCCACCGCCCACGCCGTCGGAGTCGATGACGGTGACCTGGGTTTCGGGTCCTGCGGCAACGAGTGCCGCCTCATAACCGGCGGGCCCGCCGCCGATGATCACGATGCGGGTTGCCACGAGCACAATCTAGCCGCTTGCCGTCGCCGGGGCGCTTCCGGTCGCGGCCGGCCGGCCGCCGGTTATGCTCTCCTACCGTGCCGCTCTACGCCGCCTATGGGTCGAACATGCATCCCGAACAGATGATGGAGCGCGCACCGCATTCGCCGATGGCCGGAACCGGCTGGCTGCACGGCTGGCGGTTGACGTTCGGCGGCGAGGACATCGGCTGGGAGGGTGCGCTGGCCACGGTCGTCGAGGACCCGCTGTCGAAGGTGTTCGTCGTGCTCTACGACATGACCAAGGAGGACGAGGAGACCCTCGACCGCTGGGAGGGTTCCGAGCTCGGCGTCCACAAGAAAATCCGCTGCCGGGTGGACCGGCTGTCGTCGGACACCGACACCGACCCGGTGCTGGCGTGGCTCTACGTGGTCGACGCCTGGGAGGGCGGGCTGCCGTCGGCTCGCTACCTCGGGGTGATGGCCGACGCCGCCGAGATCGCGGGCGCGCCCGCCGATTACGTGCACGACCTGCGGACGCGCCCGTCGCGCAGCGTCGGCCCCGGCACCCTGGGGTAGTCCCGTTCCGTTGGCGCGACCGTGCGGGTCTGCACCCGACACGCCACGGTGCCCTCCCCGAACTCCGGCTGCACACCCCGGGCGCCGGGCTGCTCGCACTGCCCTGGGACCGACCGCTCGCCGCATGGGAGGTGCCCGAGGTGCGGCTGATCCGCGGCATGTCGGGGTGCAGACGCGCACCGTCGCGGGAGCGGGGGCGAGTCAGACGAGGGCGGCCTGTTCGACGATGTTGACCATCGTGCGCACGCCAACGCCCAGCGCGCGCTCGTCGAGGTCGAACGTCGGCTGGTGCAGATCCAGCTGCGGACCCTGCCCGCTCCACACCCCGAGCCGCGCCATCGCCCCAGGCACCTCCTCGAGGTACCACGAGAAGTCCTCGCCGCCGCCGGACTGGCGGGTGTCGGCGAGCACCTGGGGGCCGATCGCCTCGATCGCGTGGGTCAGGATGCGGGTGGAGACCTCTTCGTTGACCACCGGCGGCACGCCACGGCGGTAGAGCAGGCTGTGCTCCATCCCCAGCGGTGCCAGTAACGCCGAAACACTCTCGCGCACGATGTCTTCCAGCGTCAGCCAGGTTTCCCGGGACGCGGTGCGGATGGTTCCGGCCAGCGTGCCGGTCTGCGGGATCGCGTTGGCGGCGACACCGGCGTTGACCGCACCCCAGACCATCACGGTGCTGTTGCGCGGGTCGATGCGGCGCGAGAGCACGCCCGGGACCCCGGTGATCAGCGTGCCGAGCCCGTAGACCAGGTCACCGGTCAGGTGCGGACGCGATGTGTGCCCGCCGGGCGAGTGCAGCGTCACCTCGATCTGATCGGCCGCCGACGTGATGGGGCCGGGCCGCACCGCGACCCTGCCCACCGCCAGCCTCGGATCGCAGTGCAGCGCGTAGATTCGCGACACCCCGCTCAGCGCACCGGCCGCGATCGCGTCGACCGCGCCGCCGGGCATCAGCTCCTCGGCCGCCTGGAAGATCACCCGCACGCCGACGGGCAGTTCAGGCACCGACGCCATCGCCGTCGCCGCGCCGAGCAGGATCGCGGTGTGGGCGTCATGACCGCAGGCGTGCGCGACGTTCGGCGCGGTCGACGAGAACGGCAGGCCCGTCCGCTCGGCCACGGGCAGCGCGTCCATATCGGCGCGCAGCGCGATCCGGGGGCCGTGTTGGGGGCCGAAATCGCAGGTCACCCCCGTCCCGCCGGGCATGATCTTGGGGTTGAGCCCGGCATCGGCCAGACGGGCGGCGACGAACTGCGTCGTCGCGAACTCCTGACGGCCCAGTTCCGGGTTCGCGTGGATGTGGCGGCGCCAGGCCACGAGCTCGTCGTGGTTGGCCGACAGCCAGCGCGCGGCGGCATGTTTGAGCACGTTCACGACGCCCGCCTCTCCTGCCGCTCCAACGCCCGGTCCCGCTCCGCGGGCGTCTCGGCGAGACGAACCACTGTGCGCGCCAACATGGTCGCACCCTCGACGACGGCCCGGTCCGCGCTGGGTCCCGCGGCGGCCGCGGTGAACGTCGGCTGGTGGATCGACGCGCCGCCGGCGTCGATGCCCACTACCGGGTGGATACCGGGCATGACCTGCGTGACGTTGCCCATGTCGGTGCTGCCGAGTGGCAGTGCGGCCTCGACCTCGGCGGGCACCGGAGTGCGGCCGACCTGCTCCATCTCGTCGCGGACCACCGCGGAAAGCCAGCGGTCGGGGGTCAGCTCGGCGTACGCGGGTGCGGTCTCGGTGACCTCGTAGCCGCAGCCGGTGGCGACGGCGCCGGCCTGGAAGCAGCCCGCCATCGCGTCCTCGAGTTCGCGCAGTGAGGCCGATTCGGCGGCGCGCATCGTATAGCGCAGCGCGGTGTGGGCCGGGATGATGTTGGTGGCCCGGCCGCCGTCGGTGACGATCCCGTGCACCATCTGTCCCGGCCCCAACTGCTGGCGCAGCAACCCGATCGCCACCTGCGCGACAGTGACGGCGTCGCCGGCGTTGAGCCCGAGGTGTGGGGCGACCGCCGCGTGTGACTCCCGCCCGGTGTAGGTGACGTCGACCTCCGAGAGCGCCAGCGACCCCGCTGCGGCGATGTCCACCGGCCCGGGATGCAGCATCACCGCGACGGCGATGTCGTCGAACACTCCCCGCTCGAGCATCAGGATCTTGCCGCCGCCGGCCTCCTCGGCCGGTGTGCCCAGCAGCACCACGGTCAGCCCGAGGTCGTCGGCGACCCCGGCGAGCGCCAAGGCGGTCCCGACGGCCGAGGCGGCGATGATGTTGTGGCCGCACGCGTGCCCGATGTCGGGCAGCGCGTCGTACTCCGCGCACACACCGACCACCAGCGACCCGCTGCCGTACGAGCCGCGGAATGCGGTGTCGAGGCCGCCGACCGGGGAGGTCATCTCGAAGCCGTACTCCGCGACCAACGCCTGCGTCTTGGCGCAGCTGCGGTATTCACCGAACGCCAGTTCCGGCTCGGCGTGGATGGCGTGTGACAACTCGACGAGGTCCCCGCGGCGGCGGTGGACGGCGTCTTCGACGCTCGTCGGCTCGGTGGCGGAGGGCATTGAGGCAGTATCTCACTCGGGGTACGGCGGCACTCGGACAGCTAAGCTCGCACACCGTGACCAGCCCAGCGGACGTGGCCCGGCAGGCCGCGGCGGCGATCCGCGACCGCACCGGAGTCGACGAACACGACGTCGCGGTCGTGCTCGGATCGGGTTGGGCGCCCGCGGCCGACGCCCTCGGCACCGCCACCGGGTGCGTGCCGATGGCCGAGTTGCCCGGGTTCGCGCCGCCGACGGCCGCGGGCCACGGCGGGGTCGCGCTGTCCGTACCGATCGGTGGGCACCCGGTGCTGGTCCTCGTCGGCCGCATCCACGCCTACGAGGGCCACGATCTGCGCCATGTCGTGCACCCGGTGCGGGCGGCGTGCGCGGCGGGCGTGCGCACGGTCGTGCTGACCAACGCCGCGGGCAGCCTGCGCGAGGACTTCACCGTCGGTCAGCCGGTGCTGATCAGCGACCACCTCAACCTCACCGCCCGCTCCCCACTGGTGGGGGCGCAGTTCGTCGATCTTGTCGACGCGTACGCACCGCGGCTGCGGACGCTGGCCAGGACGATCGACCCGACCCTGCCCGAAGCCGTGTACGCCGGACTGCCGGGTCCGCACTACGAGACCCCCGCCGAGATCCGGATGCTGCGCACGCTCGGGGCGGATCTGGTCGGCATGTCGACGGTGCACGAGACGATCGCCGCGCGCGCCGCCGGCGCCGAGGTGCTGGCGATCTCGCTGGTGACCAACCTGGCCGCCGGCATGACCGGACAGCCGGTCTCGCACCAGGAGGTGCTGGAGGCGGGCCGTCAGTCCGCGACCCGGATGGGTGCTCTGCTGGCCGCCGTCATCTCCGGCTTGTGACGTGAGAGCTTGCGGCTCGCCCGGACCACCAACCGCGCCAGCAGCGGTGAGGCGAACAGCATGAGCAGCACCCGCAGCACCTGTGCGGCGATGATGAACGTGACATCCGACCCGGTCTCCACCGCCGTCGCGAGCACTGCGTACACCCCGCCGGGGCTGGTCGCGAGGTACCCCTCGAGCGGCGTCAGCGCGGTGTAGTGGGCGAGCAGAACCCCGAGACCGGCCGTGCCGACGCCCAGCACCACGATCAGCGCGAGCGCGGCGGGCAGGACCCGGGCGATCGCACGCAGCGACTCGGTGGTGAAGGCCAACCCGGCCTGCCAGCCGATCACGAAGTAGGCGACCTGCACCAGGAGCGCCGGAACCGACAACCCGAACGACAGGCCGGTCAGCTGCAGCACCACGGTCAACGCCATCGGCCCGAGCAGACCGGCACCCGGTAACCGCAGCAACCGGCCGCCCGCGGCGCCGACCAGCACCAGGACGGCCGGCATGGCGAGGTTCAGATACCAAGGCGCCATTGGCTGTTGGGGCATGCCGCCGAAGGGGAGGGATTTGTCGGGGTGGTAGACGACGGCGACGACCAGCGGCATGGACGCCGTCACCAGGGCCACCCGCAGGTACTGCACCACCGACACCACGCGGTCGTCGCCGCCGAGGTCCCGGGCGATCGCCACCAGGCCGGAGGCGCCGCCCGCGGTCAGTGCCAGCGACCCGGTCAGCGGGGTGACCTCGCGGTGCAGTCCGAGCAACGCCCCGGCGGACACGCTCAGCAGCAGGGTCGCGACGGCCATGCCGACGACCAACGGCCAGTCCGCACCGAGCGCGGCGAAGGCGTCGTGCTGCACCATCGTGCCGATGTAGACCCCGAGGACCCCCTGCGCCACCACCCCCGCGGGGCGGGGCACCCCGGCGGGTGCCAGCGAGAGCAGTGCGAGGACGACGCCGACGGCCAGTGCCGCGAACAACCCGGCCGACGGCACGCCGGCGACGGTCAGCGGAACGGTCAACGCGACCGACGCCGTCGCCAGCAGAAGCCACTTCAGAATCCGTCGCATCCACCCTCCCCGCCGGGTTAATGCCAAGTATGACCTTGGCATTCCTGCGGCGCAACATGCAATGAGCTGCTGTCGCGGTGAGAACTGTGAAGGTATAACTTATTCATGACCGATCGTGCCGCTCCCGCCACCGAACTCCGCGAGGCGATCATGGCGGTCGCCCGGCAGATGCGCCGACACCGGCCCGACCACGGCCTGACGCTCAGCCAGCTGGAACTGCTCGGCGAGGTCAGCCGTACGGGTGTGGCCACTCCGGCCGCGCTCGGGGCCCGACTGCAGGTGCGCGCGCAGTCGTTGACCGACAGCATCAACGAACTGCTCACCCGCGGCCTCATCTCGCGCCGCCCCGACGACCGGGACCGGCGCAGGCAACTCATCGAGATGACCTCCGCCGGTGCCGCACTGCTCGAGGCCGACCGCGCCGAGCGCGACGCATGGTTGCACCGGGCGATGGCCGACACGCTGACCGACCTGGAATTCGACCTGCTGATGCTCGTCGCACCGGTGCTCCGCAAGCTGGCATCAAACGATGCCAAAGCGGGCACACTTGCTCCATGACTTCCCCGGCGATCTCGACGGCCGTGCAGGAATGGATTGCTCACGACCCGGATCCGCACACCGCGGCGGAATTGTCCGAGTGCAGTCCAGACGAACTCGACGAGCGGTTCTCCCGCGCACTGACATTCGGGACGGCAGGGCTGCGCGGGCCGCTGCGCGCCGGCCCGAACGGGATGAACCTGGCCGTGGTGCTGCGCACGACGTGGGCGGTCGCCAAGGTGCTCAAGGACCGCGGCCGAGCGGGTTCGCAGTTCGTCGTGGGCCGTGACGCCCGGCACCGCTCCGACGAATTCGCCCGCGCCGCTGCCGAAGTGCTCGCGGCCGAAGGGTTCGAGGTGATGCTGCTGCCGGCCGCCGTACCGACACCAGTGGTGGCGTTCACGGTGCGGCACATGCACGCGGCCGCGGGAATCCAGATCACCGCATCGCACAACCCGCCGACCGACAACGGCTACAAGGTGTACTTCGAGGAGGGTCTGCAGATCATCGGCCCCACCGACACCGACATCGAGACCGCGATCGCCGAGGCGCCGATGGCCGACGAGATCGCCAGGGCCGGCGCGAGAACCGGCGGCACGGAGGAGATCGCCCACTACATCGAACGGGCGGCCAATGTCCGGTACTCGACGGCGCCGGTGCGGGTGGCGTTCACACCGATGCACGGGGTGGGCGGTGCGTACGCGATGGACACGTTCGTGCGCGCAGGCATCACCGACGTCCACGTGGTCGACAAGCAGTTCGCCCCCGACCCCGACTTCCCCACCGTGTCGCTGCCCAACCCGGAAGAACCGGGTGCGGTCGACGCGCTGCTCGAGTTGGCCGCCGACGTCGAGGCCGACGTCGCGATCGCGCTCGACCCGGACGCCGACCGGTGCGCGGTCGGGGTGCCGACACCCGACGGCTGGCGGATGCTCTCGGGCGACGAAACCGGTTGGCTGCTGGGCGATTACATTCTGACTCAGGTCGAGCCCGGCGAGGTCATGGATGCGACCGTGGTGGCCAGCACCGTGGTGTCGTCGCGGATGCTCGCGGCGATCGCCGCCGCGCACGGCGCCCACTACGTCGAGACACTCACCGGCTTCAAGTGGCTCTCCCGTGCCGACGACGACCTACCCGGCAAGACCATGGTGTACGCCTACGAGGAGGCCATCGGCCACTGCGTGGATCCGGCAGCGGTGCGCGACAAGGACGGCATCAGTGCGGCGGTGCTGTTCTGCGACCTCGTCGGCGTGTTGAAGGAGCACCGCCGCACCGTCCTCGACGTCCTCGACGACCTGGCCCGTCGCCACGGCGTCCACGTCACCGCGGCGGTCAGCCACCCGGTCGCCGACGCCGACGAAGCCGCCGCGGTGATGGCCCGGCTGCGGGACACCCCGCCCGATCGCCTCGCCGGACACGAGGTCACCGTCACCGACCTGGGCATCTCACCGGAGCCGATGCGCTCGGATGTCCTGATACTCAGCGGTGGGGATGCCGACACCTCGGTGCGCATGGTCGTGCGACCGTCCGGGACGGAACCGAAAGTCAAGTTCTACACCGAGGTTCGACGCGCCTGCGCCGGCGACGTGGGGCGGGCGTGCGCCGAGGCGCAGCGGTTGCTCGACGAACTGGCGGCACTGGCGCAGCGGTGGTGAGCCTCAGCGCGGACCGAACTGCCGGTCCCCGGCGTCACCGAGTCCGGGCACGATGTAGGCGGCCTCGTCGAGGCATTCGTCGATCGTCGCAGTGAACAACCGCATGTGCGGCGCGGCCCGTTCGAGGGTGGCGACGCCCTCCGGCGCGACCACCACGCAGATGGCGGTGATGTCGACCGCCCCGCGCGCCTGCAACAGCCCGACGGTGTGGGCCAGCGATCCGCCGGTGGCGAGCATCGGATCGAGCACGAACACCGGCTGTGTGCTCACCTCGGCGGGCAGCGACTCCAGGTACGGTGTCGGCTCGTGGGTTTGCTCGTTACGGGCCACGCCGACGAACCCCACCCGCGCCTCGGGAATCAGCGCGTGCGCCTGGTCGACCATCCCGAGCCCGGCCCGCAGGACCGGAACCAGCAGCGGCGGGCGCGCCAGCCGCGACCCGGTCGTCACCGCCAGCGGGGTGCACACCTCGACGTCCTCGCGGGCGGCGTCGCGGGTGGCCTCGTAGACCAGCATCAGCGTGAGATCGCGCAACGCCGAACGGAATGCCGCATTGTCGGTGGACTGGTCGCGCAGGGTTGTCAACCGAGCAGCGGCCAGCGGGTGATCGACGACGCGCACGTCCATGGCGCCGACCTTAGCGGGAACCGCGCGGGCGTTCTCAACGTCGTAATCGCATGCTCGCCGACACCGTACTCGCCGATACCGACGCCATCCGCGCGCTGGCCCGCGCCGACACCGTGCACTCTGCCGAGCTCGCCGCGGCGGCGGCCGCGCTGGGCGCCATACCGGTCGCGGCCGCGGCGCAGTCGCTGGGTCCGGTCGGTGCGCGTTTCCTCGCCGCACTGGCCGAGGCGGCCGCCGCCGAATCCGGCGCCGCAACCGCGCTGGCCGATCGATTGGCCGTCGGTGGCGCGACCGCGCGGGGTTCGGCCGCCGCCTACGACGAGGCACACATTCGCGCCGCCGCACTTCTGCGGGCCTGACGTGCCGAGCACGCTGGTGGAAGCGCTCTCCGCACCGCTGCGCGAGGTGCGCTCGCTCGTCGGCCCGGGGTGGCCGGACGGTTCCGGTGGGGCACCCGCCGCCGCGCTGGCCGGGGTGCGGGACACGCTGAGCGGGGTGTCGATCGCGACGCGGGCGGCGTGGCAGCGCACCGCCGACGGCTGGTCGGGTACCGGCGCCGACAGTGCGGGGGCGTTCGCCGCCGCGACCACCGACGCGGTCACCGCGTTGGCCGACCGGACGGGCCGGCTGACCGCGGGTACCCGCGAAGCAGGCGCGGCCGTCGCCCGCGCGGCCGCACGTTTGCAGGACATCGTCGAACGCTTCGAATCACGGGCGGCCGCGCTCGAATCCCATCTGGACACCCCGGGCGTCGCCGAGGAACTGCTCACCGAGGCCCGGCGCGCCCTGCGGGAGGCCATCGGCATCGTCGAGGAGTTGCGCGCCGAACTCGACAGCCACGCCGGTGCGCTCACCTCACCCGGTGGGGCCCCGGGAGCTCCGCCTGCGCCCACCGTCCCGGCCGGCTTCGGCGGCGGCGCGCCCGGCGCGCTCGGTGCGCTCGGCGCCGCCACCCCGATGGCGTCCCTGGCGTCCCGGGCTTCGAAGGCCCCGCCGGCCGAGGCGGCCTCCCGCCGCGGGGGGGCAGCCCAGCCCGATCCGGGGGTGTTCGGCGACGGTGTGGCGGTGCGGTTACCCGACGGCAGTACGGCCACCGCGCCGAACACGGTCGCCGCCGATGCGGTGCGCTACGCGCTGACCCAGTTGGGGGTACCGTACCAGTGGGGCGGCACCACACCGGGTGTCGGATTGGACTGCAGCGGTCTGACACAGTGGGCCTACCGCGAGGCCGGTCTCGACCTGCCCCGGTTGGCTCAGGAACAGGACGTCGGCGCTGCCGTCGACACCGGTTCGCTGCGGCCCGGCGATCTCGCGGTGTGGGATGGTCACGTCGCGATGATCGTCGGCGACGGCGTCATGGTCGAGGCGGGCGATCCCGTCAAACTCTCGGCGATCCGGACCACGAATGTGGGACAGGGCTTCCAGGGCTTCTGGCGACCGACGGCGTGAGCGCGGGTACGTACGCGTAGCGGGTCACCGCTTCCTGCGTCGCCGGATCGAACGCACGTGCCAGATCCATGGCGGTGCGCAGGTCCTCCCTCCAGCCGACCAGACCCAGGCATCCGCCCCCCGCGAAGCCGTCGATGTACAGCACACGACCGTTGAATTTCGAGAGGATGGCGAACCACGTGCTTTCCGCGGTCGCGCGGATGGGCCGGGCCTTCCGACAGCCCCCGGAACTTCAGGACCCTTCCATCAATGTGGCGGCCAAGGTTGCCCCGAGGTTCCAGCACGCATCGACGTCGGCTTTGGTGGGCTTGCCCGAGACCACGACGTACTCCGTCGCCTTCACCCAGCCGAGCCCTGTGGTGATGCTGTCCACGGCGCGCCCGGCTCCCTCGGTGCCTTCGTTACCGTGCAGCCACAACCCGAACGGTCGCCCACGGGTGGAGTCGAGCAGCTGGTAGTAGGCACAGTCGAATGCGTGCTTCAGAGCCCCGCTGAGGTACCCGAGATTGGCTGGGGTGCCGAGCAGGTAGCCGTCAGCCTCCAGCATCTCGACCGCTGACACCGTCAGCGCCGGTCGGCGCACGACCTCCACGCCCTCGATCTCGGGGTCGGTCGCACCGGACACCACCGCCTCGAACAACTCCTGGCAGTGTGGCGATGGCGTGTGGTGGACGATCAGTAGACGCGGCACTGGCTGGCCTTCCCTCTCATCCCTCTAATGCAAGGGTTTCGAGCAAAATGATGCGCCCCACAAGCGCAGGTTCGCCTCGGTCACGGGCTCGGTGACCCTCGATGGTCAACAGGCGGAGCGAGTGTCACCGTAGTCTTGCACCAGCCGCGCAGTCGACTCGCTGATCGGAACGCACTGCCGACCTGCACCGTCCAACTCACTGATGCTCGACGAACTGGCTCGCAACTGTGACGACGCACTGACCCGGGCGCGGTCGCAGGCCGACGCACTGTCGAACGCCGGTGAGGCGATGGCAGCGGTGCGCGGCGAGGCCCGCTCACCGGACGGCGACATCCGCGCCACGGTCGACGGCAGCGGCCGGCTGGTGGCACTGACGCTCGAGGAGGAGGCGTCCCGCATACCGGCCGAGCGCCTCGCGGCACTGATCGTCGAGACCGTGCACTCGGCGGCCCGCGAGGCGTCCGCACAGCGGCTCGTGGTGCTCGGCGACTTGGTCGCAGACCTCGGTCGTTAGGCTGTGCCGCATGGCTGCTGACATCGTGCCGGTTCGGCTCGGGCTGACCAAGGGCGACCTGTACACCCTGTGGGCTCCGCGCTGGCGGGACGCCGGTGACGAATGGGAGGCCTTTCTCGGCAGGGACGAGGACCTCTACGCCTTCGAGTCGGTGGCCGATCTGGTGGCTTTCGTGCGGACCAACACCGACCACGACCTGACCGACCACCCCGCCTGGGAGAAGTTGACCGAGGCCTCCGCGCACCGGCTCAAGCCCACCGAGGACCACCAGTACGACCTCGTCGGGGTGCCGGAGACGGCAGCCGAGAAGGCGAGCGAGACCGTCGTCGACACCCTGCACCGCACGCTCGCGATCGCCTCGTCGATCGGTTCGGTGTGTGATCTGCCGGCGGTGACGAAATTCTTCAACGGCAATCCGCAGCTGGGTTCGGTGGGCGGCGGCGCCGAGGCGTTCAAGGGCCGCAGCGGCCGCAAACGCTGGGCTGAGATCGAAGCGGTGATCGCCCGCAGCTGGGACGGTGTCCTCGACGCGATCGACGAGATCGTCACGACTCCCGACGTGGACGCGGCCGCGTCGGAGAAGGCCGTCGCCGAACTCGAAGAGCCGGCACCCCAAGAGGACCAAGAGGACGAGGACAGCGACGCGGCGGCCACCGCCGAGGAGACCGAGGACGCCGAACCGACGGCCACCGGCTCCGATGCGCTCGAATCCCCAGCCGCCTCAGCGGTTCTCGGCAGCGACGAGGACTTCTGGCTCAAGGTCGGCATCGATCCGGTGCGACTGATGACCCGCTCGGGCACCTTCTACACACTGCGCTGCTACCTCGGTGACGACCCGGTGTTCCTCGGCCGCAACGGGCGCATCAGCGTGTTCGGCTCCGAGCGCGCGCTGGCCCGCTATCTGGCCGACGAGCACGATCACGACCTGTCCGATCTGCCGACCTATGACGACATCCGCACCGCGGCCACCGACGGTTCACTCGAGGTCGAGGTGATCGACGAGAACGTCTACGTGCTCAGCGGCCTGGCCGACGACATCGCCGACGGCCCCGACACCATCGACCGCGACCAGCTCGAGCTGGCGCTCGAACTGCTGCGCGACGTCGGCCGCTACGCCGAGGACAACACTGTCGAGAAGACGCTGGATCCCGGCACCGCACTCGGCGCGTTCGTCACCCATACGCTCGAACCGGACGCCGCCGACCGTCCCGAACCGCCCTACGCCCAGGCGGTCGAGCAGTGGGAGGCGCTGGAGGCGTTCGTGGAATCCCGCCTGCGCCAGGAGTGACTCGGCGACCGCGGGAATGATGGCCGCCGAGGGCGCCCACGTCTTGCTCACCGGCCGCCGCCAGGAGGCACTCGACGCGGCCGGTCTCTCGGCGGTGGTTCACCCGGCGAGCACCGCGTAACGCGGTTTGATCACGTCGTCGATCAACGCGAGCCGCTCGTCGAACGGGATGAACGACGACTTCACCGCGTTGATGGTGAACCGCGCCAGATCGCTCCAGCCGTAACCGAACGCCTCGACCAGGCGCAGCATCTCCTGGCTCATCGTGGTGTCGCTCATCAGCCGGTTGTCGGTGTTGACCGTGACGCGGAACCGGGTGCGGGCCAGCAGGTCGAACGGATGCTCGGCGATACCGGCGACCGCACCGGTCTGCACGTTCGAGCTCGGGCACAGCTCGAACGGAATGCGCTTGTCCCGCAGGATCGCGGCCAGCCGACCCAGTTTCACCTGGCCGTCCGGCGCCACGGTGATGTCGTCGACGATGCGCACGCCGTGACCCAACCGGTCGGCCCCGCAGAACGCGATGGCCTCGTGGATCGACGGTAGGCCGAACGCCTCACCGGCGTGAATCGTGAAGCGCGCGTTGTTGCCTCGCATGTACTCGAATGCGTCGAGGTGGCGGGTGGGCGGGTAGCCGGCCTCTGCGCCGGCGATGTCGAAGCCGACGACACCGCGGTCGCGGAACCGAATGGCCAGTTCGGCGATCTCTCGCGAGCGCGCGGCGTGGCGCATCGCGGTGACCAGGCAGCGCACCGTGATCGTGCGGCCCGCGCTGGCGGCGGCCTTCTCCCCGTCGGCGAAACCGGCCAGCACCGCGTCGACGACCGCGTCCAGACCCATCCCGCCCTCGATGTGTAGTTCCGGGGCGAACCGCACCTCTGCGTAGACGACGTTGTCGCCGGCGAGATCCTCGACGCATTCGAACGCCACCCGGTGCAGCGCTTCGGCGGTCTGCATCACCCCGACGGTGTGGGCGAACGGTTCGAGGTAGCGCACCAGCGACCCGCTGTGGGCGGCGGTGCGGAAGAACGTCGCCAGCCCGTCGACGTCGTCGGCGGGCAGGTCGTCGTAGCCGTACTGTCCGGCCAGCTCGAGCACAGTCGACGGGCGCAGGCCGCCGTCGAGGTGATCGTGCAGCAGCGCCTTGGGCGCCTGGCTGATGTTCTCCAGCGTCAGCGGTGTCGTCATCGGCACATGCTCCTCACGTTCCCTCTTCAGACTGTCGCGTTCAGACTGTCGCGTTCAGACTGTCGCGTTCAGACTGTCGCGGTGATCCGATCGATGATCAGCGGACGCTCCGGCGGGGCGCTCTCCCCCACCGTCCACGCGCCGTCCAGTTCGGCGAGGGCCGGCTCGATCCGGTCCGGGGTGTCGGTGTAGAGGGTGAACAGCGGCTCCCCGGCGCTCACCGGCTCACCTGGACGACGGTGCATGCGGAGCCCGGCGCCGAACTGCACCTGCCCACCGGGCGCCGAGCGGCCCGCTCCGAGCCGCCACACCGCCAGACCCACCGCCATCGCGTCGATGTCACCCATGGTGCCACCGCGCGGTGCCGTGACGATGTGGGTGTGGGCGCCGATGGGCAACGCGTCGGCGGCCAATCGGGAGGTGTCGCCGCCCTGGGCGGCGACGAGATTGCGGAAGCAGTCCATGGCGGTACCGTCACGCAGCGTCTCCGCGGGGTCGGTGGCGTCGATCCCGGCTGCGTCGAGCATCTCGGCCGCCAGCGCCAACGTCAGTTCCACCACGTCGTCGGGCCCGCCGCCGGCGAGCACCTCCAGCGATTCGACAACTTCGACCGCATTGCCGACGGCGCGGCCGAGCGGCACCGACATGTCGGTCAGCAGGGCGCATGTCGCCAGCGCGTGTGCCCGACCCAACTCGACCATCGTGCGGGCCAGTTCGCGCGCCTCCGCCTCGCTGGGCAGGAACGCACCGGAGCCGACCTTCGTGTCGAGCACCAGCGCGCGGGCGCCTTCGGCGATCTTCTTGCTCATCACCGAGCTGGCGATCAGCGGCAGCGATTCGGTGGTGGCGGTGACATCGCGCAGCGCGTAGATCTTGCGGTCCGCCGGGGTCAGCTCACCCGCGGCGAAGATCGCCGCACCGATCTCGCTGAGTTGTTGGCGGATCTGGCTTTTGGTCAGTTCGGCGGTGAATCCGGGGATGGCTTCGAGTTTGTCGAGGGTACCCCCGGTGTGGCCGAGCCCGCGTCCGGCGGCCTGGGGCACCGCACCGCCGCAGGCCATCACCACCGGCACCAGCGGGATGGTGATCTTGTCGCCGACCCCGCCGGTGGAGTGTTTGTCGACCAGCGCCAGCGGGCGGCCGCCGCGGCGCAGATCGGTGAAGTCGAACCGCTCCCCCGAGGCCACCATCGCAGAAGTCCACCGGGCGGTTTCGCCCGCGGTCATCCCGCGCAGGAAGATCGCCATCAGCAGGGCCGCCATCTGCTCGTCGGCCACCTGCCCGCGGGTGTACGCGTCGACCACCCAGTCGATCGCCCCGTCGGAGAGCGCGCCACCGTCGCGTTTGGCCCGGATGACGGTCGGCGCGTCGAAAGTGAAGTCCGTCACGGCTTCTCCCCCGCTGCCCGCCGGGCCAGGTCGTCGGGTCCGAACGCGTCGGGCAGGAGATCCCCCAGCGGCCGCGGACCGTGCGGATGGTCGATCAGCAGATCGGGTCCGCCGTGTTCGAGCAGCACCTGACGGCACCGGCCACAGGGCATCAGGACCTCGGAATCGGGCCCCACGCAGGACAGCGCGACCAGGCGTCCGCCACCGCCGGAATGCAGGGCGCAGACCACACTGCACTCGGCACAGAGACCCAGGCCATATGAGACATTCTCCACATTGCATCCGGTCACCATTCGGCCATCGTCGACGAGCGCCGCCGCGCCCACCGGAAAACCCGAGTAGGGCGCGTACGCCAGCGATGCGGCCTCGATTGCCTTGCCCCGCAACACTTCCCACTTGACTTCGGGAGACATTTCCGCTCTCTCACCCCCGCTCTGAATGGATTCCGAAGACCGCCCCGGGTGACCCCGCGTGACAGATAGGCGGCCCTAACTTCCGCCCCCTGAGCGGCGCTCACGGCAACACGCTAGTTCGTTCCGCAGTGCAAAGGGGATTAGAGTCGCTCCGAGGCTTGGGGCAGTTTGGGGCAGTGGTTCAGGCCAGCAGAGGTTCTCGTACCCGCCCCAAGCGTCCACCGATGGTGTTGGAGGACCAATGAGTACTGCGACAACAGCGGATACCGACGTTCCGTCGCCGCGAGACAAACCATCCCGCCGCCGCACCCTCTACCGCGGCGATCCGGGGATGTGGTCGTGGGTGCTGCACCGCATCTCCGGCGCGGCGATCTTCTTCTTCCTGTTCGTCCACGTCGTCGACACGGCATTGGTGCGGGTCAGTCCCGAGGCCTACAACGCCGTCATCGAGACCTACAAGACCCCGATCATCGGGCTGATGGAGATCGGTTTGGTCGCAGCGGTGCTCTACCACGCCCTCAACGGCATCCGCGTGATCCTGATCGACTTCTGGTCCAAGGGCACGCGCTATCAGCGGCAGATGCTGTGGGTCGTGGCGGGCGTGTTCATCACAGTCATGATCGCGTCGCTCGGCGTGATCGGCATGCACATGGCGGAGCGTTTCCTATGAGCCCGGCGGAGAACCCCTACGACCACGTCAGCGACCGCGGCGGACCTGCGCCGGTGCTGCAGCGCAGCCATGACCGGCCGCCGAGCCTGGACAACCCGCGCACACCCAGACGCCCCGGCGGTATGCCGAACTTCGAGAAGTACGCATGGCTGTTCATGCGGTTCTCCGGGATGGTGCTGGTCTTCCTGGCGCTGGGCCACCTGTTCATCATGTTGATGTGGGACAACGGTGTGTACCGCATCGACTTCAACTACGTCGCGCAGCGGTGGTCCTCACCGTTCTGGCAGATCTGGGACCTGCTGCTGCTGTGGCTGGCGCAGCTGCACGGCGGCAACGGTCTGCGCGTCATCATCTCCGACTACGCCCGCAAGGACTCCACGCGGTTCTGGCTGAACTCGCTGTTGGCGCTGTCGATGATCTTCGTCCTCGTTCTCGGCACTTACGTGCTGTTGACGTTCGACGCGAACATCTCGTAAGGACTCGGCTCACATGTTGATTGAACATCGCTACGACGTCGTCATCGTCGGGGCCGGCGGCGCGGGTATGCGCGCCGCGGTCGAGGCAGGTCCCCGCGCCCGCACCGCGGTGCTGACCAAGCTGTACCCGACCCGCAGCCACACCGGCGCCGCCCAGGGCGGCATGTGCGCCGCCCTGGCCAACGTCGAAGAGGACAACTGGGAGTGGCACACCTTCGACACCGTCAAGGGCGGCGACTACCTCGCCGATCAGGACGCCGTCGAGGTCATGTGCAAGGAAGCCATCGACGCGGTGCTCGACCTCGAGAAGATGGGGATGCCGTTCAACCGCACTCCCGAGGGCCGCATCGACCAGCGCCGGTTCGGCGGGCACACCCGTGACCACGGCAAGGCCCCGGTGCGCCGGGCCTGTTACGCCGCCGACCGCACCGGCCACATGATCCTGCAGACGCTGTATCAAAACTGCGTCAAACACGACGTCGAGTTCTTCAACGAGTTCTACGCCCTGGACATCTCGCTGACCCAGACCCCCGGCGGTCCGGTGGCCACCGGCGTGATCGCGTACGAGTTGGCGACCGGCGACATCCACGTCTTCCACGCCAAGGCGATCGTGTTCGCCACCGGCGGTTCGGGCCGGATGTACAAGACCACGTCCAACGCGCACACGCTGACCGGCGACGGGCTGGGCATCATCTTCCGCAAGGGTCTGCCGCTGGAGGACATGGAGTTCCACCAGTTCCACCCGACCGGTCTGGCCGGACTCGGCATCCTCATCTCCGAGGCCGTGCGCGGTGAGGGTGGGCGCCTGCTCAACGGCGACGGCGAACGCTTCATGGAGCGCTACGCGCCGACCATCGTCGACCTCGCACCCCGCGACATCGTCGCCCGCTCGATGGTTCTCGAGGTGCTCGAAGGTCGCGGCGCCGGTCCGAACAAGGACTACGTCTACATCGACGTGCGCCACCTCGGGGAGGACGTGCTCGAGGCGAAACTGCCCGACATCACCGAATTCGCCCGCACCTACCTCGGCGTCGACCCCGTCAAGGAACTGGTCCCCGTCTACCCCACCTGCCACTACCTCATGGGCGGCATCCCGACCACCGTGCACGGGCAGGTGCTTGGCGACAACAGCACGATCGTGCCGGGTCTCTACGCCGCCGGCGAGTGCGCCTGCGTGTCGGTGCACGGCGCCAACCGGCTGGGCACCAACTCGCTGCTCGACATCAACGTGTTCGGCCGCCGCGCCGGAATCGCCGCCGCCAACTACGCACTGGGCCACGACTTCGTCGACATGCCCGAGCGCCCCGCCGAGATGGTGGTCGGCTGGGTCGGCGACATCCTCTCCGAGCACGGCAACGAACGCGTCGCCGACATCCGCGGTGCGCTGCAGCAGTCGATGGACAACAACGCCGCGGTGTTCCGCACCGAGGAGACCCTCAAGCAGGCCCTGACCGACATCCACGCGCTCAAAGAGCGCTACTCACGAATTACGGTGCAGGACAAGGGTAAACGCTACAACAGCGACCTTCTCGAGGCGATCGAGCTGGGCTTCCTGCTCGAACTGGCCGAGGTCACCGTCGTCGGCGCACTCAACCGCAACGAGTCCCGCGGCGGCCACGCGCGCGAGGACTACCCCAACCGCGACGACACCAACTACATGCGCCACACCATGGCCTACAAGGTTCCAGGGGGTGGGAGCGAAACGACCGGAGGGAGAAACCGAGCCACCGACCTGCTCTCCGACGTGCGCCTGGACTACAAGCCCGTGGTGCAGACCCGCTACGAGCCGATGGAGCGGAAGTACTGACGATGAGCCGCTTGCGCGAAGAGAGGAGGCCGAAGTGAGTGCGCCTGCAATCGGGAAGAACGAGGCCACCACACCGCCGGTGCCCGAGGGCGCCGTCATGGTGACGCTCAAGATCGCCCGGTTCAACCCGGAGTCACCTGACGACGCCGGCTTCCAGCGCTTCCGGGTCCCGTGCCTGCCCACCGACCGGCTGCTCAACCTGCTGCACTACGTGAAGTGGTACCTCGACGGCACGCTGACGTTCCGCCGGTCCTGCGCGCACGGCGTGTGCGGTTCGGATGCGATGCGCATCAACGGGGTCAACCGGCTGGCGTGCAAGGTGCTGATGCGCGACATGCTGCCGAAGAACCCGAAGAAGCAGCTCACCATCACCATCGAGCCGATCCGCGGCCTGCCCGTGGAGAAGGACCTCGTGGTCGACATGGAGCCGTTCTTCGACGCCTACCGCGCGGTCAAGCCGTACCTGATGACCAGCGGTAACCAGCCGACCAAGGAACGCATCCAGAGCCAGGTCGACCGGGCCCGCTACGACGACACCACCAAGTGCATCCTGTGCGCGGCGTGCACCACCAGCTGTCCGATCTACTGGACCGAGGGCAGCTATGTGGGCCCGGCGGCGATCGTCAACGCCCACCGGTTCATCTTCGACAGCCGCGACGAGGGCGCGGCCGAGCGTCTCGACATCCTCAACGACGCCGACGGGGTATGGCGTTGCCGCACCACGTTCAACTGCACCGAGGCCTGCCCCCGCGGCATCCAGATCACGCAGGCGATCCAGGAGGTCAAGCGCGCGCTGATGTTCGCCCGCTGACCCTCACGCCTCGGCGGTGCCGGGGGCCGGTTCGTCCCCGGATTCCGGCTCGGGTGGTGACGTCTCGCCGGACCGCACGCTGACCTGCTCGTCGTAGTAGCG
The DNA here is from genome assembly GCA_034189785.1 of Actinomycetota bacterium. Lineage (GTDB taxonomy): Bacteria > Actinomycetota > Actinomycetes > Mycobacteriales > Mycobacteriaceae > Mycobacterium. Next base: position 32,184 of record JAXHUG010000030.1, read on the forward strand.
GATGATCACCGCCGCCGCAGCGGCCACCGGGACGGCCAGGAACGCGCCGACGATGCCGAAGGTCGAGCCGCCGAGGGTGACGGCCAACAGGACGATCACCGCGTGCAGCTTCATCGACTTCGACTGCAGCCACGGCTGCAGCACGTTGCCCTCCAGCTGCTGGACCGCGAGGATGATCGCCAGCACGATGAGCGCGTCCACCGGACCGTTCGACACCAGCGCGACCAGCACGGCCAGCCCACCGGCGACGAACGCACCGACGAACGGCACGAACCCGCCGATGAAGGTGATGATCGCGAGGGGATACGCCAGCGGCACGCCGAGGATCACCAGGCCGGCTCCGATGAGCACCGCGTCGACCAGGCTGACCAGCGCCTGCGTGCGGATGAAGCCGCCCAGGGTCGACCAGACCCGCTCGAGGACCTCGGCGACGTGCGGTGCGGCCGGGTTGCCGACCGTACGGCGCAACCACGGGATGAAGCGCGGTCCGTCCTTGAGCAGGAAGAACGTGACGACGATGGTGGTGAACGCGGTGACCAGCGCTGACGTGGCGGCACTCACGCCGGTGAACACCCCGGACGCGATCTGCGCGCTGCTCGAGTTCAACCGATCGGTGATCGCGGTGACCGCCGAGTCCAGTTGGGCCTCACTGATGTCCAGCGGTGGGCCGCCCAGCCAGTCGCGCACCTGGACGACACCCGCGGACGCCTGCTGCGCCAGTTCGGTGGACTGCTCGACGATCGCCGGCGCCACCGCGGCGACCAGACCACTCAACAGCCCGACAGCGGCGAGCAACATCAGCACCGCCGCCGCGGCCGAGGGCACACCCTTGCCTCGCAGCCAGCACACCGGGGGCCACAGCACCGTGCAGACGATCAGTGCCAAAACCACCGGCAGCAGGATCACCCACGCCTTGCCCAGCACCCACGCGGCCACCCACAGCGCGGCGGCGACCGCGATGAACTGCACCGCCACCACCGCGCTCGAGCGGAGATGGGCACCGTAGACCGCCCCGCGATTGGGGGCCGCACTCGTCTGCTCTTGCACCCCCCTTCACTACCCGCCGACGGCCGGGTGCTCAACCTTTTGCCGGCGACCCGCCGGTGGATGCCCGCGCCGGTGCGCCGGGGGGGGAACGGTTCCCAGCCCACGGCGGCCACGGTCAGCGGGCCCGGCCGCGATGCCTCCCGCAGCGGTATCGGCTCATCGGACATCGGCCCGATGGTGCAGCAGCATCTCGAGTACTCGGGCGCCCCGACTGCTGACTACCGTTTGGCGAAGACTGTGCGGTGCCACTCCTTGTCGGCCACCCCGGTGATGTCGCTCATCACGTGTTTGATCGTGAGGTACTCCTCGAACGAGTAGTCGCTCATGTCCTTACCGAAGCCGGATGCGCCCACGCCGCCGTGCGGCATCTCGCTGATGACCGGGATGTGGTCGTTGATCCACACGCAACCGGCGTTGATCTGGCGCGACGCCCGCTGTGCGCGGTAGACGTCGCGCGTCCACGCCGAGGCCGCCAACCCGTAGTCGGTGTCATTGGCCTGGCGGAGGGCATCATCGTCGTCGGTGAACGGGCGCACCGTGAGCACCGGACCGAAGATCTCTTCGCGGTACACCTCGGACTGCTCGCCGACGTCGGCGATCAGGGTCGGTCGGTAGAACGAACCGGGCAGATCGGGGATCGTCCCGCCGGTCACGACGCGACCGCCCTGCGCCGGGGCCCGCGACACCGTGCCCGCCACCTTGTCGCGGTGGGCCGTCGAGATCAGCGGACCGAGGTCGGTGTCGGGATCCTCCGGATCGCCGACGACGATCTTGCCCATCACCTCGGCGACACCGGCCACGAAGTCGTCGTAAAGATCACGGGCGACGATCGCCCGCGTCGCGGCCGTGCAGTCCTGTCCGGAGTTGACCAGCGAACCGGCGACCGCCCCCGGGATCGCGGCGTCGAGGTCGGCGTCGTCGAACACCACGAACGGGGCCTTCCCGCCCAGTTCGAGTTGCGTGCGGTGCCCGTGCACCGCGGCCGCCGACATCACCTTGCGGCCCACGACCGTCGACCCGGTGAACGTCACCAGGTCCACTCCGGGGTGCCCCGCCAGTGCGGTGCCCACGTCGGCGCCGAAACCGGTGACCACGTTGAGGACACCCGGCGGCAGCCCCGCCTCACCGGCCAGCCGCGCCAACGTCAGCGTGGTCAGCGGCGTCAGTTCGCACGGTTTGATCACGACGGTGCAGCCGGCGGCCAGCGCGGGCAGCACCTTCCACACCGCCATCTGCAGCGGATAGTTCCAGGGGGTGATGGTCGCGACGACGCCGATCGCCTCCCGCCGGATGCTCGAGGTGTGATCACCCGAGTACTCGGCGGTCGCCTTGCCCTCCAGGTGCCGGGCCGCGCCGGCGAAGAAGTCGATGTTGTCCACGCTGCCGGGCACGTCGAACTCGCGGGCCAGCCGCACCGGCTTCCCGGTCTGGCTGACCTCCTCGGCGACCAGCAGCTCGGTGTGCTCATCGGCCAGCTTCGCCAGCGTGGCCAGCACCGCCGAACGCTCGGCCGGGGTCGCGGTCGCCCACCCGGGCAGGGCCGCCCGGGCCGCGGCGACGGCGACATCCACGTCGACGTTCGCCGCGCGGGCATATTCTGTGACGACCGCACCGGTCGCGGGGTTGACGATCTGGAACGGAGCGCCGCCGGTGTGCGCCGGCGCCCCATCGATCCAGCTGCTGGCCACGGGGCTGGACGTCGAAGCGTTCGATACAAGCGCTGTCATGGGTTCAACGTTATCGGACCCACATCAGCCCTGCTGCGCATACCGCATACCGTCGCGGTCGAGACAATCGATCTCATCGATCTGGTTGCCGCTGACGACGAATTCCGTGCACAATGCCCTATATGGCCGACCCCGAGGGTGAGCACGACAGTCAGCCGATGTCGCTGCGCGTGAGTCAATCGCGCCCCGGCGCGTACTTCCAGCTCGACGAGCTGTCCAAGGCGATCATCGAGAAGTTGCAGCAGAACGGGCGGCGCTCGTACGCGGGGATCGGCAAGGCGGTCGGTCTCTCGGAGGCCGCGGTGCGACAGCGCGTCCAGCGCATGGTCGACGCCGGCGTCATGCAGATCGTCGCGGTGACCGATCCGATGCAACTCGGGTTCGCCCGGCAGGCGATGATCGGCATCCGCTGCAGCGGCGATACGACGGAGATCGCGCAGAAGCTCGCCGCCATCCCGTCCGTCGACTACGTGGTGCTCACCGCCGGCTCGTTCGACGCCATCGCCGAGGTGGTCTGTGAAGACGACGACGACCTCCTCGACCTGCTGAACACGAAGATCCGCGCGCTGCCGGGAGTGGTATCCACGGACACGTTGGTATATCTCAAACTGGTTAAGCAGCAATATAACTGGGGAACACGATGACGCAGTCCCATATCACTGAGCCCGTCGCGGGCGAACTCGGGGCGAAAGCCAACCGCCACCTGTGGGGGCATTTCGCCCGCCACGGCGAAGGCATCACCCCGCCGATCATCACCCGCGGCGAGGGGGTGCGCATCTGGGACGACAAGGGCCGCAGCTACATCGACGGGTTGTCCGGGTTGTTCGTCGTCCAGGTCGGCCACGGCCGCCCCGAACTCGCCGAAGCCGCGGCCAAACAGGCCGAGACGCTGTCGTTCTTCCCGCTCTGGTCCTACGCCACCCCGCCCGCGATCGAACTCGCCGAGCGCATCGCCAATTGCGCACCCGGCGACCTCAACCGCGTGTTCTTCACCACCGGTGGCGGCGAGGCGGTCGAGAGCGCGTGGAAGCTGGCCAAGCAGTACTTCAAGCTGACCGGGAAACCCGGTAAGCACAAGGTGGTTTCGCGTGCGATCGCCTATCACGGCACCCCGCAGGGAGCCTTGGCGATCACGGGCATCCCGGCGTTCAAGGCGCCGTTCGAACCGCTCACCCCCGGCGGTTTCCGCGTACCGAACACGAACTTCTACCGTGCGCCGGAACCGTATGCGCACGATGTCAAGGCGTTCGGGCAGTACTGCGCGGACCGCATCGCCGAGGCCATCGAGTTCGAGGGTCCCGACACCGTTGCGGCCGTCTTCCTCGAGCCGGTACAGAACGCGGGTGGCTGTTTCCCGCCTCCCCCAGGCTATTTCGAGCGGGTCCGCGAGATCTGCGACGAATACGACGTGCTGCTGGTGTCCGACGAGGTGATCTGCGCCTACGGCCGCATCGGGTCGATGTTCGCCTGCAGTAGCGATCTCGGGGACTTCGGTTACGTGCCGGACATCATCACCAGCGCCAAGGGTCTGACCTCGGGCTACTCCCCGCTCGGCACGATGATCGCCAGCGACCGGCTGTTCGAACCGTTCAACGACGGTAAGACCACCTTCGGGCACGGCTACACCTTCGGCGGGCATCCGGTGTCGGCGGCGGTCGCGCTGGCCAACCTCGACATCTTCGAGCGTGAGGGCCTCAACGACCACGTCAAGGAGAAGGCCCCGGCGTTCCGGACGACGCTGGAGAAGCTCTACGACCTGCCGATCGTCGGCGACGTCCGCGGCGAGGGCTTCTTCTACGGCATCGAACTGGTCAAGGACAAGGCCACCAAGGAGACCTTCGACGACGCCGAGTCGGAGCGGCTGCTGCGCGGGTTCCTGACCCCTGCCCTGTGGGAGGCCGGGCTGTACTGCCGCGCCGACGACCGTGGTGACCCAGTGGTCCAGCTGGCCCCGCCACTGATCAGTGGCCAGCCCGAATTCGATGCGATCTACGAGATCCTGCACGGCGTGCTCGGCGAGGCCGCGCGGCGGCTCTGACGACACCTCGTGCGCCGAGGCTGCCGGGAGATCGACTTTCTGCGCAATAACGTGATCTGGCTGCAGGCTCGGCGTATCGCCGCGTAGCGTCGGCGGCGTGGCCATCACGCGCAAGCCGCCCATCGACCCGGTCCGCTGGCAGCCGCCGCCCGTCGACGAACTGCCGCCACTGTCGTCCCCTGCGGTCACCGTGGTGCCCGTACCGGGTCACGCACCCGAGGACGTGGTCGTCGATGCCGCGGGGCGGCTGTACACCGGCGTCGACGACGGCCGGATTCTGCGCCTGACACCCGACGGCGGCGAACCGGCGGTGATCGCGAACACCGGCGGCCGCCCGCTCGGCCTCGCGGTGGCCCGCGACGGACGCCTGCTGATCTGTGACAGCCCCCGGGGGCTGCTCGCACTGGACCCCGAAACCGGCCGGTTCGATCCGCTGGTGGAGATCGTCGGGGGCCGACATCTGCAGTTCTGCTCGAACGTCACCGAAACCGCCGACGGCACGATCTATTTCACCGAGTCGACGAGTGCGTTCACCTATGTGTACTTCACGGGCGCGGCCCTGGAGGCACGTGGCCGCGGCGGGCTGTTCCGCCGGGATCCCGACGGTACGGTGACGACGCTGGCCGACGGCCTCTACTTCACCAACGGCGTGACGGTGACGGCCGACGGGTCGGCGCTGGTGTTCGCCGAGACGCTCGGCCGCAGGCTGTCCAAGTTCTGGCTGACCGGTCCGCGGGCCGGCACGGTCACGCCGCTGGTCGGCCACCTGCCCGGCTATCCCGACAACATCTCGACCGGCTCCGACGGGCGGATCTGGGTCGCGATGGTCTCAGCGCCCAACGCCGCCGCGGAGGGGTTGGCGCCGCGCGCCCCGGTGCTGCGCAAGCTGCTGTGGTTGCTGCCCGACCGGTTCGCCCCGCAACTCACACCCGAGGTGTGGGCGGTGGCGTTCGACCCGGACAGCGGCGCCGTGGTCGGCGGTCTGCGGACCACGCATCCGGACTTCGGCATGGTCACCGGACTTGTGGAGGCGGGCGGACGACTGTGGATGGGATGCATCGGAGCGTCGGCGCTCGCACACGTCGCACTCGACGACGTGGCCCTGCACTGAACACGCGTGCCCGCCAGTCACATAGACCACATCCGTCACAGCGAGTCTCCGAGTAAACGGGCCGCGCATCACGTAATCTCCGCGGTGATGGCCGCCTCACGGAACCTCTCGACGCGCGTCGCGGCGCTGGCCGCGGCGGTGTCGGTGCTGATCTCGCCTGCGCTGGTCGCGGCGCCGGGTGCCGAAGCGCAGCCCGCACCCCGGTCGATCACCTGCCCGTACCGGGTGACCACGCCGCCCGCCGTCGATGCCTCCGAAGTGCCCAGGCCCGGACAGGATCCGCCCGTCGCACTGCCGGTGCCCGCCACCCCGCTCGGCGGTGACGCGCTGTCGGGATGCGGCATCATCACCGCACCGGGCGCCCCGCCCGCGCCCGCCGACGTGTCCGCCGAGGCGTGGCTGGTCGCGGATATGGACACCGGTGAGGTGATCGCCGCGCGCGACCCACACGGCCGGCACCGCCCGGCCAGCGTGATCAAGGTGCTGATCGCGGTCCAGTCGCTCAAGGAACTCAACCTCGCCAAGGCGGTGCCGGGCACGGCCGCCGACGCCGCCGCCGAGGGCACCAGCGTCGGCGTCGACGTCGGCGGCCTCTACACCGTCACCGATCTGCTGCACGGGCTGCTGATGTACTCCGGCAACGACGCCGCCCACGCCCTGGCCCGCCAACTCGGCGGCATGGACACCGCGCTGCTCAGGCTCAACCAGCTGGCCGGAAAGCTCGGCGGCCGCGACACCCGGGTGGCCACCCCGTCGGGCCTCGACGGGCCGGGCATGAGCACCTCGGCCTACGACATCGCCCTGTTCTACCGGTACGCCTGGCGCAACCCGACTTTCGCCGAGATCGTCGCCACCCGCACGTACGACTTCCCGGGTAGGGACGGTAACCCTCCCTACCCGATCGAGAACGACGTCAAGCTGCTCTACAACTATCCGGGTGCCCTCGGCGGTAAGACCGGCTTCACCGACGATGCCGGACAGACCTTCGTCGGCGGCGCCGAGCGCGACGGCCGCCGCCTGGTGACGGTGCTGCTGCGCGGCACCCGGCAGCCGATCGCCCCGTGGGAGCAGGCCGCCCGGCTGCTCGACTACGGTTTCGGCCTGCCGCAGGGCACCAAGGTGGGATCCCTGATCGAACCTGATCCGTCATTGGACCCGAGTCCGGAGACCGCCGAGACCGAGGCGGCCGCGCAGGCGGCTGCGGTGCTGCCCGCCGACGCCATGCCCGTGCGGGTGGGTGTGGGCGTGATCGGCAGCATCGTCGTGTTCGCGTTGATCATGGCGGCCCGCTCGCTCAACCGGCGTCCTCAGAATTGACCCGGCGGCCTGTGACCCATCACGGGTCAACTCTTAGCGCCCGCGCAGCCGCAAAACCCCGACGGCGCCAAGTGCTCCCGCGGCCGCGGCGGCCACCGCGGCCGACAGGCCGACGCCCTCGCGCACCTGCACCCGAGGGTTGATCTGAGCGGGGCTGGGTGGTTCCACCGGTTCCTCGAGCATGTTCTCCCGCGAGGTGGCCGCCCATGCGGTGGAGAACAGGACCAACCGCGAGGTGATGTAGGCGAACACCATCAGCCCCAGGACAGGACCGAACGTCGCACCCGCGGGACCGTTGACCACCGACTGCAGATATACCGACCCGATCTGCTTGAACACCTCGAACGCCACGGCCGCCAACAGACCCGCCCACGCCGAACTCCGGAACGTGACGGACTCGCGGGGGAGGCGCGCGATGATCCACGTGAACAGCAACCACGACACCGGCAACGACACCAGCAGCGAGGCGATCCGCAGGCCGAAGCTCAGTCCGGGGAGTTCGGGAATCTGCAGCGCGTTCAGAGTCATGCGCATGAGCTGCTCGTCGCCGAGTGCTGTGAGGGTGATCGTCACCGCGAGCGCCAGGAAGATCGACACCAACGCGAGCAGGTCTGAGAGCTTGGTGCGGAGGAAGCCGGGCGGCTGCCCGCGCTGCAGACCCCACATCTGGCTGAGCGCCTCGCGCAGGTTGGCCATCCAGCCCAGACCGGCCCACGCGGCGGTCGCGAGGCCGATCAGGCCGACAGAGGTACGGGAGTCGATCGCCGAGTTCATCAGCTCGATCAACTGCTGCCCCATGTCGCCGGACACCGCGGTGCGGATCCGGTCCTCGAGACTCGCGAGCAGGGCAGGCCGGTTGGCCAGCACGAAGCCGCCGATCGAGAAACCGACCATGGTCACCGGGAACAGCGCGAACACGGTGAAGTACGTGATCCCCGCGGCGTAGAAGTCGCCCTTACTGCCCCGGTACCGCTGCTGAGCCCGCATGACGTGGTCGAGCCAGCCGTATCGGGCCCGCAACCGGTCCAGCTTTCCGGGTTCGGCCGGTTCGGCCACACCAGCCTCCAATCGTCATGCCCGCGAGCGCAGGAATCCCAGCCGGTCGAATACCCGCTGGAGGGTCTTGGCAGTCACGTCACGGGCACGTTCGGCGCCCGTCGCCAGCACACCCTCGAGTTCGGCCGGATCGGCGAGCAGTTCGTCGACCCGGTCCTTGATCGGCGTGACGAACTCGACCACCGCATCGGCGGTGTCCTTCTTGAGGTCGCCGTACCCGCGGCCCTGATACGCCTCGACGAGGGCGTCGACGTCGGCGCCGGTGACCGCCGCCTGGATCGTCAGCAGATTCGACACTCCCGCCTTCTGCTCCCGGTCGAACCGGATCTCGCGCTCGCTGTCGGTAACCGCCGAGCGGATCTTCTTGGCCGTCTTCTTCGGATCGTCGAGCAGGGTGATCAGGCCCGCGTCCGTGCCTGTCGACTTGCTCATCTTCGCCGTCGGATCCTGCAGGTCGTAGATCTTCGCGGTGGCCTTCGGGATCATCGGCTCGGGGATGACGAACGTGTCCGGGAACCGCGCATTGAACCGCTGGGCGACGTCGCGGGCGAGTTCAAGGTGCTGGCGCTGATCCTCACCGACGGGCACCAGATCGGTGTCGTAGAGCAGCACGTCGGCGGCCATCAGCACCGGGTAGGTGAACAGGCCGACGGTGGTGGCGTCCGCACCCTGCTTCTGCGACTTGTCCTTGAACTGGGTCATCCGCGAGGCCTGCCCGAACCCGGTGAAACAGCCCAGCACCCAGGCCAACTCGGTGTGGGCAGGCACATGGCTCTGCACGAAGACCGTGCTGCGCGCCGGGTCGATGCCCAGCGCCAGATACTGGGCCGCGGTGACGAGCGTCCGGTACCGCAGCGTCTCGGGATCCTGCGGCACGGTGATCGCATGCAGGTCGACGACGCAGAAGTAGGCGTCGTAGTCGTCCTGCAGGGCCGTCCAGTGCGTGACGGCTCCCAGCGCGTTGCCCAGGTGCAGCGAATCGGAGGTGGGCTGCACACCCGAGAAGACGACACGAGGCACGGTGGGCGGGGTCTCGACAGGGGAGTTCATGATGGGTCGATCCTTCCACGCGCCTTCCACGCGGGATGTCACCGGTATTCGACGGTGACCGGTCTGGCCGCGCGCCCTGACCGGCCCTTGCGGTACCGGCGGTATCACCTTTAATCTCGGGCAGCATGACCGAACGCGCACCGATCCACCTGGGATCCGGCGAACCGATCCTGCTGCTGCACCCGTTCATGATGTCGCAGAACGTGTGGAAGAAGGTGGCGCCGGCGATCGCCGACACCGGCCGCTACGAGGTCTACGCGCCGACCATGCCGGGCCACAACGGCGGTGTAAAAGGTCGTTTCTTCCTCGGCACCGCCGAACTCGCCGACGACGTCGAACGGCGCATGGACGAGCTCGGCTGGAAGACCGCCCACATCGTCGGGAACTCGCTGGGCGGCTGGGTGGCCTTCGAGCTGGAGCGCCGCGGACGGGCCCGCTCGCTGATGGGCATCGCCCCGGCCGGGGGATGGCACCGGTGGTCACCGGCCAAGTACGAGATCGTGGCCAAGTTCGCGGCGGGACTGCCGGTGTATGTGATCGCCAAGCTGCTGGGAGAGCGTGCGGCGCGGCTGCCGGGAGCCCGGCAACTGGCCTTCGTGGCGATCAGCGCCTACCCGAACGGTATCGACGACGACGATCTGCGCGACATCATCGATGACGTCACCCACTGCGCCGCGTACTACCAGCTGCTGGTCAAGGCGCTGCTGCTGCCCGGCCTGACGGAACTCACCGAGACCGGCGTGCCGACCCGGCTGGTGGTCTGCGAGAAGGACCGGGTGCTGCCCCACCCCCGGTTCGTCAACCACTTCCGCAAACATCTGCCCGACGAGACCGAGTTCGACCACCTCGACGGCGTCGGGCACATCCCGATGTTCGAGGCGCCCGACCGCGTCGTGAAGCTGATCGTCGACTTCGTGGACCGGGTGGCCGGCGCGGCCGATAACCGAGCCGTCCCACCGGCCGGTTAGAGCCGCCGCCACCTAGGCCGAGGCGGACTCCAACGTGTCGTTGAAGGTCTTGCTGGGCCGCATCACAGCCGTGGTCTTCTCGCTGTCCGGGTAGTAGTAGCCGCCGATGTCGACCGACTTGCCCTGTTCGGCCGCGAACTCCTTGACGATGGTCTCCTCGTTGTTGACCAGCGCCTCGGCCAGGGGTGCGAAGTGCTCGGCCAGCTGCTTGTCCTCGGTTTGCCCGGCGAGTTCCTGCGCCCAGTACATCGCGAGGTAGAACTGGCTGCCCCGGTTGTCGAGTTCACCGGTCTTGCGCGACGGGCCCTTGTCGTTGTCGAGCAGCTTGCCGATCGCGGCGTCCATCGTCTTGCCGAGCAGCGCGGCCCGCTTGTTGTCGGTCTTGCGGCCCAGCTCCTCGAAGCAGGCCCCCAGCGCGAGGAACTCGCCGAGCGAATCCCACCGCAGGTGGTTCTCTTCGAGCAGCTGGTGGACGTGCTTGGGCGCCGACCCGCCCGCACCCGTCTCGTACATACCGCCGCCGGCCATCAGCGGGACGATCGACAGCATCTTGGCGCTGGTGCCCAGCTCCAGAATCGGGAACAGGTCGGTGAGGTAGTCGCGCAGGATGTTGCCGGTCACCGCGATGGTGTCCTGGCCGCGAGTCACCCGCTCGATCGTGTACCGCATCGCCCACACCTGCGGCATGATCTGGATTTTAAGGCCCTCGGTGTCGTGGTCCTTCAGGTACTCCTTGACCTTCTTGCGCAGCTCGGCCTCGTGCGGACGCTCGGTGTCGAGCCAGAACACCGCCGTCATCCCCGAGGCGCGAGCCCGGGTGACCGCCAGCTTCACCCAGTCGCGGATCGGGGCGTCCTTGACGATCGGCATGCGCCAGATGTCGCCGGTCTCGACGTTCTGGGTCAGCAGCACCTCGTCGGTGTCGATGTCGACGATGTTCGCGACGCCGTCCTCGGGGATCTCGAACGTCTTGTCGTGGCTGCCGTACTCCTCGGCCTTCTGTGCCATCAACCCGACGTTGGGGACGGTGCCCATGGTCGTGGGATCGAACTGGCCGTTGGTCTTACACCAGTTGATCATCTCCTGGTACATCCGGGAGAACGTCGACTCGGGGTTGACCGCCTTGGTGTCCTTGGTGCGCCCATCGGCGCCGTACATCTTGCCGCCGAGGCGGATCATCGCGGGCATCGAGGCGTCGACGATCACATCGCTGGGTGAGTGGAAGTTGGTGATGCCGCGCGCCGAGTCCACCATGGCCAACTCGGGCCGGGTTTCGTGGCAGGCGTGGATGTCGTTGATGATCTCCTCGCGCTGCGAAACCGGCAGCTTCTCGATCTTGCTGTAGAGATCGGACATGCCGTTGTTGACGTTCACGCCGAGCTCGTCGAACAGCTGCTGGTGCTTGGCGAACGCGTCCTTGTAGAACACCTTGACCGCGTGGCCGAACACGATCGGGTGGCTGACCTTCATCATGGTCGCCTTGACGTGCAGCGAGAACATCACGCCGGTCACATAGGCATCCTGCATCTGCGCTTCGTAGAACTGGCACAGCGCCTTCCTGCTCATGAACATGCTGTCGATGATGTCGCCCTCGTCGAGCTTGACCTCGGGCTTGAGGAGGATGGTCTCGCCGGCTCGTCCGTCTTTGGGGCGGGTCTCGAGCACCATCTTCACCTTGCGGTCACGGTCGATCGTCATCGACTTCTCGCCGTGGTAGAAGTCGCCGTGCCGCATGGTCGCCACGTGGGTGCGAGAGGCCATCGACCACTCCCCCATGCTGTGCGGATGCTTCTTGGCGTATTCCTTGACCGCCTTGGGGGCGCGCCGATCCGAATTACCCTGACGCAAAACGGGGTTGACCGCGCTGCCGAGCACCTTTTCGTAGCGGGCGCGGTTCTCTTTCTCCTCGTCGGTCTTCGGGTCGCCGGGGTAGTCCGGCAGGGCGTAGCCCTTGGCCTTGAGTTCCTTGATCGCGGCCAGCAGCTGCGGGACCGAGGCGCTGATGTTGGGCAGCTTGATGATGTTGGTGTCCGGATCCTGCGTCAGCTCGCCGAGCTTGGCCAGGTTGTCGGGCACCCGCTGGTCCTCGGGGAGACGGTCGCTGAACTCACCGAGGATGCGTGCCGCCACGGAGATGTCACTGGTCTCGATGTTGATGCCCGCGGCCCCGGCGAACGTCCGGACGATCGGCAGGAAGGCGTATGTCGCCAGCAGCGGCGCCTCGTCGGTCAGCGTGTAGATGATGGTCGGCTGCTCGGCGTTCATGTGGTGTCTCCCGGCGTCAGATCGAAGCTCCGCATTTGTCGGCTACGACGCTACCCGGCAGCCACCCGCGCAGAAACGGCTCCCTGCAGATTGGGCCGCACAGGCGGATCACTGGTGGCAGCCGCAGCAGGCGGTGAGATAAGCTTCCTCGCGGTCATGAGTGCCAGCGTCAAGCCCCGGCTTGCTGGCCGGCAACCCTCCAACCGCGGTGGGGTGCCCCGGGTGATGACCAGGTTGAGTAGCTGTGACGGCTACGCGGCAAGCGCGGGTCCGTGTCGACGGACCCCCAGACACAGATGGAGGTCCGTTCCGTATGAGCACGCCAGAAGACCTGAGCGCCGATTGGTCGTTCGAGACCAAGCAGGTCCACGCCGGCCAGACTCCCGACGCGTCGACCAACGCCCGCGCCCTGCCGATCTACCAGACCACCTCGTACACCTTCCGCGACACCGACCACGCCGCGGCACTGTTCGGGCTGGCCGAGACCGGCAACATCTATACCCGCATGATGAACCCGACGACCGACGTCGTCGAACAGCGCATCGCCGCGCTCGAAGGTGGTGTGGCGGCGCTGTTCGTGTCCTCGGGACAGGCCGCGGAGACGTTCGCGATCCTCAACATCGCCAGTGCGGGCGACCACATCGTGTCCTCCCCGCGCCTCTACGGCGGCACATACAACCTGTTCCACTACACGCTGCGCAAACTCGGCATTGATGTCAGTTTCGTGGAGAACCCGGACGACCTCGAGTCGTGGCGGGCCGCGGTGCGCCCCGACACCAAGGCGTTCTTCGGGGAGACCATCTCCAATCCGCAGATCGATGTGCTCGACATCCCGTCGGTCGCAGCGGTGGCCCACGACAGCGGTGTCCCGCTGATCGTCGACAACACCATCGCCACGCCGTACCTGATCCAGCCGTTGAGCCACGGCGCCGACATCGTCGTGCACTCGGCCACCAAGTACCTCGGCGGGCACGGCAACGCCATCGCCGGCGTGATCGTCGACGGTGGCACGTTCGACTGGACCAACGGGAAGTTCCCGGGTTTCACCACCCCGGATCCGAGCTACCACGGGGTGGTGTTCGCCGACCTCGGCGCACCGGCGTATGCGCTCAAGGCGCGTGTACAGCTGCTGCGCGACCTCGGTTCGGCCGCCGCACCGTTCAACGCGTTCCTGATCGCCCAGGGCCTGGAGACGTTGAGCCTGCGCGTGGAACGGCATGTGGCGAACGCGCAGAGAGTCGCCGGGTACCTGGCCGGCCATGACGACGTACTGTCGGTGAACTACGCCGGGCTGCCCACCTCGCCGTGGTACGAGCTCGGACTCAGGTTGGCGCCCAGGGGAACCGGCGCGGTGCTGGCGTTCGAGCTGGCCGGCGGCGTCGACGCAGGCAAGGCGTTCGTCAACGCACTCACACTGCACAGCCATGTCGCCAACATCGGCGACGTGCGCTCGCTGGTGATCCACCCTGCGTCGACCACGCACGCCCAGCTGAGCCCCGACGAGCAGCTGGCCAGCGGCGTCACCCCCGGCCTGGTGCGGCTGGCCGTCGGCATCGAGGGCATCGACGACATCCTCGCCGACCTCGAGCAGGGGTTCGCCGCTGCCAAGGCGATCTCCTGAAGTTCGAAGAGACAGCAAGTGACGATTTCCGACGTGCCCATCACCACACTGCCCGCCGAGGGTGACACCGGCGTGGTCGACATCGGCCCGCTGACCCTGGAGAGCGGCGCGGTCATCGACGACGTGTCGATCGCCGTCCAGCGCTGGGGCGAACTCTCCCCCAACCGCGACAACGTCGTGATGGTGCTGCATGCGCTCACCGGTGACTCGCACGTCACCGGACCCGCCGGCCCCGACCATCCCACACCGGGCTGGTGGGACGGCGTCGCCGGCCCGGGAGCCCCGATCGACACCGACCGCTGGTGCGCGGTGTCGACGAACGTCCTCGGCGGCTGCCGCGGGTCGACCGGCCCGTCGTCGATCGCCCCCGACGGCCGGCCGTACGGCTCGCGGTTTCCCACGGTGACGACCCGCGACCAGGTCACCGCCGACCTTGCCGCGCTCGAGGCGCTGGGTATCACCGAGGTCGCCGCGGTGGTGGGCGGATCCATGGGCGGCGCGCGTGCACTGGAGTGGATCGTCGGTCATCCGGGTACCGTCCGTTCGGCGCTGATCCTCGCCGTCGGCGCCCGCGCCACCGCCGACCAGATCGGCACGCAGAGCACTCAGGTCGCCGCGATCAAGGCCGATCCCGACTGGTGCGGTGGCGACTATCACGACACGGGTCGTGTGCCGTCCACAGGTTTGGCGATCGCCCGCCGCGTCGCCCACCTTACCTACCGCGGTGAGGTCGAACTCGACGACCGGTTCGGCAACCATGCCCAGGGTGACGAGAGCCCGGCCGACGGCGGCCGGTACGCGGTGCAGAGCTATCTGGAGTACCAGGGCGCCAAGCTGGTCGAGCGGTTCGACGCAGGCACCTACGTCACGCTGACCGACACGTTGTCGAGCCACGATGTGGGTCGTGGCCGCGGTGGGGTGCGCAGGGCGCTGCAGGGATGCCGGGTGCCCGCGATCGTCGGCGGCGTCACTTCCGACCGGCTCTACCCCCTGCGGCTGCAGCAGGAGTTGGCCGAACTGCTGCCGGGCTGTACCGGTCTGGACGTGGTCGATTCGGCCCACGGCCACGACGGGTTCCTGGTCGAGACGGAGGCCGTCGGCAAGCTCATCCGGCGCACGCTGGAGTTGGCGACGCGATGACCCAGGGACCGGCCGATCCGTCTCTGTCGTTCGGCGAGCAGGCCGCGGCCTACGAGCGGGGCAGACCGTCGTATCCGCCGGAGGCGATCGACTGGCTGCTCCCGCGGGGCGCGCACACCGTGCTCGACCTCGGCGCGGGTACCGGCAAGCTGACCACGCGACTGGTCGAACGCGGCCTGGACGTGATCGCCGTCGACCCTGTCCCCGAGATGCTCGAGGTGCTGACCCAGTCGCTGCCCGAGACCCCGGCGCTGCTCGGCACGGCCGAGGAGATCCCGCTGGCCGACGACAGTGTCGACGCGGTGCTCGTCGCCCAGGCCTGGCACTGGTTCGACCCGGAGCGTGCCGTCGAGGAGGTCAGCCGCGTGCTGCGGCCGGGCGGGCGGCTCGGGCTGGTGTGGAACACCCGTGACGAAAGACTTGGCTGGGTCAAGGATCTCGGGAACATCATCGGCCACGAGAACGACCCGTTCACCGACGAGGTGTCGCTGCCCGGCCCGTTCACCGCCCTCGAGCGCCACCACGTCGAGTGGACGAATTACCTGACGCCGCAGGCACTCATCGACCTGGTGGCCTCGCGCAGCTACTGCATCACCTCACCGGCCGATGTGCGCACCCGCACGCTCGACCGGGTCCGCGAACTGCTGGCCACCCACCCGGCGCTGGTCAACACGACCGGTCTGGCATTGCCCTACGTGACGGTGTGCATCCGGGCGACGCTGGCCTGAGTGCGCACCGCCTCGCGGCGGATCCGCTCAGCGCATCTCTGCCGCCGTCGCTGGTCCCACGCTGATGACCGGCCGTGGCGGCCGTGGTTCGACTTCCCGTTGTTCCGCCGCACAGTGGGCGGCGGTGTCCAGGGCGAACGCTAGCCCGTGCCGAGCGGGTCGATGGTCCACGCGACGTAGAACATGATCGCGCTGACCGTCGAGGTCATGGCGAAGTCGATGGCCCTGCTGCGCACCGCGAGAAGTCCGGCCTGCTCGTCGGTCAGCGAAATACGCAGCGCCGCAGCTACTCCCACGCCGACGGCGATCACCAGCGCGCCGCGGCGCCAGTAACCGGCGATCACGAGGGCGAACGCGGCCACGAAGATCAGGCCGACCACCATGATCGGCCACTGCCCCGCGAAGACCTTGCGGGCGAACTCTCTGGGTGTCATCGGTTCTTCGCGCGAGCGCTCATCACGCAGTCACCCGCGCGCGAGTGCCTCGGCGCGTTCGACGACGTTGGTCAGCAGGAATGCCCGGGTCAGCGGACCCACGCCACCCGGGTTGGGCGACACGTGTCCGGCCACCTCCCACACGTCGGGCGCCACGTCGCCGACGAGCTTGCCGTTGTCGTCGCGGCTGACCCCGACATCGATCACCGCCGCACCCGGTCGCACCATCTCGGCGGTCACCATGTGCGGCACACCCGCCGCGGCGACGATGATGTCGGCGTCGCGGGTGAACTGCGCCAGATGCCGGGTTGCGGTGTGGCACAACGTGACTGTGGCGTTCTCCGAGCGGCGGGTCAGCAGCAGCCCGAGTGGCCGCCCGACCGTCACGCCGCGGCCGATCACCACGACATGCGCGCCGGCGATCTCGACCCCGTACCGGCGCAGCAGGTGCACGATCCCGCGCGGCGTGCACGGCAGCGGTGCGGGCTCGTTGAGCACCAGCCGGCCCAGATTCGTCGGATGCAGACCGTCGGCGTCCTTGCCCGGGTCGATGCGCTCGAGCGCGGGGTTCTCGTCGAGGTGCCTGGGCAGCGGCAGCTGCACGATGTAGCCGGTGCACTCGGGATTGGCGTTGAGCTCGTCAATCGTCGCGTCGAGTTCGGCCTGGGAGATGTCGGCGGGCAGGTCACGGCGGATCGAGGTGATGCCGACCTTTGCGCAGTCGGAGTGCTTACCGCGCACATAGGCCCGGGAACCGGGATCGTCACCGACCAGCACGGTGCCGAGCCCCGGTGTGCGCTCCTGTTCGGTGAGCGCCGCCACCCGTTCCTTGAGGTCGACGAAGATCTCGTCCCGCGTGGCTTTCCCATCGAGCGTTATCGCACCCACGCCAGACATTGTGGCAGGCTGCCGGTATGGACACCCAGCCCGATGTGTTCACCCCGGCCAAGGACTGCGACACGTGCATGGCGCCGGTCTACCGCCACACCCACCGATGAGCCCCGAGGGGGCCGGTGCGTTGCTGTCGTTCTGGGGTGTGCAGACCTGGGACGTATGGGACGCCGGTGACCGCTACCCGGATGCCGCGGTGCCGAGCCTCGCCGACGCGAGGTGACGATCAGCCGGGATCGCCTGCCCTCCCTATACAGTTGGTCCCGATGAGCCGACCGTCCCCACCTGCGCTGACCGTTCGGTACGAAGGATCCACCCGCACTTTCGCCCCTGGCAACGACATTGTCATCGGCCGGGATCTGCGGGCCGACGTACGTATCGCCCACCCCCTGGTCTCCCGCGCGCACCTGGTGTTGCGGTTCGACCAGGGCCGCTGGGTGGCGATCGACAACGGCAGCCTCAACGGCATGTTCGTCAACGGCCGGCGCGTGCCCGCCGTCGACATCCGCGACGGACAGAGCCTCAACATCGGCGGCCCCGACGGCCCGCAGCTGACCGTCGAGATCGGCCGCCACCAGGGTTCGGCCGGCCGGCCCCCGCAGACCACCCCCGTCCCCGTCGCGCGCGCCGCCACCGGCGGTTGGGCACCGTCGGCGCCGCCGCCTCCCCCGCCGCCGCCGATGTCACGGCCGCAACCGCGGTACCCGACCGGGACGCACCCGCCGATGCGCCCACCGGCCACCCGCGCCGCCTCGTCTCCACCGCAGTCGGAGCCCGCCGGGCTCGAACCCGTGACCCGGATGGGCCCGACGGCGGCACCGCGCTCCGGTGACGCGGGCAGCCTCGCCACGAGCATGCTCAAGATCCTGCGGCCGGGCCGGACGCCGGAGACACCGGCCGGAGCGATCAAAATCGGCCGCGCGAGCGACAACGACATCGTCATCCCCGACGTGCTGGCGTCCCGACACCACGCCTTCCTGGTCCCGACGGCCGGCGGCACCGAGATCATCGACGCCCGCAGTATCAACGGCACGTTCGTCAACGGCGCCCGCGTCGAGTCGGCGCTGCTGCGCGACGGTGACGTGGTCACCATCGGCAATATCGACCTGGTGTTCAGCGGCGGCACGCTGGCCCGCCGGACCGAGACCGCCGCCGCCACCGCCACCGGCGGCCTCGACGTGCGCGCCGTCACGTGGACGATCGAGAACAACAAGACGCTGCTGGACAACATCTCGCTGACCGCCCGCCCGGGCACGCTGACCGCCGTCATCGGGCCGTCCGGCGCGGGCAAGTCGACGTTCGCGCGACTGGTGGCCGGCTACACCCATCCCACGGCCGGATCGGTGACGTTCGAGGGCCACAACATCCACGCCGAGTACGCCTCGCTGCGCTCCCGGATAGGCATGGTCCCCCAGGACGACGTCGTCCACGGTCAGCTCACCGTCAAACAGGCGCTGATGTACGCCGCGGAGCTGCGGCTGCCGCCGGACACCACCAGAGAAGACCGCGAACAGGTCGTGATGCAGGTCCTCGAGGAACTCGAGATGACCAAGCAGCTCGAGACCCGCGTGGACAAGCTGTCCGGCGGCCAGCGCAAACGCGCCTCGGTCGCGTTGGAACTGCTGACCGGCCCGTCGCTGCTGATCCTCGACGAGCCGACCTCCGGCCTGGACCCCGCGCTGGACCGTCAGGTCATGACCATGCTGCGCCACCTGGCCGACGCCGGCCGCGTCGTGCTGGTGGTGACGCACTCCCTGACCTACCTCGACGTCTGCGATCAGGTGCTGCTGCTGGCACCGGGCGGCAAGACCGCGTTCTGCGGTCCGCCCAGCCAGATCGGCCGGTCGATGGGCACCACGAACTGGGCCGACATCTTCAGCTCTGTGGCCAGCGATCCCGACGGCGCCAACCACAGGTTCCTCTCGCTCAACGGCCCACCACCGGACCAACCCACGACCGAGGACGAACCCAGCAACCTCGGCGAGCCGTCGAAGACGAGCCTGCGGCGGCAGTTCTCGACCATCGCGCGCCGTCAGATGCGCTTGATCGTCTCCGACCGCGGCTACTTCGTCTTTTTGGCCTTGCTGCCGTTCATCATGGGGGTGCTGTCGCTGTCGGTGCCGGGCACCGTCGGATTCGGGGTGCCCGATCCGATGGGCGAGGCCCCCAACGAACCCGGCCAGATCCTGGTCCTGCTGAACGTCGGCGCGATCTTCATGGGCACTGCGCTGACGGTCCGCGACCTGATCGGTGAACGCGCCATCTTCCGCCGCGAACAGGCCGTCGGCCTGTCCACCACCGCCTATCTGCTGGCCAAGGTGTGCATCTACGCGGTGTTCGCGATCCTGCAGTCGACGATCGTCACGGCGATCACCATCGTGGGTAAGGGCGCTCCCACTCAGGGGGCGCTGACCTTCCTGAGCCCGACGGCCGAGTTGTTCGTGGTGATGGCGGCGACGACGGTGACCGCCGCGATGGTCGGCCTGGCCCTGTCGGCGCTGGCGAAGTCCAACGAACAGATCATGCCGCTCCTGGTCGTCGCGGTGATGAGTCAGCTGGTGTTCTCCGGCGGCATGATCCCGGTGACCGACCGGTTGGTCCTCGACCAGCTGTCGTGGTTCACGCCGGCGCGCTGGGGCTTCGCCGCCTCCGCGTCGACGGTGGACCTGATCAAGCTGGTCCCCGGCCCGCTGACGCCGAAGGATTCACACTGGGAGCACACCGCATCCGTGTGGTGGTTCGACATGGGCATGCTCGCTTTGCTGAGCATCGCCTACGTGGGGTTCGTTCGCTGGAAGATCCGGCTCAGCAGCGCGTGATGTCGACGTCGACAAGATCTTCCGGAACGGGACACCCGGGCCGGCTGGTGCGGTCGTTCGAGGAGCTCTACTGCGGCTCCTGCGGCCTGAGTCCGCAGGACACACTGCAGGCCGGCTGACCGGTAGATTCACCTGACCGGTAGATTCACCAGGTGACACGCGCCTTCGGAGTGGTCGGACGCCATCTGGCCGACGCACCGGGGACCTTCATGTGGCTGGCCGTCCTCGCCGTCACTACCCGTGTGCAGCGCAGCGCCGGCCGCGAGCGCTCGCAGCTGCTGCGCAGCCAGTCGACCAATCTCAACCACCTGTCCGAGGAGCCGACGCGGGTACTGGCCGCGAGCCTGTTCTGGCTCGACGGAAAGAGGTGGTGGCCGTACGCGCCGCCGTTCGCCGCCGTCCTGGCCCCCGCCGAACGCCGCCTGGGAACCTTCCGTTGGCTCGTCGTCGGCGCCGCCGCCCATGTCATCGGAACCTTTCTCGGGCAGGGCTACCTACGCTGGTCCATCCGCGCCGAGCAGGCGCCGCTGCGGCTGGCCGACGCCCACGACGTGGGGGTCAGCTACTTCCTGCTCGGCGTCACCGGAACGCTCTTGGCGTACCTGCCCCGACGGTACCGGAGCAGGGTGCGCGCGGCCGGGGTCGCGGTGCTGGCGGCCAACGCGCTCATCCAGCCGACGTTCACCGAGGTCGGCCACCTGAGCGCGTTCGTCACCGGCCTGGCGCTGAGCCCGCTGGCGATCGACCGTGACCGGCACCCCTATCCGGGTATACAGCGGCATGCGCACTGGCCGGGCTTTCGGTGCAGAGTGTGACTTCAGTGCAGAGTGACCAGGTCGGACACCGAATCCCGCGGCAACTCCCCGTCCACGACAGCGGTGACGGTCATGTTCTGCAACATGATCGACCCGTCGTGGTTGTCCAGGAATGCGGTGTCGGCGGCGTCCCGCCCGGTAGCGATGCGCACCATTGACTGTCGCGGCGCCAGACAGGTCGCGTCGACCACCCGCCACTGCCCTTCGACGTAGGCCTCGGCGACGGCGTGGAAATCCATCGGGCTGCATCCGGGTGCGTAGACGGAGACCAGGCGGGCCGGGACGTTCACCGCGCGCAGCATCGCGATGACCAGATGGGCGTAATCCCGGCAGACGCCCGCGCCGGCCAGCAGCGTGTCCGCGGCGCCGTCGATGGGATCGCTCCACCCGGGGACGTAGTCGAGGCGGGCGCCGACCCACGACGACACCCTCTCCAGTAGCGCTTCGGAGTCGGTGAAGTCGCCGAATTCCGTTGCGGCGAAACCGAAGAACTTGTCCGCCTCGGCATAGCGACTGGGCCGCAGATAGGTCGACAGGTCGATGTCGCGGACCTCGGGCGGCGCCGCGAACCCCCGGATGGTCGCCTCGTAGGACGCGGTCACCGTCCCCGGCGCGACGGCGAACTTGTGGATGCGGGTGCCGTGTTCGCCGATCATCTCCTGCGCCTCGACGGATGTGCCGTCGTGGCGGAACGTCAGCACCTCGGTGATGTCGGCGCCCGGATGCGCGGCGAGCGCAATCTGGAACTCGAGCGTGGTGTGCGCGGTGACCTCGACCTCGAGTCCGGCGCCGACGGTGCGGCTCATGGTATCGCGGGGCATCGGCACAGTCTCGTCTCGATCCAGTGTGCCCGCAGCGCAAGAGCCGGTGACGCGCCGGAGCTGAATCACATACGTGTCGCGGTGGTTTTGTCTTTTGCGGCCGTGCCGACACCGGACCGGGCGGCGGGTGCGGCGGAGGACGCCGGTGATGACGGCGCCGTCACCCGCCGTGCACGTCGAGGCCGTGCGCGGCGGCGTACGCCAGTGCCTGCTCGATGTCGATGCGCGCTCCACGCACCGCCGCGGTGGTCCACAGCGTCGGGTCGATGCGTGCACCGCGTAGATCCGCACCCTCGAAACGGGTGTTCTGCACGCGGGCGCCCCGCAGGTCGGCGCGCTGCAGCACCGCCTCGCGCAGATCCGCGCCGATCAGACTGGCTTCCCGCAGCCGGCAGTCCGACAGGTCGACCTTGCGCAGATCGCATCCGCCGAGCACGGCGAGCGTCAGGTCCACCTCGACGAGCGTCAGTGGCCGCAGCCGGCACTCTGTGAACACCGAACCCAGCATGCTGCAGTTGCGGAATGTGCTGTGCCACAGCGACGCCCGTCGGAACGCGCAGTTGCGGAACGCGGAGCCTACGTGCTCGGACTCCGATATGTCGACACCGCTGAAATCACATCCGTCGAACACCACCCGCTCGGTGCGCAGCCGGCTCAGGTCCTCGTCACGGAAGTCCCGGCCGATGAACTCCTCGTCATTCCACTCGGCCATCCTCAACCCGGCAGTGCCGAAAGGCTGTCGAGGGAGTATTCGGTGATCGCGATGAGCGCGACCTTGGCCGACTCGCGGCTTCGGGCGTCGACGGTGATGACCGGGATGTGCGGGGACAGCGCCAACGCCTTACGCACCGCATCGGTGGAATGTCTTGGTGCACCGTCGAATTCGTTGACGGCGACCAAGAACGGCAGGTTGCGCGCCTCGAAGAAGTCCACCGCGGCGAAGCTGTCCTGCAGGCGGCGGACGTCGACGAGGATGACCGCGCCGATCGCACCGCGGGTCAGGTCATCCCACATGAACCAGAACCGCCGCTGCCCCGGTGTGCCGAACAGGTACAGGACCAGGTCGTCGGCCAGCGTGATGCGGCCGAAGTCCATCGCCACGGTGGTGGTGCGCTTGTCGGGGATGCCCTCGAGTCCGTCCACTCCGGCCGAGGCGTTGGTGACCAGCTCCTCGGTACGCAGCGGCATGATCTCCGACACCGCGCCCACGAACGTCGTCTTCCCGGCGCCGAATCCGCCGGAGAC
>JAXHUG010000031.1:0-57140 GCA_034189785.1 Actinomycetota bacterium
CCGGCGCAAGGCGCCGCCCGACTACGAGAAGAGTACTCAGCCCTACGGCCCTGTGTAGGTCTCCGGGTCGGGGCGGAAGCGGGTGCCCTCGTCGAGACAGTTGAGAGTGGCCATCTCGTCGTCGGTCAGCTCGAAGTCGAACACCTCGAGGTTGGACTCGACCCGCTCGGGGTTGGCCGAGCGCGAGATCACCACGTTGCCCAGCTGGATGCTCCAGCGCAGCAGGACCTGCGCCGGCGTCTTGTCGTGGGCCCGGGCGACACCGGTCACCGCTGCGTGATCCAGCAGGCGGCCGACACCCAGGGGTCCGTAGGCCTCGGTCACGATGCCGTAACCGGCGTTGACCTCGCGCAGCTCGGCCTGGTTGAGCAGCGGGTGCAGCTCGATCTGGTTGATCGCCGGGGTGAAGAACGACAGGTCGATGATGTTCGACAGATGCTCGGCGTTGAAGTTGCACACCCCGATCGAGCGGGCTATACCGTCCTGCTTGACCTTCATCAACCCGCCCCAGCTGTCGATGTACTTGCCGTGGTCACCGGCGGGCCAGTGGATCAGGTACAGGTCGACGTAGTCGAGGCCGAGGCGTTCGAGGCTGGCGCGGGCGGCGTCCTGCGAGGTCCCGAAGCCCTGATCGGCCACCGCCAGCTTGGTGGTCACGTAGATCTCGTCGCGGGGAATGCCCGAGGCGTTGACCGCACGGCCGACCGCGGCCTCGTTGCCATAGACCGCTGCCGTGTCGATCAATCGGTAGCCGGCCTCGAGCGCGGCGGCCACCGACCGTTCAGCCTCGGCATCGGTGAGTTCACCGACGCCGAGACCGATGACCGGGATCGAGTGTCCGTCGTTGAGGGCGACGGAGGGGATGCCGGCTGCCTCACCGCGCGTTGACGTCATGTCACCTACCCTGTGAAGAAGTTGAAGGTTTCGGGGTCTGGACCCAGGTGAGAGCCGTTCTCGAGAGCCGAGATGGACGCCATGTCCGCTCGGTCAGATCGAAACCGAACACGTCGAAGTTGCTCTCAATCCGCTGTGGGTTCACCGACTTGGGGATGACGATATTACCGAGTCGTCTATGCCACCTAATCAGCCCGTGCTGGGGTTCCGGGTGACTCGGCGACGGGTCGCCACAGCCGTGGTGGGGTCAGCAGCGACCGTTCCCCGAGCGGACTCCATGCCTCGGTCGGGTTTCCCAACTGCGTATGGACGTCTCGCAGTTCATGCTGAGGCCGAAGGCGGACAGCGTCGTGTCGTAGCTCTGCTCGGAGTTCCATAGCTTGGTAGACGGAGACCTTGGTAGACGTAGACCTTGGTAAACGTAGACGAGGTACACCTGCGAACATTCCAGCCCGGACTGTGCGATCGCCCTGCCAGTCTGTTCCGAGTTGCCGTACGCTGTGGCTATCGACGTGTCGATAGCTGGCGGCGAGCGCCGCCGCGGCCGCGCATTCGGTGTCTTCGGGCGGTGTCTGCCAGACGCCCAAGCCGAGGTGAGGTATCGAATCGCCGTCGTTCAACGCGACCGAAGGAGGTCCCGATGCCGCCGAGTCTGCCAGCCGCCGCACCGCCCGCCGGGCCCACCGCCCGCGGTGGTGATCCGGCACGCCAGGGCAAGAACGGCGTGCGCGACACCCTGGTGAACGGAGCGACCCGGGCGACACTGCGGATCCTTCCGCTGCTGCCCGACCCGCTCAAGCGCGCGCTGCTGGGCTTTCGGTCGATCACCGTCGACGGAAACACGCTCGACACCACACTGCAGCTGTTGCTGGCCGCCCAGCGTGCCGCCGGGATCAGCGGCTTGGTGGCCAGCGACGATGTCGCGGTATCGCGGCGTCAACTGGCAATCACCGCCGGGATGTTGCCCGCCAACATCGTGTGCGACGTGACCGAACTCTCGATCCCCGGTCCGGCCGAGGCCATTCCAGCGCGGTTGTACCGCCCCACGACCTCGGACGCCGGCTCCGCGTTGCTGGTCTTCTACCACGGTGGCGGGTTCGTGATCGGTGACCTCGACACCCACGACGACCTGTGTCGGCTGATCTGCCGCGACGGCGGCATCACCGTGCTCTCGGTGGATTACCGGCTGGCGCCGGAACACAAGGCGCCCGCCGCGGCCGACGACGCATATGCGGCGTTCCGGTGGGCGACCGAGCACGCCGCCGAACTGGGCGTGGACCCCGACCGCATCGCGGTGGGCGGGGACAGCGCCGGTGGCAACCTTGCCGCCGTCGTCTCCCAGCGGGCACGCACCGCTGGAGCGCCCCTGCCGGCGCTGCAGTTGCTGATCTATCCGGCCGTCGACGTGCGCAGCGAGACGCGGTCCAAGACGCTGTTCTCCGACGGCTACTTCCTGACCGCTCGTGACATGGACTGGTTCATGGACCTCTACCTCGAGGGGGCGACGGTGGATCCGACCGATCCCGACGTGTCCCCCCTGTTAGCCGACGACCTGTCCGGGTTGCCCCCCGCGCTGGTGCTCACGGGCGGCTTCGACCCGCTGCGCGACGAGGGCATAGCTTACGCCGAGGCGTTGCGGGCGGCGGGTGTGCCCGTCGACCTGCGCGAGGAGCGCTCGTTGATCCACGGGTTCGTCAACTTCTTTCCGCTCGGCGGCGACAGTGCCACCGCCACGGCGGCGATGATTTCGGCGCTGCGCGCCCACCTGAGCCGCGGCTAGGACCCTCGCCGGTACTCTTGCCGCGTGGCCACGAAACCGAGGAAGACGCCCCGCTATGACCTGAAGGCGGCCGATCGCAAGCGCAATCTGTTCGTCCAGATCGGCCTCACGGCAGTTGTCGTGGTGTTCGCCGTCGCGCTCGTCGTCTACATCGTGATGTCGGCGGAGGACAAGCCGGCCTCCGGTGAGGCGACCGCGGTGCGGGTGGCCTCCGAGAACCTGGTCACCCAGAAGGGCAGCAGCGAGCCCAAGGCCGTGCTGTCGCTCTACGAGGACTTCCTCTGTCCCGCCTGCGGCAACTTCGAGCGCCAGTTCGGCCCGACCATCAACAAGCTGATCGACACCGGAGCGGTCGCGGCGGACTACTACATGGTCTCGATCCTCGATGCGCAGGGTGAGGGCTACTCGTCACGAGCCGCCAATGCCGCGTACTGCGTCGCCGACGAGAGCAAAGACGCCTTCCGCCGCTTCCACTCCGCTCTCTACACCGAAGGCATCCAGCCCGCCGAGGGTGGCGGCACCTACCCCGGTGACGCGCAGCTGATCGAGCTGGCACGCCAGGCCGGCGCCGGCGGAACCGTGCCCGACTGCATCAAGAAGGGCCGCTACCTCGACATGGTCAAGGGCATGGCCGCGGCCACCGAGATACGCGCCACCCCTACCGTGCGCATCAACGGTGCGGACTACGACCCGTCGACCCCCGACGCGCTCGTGGCCAAGATCAAGGAGATCGTCGGCGACGTGCCCGGCCTGGACGGTGCGGCGCCGGCTCCCGCGTCATGACCGCCACCGCACCCGACACCGTCTCGTCGACCGGTTCGTCGGCCCGTCGGATGACCGCGCCCGCGGTGCCGAAACCCAGCGCGGTGTGGGTCCTCGTCGCCGGTGTGGTGGGTTTGGTCGCCGCCACAACGCTGACCATCGAGAAGATCGAGCTGCTGATCGATCCCTCGTACACCCCGTCGTGCTCGCTGAACCCGGTGCTCTCGTGCGGATCGGTGATGGTCACGCCGCAGGCCGCGATCTTCGGTTTCCCGAACCCCCTGATCGGCATCGCCGCCTTCACCGTCGTGACGGTGACCGGCGTGCTGGCCGTGGCCGATGTGCGGTTGCCGCGGTGGTACTGGTCCGGGCTGGCCATCGGCACGCTGCTCGGCACGGTCTTCGTGCACTGGTTGATCTTCCAGAGTCTCTACCGCATCGGGGCGCTGTGCCCCTACTGCATGGTGGTGTGGGCGGTGACGATACCGCTGCTGGTGGTGACGGCGTCGATCGCCTTGCGGCCATCGGCGGGCAACACCGTCGCCCGCGCCGTCCACCAGTGGCGCTGGTCACTGACCGCCCTGTGGTTCACCGCGCTGATCCTGCTCATACTCGTGCGATTCTGGGATTACTGGTCGACCCTTTTGTAGGCGGCGCCCGGAACGGGATAGGGTAGCGCGTGATCTCCAAAGTCCTGGTCGCCAATCGTGGTGAGATCGCGATTCGAGCGTTCCGCGCCGCATACGAACTGGGCATCGCCACCGTCGCGGTGTATCCGTACGAAGACCGCAATTCGCTGCACCGGCTCAAAGCCGACGAGTCCTATCAGATCGGCGAGATCGGCCACCCGGTCAGTGCCTACCTGTCGGTCGACGAGATCATCCGGGTCGCCGAACACGCGGGCGCCGACGCGGTGTACCCCGGGTACGGCTTCCTCTCCGAGAACCCCGAACTGGCGGCCGCGTGCGCGGAGGCCGGCATCACGTTCATCGGCCCGCGGGCCGAACTGCT
Source organism: Actinomycetota bacterium (assembly GCA_034189785.1). Taxonomy (GTDB): domain Bacteria; phylum Actinomycetota; class Actinomycetes; order Mycobacteriales; family Mycobacteriaceae; genus Mycobacterium. Next base: position 4,448 of record JAXHUG010000031.1, read on the forward strand.
GGAGCTGACCGGCAACAAGTCGCGGGCCATCGAGGCCGCCCGCGCAGCCGGCCTGCCGGTGCTGCGATCGTCGGCGCCCTCGTCATCGCTCGACGAACTGGTCGCCGCGGCCGCCGACTTGGAGTTCCCGGTGTTCGTCAAGGCGGTCTCCGGCGGCGGCGGCCGCGGTATGCGGCGGGTCACCGATTCCGACGCGCTGGCAGAGGCGATCGAGGCGGCCAGCCGGGAGGCGGAGTCGGCGTTCGGCGATCCGATGGTCTACCTGGAACAGGCGGTCGTCAACCCCCGCCACGTCGAGGTGCAGATCCTCGCCGATCGGCAGGGCAACATCACGCACCTGTTCGAACGGGACTGCAGCGTGCAGCGGCGCCACCAGAAGGTCATCGAGTTGGCACCCGCGCCGAACCTGGATCCCGAACTGCGCGAACGGATCTGCGCCGACGCGGTGGCCTTCGCCCGCCAGATCGGCTACAGCTACGCCGGCACGGTCGAGTTCCTGCTCGACGAACGCGGCCGGCACGTCTTCATCGAGATGAACCCGCGGATCCAGGTCGAGCACACGGTGACCGAGGAGATCACCGACGTCGACCTGGTGGCGTCGCAGATGCGGATCGCCGACGGCGAGACACTGGCCGACCTCGGGCTGAGCCAGGACGCCGTGCTTGCCCGCGGTATCCGGGGTTACGCGATGCAGTGCCGGATCACCACCGAGGACCCGGCCAACGGCTTTCGCCCCGACACCGGACGCATCACCGGCTACCGCTCGCCCGGCGGGGCGGGGATCCGACTGGACGGCGGCACCGTGCTCGGCGCGGAGATCAGCGCCCACTTCGACTCCATGCTGGTCAAACTGACCTGCCGGGGCCGCGACTTCTCCACCGTGGTGGCGCGGGCGCGGCGCGCGCTCGCCGAGTTCCGGGTGCGCGGTGTGTCGACTAACATCCCGTTTCTGCAGGCCGTTGTCAACGATCCGGATTTCCGTGCGGGCCGCGTCACCACGTCGTTCATCGACGAACGACCCTACCTGCTCACCGCCCGGACACCGGCGGACCGGGGCACCAAGATCCTCAACTACCTGGCCGACGTGACGGTCAACCAGCCACACGGACCGCGGCCGTCGACGGTGTATCCGCAGGACAAGCTTCCGCAGATCGACCACACCGCACCACCGCAGGCAGGCAGTAAGCAGAAGCTCGTCGAGCTCGGGCCCGAAGGCTTCGCTCGCTGGATGCGGGACTCACCGGCGGTCGGGCTGACCGATACCACGTTCCGGGACGCCCACCAGTCTCTGCTGGCCACCCGCATCCGCACGACCGGGCTGCTGATGGTCGCACCGCACATCGCCCGGATGACACCGGAGTTGCTGTCGCTCGAATGCTGGGGCGGCGCGACCTACGATGTGGCGCTGCGCTTCCTGAAGGAAGACCCATGGGAGCGGCTGGCCGCCCTGCGCGAGGCGGTGCCGAACATCTGCCTGCAGATGCTGCTGCGCGGGCGGAACACCGTGGGCTACACCCCTTACCCGGAGACGGTCACCACGGCGTTCGTCGAGGAGGCGACGGCGACGGGTATCGACATCTACCGCATCTTCGACGCCCTCAACAACGTTGAGTCGATGCGCCCGGCGATCGACGCCGTGCGCCGAACCGGTACGGCCGTCGCCGAAGTCGCGATGTCCTACACCGGCGACCTGTCCAACCCCGCGGAGAACCTCTACACACTGGACTACTACCTTCGGCTGGCCGAACGGATCGTCGAGGCCGGCGCCCATGTGCTGGCGATCAAGGACATGGCGGGGCTGCTGCGCCCGCAGGCCGCGGCGAAACTGGTCGCTGCGCTGCGCTCGCGCTTCGACCTGCCGGTGCACGTGCACACCCACGACACCCCGGGTGGTCAGCTGGCCACCTATCTGGTCGCGTGGCAGGCGGGTGCCTCCGCGGTCGACGGCGCCGCGGCCCCGCTGGCGGGCACCACCAGCCAGCCCGCGCTGAGTTCGATCGTCGCCGCGGCGGCGCACACCGAATACGACACGGGACTGTCGCTGGAAGCGGTGTGCGAATTGGAGCCGTACTGGGAGGCCCTGCGAAAGGTGTACGCCCCCTTCGAGTCCGGGCTGCCGGCGCCCACCGGGCGGGTCTACCGCCATGAGATCCCCGGCGGTCAGTTGAGCAACCTGCGACAGCAGGCGATCGCACTCGGGCTGGGGGACCGCTTCGAGGAGATCGAGGAGGCCTACGCCGCCGCCGACCGCATCCTGGGCCGGCTGGTGAAGGTGACTCCGTCGAGCAAGGTGGTCGGCGACCTCGCGCTGGCGCTGGTCGGTGCGGGTATCACCGCCGAGGAGTTCGCCGAGGATCCGGCCCGGTTCGACATCCCCGACAGCGTGATCAGTTTCCTGCGCGGCGAACTCGGCGACCCGCCCGGCGGGTGGCCGGAACCGCTGCGCAGCAAGGCGCTGGCCGGACGCGCCCAAGCCAAACCCGTCGAGGAACTGTCCGCCGAGGACGAAGCGGTGCTGGCCCAGCCGGGCATCAAACGCCAGGCGGCGCTCAGCCGCCTGCTGTTCCCCGGGCCCACCAAGGAATTCGAGGCACACCGCGAGACCTACGGGGACACTTCGCGGTTGAGCGCCAACCAGTTCTTCTACGGCCTGCGTCGCGGTGACGAGCACCGCGTCGTGCTCGAACGCGGTGTGGAACTGCTCATCGGACTCGAGGCGGTCTCCGATCCGGACGAACGCGGGATGCGCACGGTGATGTGCATCCTCAACGGGCAGCTGCGCCCCGTGTTGGTGCGCGACCACAGCGTCGCGAGCGACGTGCCGATCGCGGAGAAGGCCGACCGCGCCAATCCCGACCACATCGCCGCCCCGTTCGCCGGAGTGGTGACCGTCGGCGTCGAGGTCGGTGACGCGGTGATCGCCGGGGAGACCATCGCGACCATCGAGGCGATGAAGATGGAGGCCGCGATCACCGCACCCAAGGCCGGCACCGTCGAGCGGGTCGCGGTCTCGGCCACCGCCCAGGTCGAGGGCGGCGACCTGCTGGTGGTCGTCAGCTGACCCGGATCATCGCCGGGACACTTGGGGGCCGCCGGATCTCGGTGCCGCCCAAGGGAACCCGCCCTACATCGGACCGGGTGCGCGAGGCGCTGTTCAATGTGCTGGACGCCCGCCTCGACTTCCATTGTCTCGCGGTGCTCGACCTCTATGCCGGATCGGGAGCCCTTGGCCTGGAGGCGCTTTCGCGGGGTGCGTCGCGGGCGGTGTTCGTCGAGCAGGATCATCGGGCGGCGGCGACGATCAGCCGCAACATCGCCGAACTCGGTGTCGGCGCGGCCGCCGAGGTGCGGCGCGCCCCGGTCGCGACGGTGCTGGCCGGCGGTGCGGACCGACCCGTCGACCTGGTGCTGGCCGATCCGCCCTACGACGTGCCGGACAGGGAGGTGGAATCGCTGCTCGCCGTGCTCGATGCGCGCGGTTGGGCGCGCGACGGCACGATCGCGGTCATCGAGCGGCGGGCGTCGGGCGGCGGTGTGACCTGGCCGCCCGGATGGTCGCAATGGCCCTCGCGCCGCTACGGCGACACCGGCCTGGACATCGCCGAACGCGAGGAACCTCCGCCGCCGTGACGACCGACCTTGATCGGGTACGGTCGTCACCCATGAGCGGCGCGGTGTGTCCTGGATCGTTCGACCCGGTGACCCTCGGCCACGTCGACATATTCGAGCGGGCCGCGGCGCAATTCGACGAGGTGGTCGTCGCGGTGCTGGTGAATCCGAACAAGAAGGGCATGTTCACCCTCGACGAGCGCATGGAGATGATCGCGGAATCCTGCGCGCATCTGCAGAATTTGCGGGTCGAATCGGGTCAGGGCCTGGTCGTGGACCTCGTCCGGGCGTGGGGATACTCCGCGATCGTCAAGGGACTGCGCAGCAGCACCGACTTCGAGTACGAACTCCAGATGGCGCAGATGAACAAGCACGTCGCGGGCGTCGACACGTTCTTCGTCGCCTCGACCCCGCAGTACTCCTTCGTCTCCTCGTCGCTGGCCAAGGAAGTCGCCACGCTCGGCGGTGACGTCTCCGCGCTGCTGCCCGACGCGGTGAATGTGCGGTTGCAGGCGAAACTTCGGGATTGAGCCACCTCCGGTGGGGTACGGGTGGGGTGGCGTACCGCCCATTGCGCCGCCGCCTCAGCCCGTCCACGGAGGTTCTCGCCATGGTTGAAACATTCGTCCAGTCGACCGACGACGTCGTCAGGTTCCTCAAAGATCAGCACAACCTCATCAAGGACATGTTCGAGGAGGTGTTCTCTGCGTCCTCGGACGAGGCGCGCGAGAAGGCCTTCACCGAACTGCGCCAACTTCTGGCGGTGCACGAGACCGCCGAGGAGATGGTGATCCACCCGCGGGCGCGGCAGGAGGTCGGCGGGGGAGACGAGGTCGTCGATGCCCGGCTGGCCGAGGAGCACGACGCCAAGGAGCAGCTGTCGAAGCTGGAGGGCCTGGCCTTCGGCTCGCCGGAGTTCATCGAGGAACTGGCGGTGTTCCGCGATGCCGTGGTCCAGCACGCCGAACTCGAGGAGCTGGAGGAATTCGACAAACTGCAGCGCGAACTCGACGCCGACGACCTCAAACGGCTGGCGTCGGCCGTGCGGGCGGCGGAGGCGATCGCTCCGACCCGACCGCATCCGGGTGTCGAATCGGCGAAGCTCAACTTCGCGGTCGGCCCGTTCGCGTCGATGATCGACCGGGCGCGCGACGTCATCGGCGCAGCACTGCGCTGAGCCGCCGAGCCGGCACTCGACATAATCTCGGTGAACACCGAGCCAGAACGTGCCTGGCCGGAGCGACACACCGGCGCGAGAAGTCGAGCCACAGGCGTAACACCAGGCACACTGGTAGCCAACAAACGACGCTTGGAGGGTGTTGCCGTGTACCGAGTTTTTGAAGCGCTCGACGAACTGGGCGCGATAGTCGAAGAAGCCCGCGGCGTGCCGATGACGGCAGGGTGTGTCGTCCCTCGCGGTGACGTCCTGGAGTTGATCGACGACATCAAGGACGCCATTCCCGGCGAACTCGACGACGCCCAGGACGTGCTTGACGCCCGCGACTCCATGCTGCGCGGCGCCAAGGAGCACTCGGAGTCGATGGTGACCAACGCGCGCGCCGAGGCCGAGTCGATGGTCAACCACGCCCGCGCCGAGGCCGACCGCCTGCTGGCCGACGCCAAGGCCCAAGCCGACCGGATGGTCGGCGAGGCCCGTCAGCACAGCGAACGCATGGTGGGCGAGGCGCGCGAAGAGGCATCGCGGGTGATGGCCACCGCCAAGCGCGAGTACGACGCCAGCACCGGCCGGGCCAAGTCCGAGGCCGACCGGCTGATCGAGAGCGGCAACCTGGCCTACGAGAAGGCCGTCCAGGAGGGCATCAAGGAGCAGCAGCGCCTGGTCTCGCAGACGGAGATCGTCTCCACCGCGACCGCCGAGGCCACCCGGCTCATCGACACTGCCCACGCCGAGGCGGACCGCCTGCGCGGCGAATGCGACATCTACGTCGACAGCAAACTCGCCGAGTTCGAGGACTTCCTCAACGGCACGCTGCGCTCGGTGGGTCGCGGCCGACACCAGTTGCGCACCGCCGCCGGCACGCACGACTACGCGGCGCGCTGAGCCCGACCACCCCCGGTGCGGCGCAGGCCACGCAGGCCTGCGCCGTAGGATCGGGGCATGGCGACGCACGGCAGAGCAGCACGATCGCCGCTGGTGCTCGATATCTCGCGACTGGGCCGGGGACCCGGCTCGATGATGACGTTTCAGGAAACAGTGCCGAGTCCGGCACGGATCGGCCTGGACCTGATCGGTATCGCCGAGGGCGCCCCGCTGACGATGGACCTGCGCGTCCAGGCGGTGTCGGAGGGTGCGCTGGTGACCGGCACGGTGGCGGCGCCGACCACCGGTGAATGCGCGCGATGCCTCACGCCGGTGACCGGTGGGGTCGAGATCGAGCTGACCGAGTTGTACGCGTACCCCGACAGCACCACCGAAGCCACCACCGAGGAGGACGAGGTGGGCCGCGTCGGCGCCAGCGGTGTGCCCGACACCGTCGATCTCGAACAGCCGATCATCGACGCGGTCGGGCTGGCGCTGCCGTTCGTCGCGCTGTGCACCCCCGACTGTGCGGGGCTGTGCGCCGAATGCGGGGCCGCGCTGGCCACCGCCGGACCCGGCCACCACCACGACACGATCGACCCACGCTGGGCGAAACTCGCCGGGCTGCTGGATCGAGACGAGAAGTGACGCTGGACCGTTCCCCGCTGCTGGCGGCGCTCGGCGTGACACTGCCCGACGATCTGCTCACCATCGCGCTGACCCATCGCAGCTACTCCTACGAGCACGGCGGACTGCCCACCAACGAACGGCTGGAATTCCTCGGCGACGCGGTGCTCGGGCTGACCATCACCGAGGAGCTGTTCCACCGCCACCCCGACCGCTCGGAGGGGGACCTGGCCAAACTGCGGGCCAGCATCGTCAACACCCAGGCGCTTGCCGACGTCGGGCGCAAACTGAGCGACGACGGCCTCGGCTCCTACCTGCTGCTCGGTAAGGGCGAGGAAGGCTCCGGCGGTGCGGACAAGTCCAGCATCCTGGCCGACGGGGTCGAATCCCTGCTCGGCGCAATCTATGTCGAGCATGGGCTCACCGTCACCCGCGAGGTCATCCTGCGGTTGTTCGCCGGTCTGCTCGACACCGCTCCCACGTTGGGCGCCGGTCTGGACTGGAAGAGCAGTCTGCAGGAACTCACGGCCGCGCGCGGTCTCGGCGCTCCGCACTACGTCGTGAACTCGACCGGTCCGGACCACGACAAGGAGTTCACTGCCACGGTGCTCGTCACCGACATCGAATACGGCAGGGGCGTAGGGCGCACCAAGAAGGAAGCCGAACTCAAGGCGGCCGCGGCGGCGTGGACGGCGCTGTCCGCCACGGACGTCGACGCGTAGCCGTCGATGCCCGAACTGCCTGAGGTCGAGGTCGTCCGGCGGGGTCTTGACACCCACGTCACCGGTAAGGCGATCGCCGCGGTGCGGGTGCACCACCCGCGGGCGGTGCGGCGCCACGAGGCGGGTTCGGCCGATCTGACGGCGCGGCTGCTCGGTATGCGCATCACCGGCACCGGCAGGCGGGGAAAGTATCTGTGGCTGACCCTCGACGATGGCACCGCTCTGGTAGTGCACCTCGGGATGAGCGGGCAGATGCTGCTGGGGCCCGTCCCGAAGGAGGACCACCTGCGGATCGCGGCGCTGCTCGACGACGGGACCGCGCTGAGCTTCGTCGACCAGCGCACGTTCGGCGGCTGGCGGCTCGCCGACCTCGTCGAAGTCGACGGCACCGACGTCCCGGTCCCGGTCGCGCACCTGGCCCGTGATCCGCTGGACCCGCGGTTCGACCGCGATGCTGTGGTAACGGTGTTGCACGGTAAGCATTCCGAGATCAAACGTCAGCTGCTCGACCAGACCGTCGCATCAGGGATCGGCAACATCTACGCTGACGAGGCGCTGTGGCGGGCAAAGGTCAACGGCGCCCGGCTGGCCTCGGCCCTGACCCGGTCGAAGCTGGCCGAACTGCTCGACGCCGCGGCCGAGGTGATGACGGAGGCCCTCGGCCAGGGCGGCACGTCCTTCGACCCGCTCTACGTCAACGTCAACGGTGAATCCGGATACTTCGACCGGTCGCTGGACGCCTACGGCCGCGAGGGTGAGCCGTGCCGGCGCTGCGGGGCGATCATGTGCCGCGAGAAGTTCATGAACCGCTCGTCGTTCTACTGCCCGCGCTGCCAGCCGCGCCCGCGGGTGCGGCGCACCTGACGCGGGCGGGTCGGCGAAGATGGGGCCATGACGGATTTGTGGGTGGAGCGCACGGGGGTGCGCCGCTATACCGGGCGGAGCTCACGCGGGGCGGAGGTGTTCGTCGGCTCGGGAGACGTCGAAGGGGTGTTCACCCCCGGCGAGCTGCTGAAGATCGCCCTCGCCGCCTGCAGCGGCATGAGCAGCGACCAGCCGCTGCGCCGCCGGCTGGGCGACGACTATCCCGCGACCATCCGCGTCGCCGGGCCCGCCGACCGCGAGCAGGAACGCTATCCGCTGCTCGAGGAATCGCTCGAGGTCGACCTCACCGGCCTGCCCGACGCCGAGGTGGCGCGGCTGCTGACCGTCGTCGAACGCGCCATCGACCAGGTGTGCACCGTCGGACGCACACTCAAGTCGGGCACCAAGGTCACGTTCGAGGTCAAGAATGTCGGCCGGGCCTGACGTCCGCCTCACCGCCTGGGTGCACGGCCGCGTCCAGGGCGTCGGTTTCCGCTGGTGGACACGCTCGCGGGCGCTCGAGCTCGGGCTGACCGGATTCGCGGCCAACAAACCGGACGGCCGCGTCCAGGTGGTCGCCGAGGGGCCGCGCGACGACTGTGAGCGCCTGCTCGGCCTGCTCGAGGGCGGTGACACGCCGGGCCGGGTCGACAAGGTCATCGCCGACTGGTCCGACGCGCGCGAGCAGATCACCGGATTCCACGAGCGCTAGGTAGTCTGGCACCTCATGCATCTGAAGAGTCTGACGCTCAAGGGCTTCAAGTCCTTTGCAGCGCCGACGACTCTGCGGTTCGAACCGGGCATCACCTGTGTGGTCGGCCCCAACGGGTCGGGCAAATCGAACGTCGTCGACGCGCTGACGTGGGTGATGGGCGAACACAGCGCCAAGACGTTACGCGGCGGCAAGATGGAGGACGTCATCTTCGCCGGGACGTCCTCGCGCGCGCCGCTGGGCCGCGCCGAGGTGACCGTAGCGATCGACAACTCCGACAATGCGCTGCCCATCGAGTACTCCGATGTGTCGATCACCCGCCGGATGTTCCGTGACGGCGGCAGCGAATACGAGATCAACGGCAGCCACTGTCGTCTGATGGACGTCCAGGAACTGCTCAGCGACTCGGGGATCGGCCGCGAGATGCACGTCATCGTCGGGCAGGGCAAGCTCTCGGAGATCCTCGAATCCCGCCCGGAGGACCGCCGCGCGTTCATCGAAGAGGCCGCCGGCGTGCTCAAGCACCGCAAACGCAAAGAGAAGGCGGTCCGCAAGCTCGATTCGATGCAGGCCAACCTGGCCCGGCTGACGGACCTCACCACCGAACTGCGCCGCCAGCTCAAACCGCTGGGTCGCCAGGCCGAGATGGCGCGGCGCGCCCAGACCATCCAGGCCGATCTGCGCGACGCCCGGCTGCGGCTGGCCGCCGACGATCTGGTGACCCGGCGCTCGGAGTTCGACAGCACCCACCAGACCGAGACCATGCTGCGCCGCGAGCACGACGAGATCACCACCCGGCTCGGGGCTGCAATGGTCGAACTCGACGGCCACGAGGCCGCGGTGGCCGAACTGTCCGAGCACGCCGAGGCGGCGCAGCGGACCTGGTTTCGGCTCTCGGCGCTGGCCGAACGGGTCAACGCGACCGTGCGGATCGCCGACGAGCGCACCCAACTGCTGGACACCGAAGCGGAGCCGCCGACCGGCCGTGATCCCGACGAGTTGGAGGCCGAGGCCGACCACATGGCGGCCCACGAAGCCGAACTGCTCGCCGAGCTCGCCGAGTCCCGCGCAGTTCTGGAGGCCACGCGCGACGAGCTGGCCGAATGCGAGCGAGTCGCCGCCGAGGCCGAACGGGCGCACATGGCCGCCGCCCGCGCCGAGGCGGACCGCCGCGAGGGCCTGGCACGGCTGGCCGGTCAAGTCGACACCATGCGGATCCGCGTGGAGTCGATCGACGAGACCGTGGCGCGGTTGGCGGTGGGCATCGAGGAAGCCGCCGTCAAGGCCGAAGGCGCCCAGGCCGAGTTCGAGACAGTGCAGTCGCGCGTCGGTGAACTCGACGAAGGAGAGGTCGGGCTCGACGAGCACCACGACCGCACCGTGGCGGCGCTGCGCCAGGCCGACGAGCGGGTGGCCGAACTGCAGACCGCCGAGCGGGCCGCCGAACGGCGGGTTGCCTCTCTGCGGGCGCGCATCGACGCGCTTGCGGTCGGCCTGGACCGCCGCGACGGGGCGGCGTGGCTGCAGCAGAACCACGGGGGTGCAGGGCTTTTCGGCTCAATCGCCGAGCTGGTCAAGGTGCGGCCCGGCCACGAGGTGGCGGTGGCGGCGGTGCTCGGGGCGGCAGCGGACGCGCTGACTGCGGAGAATTCCGGCGCCGCGCGCGCGGCGGTCGCCGCGCTCAAGGAGTTCGACGGCGGACGGGCTGCGCTCGTGCTGGGCGACTGGCCGGAGACTCCCGCTGCCGACCTGCCGCCGCTGCCCGCCGGCGCGGTGTGGGCCGTTGACGTGGTCGACATCCCGGCGCGGTTGCGCGGTGCGGTGTCCGCGATGCTGTCCGACGTCGCGATCGTCGGGGATCTGGCCGCAGCGCTGGATGTGGTGACCGGCCAGCCCAGGTTGCGGGCGGTGACCGCCGACGGCGACCTGGTGGGGGCGGGCTGGATCAGCGGCGGGTCGGACCGCAAACCCAGCACGCTGGAGATCGCCTCGGAGATCGACAAGGCCCGCGCCGATCTCGAGGCCGCCGAGAAACAGGTCGGTGAACTGGCCGCTGCGCTGTCGGGTGCGCTGGCCGAACAGCGCTCCCGTCAGGACGCCGCCGAACACGCACTCGCCGCGCTCAACGAATCCGACGCCGCCATCTTGTCGATCTACGAACAGCTCGGCCGGCTCGGTCAGGACGCCCGCGCGGCCGCCGACGAGTATCAGCGGCTGATCCGGCAACGCGACGAACTCGAGGCCGGCCGTACCCGCACCGTCGAGGAACTCACCGAACTCGAGACCTGGCTGCACAATGCGCAGCAGGCCCCGATGTTCGAGTCCGAACCGGTCGACCGGCAGGTGTCGACGGCGGCCGCCGAAGCCGCCCGCGCCGCCGAGGTCGAGGCCCGGCTGTCCGTACGCACCGCCGAGGAACGCGCCAATGCCGTTCGCGGACGAGCGGATTCGCTGCGCCGTGCGTCGGCCGCCGAACGCGAGGCGCGGGTGCGCGCGCAGCGTGCCAAGCGGGCCCGCGAACACGCCGCCGCGGTCGCCGGTGCGGTCGCCGAATCCGGCCGACAGGTCGCCGCGCGGCTTGGGGCCGTCGTCGCCGCCGCGTCGCGCGACCGCGACGCGCTGGCTGCCGAACGCCGGCAACGGGCGGAGGCGCTGAGCAACGCGCGCGAGCAGGTCAACGAACTCGGCACCCGTCTCACCGCGCTCACCGACGCGCTGCACCGCGACGAGGTGGCCAAGGCCCAGGCCGCGCTGCGCATCGAACAGCTCGAGGCCACGGTGGGCGAACAGTTCGGGATGGCGCCCGCCGACCTGATCGCCGAGTACGGCCCGCACGTGGCGCTGCCGCCGACGGAACTGGAGATGGCGGAGTACGAACAGGCCAAGGAACGCGGTGAGCAGGTGGTCGCACCGGCGCCGATGCCGTACGACCGGGGCACGCAGGAGCGTCGCGCCAAACTGGCGGACAAGGAGCTCAAAGAACTCGGCCGGGTCAATCCCCTTGCGCTGGAGGAGTTCGCGGCCCTGGAGGAGCGGTACAACTTCCTGTCCGCCCAGCTTGAGGACGTCAAGGCCGCGCGCAGGGACCTGCTCGAGGTGATCGCCGACGTCGACGACCGCATCCTGCAGGTGTTCACCGAGGCGTACGCCGACGTCGAGCGTGAATTCACCCAGGTGTTCGCCACGCTGTTCCCCGGCGGCGAGGGCAGGCTGCTGCTGACCGATCCCGGCGACATGCTGACCACCGGTATCGAGGTCGAGGCGCGGCCGCCGGGCAAGAAGATCAAACGGCTCTCGCTGCTGTCGGGCGGGGAGAAGTCGCTGACCGCGGTGGCCATGTTGGTGGCGATCTTCCGGGCCCGGCCGTCGCCGTTCTACGTGCTCGACGAGGTGGAGGCCGCGCTCGACGATGTCAATCTGCGTCGGCTGATCAGCCTGTTCGAGCAACTGCGCGAACGGTCGCAGCTCATCGTCATCACCCACCAGAAGGCGACGATGGAGGTCGCCGACGCGCTCTACGGCGTGACCATGCAGGGCGACGGGATCACCCAGGTGATCTCGCAGCGCCTGCGCGGCCAGGAGCTCGTCGGCATGCAGTTCTAGGTTTAGCCCACGGAAGGTCGAATTCCGTCAGGGGGCCATGCGTCGAGGCCATCTTCGAGCGGCACGTGCAAGGAGCGCAGAAGCGCGGAGAACAACCGCCAATTCCCGATCGCGGCGACGAGTTCGACGAGGACGGCCGGATCCCCGTGCAACGCACGCTGACACGCAGCCCATGTTTCATCCGAGATGGTGCCGTCGCGCAACGTCTCGTCCGTCGCCGCCAGTACCGCCCGCTCGGTTTCGCCGAAGTGGCTGGCGCTTCGCCAGTCCCGCACCGCGAGCAGGTCGCGTTCGGGCACATCGAGCAAGCGGGCGACCCTCCAGTGTTGCGTCCATTCATAGACCGAACGAGTGACCCAGCCGATTCGCATGATGATCAGCTCCCGCAGACGTGCATCCAGCGCGCCCTTCCACAGCAATGCCTCCAGCAGTCCGTGCAGTGCGACCGCCACACCGGGCTGGTGGAGCGCGATTCTGAAGACCGACAGTTCAGCCATGCCGGCGGGAATTCCGCATTGAGCGGCGCGCTGGCGGGCATCTGTCAGGTCGAGCATGTCAACCCGGCTTCGGTTGCTCACGGTGGATCCTTTCGGTTGGGCGCTACCTGGCGCTGTCAGGCGATCGGCACAAAGACGCTGTGCAGCGCGGGGGTCCGCTCCGCCTCGTTGCCGGCCAGGATGTCGAGCAGCCGGGGCAGGCCCGAGAAACCGGTAACCTCGCGCGACAGTTCGTCGAAAGGCCAACGCCCCGAGACCAGCAGCTTGATGGCGCTCTGGTAGGCGGGGTAGTCGACCCCCAAGGAACCGACGATGCGTAGTTCTTTGAATACGAGCAGGTCAGGCTCGAAGCCGGGCGCTCCTCCGCCGCCGCGGGTGCCGGCGACCACTACGCGTCCGCCCGGCTGCGCAAGTACGATGGCGTCCGCGAAGGCGGCTGGCGCCTTCGCGGTCACGTCGACGACGACATCTGCGAGCCGGCCAGTCGCTTGTTGCAGGGCCTGGGCGGGGTCCTCTTGGGTGACGTCGATGGTCAGGTCCACGCCGAACTTGTGGGCTGCGGCTAGCCGAGGCCGGTCCCGAGGGCCGAGCCCGGTCATCGCGACGAATGCCGCTCCCGCCTCCTTCGCTGCTACGGCCGCACAAATCCCACGGATCCCTGGTCCGAGAACCGCGACGACGTCGCCCGGCCCCGTCTCGGGCAGCATGGCAGCCCATTTGATCCCTGCGCCAAGCGGATTGAACAACGTCGCCACGACTGGGTCGAGTCCGTCCGGAACGGACAACAGCATCGCATCGAAGGGTAGATGCAGGTGGGTGGCGTAGCCTCCCCACAGACCGGGCGCGATGTTTACATCGACGAACCCGAACATGGTGGCCAGGCCGTTGCGCGAGCATCTGCGATACTCGCCGCGGCGGCACTCCCGGCACTCCCGACACGATCGGAACACCTCGACGGCAACTCGCTGGCCCACCGACACGCCCCAACGCTCGCGTGCGGCGTCACCAATTTCCTCGATGACGCCGACGATTTCGTGTCCGGGGATGAAGGCGAACTCCGCCGGCAGGTGTCCGCTGAACTGCTCGTGGTCGGTTCCGCAGAGCCCGCACGCCTCGATTCGCAGGAGACCGGACTCGTCGTCGACGCGCGGCACCGGAAGATGGCGCCGTTCGAGGGTGCGCGGCTTGGTCAGCACGAGCGCGTCGGCGTTCACGGCAGTTCGAATTCGACGTGTCCGTCCACCTGGCGCACGGCGACTTGGTGTCCGACCCACATCTCTTGTGCCATTGTCGCCGCCACCTCGGCACTGTCGTTGCGCGCCGCGACGCGCCGACCGTCGGTCAAGCGCGCGAAAATGGGCACCCAGGAGGGGCCTTCATCACGGCCGTGCACCACGGTGTAGCCATCTATGGTCGCCCTACCGGATGCGTCGGCGGGCGAAGCGACCGCGAGAGCGGTGCGGTCAATCGCGGACTGCGCTTCGGCCATGTCCGGAGTCTGCCATCCGGTTGGCGGTGGGGTCGCCGACCACAGACCCAACGAGTGCTTCGTGATGTACCAGCCTAGGCCGGACACGAGTCCCACGGCGTCGTGTTGGCTTCGGCAGCGTCGCACCATCTCGACAATCGAATGGCTGACATAGTTGTTGCCCGGCCCCCCGTGGTAGGGCAATCCGCCGGTCACCGTGAACCCGCGGGCATCCGCCGGGTCGAGGTCGAAGGCGTCGATCGCCGCCTCGACCGCGGAAGGAAAGCACGAGTAGAAATCGAACCATCTGATGTCGTCGATGTGGAGTCCACTGGCGGCCAGCACTGCCGCGCCGGCTGCCTTTATTCCGGCGGAACGACCCAGATCGGGCCGCTGAACCGGGAAGTACACGTCGTTGCAGGTGGCAGACGACCACGGGAAGACCCAACGATCACGGGGCACTCCGAGCTCCTCGGCGACTTCGGCGGCCATGATGACGAAGGCGGCAGCCATGTCCACGGTGATGATGCTGTTGAGCAGCTTCGGATACGGCTCGCACACCATCCGGTTAGCCGGGGAGACCGTGCTGAGCTCGTCGGCGCTGCGGGCACGCGGAAACCAGGCCTGCTCGGGATGTCGGGCCGCTTCCTGCGTGAACGGAGCCATCAATTCTCCCAACCAGCGGCGCTGCTCGTCGAATGTGCGGCCTGATCGGGCCGCAATCGCGGATTCGAAGATCGGGTACACCTCGTGCGGCCAATGCAACCCGGCGCCCATCTCGGCTTCGCTCAGTCCGGAGCGAGTGTCACCGAGTGACTCGTCCCGTGCTGCAACGGGTTTCGGCGCCAACAGCGCATCACCGGGTGTGACTTTGCGGGCTGACGCGCCGCTTTCCGCTCCGACGATCAGAACCGCGTCGCTGACGTCGCGCCAAATGCGGCGGCCGAGGACCTCGACGAGGTACTGGGGTGTGTTGCCGCCGACCGGACAACTGATGCGGCGGTTCGGCGTGAGCCCGGCCGCTTCGGCGATCCTCGACGCGGGGTTGTCGCGTGGAACCATCAAGATTCCCGGTGTCGCCACGGTATCGATCCGGTGCCGGATCGCGGCCGAAGCATCCTGCAGTGCTCGGCGCGCGGCCTCGGAGGCCAAATCGATGGGATCGACGGGGCCCTCGCCGCGGTGTGTGAGTTCACCGACGCCGACGACAACCGGAGTGCGTGGTGGGATGGTCAATGGTCAGGTCACGTTCATCGTCGACGTCTTCTATGTGACATGACTGCGATATTGTCACATCTGTCTTCCTTCGGACAGCCCCCGGCATGTGACAGGACGAATCGGTTCGGCACGGCATACTTGCACTGTGACGAAGAAATCGTTGCGATGGGGCGACGCGACCCCTGCACGAAGCCGCGATGTGGCCCGCGACCGCCTACTCGATGCCGCCGAAACGTGCCTGCAAGGCAAGGGGCTGTCAGCCACCACGATGGAAGACATCGCCAGGCAGGCGGGCGTCTCGCGCGCCACGGTCTATCGCTACTTCCCGAGTCGCGAATCCGTCGTTTCCGGAGTTATCGTGCGCGCAGCGGAACGCTACCTCCGCCGCATCAGCGGGCGGATCCTGGCGCACAGCGACTTGGGTTCGGCGATACTGGATTTCGTCGCAGTCACGATACGCGCCGCCCGCCGCGAAGCGATAATCGGAATGCTGTTCGCCAGCGACGATGAACTCGCCGGCGTGGGGCTGGCCGAGGGAACGTCGGTGGCGTTGTTCGAACTCGTCGCCGAGTTCCTTCGACCCGTGTTCGCCGCGCATTGGGATCAACTCGAAGCCGGCGTGTCGGTCGATGACGCCGCCGAATGGATCCTGCGCACCATTCTCAGCTTGCTCTCGGTTCGTGGCCCCCGGCACCGCAGCCCCGAAGGCATCGACGCTTTCCTGCGCCGATTCCTGGTTCCCGCTCTGCTGGCCGACACCCACCGTTGCGTCACTGCGACAAGCGCGGAGTAGTGTCTCGACCAAGCCATCAGTATCGGTGAACGAAACGAGGCGCTGACCATGGATTTCCCGCAGTTCAACCAGCAAATTGCCGAGGAGTTCCAGCACGCGGAGGGAACCTCGGGAGGGCTCTCCAAGTACCTGGATTTCCGCCACACCGAGTTCACCGGCGGGCGGCTCGTCGTGGAAATGGATGCCCGGGCCGATTTGTTGACTCCCTTCGGCACTCTGCATGGCGGATGCCTGTCAGCGATGGTCGACCACTGCTTGGGTGTGGTGTTCTACCCGGTGATCCCTCCTGGATCATGGGTCGCCACAACGGAATTCAAACTGAACTTCTTGCAGCCGGTGTCCAGTGGAGTGTGCGTTGCGGTCACCGAGATCATTGCGCTGGCTAAGCGTAGCGGTGTCGCCAGGATCGACATCACCAACGCCGGGCGCGCGGTATGCGCCGCGCAGGGAACAGTGACCGTCGTCGGCCAGAGGGCAGGTGCCTCGTGATCGGGGCGAGCCACAAGAGCGCCGTCCGACGTGCCCGTCGAGGTCACACCGAATGATCTCCACCTTCGAGCGCATCCGTACCGAAGACGGGACCGCCCTGGTGGCCGATATCTACCGACACGAAGCCGCCCGCGCAGTTGTCCTCCTGCTGCACGGTGGTGGGCAGAACCGCCACGCCTGGGCGACCACGGCACGCCGCTTACACGCGCGTGGATATACCGTCGTCGCCTATGACGCCCGCGGCCACGGCGACAGCGAGTGGGACCCCGAGGGTCGATACGATCTCGACCGGCTCGCATCCGACCTGCTAGCGGTTCGCAGATATGCCAGCGACGACCGCCCGTCGGCTGTCGTCGGCGCATCCTTGGGCGGCATGACCGTGTTGGGAACGCACTTGGTGGCGCCCGCCGATCTGTGGGGAGCCGTCGTCCTGGTCGACATCACTCCGCGAATGGAGTTCCACGGAGCACGCCGCGTCGTGTCTTTCATGGCCGCCCATCCCGACGGGTTCGAGACGCTCGGCGACGCCGCGGACGTCATTGCCGAGTACAACCGGCATCGCGCTCGCCCCAAGAGCCTGGACGGACTCCGCAAAGTCTTGCGGCGGCGCGATGACGGTCGGTGGATCTGGCGATGGGATCCGGCCGTCATAACCTCCACCTCCGAGTTCCTGCGTGGTGACCCCGCAACCGGCGCCGAGAAGTTCGGCGCCATCAGTGAACTGCTCATCGAAGGGGCCCGCCACGTGCGAGCGCCAACGCTTCTGGTCCGCGGCGTCCACTCGGATGTGACCTCGCAGCAGTCGGTCGAAGAGTTCCTCGAAGTCGTACCGCACGCCGAGGCGGTGGACGTTTCCGGGACGGGCCACATGGTTGCGGGCGATGACAACGACGCCTTCACCGCGGCAGTCGCCGAATTTCTCGGACGTACCTTATAACGATCCGCCGGACTGATGTGGACGCAAATGACGGAGGCTCGTCACATGGAGGTGTTCCGCAAGCGGGCGCTGGCCGGCGGGGTTGCCCCCGGCCCGGCTAAGGGGTGGGCACTGAAGGCCATCCTCGAATCGGCGAGCCGCAGCCAAGGGCACACTTCTGCTCAATGTCTGGGCTGAAGTGCTGGGTCTCGCCATTTTTCAGGCCGGCGACTTCCTGCACAGACGACGAGGTCCTCGGATCGGAGAGGGGAGTCAATTGACTCTGAGCGTGAGTGAACCCGCGGCATCGGGAACGCGTCGGTGCTGTGCTCCGCGTCCTGTGCAGCGCCGGGCGTGGTTCGTTGCCGGGCTGGAACGGGTTGTGGTGAGTGAGTGTCAGTCGGGTTGACCGAATCCACTTCATCCGTTTAGGTTAACTATCTAAATTGGCGCGGCACTCCCTTCCCCCGACCCGGTAAGAAAGCAGGTGTTGGCATGATCACCGTGATCAAGAAGGTGTGGCTACCTGTGCTAATCGTGGGGGCGTTGGCGATCGGCTTTGTCAGCATTTCGTACTTGCGGTCGGTCTTCGGATCGCATGGGGCAGTGGTGACGCCGGTGGGGTCGGACACCGCGGAGAACTTCAACCCCACGGTCGTCACCTACGAGGTGTTCGGCACCGGCACATTCGCGGTCATCAACTACACCGACCTCAACGGGTTGCCGCAACGGACTGGGCAGGTGAGCCTGCCTTGGACTCTGACGTTGGAGACGACCATCCCGTCGGTCAGGCCCGATCTCCTCGTACAGGGTGACGGCCAGTTCATCGGTTGCCGGGTCACCGTCGACGGTGAGGTGGAAGACGAAAGGACGGCTGAGGGCGTGAACGCGGCGACGTACTGCTTGGTGAAGGCAGCATGACGACTCACATCGGCGACAGCGTAACCGAGGCCCTTCCTCCTGCTGCTCATGAACCGCATCGGTCGCCACTGGCCCGGTTCATCCGGACCTTCGCCATTCCCATCGTCCTGGCGTGGATTGCGATCGTGGCCGTCCTCAACGGCACCGTGCCGCAGCTCGAGGACGTCAGTGAGATGCGCGCGATCTCGATGAGCCCCGATGACGCGCCCGCGCTCATCGCCACCAAGCGCGTCGGCGCGGTCTTTGAGGAGTACACCACCAGCAGCTCGGTGATGATCGCGCTCGAGGGTGACGGACCCCTGGGCGCCGACGCGCACGCGTTCTACGACGAGTTGGTGCGTCAGCTGCGCGCCGACGCCACTCACGTTCAGCACGTCCAGGACTTCTGGGGTGACCCTTTGACCGCTGCGGGCGCCCAGAGCATGGATGGCAAGGCCGCCTACGTGCAGGTGTACATCGCCGGTAATCAAGGCGAGGCGCTCGCCAACGAGTCGGTCGAGGCGGTGCGCGAGATCATCGCCGGAATCCAGCCACCCGCCGGCGTGCAGGCCTACGTCACCGGGCCCGCGGCCACGACGACGGATCAGCGCGCCGTAGGCGACGCCAGCATGAGGACGATCGAGGCTCTGACGTTCGCCGTCATCATCACCATGCTGCTGCTGGTCTACCGCTCGATCGTCACGGTGGTGATCACGATGGGCATGGTGGTCGTCGGACTGCTCTCCGCGCGGGGGATCGTTGCGTTCCTGGGCTATCATGAGGTCTTCGGGCTCACGACGTTTGCCACCAACTTGCTGGTGACGTTGGCCATAGCCGCCGCCACCGACTACGCCATCTTCTTCATCGGGCGCTATCAGGAGGCCAGACGGGCAGGTGAGGATCGAGAGTCGGCCTATTACACGATGTTTCACGGCACCGCGCACGTTGTGCTGGCATCGGGCATGACCATAGCGGGCGCGACGCTGTGCCTGTACTTCACCCGACTGCCGTACTTCCACACCATGGGCATCCCGTTGTCCATCGGCATGGTGACCGTGGTCGCCGCTGCGCTCACGCTGGGTCCGGCGGTCATCTCGATCCTGACGCGTTTCGGGCGGATCCTGGAGCCCAAGGGGGCGAAGCGCGCCCGCGGGTGGCGTCGAGTCGGAGCGGCCACCGTACGTTGGCCCGGTGCGGTGCTGACCATGGCGGTGGTCCTGGCTCTGGTGGGCTTATTGGCGCTGCCCGGCTACCACACCACTTATAACGACCGCATCTTCCTTCCCGAGGACGTGCCGGCCAATGTCGGCTACGCGGCCGCCAATCGGCATTTCTCCGAGGCCAAGATGAATCCCGAACTCGTCATGGTGGAGGCCGATCACGACCTACGTAACCCCGCCGACTTCCTGGTGATCGACAAGATCGCCAAGGCGATGGTCCGTGTGCACGGGATCGCCCAGGTGCAGACGATCACGCGGCCCGACGGCAAGCCGATCGAGCACGCGTCGCTCGCCTACACCGTCAGCCAGGGCGGCACGGGCCAGATCATGAGCAACGATTATCAGCAGAAAGTGCTCGAGAACACGCTCAAGCAGGCTGACGACCTGCAGACGAGCATCGACTCGATGAAGACGATGCATCGCCTCACTCTCCAGATGGCCGACGTCACGCGACGAATGGCCGACAAGATGAGGACGACCTCCGAGCACACCAGCGAGGTCCGCGACCACCTGGCCGATTTCGACGACTTCTTCCGGCCGATCCGCAACTACTTCTACTGGGAGCCGCACTGTTACGACATCCCGGTCTGCTGGGCGTTGCGCTCGGTTTTCGACAGCCTCGACGGCATCAACACGTTGTCCGACGACTTGGCGGACGTGGTGCCAGACATCGAAGAGATGGCGACTTTGACGCCACAGTTGGCCGCTGTGTTGCCTGCACAGATCCAGACGCTTGAGAACCAGAAACAGCTGCTGCTCAACCAGTACCAGGCACAGAAGGCGCAGCAGGACCACACCATGGCGGCGCAGGAGAACGCCACCGCGATGGGTGAGGCGTTCGACGCCGCGATGAACGACGAGACCTTCTACCTTCCGCCGGAGGCATTCGAGACGGCGGACTTCCAGCGCGGCATCAAGCTGTTCCTCTCGCCCGACGGTCACGCTGTCCGATTCACCGTGTTCCACCAGGGCGACCCGTTGAGCGAGGAGGGTACGGCGCACATCGAACCGTTGCGGGTCGCCGCCGTCGACGCCATCAAGGGCACGCCGCTGGAAGGTTCAACGGTCTACGTAGGTGGCAGCGCCGCCACCTATAAGGACATGCAACAGGGGGCGGACTATGACCTGCTCATCGCGGCGGTCGCATCTCTGATCCTCATCTTCCTCATCATGGTCGTGCTCACGCGGGCGATCGTCGCCGCCGCAGTCATCGTCGGCACCGTGGTTCTGAGTCTCGGAGCATCGTTCGGCCTGTCGATTCTGATCTGGCAGCACCTCATCGGGATCCCGCTGCACTGGATGGTGCTGCCTATGGCGGTCATCGTCCTGCTCGCCGTCGGCGCGGACTACAACCTGCTTCTGGTCTCGCGGATGAAGGAGGAGATCCGCGCCGGTCTGAACACCGGCATCATCCGGTCGATGGCGGGCACCGGATCGGTGGTCACTTCGGCCGGCTTGGTCTTCGCGTTCACGATGATCTCCATGGCGGTCAGCGATCTGACCGTCATCGGACAGGTCGGGACCACCATCGGTCTGGGCCTGCTGTTCGACACGCTCGTCGTGCGTTCACTGATGACACCGTCACTCGCTGCCCTGTTCGGGAAGTGGTTCTGGTGGCCCATGCACGTTCGCCAGCGTCCGCTGCCGCGACCGTGGCCCACACCGATCCCCCGGTGACATCGGATCGGTCGGCGCCCGGCAGGTTGACCTGATACCAGGAAAGTTCTCACATCGCGGATCGGAGCCGGTGGATGGGCGGTCGCGCGCCTGCTGCCCTCGGCGGCTCGGTACCGCGATCTGCACCCGGTGGCGTTCAACGCGGACCAGTCGGGAGCGGCGTGGACGGCGGGCGCCAAGGCCATGAAACTTGCGGCTATGAGTAGGATGACACTGACATATCCGGTTCTACGGGTACTCATGCGTCAATTGCGCAGCACACTGTAGTTGGGAACATTCCGTACGGCTTGAAACCTCACCATCACATTCGTCGTCGATCGATAAGATCGACAAAGGGAATGTTCGGCGTTCTTCACCGCGATTGCAGGCAGGCGAGTTGCGGCAGTATCGGGTGGCGAAAGTTAGGATCACTCCGATGTGCACACGAGTTATGTGGCCCGACGCAGGTGATGCGGTTCTGGTAGGACGAAACATGGACTTCCACAAGGACCTCATGACGAACCTGTGGAAGCAGCCGCGCGGGGTGACCCGGGACGACGGGGTGGCCGGCAAGCTGACCTGGACCTCGAAGTACGGCAGTGTCATCGCGGCGGCGTTCGACATCATCTCGGTGGACGGCATCAACGAGGCCGGCCTCGCCGGGCACGTGCTGTGGCTGGCCGAATCCACCTACGGCGCGCCGGACGACTCGCGGACCCAGCTGAGTCAGGCGATCTGGCTGCAGTATTTCCTCGACAACTTCGCGACCGTGGCCGAGGCGGTCGCCTGGACCGGCGAGACCAACCCCCAGGTGGTCCAGATGGACGACCCTACCGGCGGCAACCCACCCACTATTCACCTGGCTCTCGACGACGCCACCGGCGACTCGGCGATCATCGAGTACGTCGACGGGCATCCGAACGTCTACCACAGCAAGGACTTCCGGGTGATGACGAACTCACCCACCTTCGATCAGCAGCTCGAGTTGGTGAAGAACTTCGAGGGCCTCGGGGGCGCCGAGCCGCTGCCGGGTTCCACGCTGGCCCCCGACCGGTTCGCGCGGGCCAGCTTCTACGCCGGCCGGTTGCCCGAGCCGTCCAACCAGGTGGAAGCGATCGCGAGCATGTTCTCGGTGATCCGTAACGCCGCTCAGCCTTTCCGCACGCCTGATCCGGGCAAGCCCGACGCCTCGCAGACCATTTGGCAGGTGGTGCTGGATCTGACCAACAAGCGGTACGTCTACGAATCCACCACCCGGCCCAACATCGTGTGGGTGGACCTGGCCGACCTCGACTTCGCCGAGGGCAGCCCACAGCTCAAACTCGACCTGATCAGCGATCTCGCCGTGCAGGGCGGCATCGCGGGTAACGTCGGCGGCAAGTTCAAGGACATGGGACCGATGACTTTCCTGTCGCTGTCCCTGCTGCGCGCGATGGAGAAGGCCAAGGCGTCCTCAAACGCATCGACGGCCCAGCCGGCGGGTTGACGCTCATACTTCGACTTCGGTGGCCCGTCACTGGCCAACACAGACCGCGCCGTGTTGAGCGAGATGTCCAACGTCTTGGCGATCATCTTGATCGGCAGCCCCGCCGGTCGATTTCAGCCCCCAATCCTCCACTAACACGTTCATACCCTGACCTTTCCTGACGACCTTTCCTGACGACCTTTCCTGACCTTTCGAGTTGAGCTGGCGCAGCTGGGCAACTGCGCCCGGTCGTGGTGTTGCAGCGTCGGGCCGGGCGGGTGCTATCCCTGCTGGCTGTGGTGATGGGCGGCCCGGTACTGCTGTTCGGCGTCTTCGAGTTCGGCCTCGGTGACGGTATCGGAATCAGGGGCCAGGGGGTCGACGGGGTCGTTGATCGTCAGCGCACCGGTTTTCTCGTGCACCTCGCAGGTGTCGATCGCGACGGTGCGCACCGCGACCAACCCCGCCAGGGTCGCCGACACAGCATGACGAGGGTGGGCTCCGGTGAGCTTGTCGGCCAGATGGTCGGGTTCGGAGATCCGTAGCAGCCGTGGGGTGGTGGCCAGGTCGTAGCGGAATGCGCGGACCATCGCCACGCAGGCGGCGACCATGACCAGGGAGAACGGCAGCGCGGTGATGATCGAGGCGGTCTGCAGCGCGGTCAGTGATCCCGCGCCGCCGGCCAACAGCAGCACCGCGGCCGCCATCCCTTCCAGCGTGGCCCAGTAGACGCGGGTCGGTTTCGGCGGGTCCAGGTCGCCGCCTGAGCACACGATGTCGATGACCAGTGATCCCGAGTCGGAGGAGGTGATGAAGAAGAGCACGATCACTGCCACCGCGATGAGGCTGGTGATGATCCCCAGCGGAAGCCCGTCGAGCAGCTGGAACAGCGAGGTGTTGATGTCGACTGCGCCGTCGACGAGCATGTTGGCCTCATTGCGCTGCCGTAGTATCGCAGAGTCCCCGAAGATGGTGAACCACATCGAGGCGATCACGGTGGGCACGAGCAGGACGGTGATGACGAACTCGCGGATGGTGCGGCCGCGGGAGATCCGCGCGATGAACATGCCGACGAACGGCGCCCAGCTGATCCACCAGCCCCAGTAGAAGATCGTCCAGGAGCCCAACCACTGGCCGTCGGTGAAGGGTTCGGTGGCCAGCGCCAGCGCCGGCAGCGACTGCAGGTAGCCGCCGAGGTTGTGCACCCAGGCCTGCAGCAGGAACAGGGTGGGGCCCAGTAGCAGCACGAACAGCGCCAGCGCCCCGGCCATCACCATGTTGATGTTGGACAGCCACTTCAGGCCCTTGCCGATCCCGCTGACTGCGGACACCGCGGCAATCGTGGTGATCACCGTGATCATCGCCACGATCCACCAGCTGTTCACGGTGATCCAGCCGAGGTATTCCAGCCCGGCGGCGATCTGGGTGATGCCGAAGCCCAGCGAGGTGGCGACCCCGAACAAAGTGCCCACGACGGCGACGACGTCAACCGCGTGGCCCAGGGGTCCTTCGACTCGGCCGCGGCCGATCAGTGGTTCCAGCAGCCAGCGCACCGACAGTGGTCGACCGCGGCGGAAACTCATGTAGGCCATGCCCAGGCCGACGACAACATAGATGGCCCAGGCATGTACGCCCCAGTGCAGCAGTGTCAACGACATCGCCTGCTCGGCGGCAGCATCGGTGGCACCCGGCACGCCCAGCGCCACGGGTGGGTCGACGTAGTGGGTCAGCGGCTCGGCCACCCCGTAGAACACCAGCCCGATGCCCATCCCGGCGCTGAACAACATGGCCAGCCAGGCCACGAAGCCGAACTCGGGTTTTTCGATGTCGCGGCCCAGCCGGATGGATCCCACCTTGGAGAATCCGCAATACAGGGCGAAGATCACGAACCCGGTGGTGACCAGGATGTACCACCACCCGACCGTGCTCGTGATGGCGGCATTGAGCTGGGTGAACGCGCCTTGGGCGGTGGCCGAGAAGGCCACCGCGAACCCGATTAAGCCGATGACGGCCACCGAGGCCGGGATGAACACCGCCAGCTTCATGCTCTGCAGTGTCGAGGTGACCGGATTCGAGCGTGGCGGTCCTTGGGAGTTCTCGCGCTGCGCGCTCATCGCTGGGTCTCTCCTCGTGGTTGTCGTCGGGGTGCGTTTGGTGTGCCAGAGGTCTCTGGTCGTGAGGATCGGCCGTTGACCCTACCGTCACCTTTGCCTGTGACGGTGCTCGCGCCAGGACCGCCGGCGCCGGGCACCCGCATCGTCTCAAGGCCGCACACGGCGGTGGCCGGTTTCCCGACGTCCCCACGGGTGCGTTGCCACCTGTAGTGTGCCCACCGTCGATCACATCCTGGGAAGGGGAAACGGTGTGCGCTGGTACGCGTTGACGGTGGTGTTCTTCATCGGAATGCTCGGTCTGGCCCCACCCGCCGCGGCGCAACCCGAACCCGCTCCCGAGCCCGCGCCGCGACCGGTCACCGTCGCTGTGCACACCTTGGAACCGTTCGTGATGTCGACCAGCAGCGGTGAGCCGACCGGGTTCAGCGTCGACCTGTGGGACGAAATCGCCCAGCGACTCGACTACGACACCACCTATCTCGACACCGGTGACGTCGGGGGACAGCTCGCGGCCGTGGCCAACGGAGATGCCCAGGTCGCGGTCGGAGGAATCTCCATCACCGCGGCGCGGGAACAGGCCTTCGACTTCTCCCAAGCCACCATCGACTCCGGGCTGCAGATCATCGTGCCCGTCGCCGACACCCGACCCGCGGTGCCCGGCCTGGGCGGCTATCTGGATCTGCTGCTCTCACGCACCATGTTGATCTGGATCAGCGCCGCGGTGGTCGTCAGCATCGTGCCCGCGCACATCTTCTGGCTGATCGAGCGGCGCAGCAAGAAGCCGGTGGTGTCGCGGTCCTACTTCCCCGGCATCGTTGAATCGTTCGGCTGGGGCATGGGTTCGCTGGTCGGACGGCAAAGCACCTCAGCGACCAGAGCGCTGACCAAAGCGCTGGCGATCCTGTGGGGTTTCGCCGGGATCGTGTTCGTCGCGTTCTACTCCGCCAGCCTCAGCGCCACCCTGACCGTGGCCAAACTCGACGCCAAGGTCAACGGGCCCGCAGACCTCTACGGCAAATCGGTGGCCGTGGTCGCCGGGACCACCGCCGCACAATACCTGCGGGATATAGGCATCGACGCCACCGAGACCCCCACCATCGAAGACGCCTACACGCTCCTGCGCGCAGACGGCTACGACGCGGTCGTCGGCGACGCCCCGGTGCTGCGCTACTACGTCGCACACCGCGGCGAAGGCGTCGCGGTCGTGGCCGGGCCGATCTTCCACGAAGAAGACCAGGGTTTTGTCCTCGCGCTGGGCAGCCCGCTGCGCAAACCGGTCAACCAAACGCTGATTGGCATGCACGAAGACGGCAGCTACAACCTGATCAAAGAGAAATGGTTCGGCGACGACACCGCCACTACCGCCGGCGACCTCAACTGAAGGATGTCTTGGCCGGGGGCGGCGATCGACCGCAGGTCGCCGGTGTTGGTGAAGCTGGTGGGCTGGTCGTGAAGGGCGCGGTCGATCACAGCGTCGGTAAGCCGTGTGCGGGAGAACCGCATGCACGGTTTGACGGGCGGGAGCTGGAAACGGAACACAGATCGGGCCTGGGGGGTCACGGAGATGAAGGACACCAGGGGAAACTCTGCGGTCACCAGCGGCTAGCCCGAAGTTGCGACCGCTGGAGTAAGTGAATCACTGGGTTGGCCAGGGGATTGGCTGATTGGCCGGGGTGGTTGTTCTGGCTTCGCGGCGGCGGTGAGCGGGATGGGGGTGTCGAGCAGGTCGAAGGCGCGGCGTTGGTCGGGGGTGGGGTCGGCGAGCATGGGCACCTCGATGGTGGTGTCCTGGTAGCGGATCTGGTTGCGGGTGAGAGTGGCCAGGTGAGCAAGTAGGCCGCCGAAGCTGCGCAGCGGGTTGCCGTCGGCGTCGTGTTTGCGGGATGCCTTCGCGTCGGCTTCGGGTGAGCGCTGTGCGGCCGCGACCGGGTTATCCCGCTGGGGTGGGTGTTCGTCGGTGAATGTCAGTGGCGCCCAAGCCTTGCGCAGGTGCCAGATGAGGTAGCAGGCGAGCAGGCAGATCAGCACGTGGGCTTTGACGCGGTCCTCGCGGCGGTGGTGGATGGGTCGCAGGTCCAGGTCGTCGGTCTTGATGATGCGGAAGTCGCGTTCGACGTTGGCCAGGTTCTTGTAGCTTTGCACGACCGCGGCGGAGTCGAGGACTTCGGTGTGGACGCTGGTGCGCAGCACGTAGATCCCGTCGAGGGCGGCTTCGGCGTCGATGCGGTCGGTGTCGCGGCGGTAGGTGAGGGTGGTGTCGGTGATGGTGGTGTGGAAGTGCTTGCCCATCTTGTATTTCCCGATGGCCTTGCCGACCGCGATGCCGATGTTGCCGGCGCCGGTGAGGGTGCCGCGGGTGACCCGGTCGGCGACCCCGGCGAGCAGTTCGTCGGTCGCGGCCAGCATGTCGGTGCGTTTGCGGGTGCGTTCGGCGGCCAGGGCTGGGTTGCGGCAGGCGATCAGCCGTTCGCCGGGGTAGTCGGGGTGGGCGATCTCGGCCAGGTCCTGGGTGTCGAACAGGCTCATCTGCAGCGGCCCGTCGTCGGCGGCGAGTTTGGCGATCGCGGGCGCGCGCAGCGCGGTGATCCACCCGAAATCGGTGGCGGTGTCGGGGTCGGCGTTGAGTTTGCGCAGCGCCTTGATGCGCGCGGAGGTGATCATGCCGCGATCACCCACCAGCACCAGCCGCTCGATGCCCAACTCGTCGCGGACGGCGGGCACGATTTGGGTGAACGCGTCCGGGTCGGCGGTGTTGCCCGCAAACACCCGCACCGCCACCGGGCGCCCGGCCGGGTCGGTGAGCACCCCGTACTCGATCTGCTCACAGCCTTTCTTGCCGTCGCGGGAGTAGCCGCGCGCGGCCAGCTCGCAGTGCCGGCCGGTCACCCACGCGCTGGTCAGATCGAACAATGCCATCCGGCCCGGGTTCACATCCGGCCCAAGGTGTTTGGCCGCGAGCTTGCGCTCGATCGCCTCCTGCCGGCCGGCGAGCCAGTCCATCGCGGCGTAGATCTCGTCGGTGGACGCGCCGGCCACCCCCAGATCGGCGCCCAGGGTGGTGTCAGGCCACCAGGCCCGCGTGGACAGTTTCGACTTCGGCCGCACCACCCGCGACACGATCAGCGCCAGCGCCAGATCGCGGTGCCGGCACGGCGGTCCCAGCATCGTGGGAAAGCCCAGCTTGCGCGCCATCGCCGCGACCGCGGCCACGTGCCCGTGCGGCAGCGACCGCACGATGCTGAACTCGCTGCCGGCCGGCACCAGCTGCGTGCCCTTCAGGGTCGCCTCAACCGCGGTGATCACCTCGGCGGGCAGCTTCGACAGGTTG
The DNA here is from genome assembly GCA_034189785.1 of Actinomycetota bacterium. Classification (GTDB taxonomy): domain Bacteria; phylum Actinomycetota; class Actinomycetes; order Mycobacteriales; family Mycobacteriaceae; genus Mycobacterium. The sequence goes on from JAXHUG010000031.1 coordinate 32,690, forward strand.
GCCAGCGTCTCATGACGGACCTTCTTGCCGTCGCGGTAACTGCGGCGTACCAGCACCGACTCGTAGCGGTGCACCTTGCCGGCCTTGTCCACATAGCGACTCGGTGTCCGGGCTACATGCATCCGCACGGGCTTCGCCATAACTGAATGCTACAAGACAGACTCGGACCAGCATGTCAGCGACACACTGAAATTACTGGCTACACAATCAGGGCCCGAACCCACACCAACCCCAGGTCAACCAACAACTTCGCCTACCTCACAGCACGCAACTTCACTCTAATGTCGGGCGGTCGGGCTAGGGGTCGAGTTGGGCGGGGGCGACTCGGCACCCGGCGGCTACGGCTCCGGTGTGCAGGCGTCGGTCCCAAACGGCGATGATCAGGTCGGGGTCGCCGACTGCCAACGCGCTGGCCAGATGGACAGCGTCGGCTCCGCGTAAGGCATGGGCTCGGGCGAGGTGGCCGGCGTGCTGTTCGACCGTCTCGGTGAGTTCGACTGGGCGGGTGGCGGCCCAGAAGTCCTCCCAGTCACGCTCGGCTTCGGCGAGCTCGGATTCGGTTAGGTCGTGATTGCGGGCTGCCGCGGCGAGTGCGGCGCGGACTTCGGGGTAGGCCAGGCGGCTGGACAATGCGGCGTCGCAGCCGTCCCATAGCGTGGACGCCAGCGAGCTCCCTGTCTCGGTGGTGAGAAGTTTGACGAAGGCGCTGGCGTCGAAGTAGACGAGCGGCACCGGTCAGCGGCGTTGGTCGCTGACCCGGTCAGACACCGGCCGCCGCGGTCGGGGTCCGGACCGTCCCGCAGCGACGGGCCGCTGCGCGGTGGCCTTGCCAATCACGCCTTCGGCCGTGAGACGCTCCAAGGTGCCTGCGCTGTCGAGCGCAGCGAGTCGCGCGACCGGAATCCCGCGGTCGGTGATGACGACCTCACCACCAGCCCGAACTCGATCGAGCCAATCGCGCAGGTGCGCGCGCAACTCGGTCACGGATACATCCACACCGTGAACTGTACACTCACTGAACCGTGATTTGTACATACCACTCCTAAGTCCGGCAACGACGACCTGAGAGATTGACCATTGACCTGTGCAAGCCGGAGGCGAGGTGGCAACGGGCCGATACACCGATTCGTCCGCGGTGCTGGCGACGCCGAGACGGTCGATGTCATGGTGGCTGGTTGCCTTCCGTCCAGGCTGCATCCGAAGGTGTCGCGGCGGAAGGTGTTTGCTGTCCCCGGTGGGACTTCGGCGCTGGCGTTCGTAGTCAGCTGCATGGAGACGGCAGCGCCTCGGTGTCGGACGTCAGCAAATACAGAAAACCCGCTCCAACCGAGATGGGACCTGGTTTGTAATATACACAGCTAACAAATTGTGTCCGAGGGGGGACTTGAACCCCCACGCCCGTTAATAGGGCACTAGCACCTCAAGCTAGCGCGTCTGCCATTCCGCCACTCGGACCCGCCCACATCCCGTGTGGGCAGCTAAGGCTATCGGATCAGGCGGCCCGAACCCAAACCCGGTGTCCCTGGTACGAATGGTGGTTGTGACAGGACCCGCCGATGAGGTCGTCGAACTCGTCAGTTCGCTGATTCGCTTCGACACCTCCAACACCGGAGACCCCGACACCACCAAGGGTGAGGGCGACTGCGCCCGCTGGGTGGCAGCCCAGCTCGAAGAGGTCGGCTACGAGTGCGTGTACGTCGAAGCCGGGGCACCGAACCGGGGCAACGTCTTCGCCCGGCTGCCGGGCGCCGATCCCTCGCGCGGGGCGCTGATGATCCACGGCCACCTCGACGTCGTGCCCGCCGAACCGGCCGACTGGAGTGTCCACCCGTTCTCGGGGGCGGTGTCCGACGGTTATGTGTGGGGCCGCGGAGCGGTCGACATGAAGGACATGTGCGGGATGATGATCGCCGTCGCCCGCCACTTCAAACGTGAAGGCATCGTCGCGCCTCGCGACTTGGTGTTCGCGTTCGTCTCCGACGAGGAGCACGGCGGCACGTACGGCGCCGACTGGCTGGTCGACAACCGGCCCGACCTGTTCAACGGGGTCACCGAGGCGATCGGTGAGGTCGGCGGCTTCTCGCTGACCGTGCCGCGCCGTGACGGCGGTGAGCGCCGCCTCTACCTGATCGAGACGGCCGAGAAGGGGCTGTCGTGGATGCGGCTGACCTCGCGCGGCCGCGCCGGACACGGCTCGATGCTGCACGACGACAACGCGGTCACCGTGGTCGCCGAAGCCGTCGCCAAGGTCGGCCGCCACCGGTTCCCCCTCGTGCTCAGCGACACCGTGCAACAGTTCCTCACCGCCGTCGCCGAGGAGACCGGGTACTCGTTCGACCCGGATTCCCCGGATCTCGACGGTACGATCGCGAAGCTGGGGGGTATCGCCCGCATCGTCGGGGCCACGCTGCGCGACACCGCCAACCCGACGATGCTCAAGGCGGGATACAAGGCCAACGTGATCCCGCAGACCGCCGAGGCGATGGTGGACTGCCGGGTACTGCCGGGGCGCAAGGAGGCGTTCGAACGCGAGGTCGACGCGCTGATCGGTCCCGACGTGGTGCGCTCGTGGGAGCGGGACCTGCCGTCCTACGAGACGACGTTCGACGGCGACCTCGTCGACCAGATGAACGCCTCGCTGCTCGCGCTGGACCCCGGCGCCCGCACGGTGCCCTACATGCTCTCCGGCGGCACCGACGCAAAGTCGTTCCAGCGACTGGGTATTCGCTGCTTCGGGTTCATCCCGCTGCGGCTGCCGCCGGAACTCGACTTCGCCGCGCTGTTCCACGGCATCGACGAACGGGTCCCGGTCGACGCCCTCGAATTCGGGGCGCAGGTTCTGCAACACTTTCTCGAACGCTGCTGAGCGGTTCCCTCCACGCGAAAGGACATCATGGCTTTTCCGTACAACCCGTATGAGTTCCTGCCACAATTGCCGTCGTTCACGCTGACCTCCGAGTCGGTGACCGACGGGCAGCCGCTGGCCAACGATCAGGTGAGCGGCCTGATGGGTGCCGGCGGCTCCGACGTCTCGCCGCAGCTGTCGTGGTCCGGCTTCCCGGAGGAGACGCGCGGCTTCGCCGTCACCGTCTACGACCCCGACGCCCCGACCGGATCCGGCTTCTGGCACTGGGCGGTGTTCAACCTGCCCGCCACGGTCACCGAACTGCCCGCCGGCGTCGGCGACGGCAGCGCCAAGGGCTTCCCGGGCGATGCGGTGACACTGGCCAACGACGCGGGCATGAAGCGTTACGTGGGTGCCGCCCCGCCGCCAGGACACGGTCCGCACCGCTACTTCATCGTGGTGCACGCCGTCGACGTCGAGAAGCTCGACATCCCCGAGGACGCGACCCCGGCCTATCTCGGGTTCAATCTGTTCAGCCACGCGATCGCCCGCGCGATCATCCACGGCACTTACGAACAAAAGTAGGCCTGCATCGGACGTGCGCTAATCGGCGACTGCGACCGCACATGCAGTCGTCTGTGTCCCCGGCGGGGAACAGATCGATCGAATACTCGACCGCGCGGCCGTGCTGGTCGTGGTTGGTGCGCAACACCGTGACCACCGGGGTGTTCGCGGGCCGGCCGAGCAGGGCGGCCTCCGCCGCGGGTACCGGGATCTGGCCGAGACTCGGTTAAGTGTTAAGGCCCTTCGCGCAGAGCGGAACCCACCGCATCGCGCAGCGAGGTGAAGCCCTCCGCGTGCAGCCGGGCCGCCAGCCCATCATGAATGTGCTTGGCCCACAGGCCGCCTCCGTAGACGAAGCCGGTGTACCCCTGCAGCAGTGAGGCGCCCGAGGTGATGCGCTCCCAGGCATCGTCGGCGGTCTCGATACCGCCGACGCTGATCAGCACCAGTCGGTCACCGGCCCGGCGGTACAACCGGCGCAGCACCTCGAGGGATCGGGCGGCGACCGGTGCACCGGACACCCCGCCTGGGCCGAGGTCTTCGACGCCCGGGGTCTTCAGTCCCGCGCGTGAGACCGTCGTGTTGGTGGCCACGATGCCGGCCAGCCCCACTTCGACTGCCAGGTCGGCGATCTCGTCGACGTCGGCGTCGGACAGGTCAGGGGCGATCTTCACCAGCACCGGTGTCGAGGTCTGGGCGCGCACCGCGGTCAGGATGGGCCGCAACGCCTCGACCGACTGCAGGTCACGCAGGCCCGGGGTGTTCGGTGAGCTGACATTGACCACGAGGAAGGTGGCGAGCGGCCCGAGTTGGCGGGCGCTCTCGGCGTAGTCCTCGACGGCGCAGTCGGCGGGGGTGGCCTTGGTCTTGCCGATGTTCACGCCGACGGGGGCGTCGGAGGTGTGGCGGGTGAGGCGCTGTGCGAGTCGGGCTGCGCCGTCATTGTTGAACCCCATGCGGTTGAGCAGCGCCCGGTCCTCGGGCAGGCGGAACAACCGGGGTTCGGGATTCCCTGGCTGCGGGTGGGCGGTCACGGTGCCCACTTCGGCGTATCCGAATCCGAGTGCGGGCCAGGTATGCAGGCCGCGGCCGTCCTTGTCGAAACCGGCCGCCAACCCGAGCGGCCCCTTGAAGCGCACGCCGAACACGGTGCTGGCCAGCACGGGATCGCGGGGAGCGAGCCGGCCCTGCAGTGCGCGGCGCAGGAGATCCGGCGTGGTGACGGCCCGAAGCAGAAAGAACACCCAGGTGTGGATGCGCTCGGGGGAGATCAGGAACAGCACCCGCCGCAGCGCGTGGTAGCCGGTCACTGCCCCGGCTGCTCCGCCGTGCTCGCGGTCTTGCGGCGCCGCAGCAGCACTCGGCGACTGCCGTCGGTGTAGGCCCGCACCCGCGTCAGTTCCCAGCCGCGGTACTCGGCCTCGATGGACAGTCGGATCGACGCGTTGATCCGGGTGACGTCGGGTGGCAGCCGCAGCGGAACCCACTCCCACTCGTCGGGCGCCTCGGCGACGGCCTCGCTCCAGGCCGCAGGCATGCGCCCGCGTGCGGCGCTCACTGCGGCCCCACCGCTTCCGCCGTCACGGCGGCCCCGCCGCGGCGGTGATCACCTGCACACCCGCTCCCGTCCCTGACACCACATACAGCGTGCCAGACGTCTCGTCGTAGGCGAGGAGGTTCGGTTGCTGCACGGTTCGGTGACGCACCTTTTCGACGGGGATTCCGGTGGACAGATCGTAGCCAATCACGGTGTTCGTCGCCGTCTGCGACACCCACGCCAGACCGCTCGAACCGGCCAGGCCGTAGGGGGCGCCGGGCACCGGATAGCGCTGCCTCATGATCAGTGGGTCCGTGCCGAACACCAGCAGTTCGTCCCCCCGGGTGTCGGCGACCAGCACCCGGCCCCGTGGGTCGGCGGCCATCGTGGTGGCGCCCTCCCCGGCGCGCAACGCTTGGGCGGCCTTGGTGCCGCTGGCGTCGAGCGCGGTCACCGAGGTTTGTCCGCGATCTAGCACGACCGTCGTATTGCCCTGTGCGACAAGAGCATCCACGCGAGCGAAAATCCCCAGCCGGGCGCCGACGGTGGTGTCGGAATCAAGCGTGAGCACGGCACCTTCGGAGGTGCCCAGCACCAGGTGCCCGTCGCTGCGCCGGGTGATGGCGGTGAAATCGGTGTCCGCCTCACCCTCCACAGCGACCCGGTCGACGGTGCCCTCCGCCACATCGACGCGGAGATACCCGCCCCGGACGGAGACATAGAGCACACCGTCCTCGGTCCCGGCCATCGCCGTCGCCGTCTCGGGGGTCGGCACGGTGCGCGGCGGCGCCGATGCGGTGAGGACCGTCAGCGCCGACCGGCCCTCAGGCCCCGGTCCGAGCACCACCAGTGACCGGGTCGCCGGATCGAAGAGCGCCGCGCGGGGATCGACGGTCAGCGGGTGCACAGTGCCTGCCGGTGCGCCGGCGACCGGGGGAGATACCGCGGCCGACGCGGGCGTGATCGTGGGTGGGGGTGCGTCGACCGGGTTCGACGAGCAGCCGGCAGCGGCGATCGCCAGGACGACGAGGGCTGCGGCCAGCGGCTGAGATCGGGGGAGTAGGCGCAGCGGCACGGGGTAGCTCTCGGTTTGTGCGAACGAAAGTTCTCGGCATTCGTCGGTCGGTGCGCCAGTCTAGACACTATTGGACCGACCAAATCCGCACATTCGGCTAGATGTCTTACATAAGTAAGGCTACGGTGTGATCATGACACTCGTCACGGAGAGGCACTCCGACAGCACCGATTTCGAGTTCGAGGACATCTCCACCGGAGTACACGCCAGCGGCTTCGGGCAGGTCGGCGACGGCCGCAGCTTCGCGTTCCGCGTCGGGCGCCAGCACCTGTTCGTCGAGGTCTATCGGCCCCGCCTGCGCGGCCCGGTCCCCACCGAGGACGACGTGGTCGCCGCGACCACCCGCAGTCTCACCGACATCGACCTGACCGACGAACGCAGCCTGGCCGCCGCGGTTCGCGACGCGGTCCGGACCGCCCAGCCGGTGGCACGACCCGGTCGCTGACCCCCGGCCACGGTACGGTCGTCGTCGTGATCGACGCACCGGACATGTCGTGGTTGCAGGTCATCGTCCTCGCCGTCGTCCAAGGCCTCACCGAATTCCTGCCGGTCTCCTCCTCGGGGCACCTCGCGATTCTGTCGCGGGTGTTCTTCGACGACGACGCGGGCGCCTCGTTCACCGCGGTCGCCCAACTGGGCACCGAGGTGGCCGTGCTGGTCTACTTCGGCCGCGACATCGGCCGCATCGCGACCGCCTGGTTCCGCGGCCTGCGATATCCCGGGCACCGCGACGCCGACTACCGGCTGGGCTGGTACGTGATCATCGGCACGATCCCGATCGGGGTCATCGGCCTGCTGCTCAAAGACGAGATCCGCACCGCCGCCCGCAATCTGTGGGCCATCGCGATCGCGCTGATCGTGTTCTCCGCCGTCATCGCCGCCGCGGAGTACTTCGGTCGACAGGTCCGCCACGTCGACCAGCTGACCTGGCGCGACGGCGTCGTCGTCGGCATCGCGCAGTGTCTCGCGCTGCTGCCCGGGGTGTCGCGGTCGGGGGCCACCATCAGTGCCGGGCTGTTCCTCGGCCTGGACCGAGAACTGGCCGCGCGCTTCGGGTTTCTGCTCGCCATCCCCGCGGTGCTCGCCTCCGGGCTGTTCTCGCTCCCGGACGCCTTCGCGCCGGTGGGCGAGGGCATGAGCGCCACCGGACCGCAGCTTCTGGTCGCCACCGTGATCGCGTTCGTCGTCGGGTTCGCCGCGGTCGCCTGGTTCCTGCGATTCCTGGTCCGCCACGGTATGTACTGGTTCGTGGGCTACCGGATGGTGTTGGGTGTGGTGGTGCTGATCTTGTTGTCGACCGGGGTGGTGGACGCGATATGACCGTGATCCTGCTGCGGCACGGCCGCTCGACCTCCAATACCGCGCATACCCTCGCCGGCCGCAGCGAGGGCGTCGATCTCGACGAACGCGGCGCCGAACAGGCCAGGGCCCTGGTCGACCGGATCGGCGAGTTGCCGGTCCGGGCGATCGTGCGCTCACCGTTGCTGCGCTGCCGGAGCACCGTCGAACCGCTGGCCGCCGCCCTCGGGCTCGAACCGGTCGTCGACGAGCGGCTCTCCGAGGTGGACTACGGCACCTGGACCGGCCGCAGGATCGGCGACCTCGTCCAGGAGCCGCTGTGGGCGGTCGTACAGCAACAGCCCAGTGCGGCGGTGTTCCCCGAGGGTGAAGGGCTGGCGCAGGTGCAGGCCCGCGCCGTGGCGGCCGTCCGCGAACACGACCGGCGGCTGGCCGAGGAGCACGGTGGTGGCGCCCTGTGGGTGGCGTGCAGCCACGGCGACGTGATCAAGGCCGTACTCGCCGACGCGCTCGGCAGCCACCTGGACAGCTTCCAGCGCATCACCGCCGACCCGGCGTCGATGAGCGTGATCCGTTACACGGCGCTGCGTCCGTTCGTCGTGCACATCAACCACACCGGTGCGGAGCTGGCCGCCGGGCTGGTGGCCAAACCCGTACCCGCCCCCGACGGCCGACAGGACGGGTCGGACGAGCTGCCCCCGGAAGACGCGGTCGTCGGCGGTTCCACCGGCTGACCCGCCACCCGGTATTTTGGAAGGTGCCATGGCCCGAGCAATTCACGTCTTCCGCACGCCCGACCGCTTTGTGGCCGGGACGGTCGGGCAGCCCGGGAACCGGACGTTCTATCTGCAGGCCGTGCACGACAAGCGTGTGGTCTCGGTCGTGCTGGAGAAGCAGCAGGTGGCCGTGCTGGCCGAACGAATCGCGGCGCTGCTGCAAGAGATCAACCGGCGCTTCGGCACCCCCATCCCGCCCGACACCGGTGAGGTGGACGATCTGAGCCCACTGGTGACGCCGGTCGACGCGGAGTTCAGGGTCGGCACCATGGGTCTGGGGTGGGACTCCGAGGCGCAAACGGTCGTGGTGGAACTGCTCGCGGTGTCCGACACCGAATTCGACGCCTCAGTGGTGCTCGACGACGCCGAGGACGGTCCGGACGCGGTGCGGGTGTTCCTCACCCCGGAATCGGCGCGCCAGTTCGCCACCCGCTCCAACCGCGTCATCTCGGCCGGCCGCCCGCCCTGCCCGCTGTGCGACGAACCCCTCGACCCGGAGGGGCACATCTGCGTGCGCACCAACGGCTATCGGCGCGCCGCGCCGGCCGGAACCGACGATGACGCCGACATCTGAGGGCGGCGCAGACGAGGGCGCGGATCAGGGCACCACGATGCGATCGGGCGACCTCACCGTCATCGGCCGGATCCGCTCGGCGAGCAACGCCACGTTCCTCTGCGAGGCACGCCTCGACGGCGCCCGGATCCACTGCGTGTACAAACCGGTCGCCGGTGAGGCGCCGCTGTGGGACTTCCCGGACGGAACGCTGGCCGGTCGCGAATACGGGGCCTACCTGGTGTCCGCGACGGCGGGTTGGGACATCGTGCCCGACACCGTTATTCGGGACGGGCCGGCGGGACGGGGCATGGTGCAGCGCTGGGTCGACCAACTCGGCGACGAGGGTGGCGACGATTCGGGTCCGGATCTCGTGGATCTGCTGCCCGCGGGCCGCGTCCCGCCGGGATACCTGCCGATCCTGCAGGCCTACGACTACGCCGGTGACGAGGTGACGCTGGTGCACGCCGACGACGTCCGGTTGCGCCGGATGGCGGTGTTCGACGTGCTGATCAACAACGCCGACCGCAAAGGCGGCCACGTCCTGCCCGGCGCCGACGGCCGCGTGTACGGCGTCGACCACGGCGTGAGCCTGCACGCCGAGGACAAACTGCGCACCGTGCTGTGGGGCTGGGCGGGCAAACCGATCGACGACGAGACCCTCGAGGTCGTGGCGCGCCTCGGCGACGAACTGCGCGGTGGGGAACTTCGCGATCAGCTGCGGCCCCACATCACCGCCCGCGAGATCGCCGCGCTTCGCGCGAGAACCGTTGAGCTGCTGGACAATCCGGTGATGCCGACTCCGGACCGCCGCCGTCCGATCCCGTGGCCGGCCTTCTGATGCAGACCGATGCCGAGCTGGCCGCCGCGGTGGCCGCCGAAGCCGGTGAGATGCTCGTCGCGCTGCGCAAGGAGTACGACTGGTCCCACCCCTACGACCTCGGCGACGCCGGCGACAAACGCGCCAACGTGCTGATCCTCGACAGGCTGCGGGAGCACCGTCCCCACGACGCCGTACTGAGCGAAGAGGCGGTCGACGACCTGGCACGGGTGGAGGCCGACCGGGTCTGGATCGTCGATCCCGTCGACGGCACCCGCGAGTACTCGCTGCCGCCGCGGTCGGACTGGGCGGTGCACATCGCGCTCTGGCAGCGCACCGGTGGCCCCGGCGGCGGACTCACCGACGCCGCCGTCGCGCTGCCCGCCCGCGGCGAGGTCTACCGCACCGATACCGTCGGCCTGCCCCCTCCGCGCGTCGACGGGCCGATCCGCATCACCGCCAGCGCCACCCGGCCGCCCGCGGTGCTGTGGTGGATCCGCGACCACCTCGACGTCGAGATGGTCCGCATCGGCAGCGCCGGCGCGAAGGCGATGGCCGTGGTGCGTGGCGACGTCGACGCCTACATCCACGCCGGCGGTCAGTGGGAGTGGGATTCGGCGGCCCCGGCGGCGGTGGTGCGGGCCGCCGGGCTGCACGCCTCGCGGCTCGACGGGTCGCCGCTGGTTTACAACCGGCGCGACCCCTACCTGCCCGATCTGCTCATGTGCCGCACCGAAGTGGTCGATGTGCTGCTCGCGGCCATCCACTCGGCGTACTGAGCGGGGAATGAAAGTACCGCCGTTGCTGTCGCGCTGCGGATGACTGCCCACCAGCGAGAGGGTGCCCTGATCGAACACCCTAGAGTCGACGTCATGGAATCGTGGTCCGCGCCGGAGGTTCCGGCCCTGCCGGGCCGGGGCCCGCAACTGCGGCTCTACGACAGCGCCGACCGCCAGATCCGGCCGGTCTCGGCGGGCGGCACGGCCACCATGTACGTCTGCGGGATCACGCCCTACGACGCCACCCACCTCGGCCACGCGGCCACCTATCTGGCGTTCGACCTCGTGTATCGGGTGTGGCTGGACGCCGGTCACCGGGTGCACTACGTGCAGAACATCACCGACATCGACGATCCGCTGTTCGAACGCGCCGCCCGCGACGGGATCGACTGGCGAGACCTGGGCGCGCGCGAGATCCAGCTGTTCCGCGAGGACATGGCCGCGTTGCGCGTGTTGCCGCCACACGACTACGTCGCGGCCACCGATGCGATCGCCGAGGTGATCGAGTTGGTGGAGAAGATGCTGGCCTCCGGGGCGGCCTACGTCGTCGACGACCCCGAGTTCCCCGACGTGTACTTTCGCGCCGACGCGACGGTCCAGTTCGGGTACGAGTCGAACTACGACCACGACACGATGCGCACACTGTTCGCCGAGCGGGGCGGTGATCCGGACCGTCCCGGGAAAGCCGACGAACTCGACGCGCTGCTGTGGCGGGCCCAGCGCCCCGGCGAGCCGAGCTGGCCGTCGCCGTTCGGTCCCGGGCGCCCCGGCTGGCACGTGGAGTGTACCGCCATCGCGCTCAGCCGCATCGGGACCGGACTGGACATCCAGGGCGGCGGCAGCGACCTGATCTTCCCCCACCACGAGTTCTCGGCCGCTCACGCCGAATCGGTGACGGGGGAGCGGCGTTTCGCGCGGCACTACGTGCACGCCGGCATGATCGGCTGGGACGGGCACAAGATGAGCAAGAGCCGAGGCAACCTGGTGCTGGTGTCGCAGTTGCGCGCCGAGGGCGTCGACCCGGCCGCGATCCGCCTCGGCCTGCTGGCCGGTCACTACCGGGCCGACCGGTTCTGGAGCGACGAGGTGCTGTCCGACGCGCAGACCCGGCTGCAGCGCTGGCGGCGCGCCACCGCGCTGCCGGCGGGACCCGCTGCGACGGACGTGCTCGCGAGGGTGCGCACCTATCTCGCCGACGATCTGGACACCCCGAAAGCGCTCATCGCGCTGGACGCCTGGTGCACCGAGGCGCTCGACGGCAGCGGCAGTGACGCGGCAGCGCCCACAACCGTGGCCACGGCCATCGACGCGTTGCTCGGAGTAGCGCTCCCCGTGGAGTAGCTTGCGACGCATGACTTCGGTACACGGCGAGGTCGTGTTGATCACCGGCGCGGTCCGACACCGCCATTCTTCCCCCGGCCGGGGTGTCTTCCCGCAGGCGGACTCGCGGCACATGCTTACCCCTTGGGCAATAATCAGGTGTGCCGCAGGGCTTTCCGACAAGCTGACCGTCGTCGAGTCCGCGATGGAGTAAGGCCCGCCCGCCGACGTGTCGACGAGCGGCCCCCAGCCGACGGTCAGAAAACGGCGCGGAACACCACCACACCGACGGCGCCGAGGATCGCCGCCGCAGGCAGCGTGATGACCCAGGCGAGGACGATCGGCTGCACCAGTTTCCAGTTGGTGGCGCGGTTCACGATGCCGATGCCGAGCACGGCGCCGATCAGGATGTGCGTGCTGGACACCGGAAGGCCGAGGACGGTGGCGCCCATCACCACCGCGGCCGCCGACAGCTCGGCCGAGAAGCCCGACGACGGATGCATCTTCGTCAGGTTGGTCCCCACCGTCATGATCACCCTGCGCCCGATGAACCACAGCCCGGCGATCAACGCGACGCCCATGGCGAGCATTGCCGCGATGGGCACCGGAGCCTTAGCGTCGATGCCGTTGGTGGCCAGCACGTCCAGGATGGCCGCGAACGGTCCGATCGCGTTGGCGATGTCGTTGCTGCCGTGGCTGAATGCGAAACCGCACGCGGTGAAGACCTGCAGCCAGCTGAAGACCAGGAACGTCGACGACGACAGCGACTGACTCTTGAGCGTCTTGGTGAAGACGAACACCGCCAGCCAGGCCGCGGCGCCCGCCATCGCCATGATGAAGTAGTTGTTCAGGGTGGTCAGGCCCAGGTTCATGTTCTTGAACCCCTTGAACAGCAGCATGCCGCTCATGATCACGGCGCCCAGACTGGCCAGCAGCGGCACCCAGGTCTGCAGCGCTCGAAAGGCGTCGACCGACGACGTCTTGGCGTCGATCTGGTGCAGTTCGCGGTAGTAGTCGGACTCCAGCTCGGCGGGATCGAAGTCGGGGCGATTGGCGGCGACGGCGTCGCGCGCCAGCGCTCCGGTGTAGGAGATCTGCTGGATCTCGCTGAGCCGTTCGAACGCGGCCTTGTGGCGATCGCGGTGCACGATGCGTTCTTGCTTGATCGCCTGAAGCTGTTGATCGGCGCGATCGTTGTACGTCAGGACGTGGCGCTTGATCGTGCCGTAGAGCAGATACGACACGATCCCGCCCAACAACGGAGACAGCACCCAGGAGATCGCGATCTGCCCGATTTCGCCCCACTGGACCATGCCGAGGCCGCCCGTGCCGGTCAGATAGCCCACCGCGAGCGCGGCGCCGACGATGCCGCCGATGATCGAGTGCGTGGTGGACACCGGGTAGCCCATGCGGGTCGCGAACAGCAGCCAGAACGCCGCGGCGAGCAGCGCGGACATCATGATGTAGACGAAGTCGAGGGGGTCGACCGACATCCCGGAGATGTCGACGATGCCGCTGCGCACGGTGTCGGTGACCGCGCCGCCGGCGATCACCGCGCCGCTGACCTCGAACACCGCCGCGACCAGCAGCGCCTGCTTCATGGTCAGCGTTCCCGCGCCGACGCTGGTCCCGAAGGAGTTGGCGACGTCGTTTCCGCCGATGTTGAAGGCCATGAACATGGCGAGCACGGTGGCGACCACCAGGATCACCTTGTTCGCGTCGCTGCCAACGTGGTCCCACGCCCACCAGGAGAAGATCAGCAGCGTGGCCGCCAGCAGCAGGCCGAACGAAAGGTTCCACGCGCGATCGGAGCCGAGGTACCCTCCCTCCGGTTCTACCGCCGCTGGTTCTTGAACTTCGGTTGTCAAGGTGTGCCCTCTCGGTAAGTCATTTATCGGCAGAGTGATCTTGTCCTCCGAAGACAGCAAAGTACGGCACGGTAGCAAGTGCTCGGTAAGCGCCGAGTGAACAACACATAGCTGTCCACCCGCAGGTAGACGATTTGGGTGGTCCCATCATCGTGGCAAATGACAATCTGGGTGGCGATACTGGTTGCGGTCGCCTGGCAACCTTCAGCCCTGCGGCGGCTGAAGGCGGGGAACGCGAGGCGGCCTGAGGTGGCGAAGTTCGAGATTCCTGAGGGCTGGGCAAACGCTGGAACCAGGTCAAAGACGACGGGTGCGTCGACGCTGAGACCGGTGTCGTGTGGTGGCCGGAGTGCTCGAAACAGGCCTACGCCGACGGGCAAGCCATCGGCTACCCGCGTGCAGAACGACCTCGCGCTGGAATGGGCCACGGCCATGCTCAAGGTCCCGGTCAGTGACGCGCTGTTCGCTCGCTGCATGGATGCGGTGCGGATCTTCGCCCGAATATCGGTATGCGCTGGACCCGGCAACGGAAATCCCTGCCGAAACGATCCGTCACCGCAGGCATTTTCGCTGTTCACACGCCGATCACCCCGCAGATAGTTCCACGGATCCAGGCTTAGACGATCATTCCCGGTTGCTGCCCGGCTATCGGTTGGGCTACGCCGAGGACACCGTGCAGGTAGCCGCAGCTAGCCGCAGCTAGCCCCGGAAACCCGGTCCGCGCCGGCGCAGGTAGCGCTCGAACTCGGCGGCCAGCGCATCACCGTCGATCTTGCCCAGCACCTCGGTCATGTCGACCTCGGCATCACCGCGCTGTTCGAGGGATGCCACGTATTCGGCGATCTCATCGTCCTCGGCGGTCATCTCGGTGACCGCCTCCTCCCATTCCTCCGCCTGCGTCGGCAGGTCGGCCAGCGGGACCTCGATGTCGAGTACGTCCTCGACGCGGCGCAGCAGCGCGACGGTGGCCTTCGGGTTCGGCGGCTGCGACACATAGTGGGGGACGGCCGCCCAGAACGTCACCGCCGGGATCCCGGCCTGCACACAGGCGTCCTGAAACACCCCGGCGATCCCTGTAGGACCCTCGTAGCGGGTCTCCTCCAGACCGAAGAACTTCGCCGACTCATGAGAGTAGGCCGCCCCCGACACCGGCACCGGGCGGGTGTGGGGGGTGTCGGCGAGCAGCGCCCCCAGGATGACGACGGTCTGCACGTTGAGCTTGTCGGCGATGTTCAACAATTCTGCGCAGAACGTGCGCCAGCGCATGTTGGGTTCCACCCCGTGCATCAACACGATGTCGCGGTCGGCGCCGGGTGGGCGGCAGTGCGAGATCCGCATCGACGGCCACACCAGCTCGCGGGTCACCCCGTCGACCTGGCGGATCACCGGCCGATTGACCTGGTAGTCGTAGTAGGACTCGTCGTCGATCTCGGCGATCGTCTCGGCCTCCCAGACCGCGTCGAGGTGCTCGAGCGCGTCGCTGGCCGCGTCACCGGCGTCGTTCCACCCCTCGAACGCGGCGACGACCACGGCGTCGCGCAATGGCGGCAGGTCAGTTCCCTTCTCTGGGCCGAAGTCCGATGGGGTCACAACGTCAGCCTAAGGCCTGGCGGGCATGCGTGAGCCCCATCGACCCACGCGGCGGTTTGCAGTCACCGATTACCCTGGCGATGTGACTGCTGCCGACGAACGCGGCTATGACGCCGACCTGAAATACGGTTGGCTGCTATTTGGTTAACCCTGTGATTACGACATTGCCGATGAAATCCGCGAGCGGTCACTCAGCGGCGATGAACTGGGCGTCCAGACGTCTATCGGGTGACGACGTAGACTTTCTGAGGTCGAGAGGCGTTGCAACGGTTACTCGGGGGTTCGGTCCCGCCCGGTATCCGCCACGCTCGGCAGAGTCAAGGACGCCTTCCGTTACACGGAAGGAGTGCAGGTGGCCTCGTTTGAGCCGAACATCCGCCCCGATTGCACCGACGAGCTGACCGCAGCTCTGAACAGCCGGATCATGGTGATCGACGGCGCGATGGGCACGGCGATCCAGCGGGATCGGCCCGACGAGGCCGGCTACCGCGGCGAGCGGTTCACGGAGTGGCCCACCGCTCTGCAGGGCAACAACGACCTGCTCAACCTGACGCAGCCGCAGATCATCGAGGCGATCCACCGCGAATACCTCGAGGCGGGCGCCGACATCCTGGAGACCAACACGTTCAACGCGAACGCGATCTCTCTGTCGGACTACGACATGGCCGACCTCAGCTACGAGCTGAACCATGCCGGCGCCGCCCTGGCGCGCAAGGCCGCCGACGAGTACAGCACCGCGGAGAAGCCCCGCTACGTCGCCGGTGCGATCGGACCCACGACGCGGACCGCGTCGATCTCACCGGACGTCAACGACCCCGGCGCCCGCAACGTCTCCTACGACCAGCTGGTCGCCGCGTACCTCGAAGCCGCCAACGGGCTGGTCGACGGTGGTGCCGACCTGATCATCATCGAGACGATCTTCGACTCGCTCAACGCCAAGGCCGCGGTGTTCGCCGTCGAGACGCTGTTCGAGGACCGCGGACGCCGCTGGCCGGTGATCATCTCGGGCACCATCACCGACGCTTCCGGACGGACCCTGTCCGGGCAGGTCACCGAAGCGTTCTGGAACGCCATCAGGCACGCGAAGCCGATCGCGGTCGGCCTCAACTGCGCCCTGGGCGCACCGGAGATGAGGCCCTACATCGCCGAGATGGCGCGGATCGCGGACACCTTCGTCTCGTGCTACCCGAACGCCGGGCTGCCCAACGCCTTCGGCGAGTACGACGAGTCCCCGGAACGTCAGGCCGGCTACATCGCCGACTTCGCCGAGGCCGGCCTGGTGAACCTGGTCGGTGGTTGCTGCGGAACGGCGCCGCCGCACATCGCCGAGATCGCCAAGGCCGTCGAGGGCAAACCCCCGCGCGAGCTGCCGGAGATCCCGGCGGCCACCCGGCTCTCGGGCCTCGAACCGCTCAACATCACCGACGACTCGCTGTTCGTGAACATCGGTGAGCGCACGAACATCACCGGCTCCGCCCGGTTCCGCAACCTGATCAAGGCCGAGGATTACGACACCGCGCTGTCGGTCGCCCTGCAGCAGGTCGAGGTCGGCGCGCAGATCATCGACATCAACATGGACGAGGGCATGATCGACGGCGTCGCCGCGATGGATCGGTTCACCAAGCTGATCGCCGCCGAGCCGGACATCAGCCGCGTCCCGGTGATGATCGACTCCTCCAAGTGGGAGGTCATCGAGGCTGGCCTGAAGAACGTACAGGGCAAGCCGATCGTCAACTCGATCTCGCTGAAGGAGGGCGAGGAGAAATTCATCCGCGAGGCACGGCTGTGCCGCAAGTACGGCGCCGCCGTCGTTGTGATGGCCTTCGACGAGCACGGGCAGGCCGACAACCTGGAGCGCCGCAAGGAGATCTGCGAACGCGCCTACCGGATCCTGACCGAAGAGGTCGGCTTCCCGGCCGAGGACATCATCTTCGACCCGAATTGCTTCGCGCTGGCGACCGGTATCGAGGAGCATGCGAGCTACGGGATCGACTTCATCGAAGCCTGCGCGTGGATCAAGGAGAACCTTCCCGGGGTGCACATCTCGGGCGGTATCTCGAACGTGTCGTTCTCGTTCCGGGGCAACAACCCTGTTCGCGAGGCGATCCACGCGGTATTTCTGTTCCACGCCATCAAGGCAGGCCTGGACATGGGCATCGTCAACGCCGGAGCGCTGGTGCCCTACGACTCGATCGACCCCGAGCTGCGGGACCGGATCGAGGATGTCGTCCTGAACCGCCGCGAGGACGCGGCCGAACGGCTTCTCGAGATCGCCGAACGGTTCAACAAGTCGGAGAAAACCGACGACGCGGGAGTGGCGGAGTGGCGGAGCCTGCCGGTCCGCGAGCGGATCACCCACGCCCTGGTCAAGGGCATCGACGCCCACGTCGACGCCGACACCGAGGAACTGCGCGCCGAGATCGCCGCGGCCGGCGGTCGCCCGATCGAGGTGATCGAGGGCCCGCTGATGGACGGCATGAACGTCGTCGGCGATCTCTTCGGCGCAGGCAAGATGTTCCTGCCCCAGGTTGTGAAGTCGGCCCGGGTGATGAAGAAGGCCGTCGCCTACCTGCTGCCGTACATCGAGGCGGAGAAGGTGCAGTCGGGTACCACTGCCGCGAAGGACACCAACGGCACCATCATCATGGCGACCGTCAAGGGCGACGTCCACGACATCGGCAAGAACATCGTCGGCGTCGTCCTGCAGTGCAACAACTTCGAGGTGATCGACCTCGGTGTGATGGTGCCCGCCCAGAAGATCCTCGATGCGGCGAAAGAACACGACGCCGACATCGTCGGGCTGTCCGGCCTGATCACCCCGTCCCTCGACGAGATGGTCAACTTCGCCGTCGAGATGGAACGCGAGGGGTTGGAGATTCCGCTGTTGATTGGTGGCGCGACCACCTCACGCGCCCACACGGCCGTGAAGGTCGCGCCGCGCCGCAGCGGTCCGGTGGTGTGGGTCAAGGACGCGTCCCGCTCGGTGCCGGTCGCCGCGGCGCTGCTCGATGACAAGCAGCGGCCGGCGCTGCTGGAGGCCACCGCGAAAGACTACGCATCCCTGCGCGAAAGGCACGCCCAGAAGAACGAGCGGCCGATGCTGACGCTGGAGAAGGCCCGCGCGAACCGGACGCCGATCGAGTGGGACGGTTACACGCCGCCGGTGCCCGCCCAGGGCGTCGGGGTACGGGAATTTCTCGACTATGACCTCGCCGAGCTGCGCGAGTACATCGACTGGCAGCCGTTCTTCAACGCCTGGGAGATGAAGGGCCGCTTCCCGGACATCCTCAACAACCCGGTCTCGGGCGAGACGGCCCGCAAGCTGTACGACGACGCCCAGGAGATGCTCGACACCCTGATCAAGGAGAAGTGGCTGACCGCCAACGGGGTGATCGGCTTCTTCCCGGCCAACGCGGTCGGTGACGACATCGAGGTCTACACCGACGACACCCGGGCCGAGGTGCTGACCACGTTGCACAACCTGCGCCAGCAGGGCGAGCACCGCGACGGCATCCCGAATCGGTCGCTGGCCGACTTCATCGCGCCCAGGGACACCGGTCTGGCCGACTACGTCGGCGCGTTCGCCGTCACCGCGGGCCTCGGCAGTCAGGACAGGATCGTCGAGTTCAAGGCGGCCAATGACGACTACAGCGCGATCCTGCTCGAGTCGCTCGCCGACCGGCTCGCCGAGGCGTTCGCCGAACGGATGCACCAACGGGTCCGCAAGGAGTTCTGGGGATATCAGCCGGACGAGCAGCTGGACAACGAGGCGCTCATCGGGGAGAAGTACCGGGGAATCCGCCCGGCCCCCGGCTACCCCGCCTGCCCGGAGCACACCGAGAAGGTGACGCTCTGGGAGTTGATGGACGTCGGTGAGCGCACCGGCATCGAGCTGACCGAGTCCATGGCGATGTGGCCCGGCGCCGCCGTCAGCGGCTGGTACTTCTCGCACCCGCAGTCGCAGTACTTCGTGGTCGGCCGGTTGGCCCAGGACCAGGTCGCCGACTACGCGAGGCGGAAGGGCTGGACCCTGGCCGAAGCCGAACGGTGGCTCGCCCCCAATCTCGGCTACAACCCGGAGGACTGAACATTGATCGTCGCGAATGTGACGATGTGCACGAAAATTCGGCAGAAACTCGAACACAAGCTCACGTTCGGCCCAGGGACTGCGCCCATGAGAGCGGTGCTGTGGGACATGGATGGAACGCTCGTCGACTCCGAAAAGCGTTGGGACGTCTCGCTTGCCGCGCTCTACGACCGGCACCCCGTTTCGCCCGCCCGCTTGCGGGAATCCGCCTTTTCCGGCCGGATCAGTGCTTCAATGTGATTCCGGTCACGCGACGATGCGCGGGAAAGGACGTCTGATGGCTGGTCACGGTGGGGCGCCGGCAGGAGACGATCTGCCGATCTCGGATGACCAATTCACGTCCGGCAAGACCGCGATCCGCATCGCCTCCGTGGCGGCGCTCGGCGGCCTGCTGTTCGGGTACGACAGCGCGGTCATCAACGGCGCCGTCGACTCCATTCAGGAGGACTTCGGCATCGGTAACGCCTCGCTCGGCTTCGCCGTCGCGTCGGCGCTGTTGGGCGCGGCGGCGGGAGCGATGACCGCGGGCCGCATCGCCGACAAGATCGGCCGCATCGCGGTGATGAAGATCGCGGCCGTGCTGTTCCTTGTCAGCGCCTTCGGAACTGGCTTCGCGCCGGAGGTATGGGCCGTCTTGGTGTTCCGGATCGTCGGCGGCATCGGCGTCGGCGCGGCGTCTGTGATCGCACCCGCCTACATCGCCGAGACCTCGCCACCGGGCATCCGTGGCCGCCTCGGCTCCCTGCAGCAATTGGCGATTGTGTCCGGCATCTTCGGGTCCTTCGTCGTCAACTGGCTTTTGCAGTGGTCAGCCGGCGGACCCAACGAGCCGCTGTGGTTCGGCGTCGACGCCTGGCGCTGGATGTTCCTCGCGATGGCGGTGCCCGCCGTCGTGTACGGCGCACTGGCTTTCACGATTCCGGAGTCGCCGCGGTATCTCGTTGCCAGCCACAAGATCCCGGAAGCCCGCCGGGTGCTGAGCATGCTGCTCGGCAAGAAGAATCTCGAGATCACGATCACCCGCATCCGGGAGACCCTGGACCGCGAGGACAAACCGTCGTGGCGCGATCTGCGCAGACCCACCGGCGGCCTGTACGGCATCGTCTGGGTGGGTCTCGGACTGTCGATCTTCCAGCAGTTCGTCGGTATCAACGTGATCTTCTACTACTCCAACGTGCTGTGGCAGGCGGTCGGCTTCAGCGCTGACCAATCGGCGGTCTACACCGTCATCACCTCGGTGATCAACGTCCTGACCACGCTCATCGCCATCGCGCTGATCGACAGGATCGGCCGCAAACCGCTGCTGCTCATCGGCTCGTCGGGGATGGCGGTCACGTTGATCACAATGGCGGTTGTCTTCGCCAACGCCGCCATCGGCCCCGACGGGAACCCCAGCCTGCCAGGCGCGTCCGGGGTGATCGCGCTGATCGCGGCGAACCTGTTCGTCGTCGCGTTCGGCATGTCGTGGGGTCCGGTCGTGTGGGTGCTGCTCGGCGAGATGTTCCCCAACCGCATCCGGGCGGCCGCGCTGGGCCTGGCCGCCGCCGGTCAGTGGGCGGCCAACTGGCTGATCACCGTCACCTTCCCGGGACTGCGCGAGCACCTCGGTCTGGCCTACGGCTTCTACGGGCTGTGCGCGATCCTGTCCGGCCTGTTCGTGTGGCGCTG
Organism: Actinomycetota bacterium; assembly: GCA_034189785.1. GTDB lineage: Bacteria > Actinomycetota > Actinomycetes > Mycobacteriales > Mycobacteriaceae > Mycobacterium. Next base: position 53,471 of record JAXHUG010000031.1, read on the forward strand.
GGTGCGGGAGACCAAGGGGGTGTCCCTGGAGGACATGCACGGCGAGATCCTCAGGCAGGACCCGACCACGGCCGCCAAGGAGGGCTGAGGGCCGTGCCCGCGTCGGGCTGAGGGCGCGACGTGGGAGAATCGCAGCCCGTGAAGACCTTCGATGCGCTGTTCGACGAGTTGACCGAACGGGCGCGCACCCGGCCTGAGGGCAGCGGCACCGTGGCGGCCCTCGACGGTGGCGTGCATGGCCTGGGCAAGAAGATCCTCGAGGAGGCCGGCGAGGTGTGGCTGGCCGCCGAACACGAGAGCGACGACGCGCTCGCCGAGGAGATCAGCCAGTTGCTGTACTGGACGCAGGTGCTGATGATCGCCCGTGGCCTGTCACCCGACGACGTCTACCGCAAGCTGTGAACGGCATGCTGAGGGTCGCCGTGCCCAACAAGGGCACGCTGAGCGAACCGGCCGGCGAGATCCTGTCGGAGGCCGGCTACCGGCGCCGCACGGACATCAAGGACCTCACGGTCGTCGACCTGACCAACAACGTCGAGTTCTTCTTCCTGCGCCCGAAGGACATCGCGATCTATGTCGGATCGGGTCAGCTCGATCTCGGGATCACCGGGCGGGACCTGGCCGCCGAATCGGAAGCGCCGGTGCGCGAGCGGCTGGAGCTGGGATTCGGATCGTCGACCTTCCGTTACGCCGCACCGGGGGGCCGGGACTGGACGCCGGAGGATCTGGCCGGCCGGCGGATCGCCACGGCGTTTCCGAATCTGGTGCGAAAAGACCTCGCCGGCAGGGGGATCGAGGCGACGGTGATCCGGCTCGACGGGGCGGTGGAGATCTCGGTCGCGCTCGGCGTCGCCGATGCGATCGCCGACGTGGTCGGTTCGGGCCGCACGCTGGGGCTGCACAATCTGGTCGCCTTCGGTGACTCGCTGTGCGATTCGGAGGCGGTGCTGATCGAGCGCGACGGCGCCGGTGACGAGAACGCCGCGGCGCGTGACCAACTCACCGCCCGCGTGCAGGGCGTGGTGTTCGGCCAGCAGTACCTGATGCTGGACTACGACTGCCCGCGCCACGTCCTCGACCAGGCCACCGAGGTGACGCCGGGACTGGAATCGCCCACCATTGCGCCGCTGGCCGACCAGGACTGGGTGGCGGTGCGGGCACTGGTGCCCCGCCGCGATGTCAACTCGATCATGGACGAGCTCGCCGCGATCGGCGCCAGGGCGATCCTGGCATCGGACATCCGGTTCTGCCGCTTCTGACCACCGCTCAGATGCGCTGACGGCGGCTGAGATACACGCTGAGCCCCACGGTGGCGAGCGCCAACGCGCCCAGTGTCCGATCAAGAACTTGTCCCGCAGGTTCAGCCCGGAGGCTTCGTCGTTGACGAGTTCCGGCGGATAGTCGCCGGGCAGCGGAACCCGGGCGGGGGGAGTCGAGACCGGGGAACTGCTGGGTCTGGTTGAGATCTGCGCAACCGGGGTCTTTGCAGATTTGAGGGTCTTTGCAGATTTGAGCAGCTTTCCGCCCGGCGGAACGTGCCCGAATCGCCCAGGCCCCGCCCCGTAGCCCGGTGAATAGCACGGTTGCGTGCTAGCGTCCGGAAGACTTCATCGTCGGCCGGAGGTTGCCATGACGCATGCCCTTGTGCTGCTCCTCGCGCTGCTGATCGGTGTGGTCGCCGGACTGCGCACGTTCACCGCCCCCGCAGCGGTCGCGTGGGCGGCGATGCTGGGCTGGATCGTCCTGGACGGAACATGGGCACAGTGGCTGGCACACCCGATCACGGTCGCCGTGTTCAGCGTCCTGGCGGTGGGTGAACTTGTCACCGACCAGCTGCCCAAGACCCCGAGCCGTAAGACGGCGATGCAGTTCATCCCGCGGCTGGTCTCGGGCGGTTTCGCCGGTGCGGTGATCGGAACCGCGTGGGGCTACACGTTCGGCGGGCTGGGCGCCGGGGTCATCGGGGCCGTGCTCGGCACGCTGGGGGGCTACGAGGCCCGCCGCCGTCTGGTCGCCGCCAACCACGGCCGTGACCTACCGGTCGCGCTATTCGAGGACGGGGTCGCCGTGGTCGGCGGATTCGCCATCGTACGGCTCACCTCGGTGGTGTGAGATGACCACGGAATCAACGACATTCGACGCCATTATCATCGGTGCCGGGCAGGCGGGACCGCCGCTGGCCGGGCGGCTGACCGAGGCCGGGCAGACGGTCGCCGTCATCGAACGCAAGCTCGTCGGCGGCACCTGCGTGAACTACGGGTGTATCCCCACCAAGACGCTCGTCGCCAGCGCACACGCGGCGCACCTGGCACGGCGGGGCGCGGAATACGGTGTCGGCACCGGTGAGGTGACCGTTGACATGGCGAAGGTCAAGGCCCGCAAGGACAAGATCATGCTCGGCGACCGTGAGGGTGTCGAGTCGTGGCTGCAGGGGATGGACGGGTGCACGTTCATCCGCGGGCACGCGCGATTCGAGGATCCGCACACCGTGCGGGTCGTCGACCAGGTGCTCAAGGCCGACCGTATCTACCTCAACGTCGGCGGCCGTGCCGTCGCCCCGGATCTACCCGGGCTGGCGGACATCGACTACCTCACCAACGTGGGCATCCTCGACCTCGACACCCTGCCCGAGCACCTGGTCATCGTCGGTGGCAGCTACATCGCGCTGGAGTTCGCCCAGATGTACCGCCGCTTCGGCGCCCGCGTAACGGTGCTCGAACATGGCCCGCGGCTGACCTCCCGCGAAGACGAGGACGTCTCGGCGGCGATCAGGGACATCCTCGAAGCCGAAGGCATCGACATCGTCCTCGACGCCAAGGAGATCCGATTCGCCAAGCAGGACAACGGATTCGATGTGGTCCCGCGCGACGGTGCCGCCCCGATCACCGGCAGCCATTTGCTGATCGCGGTCGGTAGGCAGCCCAACACCGACACCCTCGGACTCGACGCCGCCGGTGTGCAGACCGACGAGCGCGGCTACATCGTCGTTGACGATCAGCTGCGCACCACCGCCGACCACATCTGGGCGATGGGGGATTGCAACGGCAAAGGTGCGTTCACCCACACCTCGTACAACGATTTCGAGATCGTCGCGGCGAATCTCCTCGACGACGATCCTCGGCGCGTCAGCGACCGGGTCACCACCTACGCGCTCTACATCGACCCTCCACTCGGGCGCGCCGGAATGACTGTCGACCAGGTCCGCACCTCCGGGCGCAAAGCGCTGGTCGGCAAGCGACCCATGACCCGCGTCGGCCGCGCTGTCGAGAAAGGCGAGACCCAGGGCTTCATGAAGGTTGTGGTCGACGCCGACACCGAGGAGATTCTCGGGGCGGCCATCCTCGGTGTCGGTGGGGATGAGGTCGTGCACGCGATCCTCGACATCATGACGGCCAAGAAGCCCTACACGGCCATATCCCGCACCATGCACATCCACCCGACCGTCAGCGAACTGGTGCCGACGCTGTTGCAGGACCTCAAACCGCTGACGTGACGCCGTACGTCTTCAGACCCACTGGGCGAACTGCACGATGATGCCGTTCGGGTCCTCGAACCGGGAGGAACGCTCAACTCTCGGTTCGGTGTCCGGGGCGGTGACGACGGTCGCGCGACCGGTGCGCACCGCGCCGGGCGCGACGTCGACGTCGTCCACCACGAAAGCCACCAGCGC
>JAXHUG010000031.1:57240-64789 GCA_034189785.1 Actinomycetota bacterium
CGGCCAGCCCGCCGTCATCCGGTAGCCGGTGATACAGGTGCCGATCACGCTGCCGGCGTCTCCGGCCAACCGGGGTAGGGCGGCGGCGTGCCACCGAACTCCGGGCACAGCGCTCGGTGCGAGCACCAATCGCAGAGCTTCGACGGCTTCGGCCGAAAATCCCCGGTGGCGCCGGCCCCCAGGATCGCCCGCCAGATCGCGGTCAGGGTGCGCTCGAACCGGACGAGCTCTTCGAGATCGGGCGAATAGTCCAGCACCTGGCTGTCGGCGAGGTAGAGCAGCCGCAGCCTGGCGGGTAACACGCCGCGGGAACGCAGCAGCGCCACCGCGTAGAACTTCATCTGGAACAGCGCCTTCGCCTCGGCTGGCGCCCGTGCCTCCGGCGGCGCCTTGCCGGTCTTGTAGTCGACCACCCGCAGTTCGCCGGTGGGTGCGACGTCGATGCGGTCGACGAACCCCCGCAGCAGGGTGCCGTTGTCGAGTTCGACTTCGACATGTTGTTCGCAGCACTGCGGGTCGAACCGCGTCGGATCCTCCAGGCGGTAGTAACCCGCCAACAGCATGCGGGCCTCACCCAGCAGGGCCTCGCGCACCGCGGGCTCGATGTCCTCGGCGGCCTCGGGTCGCTCGGCGATCACCCGGTCCCAGGCGGGCGCGACGAGGGTCAGCGCGGTACCGGGGCCGCGGTCAGCCGCGGGCAGCGCATAGAGCTGCTCGAGCGCGGCGTGCACCACCGATCCGCGCAGTTGCGTGGTGGACTGCGGCTCGGGCAGCCGGTCGATCGCGCGGAACCGGTACAGCAGGGGACACTGCTTGAAGTCGGCGGCGCGCGACGGCGACAGCGCGGGACGCCGGACCGGCGCGGTCTGTTCGCTCATGCTCTGCAGCCTAGGACGGGCCCCCGACAGATCTGCGCAACCCCGCGGACCCCTTGCGGCGTGCCTGCTGGCAGGCTGAGCGACTATGCCCAGAACCGGTCCGTTCACCGTCGGAGACCGCGTCCAACTCACCGACGCCAAGGGGCGGCATTACACGATGCTGCTCACACCGGGCGGTGAATTTCACACCCACCGCGGCATGATCGCGCTCGACAACGTCATCGGCCTACCCGAGGGCAGCGTCGTCAAATCGACGAGCGGGGACCAGTTCCTGGTGCTTCGGCCGCTGCTCGTGGACTACGTGATGTCGATGCCGCGCGGTGCACAGGTCATCTACCCCAAGGATGCCGCGCAGATCGTCCACGAGGGCGACATCTTCCCCGGCGCCCGGGTGCTGGAGGCGGGCGCCGGCTCGGGCGCGCTCACCTGCTCGCTGCTGCGCGCGGTCGGACCGCACGGCCGGGTGACGTCCTACGAGGTGCGCGACGACCACGCCGTGCACGCCGCCCGCAACGTCGACACGTTCTTCGGGGAAAGACCGGACAACTGGGACCTCGTCATCGCCGACCTCAACGCCTACAGCGGCGGAGAGGTCGACCGCGTCGTACTCGACATGCTCGCGCCGTGGGAGGTGCTCGACATCGTCTCACGCAACCTCGTGCCGGGCGGCGTGCTGATGATCTACGTCGCGACCGTGACCCAGCTCTCGCGGGCAGTGGAGGCGCTTCGTGAACAGCAGTGCTGGACCGAGCCGCGCGCGTGGGAGAGCATGCAGCGCGGCTGGTACGTTGTCGGCCTGGCCGTGCGGCCCCAGCACACCATGCGCGGGCACACCGCCTTCCTCATCAGTGCCCGCCGGCTGGCGCCGGGAGCCATCGCCCCGATCCCGCTGCGCCGCAAGCGGCAACTCGCCGCGCCATCCGCCGAACCGGCCGACTGATCGACGAGTCGTCCTCGCTGCGTCGCAGACCGTGACGCGCCGAGAGCAACTCCAGCCCCGGGCGGGCGGCGGATTGTGCCGCCGCCTGTCCGACGAGCAACCCGACCTCGACCTGGACCCGCAGCTGGTCGCCGGTGCACTCGCACTCAAGCTGCCCCGAGCGAGACCGAGTCCGCCGGCGCCCTGCGCCGCCATCTCGTGGAAACGCTGTACCGCCGCGCCCGCGGTGCACTGCGGGTGGCCGTACCTGGCCAGCTCTGGTCAGGCGTGGCAGGCGCCGATCCGGCTCTCCCCACCGATCGGCGCACGGGGCCCGAACCACACACCGAGCACATTCGCCATCGAACCCGGCACGGACCGGTGATGATGTTCTCCGACGACCGCGAGGACGACATCACCATCATCACGCTCCAGCGCCGCTGAGTGCAGACCGGCCTCGGCGCCCTGCGGCTCGGCGCTCAGGCGGGGTTGAACATCCTGGGTTCCAGCCACGCCCCGGTTCTGGCCTGCCGCAGCGTTTTCGCGCCGGCCAACACCGCCAGCTCGGCCAGCGGTTCGAGCGCGATGACCGCCAGGTAGGCCACACCGAAGGTCGCGATGCTGCTGACCGTCGCCGCCGAGAAGCCTTCTCCGTAGAGCGCCCAGAAGGCCACCCAGGACACGATGCCGGCCTGATACGTCGTCGACAGCGCCAGCACCTGGCGGTATTTGAGATCGACGTAGGCGGTGTCGGGCGAAATCGTTCGGTGCGCCACGTAGTGCAGCGCGAACAGCGGAACCAGCAGGGTGGTGACGTTCATGCCGTACTGCGGCAGATCGAAGGGGGCGACCAGGACCCCTTGCAGCAGCAGGCCGGCGGCCAGCCCGAATGCCGCCGGCGCGGCACCCGACAGCAGGAACAGGGTCGATCCGAGGATCAGGTGCACCTCGGAAACCCCGACGGGGAAGTGCGGGAAGATCTGGAAGAACGTGAGGGTCAGCAGGGTCGTCGCGAGCGTGCCGAGCAACAGCGACGCAGGGCCGCGGTCCTTGACGTGCTTCCAGGCCACGGTCAATGCGTAGGCGCCGGCTCCCCCGGCGGTGAGATAGCTCAGGGCGATCTTGGAACCTTCGACGATTCCGGGTTCGATGTGCATCGCTGCTCCTTGTCTGTGGGGTTCGGTATCAGTGGTGGTCGCCGGACACCGCATGATCACCGTCGTCGGTGACCACCGGTGCGGTGAGGATTCTGCGTTGCTCGACAACGGATTCCAGTGCCGCGACCCAGTGGTCGTAGTACTCCCATTCGCCGCGGGTTTCGCCGGGCGAGTTCTCCCAGGATCCGATCATGTCGATCAGGCTCTGTTGGAACTCGCTCCATGGATAGTGCCCGAATTCGGACAGTGCCAGCGCCAGGCCGAAGGCGCGACGTTGCCATTCGTGATCGAACTGCGGTGCGGCCTGGTCGGTGGTGCAGCTGTTGTGCAGTTTCATGACTGCTGCCCTGCCAACGCCACGCCCATCATCGATTCGGTGGTGACCAGGTCCATCAGCTGTTCGTCGGTGAAACCGTCGGTACCGGAAGGCCGTTCGGGGATGACGAACCACCGGGAGTGCCCGCTGGAATCCCACACCTTGATCTCGGTGTCGTCGGGCAGCTCGACACCGACCTCGGCGAGCACGGTGCGCGGTTCGCGGGCCGCGCGGGCGCGGAACACCGGGTCCTTGTACCAGTAGGGCGGCAGACCGAGCACCGGCCACGGGAAACACGAGCACAGAGTGCAGATCACCAGGTTGTGTACGCCCGGGCCGTTGGCGACCGCCTGCAGATGTTCCCCCTCGGCGCCGGCCATACCTTCGGGAAGGTCCAGCTCCGCGATCGCGGCGGGGGTGTCACCGACGACGCGCGCAGCGAAACCCGCATCGGTCCAGGCCTTCACGACGATCTTCTTGCCATTCAGCGGGGTCATTTCCGATTCGAAGTAAGCCAGTACCTTGTCGACGGTGCCGCTGGTGATGACCCCCTTCTCGATCAACAGCCGCTCCAGCGCGGAGACTTTGTCGGCGCTGGCCTGCTCACGGTCGGACGGGTAGGCAAACTGGTCGTTCACTGGTTCTCCTCGACGGGTTGAAGGTAGGCCTCGAACAGCTCGGCGTAGAGGGTGTTGGCACCCGGCTCGGCGCGCACTCCCCACAGTTCGTCCGGGGTGAACCCGACGATGTAGATCGGCATGGGATCGCCGATGCCGTCGCCGGTGTGTACGAAGTAGCCGTAGTCGCCCTCGAAGATGCGCTGGACCGTGCCGACCCGGTCGCGCAGGTAACCCGGCAGCCGGGTGTGGTCCCCGGCGGGCACGTCGGCGATGCGCACCGTGTCCCCCACCGCGAACTTCGGGTGCGCGACGTCGCGGCGCGGGCTGTCGCCGCGGCGCAGATAGTCGATCACCTGTTTGTCGATCGCCGCATCACCGCCCTCTGCCGACCAGCCTTCTCCCAGTCGGGCGGTGATCTCCTCTTCGGAGACATAGCCGTTGTCGATGAAGAACTGTGTGATCCCGCCGAGCCACTTCTCGTAGTAGCGGAACTTGAAGTAGTCGAACGGGTTCATCGCCTCGGCGCCGGTGCGCAGGCTGGCCCACGTCCACTCGTCGCGGAAGGCGGTCGGCACGTCGGCGATCGGGTATTCCGGCAGAGCCGAACCCAGATGGTTGCTCAGCCCCATCATCGCCACGTGGATGCCGAAGATCCGCTTCTCCCACTCCTCGACGAACACGCGCTTCTCGAGCGTCAACGGTTCGGGTAGGCCTTCCAGACCGCCCAGATAATGCTGCAGTTTCATGCGGTGGCACCTTTCGTGTCTGGGCGCTGTGCCGGCGCCGTCTTGGTCATCACATCGGCCAGGTACTCCGAGATGATCCCGAACGTGGCGCCCAGCACGCAGGCGCACGCCGCCACCAGCCCGGGATGGGAGATGCCGGTCGCGGTCACCAACTGCCCCGTGCCTGCCACGGTCGACACTGTGGAGGCGAAGCCCACCACCACCGCCGGGGTGGTGGACAGGAACCCGACCCAGGACGCCTGAACCATCAGCGCGCTTCCCACGCCCACCGCGATGGCGGTGGCGGTGAGGCTGCCGCCGAGCAGGTGGGCGGCGTACAGGCTGGCCACCGCGATGACCACGCCCACCAGGTTGGAGGCGACCGACCGCACCCAGCCGGCCGGTCCGCCACCGACGAAGAAGAACGACGCCCATGCCAGGAACACCACCCAGATCGGAACGGTGATCACGGTGGCGGTGAACGCTACCGCCACCCCGCCCAAGACGCCGATGCTCAGCGTCAGCGCAGATCGCGAATCCATGAAGTTCCACCTTGTCTGATCGACACCTAGGATGTGTCCGACGCCGTGCTGGGCGCCGGATCAGTGAACAACGTTGGACGCAGCGTGTTTCCGATCGGTAAACCACACTTATCGGTTGCGCACCGAGGTGGACATCTCGTACGCAGAATCGGACATCGCCGAACGGGGCCGACCGACACGGACAGAACAGGCGAAAATCCGGACATCGGCGCGCGCCGGAGCGTCGGCGCAGCCACCATGACCCAATGTGCCACAACCGCCCATCGCGCCGCATCGCGGTGTTGGTGTTCGACGGTGTCCGCACCCTGGACGTGACCGGTCCGCTCGAAGTGTTCGACGTGGCCCGGTCACTGGGCTGCGGCTACTCCGTCACACTCCACTCGTGCGGGGAGGCTGCAGCCGTGCGGTGTTCGTCGGGCCTGTCGTTCGACACGCTCCCGGCGTCGCAGCTCACCGCCGAGGTCGACACCCTGCTGGTTCCTGGAGGGACGTGCCTGGTCACCGACGGTGTGCCAGCGTCCCTGCAGCAGCTGATCCGGTCACACGCGCCGAAGGCGCGGCGGGTCGCGGCGGTCTGTGCGGGTTCGTTCGCGCTCGGGGCGGTCGGCCTGCTCGACGGTCGCCGCGCCACCACCCACTGGCGACACCTGGAAGCCTTCGCCGCACGTCACCCGTCGACGGTCATCGAGCGGGAATCGGTTTACACCCGCGACGGTGACATCTGGACGTCGGCCGGCGTCGCGGCCGGTATCGATCTGGCGGTGGCTCTGGTCGCCGACGACCACGGCACCCACGTCGCGCAGGAGATCGCCAAGGAGATGGTGATGCTCGGCCGTAGGATGGAAGGTCATCCCCAGATCCCGGTCGCCGCCCATACTCCGAGGCCGAAACATCCCGAGCTGGAACGGCTGATGGCTACGGTGAACACCGATCCCGCGGGACGCTACGAACTCGACACCGTCGCTGCCGAAGTAGGTTTGAGCGCAAGGCATCTCGCCAGGTTGTTTAAGGCGCAGGTCGGGATGACGCTGCGCCAGTACGTGCACGAGGTGCGGCTGGAGAACGCCGTGGGCCTGGTGCTCGCGGGCGAGTCGTTCCATGCCGCGTCGCAGCGCAGCGGCCTGCGGTACGGCGCACGGGTGCGTGACTACCTTGCCGCACACTGCGCGCAGCCGGCCGGGGCGCCGGCGTCCGATCTACGGGTCGATCCCGGTGGTGCGGAAACGGTTGCGGTATACCCCGGGTGACACCCCGAGATTGCGTCGGAACGTGCGCCGCAGCGTGTCCGAGGTACCGAAACCGGCCCGGCGCGCGACGGCGTCCTGACTGTGGTCGCTGGTCGCGAGCAGGACCTTGGCGGCCTCCAGGCGAGCCTTCTCGACGAACCGGGCCGGCGTCATCCCGACCTGGTCGCGGAACATCCGCACTAGATGCCGCTCACTGACCATGGCCCGCTCGGCCATCGACGTGGTCGAGTGATCGGCGCCGGGATCGGTGATGACTGAGTCGAGAATGTCGCGTAGCCCGCCGGACACCGGCAGAGCCGCCTCGGCCCACACGCTGAACTGCGCCTGCCCGCCGGGACGCTGGAGGAACACCACCATCCAGCGGGCCACCCGGCGGGCCACGTTGGCGCCGTAATCACTTTCCACCAGGGCGAGCGCCAGGTCGATGCCGGCGGTGATGCCCGCTCCGGTGATGAAACGGCCGTCCTGGACGAACAACGAATCGGGGTCGACCGACACTTTGGGGTAGGTGCACCCGAGGGCCTGGCAATGTGCCCAATGCGTGGTTGCCCGGCGGCCGTCGAGCATTCCGAGGGCGGCGAGCACGAACGAGCCCGTACACACCGAGGCGACCCTGCGGGCACGCGGAGCGAGTTCGGCCACCATCTTCATGGCGTCGGGGACCGAATCCGGTGTCGGCTCCTCGGGAATGTCGTGCAGACCGGGGGTGAAGGTGAAGTCGGCCGGTACCCCGCCGGGCACCAGCAGGGTGTCGATCCGGGCAGGCACCTGAGCGAGCGCGACGTCGACGTCGAGTTTCGCGTAAGCCGTCGTCCCGACCTGCTGGCCTGTCGGCGAGGCAAGCAGCACCTCATAGTTGGCGCCGAAATCGTTCGCGCGGGCGAATATTTCCAGCGGTGCCGCCACGTCTTGCAGGGTCACCTTGTCGTAGAGCGCGAACACCACGGTCCGCGCGGCCGGCAGGCGGCCCGTATGCCTGGAATCGTCGGCCATGTGCCCCGAACTGCCCTTCCCTGCCCCCCCGACCTCGGTGTCTGCGTCGCCGCGACTTCCGAACGGTAGCCGAGCATGACGACGATGTCGCGGGAAGGCATGACGACGATGTCGCGGGAAGACGATGTCGCGGGAAGACGATGTCGCGGGAA
>JAXHUG010000031.1:64889-114778 GCA_034189785.1 Actinomycetota bacterium
GACGATGTCGCGGGAAGACGATGTCGCGGGAAGACGATGTCGCGGGAATCTGTCAACCGCACGTTGCCAGTCGCCGGTCGGGCGCCGCCACTGTCCCCGATCACGTTGAACACCTCGACGCGACCGGTGATGCCCTCGTCCTCCACGATCTTGACGGCGGTGCGCGCCGTGAGGTCGTAGCCACCGCCGGGGCTGTTTGCGCCAGCATGCGCAGGCTGTACAACCCGCCGTCATCGCCGGCGGTGCCGTGGCAGGCACCCGTCAGCGAGACAACCAGCACCGCCGCCGCGAAGCACGCGAACAGTCTCGTCACAGCAGTCCTTGTCGGAACCACCCTCAGGCAGGCCGAGTACCGCCCCGAACACCCCCGAAATTACAGCCGCCTCACGAAGTAAACTGCGGAGTGCACGTCACCGAGCAGCAGGTCGAATTCGAGGTCAGCCGATCCACATGCTCAGCGCGGCGGGGTCTGGCCGGCGTCCACCTCGAGCAGCGTGTCGGCGCTGTCGCGGGTGAGCTGCCAACCGCCATCGGTGGTCCGCGCGAACCCCATCGGAAACGTGAAGTCACCCCCGGTGCGACCCGGCGGCGTCCGGGCGATCACGGTGGCCACCGCGTCGACACCGCTCGCTGACCACGCCAGGTCGGCGGCGTCGAAGGTCATCGGGTGATAGCCGTTGTCGGCCAACGCCTTGCCGAAGCGGTCGAGCGCCGCCGCGTCGCCGGGCCCGGAATCCTCGATCAGTGCGAGTTTCTCGGCGCCCGGCACGTTCGGATCGGCCAGCCGGTACAGCACGTCGGTCAGCGCGCTCGGTGGTGGTAGCGGTGCCGGAACGGGGGGCGCGGGTGCGGCGGCCGGAGTCGAGACCGCCGGCGACGGTGGCGGAGCCGGGGGATTGTCGCTGCCGCACCCGGAAAGGCCCAACGAAAGGCCGAAGGCCGCCACCACGCGGGTGACGGCGCTTCGGACCACTGCGGTCATGGTGCGTTGCGGCCCCGGCGGACGGCTCAGCCGACCGCCGAGAGCAGGTTCAGGGCGGAGTTCTTCGACACCTGCCAGCCGCTCGGGCTGGGGCCGGCGACGAACAGGATGTTCTGGGTGGCGGTGCCGCCGGTGGCCGCGGTCGCGGTGACGTCGGCGGTGGCGACACCGCCGTTCTGGTCGACATTGGCCACTGTGAAGCTCAACGGGAACTTGCCCTCCCGTGCGGCGTTGCCGTATGCGCGGTCGGCTGTGAGCGCCTCGAAGCGGCCGATACCGCCTTGGATGTAGGGACCCTTCCCGCTGAACGAACCGGGGCCGGCGAGGGCCTGCAGGGTCTGGGTCAGCGGACCCGCCAGGTCTGGCGCCGGAACCTGGGGCATCGGCACGCCGAACACGACGGGTGACACGGCGGGCGGGGCTGCCGGAGCCACCGTATTCGATGCAAGAGAGGTCACACCTGCCGCTCCACCAGCTACTACAGCGGCTGCTGCAACGCCGGTGACGAGGGTTTTCAGGGTCACGGCTGTCCTTTCGATCTGTCTAGCTCGAGTCCGAGGTTAGCAGTGCTGCGGGTGTGTCGAATCCCTACGCCGCACACAAAGTCTGAATCGCCGGTAGCGTTGAAGTTGTTACTGCACATCTGTTCGGTGTGGGAAAGGGGGCGCAACATGAGTGAGCCACAGCGTCACGAAGCCGGAGAAGACGGTTTCGCGACACCCCATGAGTCTGGCCTGTCCAGTGAGGACGCCGCGGAGCTGGAGGAGTTGCGCCGCGAGGCGGCAGCCCTTCGGGAGCAGATCGAGAACGTGGTGGGCCCGCAGAGCGGTCTGCGCACCGCCCGTGACGTTCATCAGCTCGAAGCGCGTATCGATTCGCTCGCCGCGCGCAACGCCAAGCTGATGGACACGCTCAAGGAGGCCCGCCAGCAACTGCTCGCGCTGCGCGAAGAGGTCGACCGGCTGGGGCAGCCCCCGAGCGGTTACGGCGTCCTGCTGGCCGCCCACGAGGACGACACCGTCGACGTGTTCACCTCGGGGCGCAAGATGCGGCTGACCTGCTCACCCAAAATCGACGTCAAGGCGCTCAAACAAGGTCAGACGGTCCGCCTCAACGAGGCGCTCACCGTGGTCGAGGCGGGCACCTTCGAGGCCGTCGGCGAGATCAGCACCCTGCGCGAGATCCTCTCCGACGGGCACCGGGCGCTGGTGGTCGGCCACGCCGACGAGGAGCGCATCGTCTGGCTGGCCGAGCCGCTGGTGTCGGTCGAGCACCTGCCCGACAATGAGGTCGCCGGCCTCGAACTCGACGATGACCGGCCCCGCCGGCTGCGCCCGGGCGACTCGCTGCTCGTCGACACCAAGGCCGGTTACGCCTTCGAACGCATCCCGAAGGCCGAGGTCGAGGACCTGGTCCTCGAAGAGGTGCCCGATGTCAGCTACAGCGACATCGGCGGGCTGACGCGGCAGATCGAGCAGATCCGCGACGCCGTCGAGCTGCCGTTCCTGCACAAGGACCTCTACCGGGAGTACTCGCTGCGGCCGCCCAAGGGTGTGCTGCTCTACGGTCCGCCCGGCTGCGGTAAGACACTGATCGCCAAGGCGGTCGCGAACTCGCTGGCCAAGAAGATGGCCGAGGTGCGCGGCGACGACGCCCGCGAGGCGAAGAGCTACTTCCTCAACATCAAGGGCCCCGAGCTGCTCAACAAGTTCGTCGGCGAGACCGAGCGGCACATCCGGCTGATCTTCCAGCGGGCGCGCGAGAAGGCGTCCGAGGGCACCCCGGTGATCGTGTTCTTCGACGAGATGGACTCGATCTTCCGTACCCGTGGCACCGGCGTCAGTTCGGACGTCGAGACGACGGTGGTCCCGCAGCTGCTCAGTGAGATCGACGGTGTCGAGGGTCTGGAGAACGTCATCGTGATCGGCGCCTCCAACCGCGAGGACATGATCGACCCGGCGATCCTGCGGCCCGGCCGCCTGGACGTGAAGATCAAGATCGAGCGCCCCGATGCCGAAGCGGCGCAGGACATCTTCAGCAAGTACCTCACCGAGGAACTGCCGGTCAACGAGGAGGATCTGGCCGAGTTCGGCGGCGACCGGTCGCTGACGATCAAGGCGATGATCGAGAAGGTCGTCGACCGGATGTACGCCGAGATCGACGACAACCGCTTCCTCGAGGTCACCTACGCCAACGGCGACAAAGAGGTCATGTACTTCAAGGACTTCAACTCGGGCGCGATGATTCAGAACGTCGTCGACCGGGCGAAGAAGTATGCGATCAAGTCGGTGCTCGAGACCGGGCAGAAGGGTCTGCGCATCCAGCACCTGCTCGACTCGATCATCGACGAGTTCGCCGAGAACGAGGACCTGCCCAATACCACCAACCCGGATGACTGGGCGCGGATCTCGGGCAAGAAGGGTGAGCGGATCGTCTACATCCGCACGCTGGTCACCGGCAAGAGCAGCAGCGCGAACCGGGCGATCGACACCGAATCGAACCTCGGCCAGTACCTGTAGCGTTCGACCGTCGTCGGCCCGTCACCGGATTCCGGTGGCGGGCCGCTTCCCGTTCCAGGGGTGCCCGGCAACCGCCGCCCGCCCGGGTTCGATCCTCGTCACCTACGCTGAGATCATGCAGCGGATCATCGGAACCGAGGTCGAATACGGTATCTCCTCACCGTCCGATCCGACCGCCAACCCCATTCTGACGTCGACGCAGGCAGTGCTGGCCTACGCCGCCGCGGCCGGCATCCAGCGGGCCAAGCGCACCCGGTGGGACTACGAGGTGGAGTCGCCGCTGCGCGACGCCCGCGGGTTCGACCTGAGCCGTGCCTCCGGCCCGCCGCCGGTGGTCGATGCCGACGAGGTGGGCGCGGCCAACATGATCCTGACCAACGGCGCACGGCTCTACGTCGACCACGCACATCCCGAGTACTCCGCACCCGAGTGCACCGATCCGCTCGACGCGGTGATCTGGGACAAGGCCGGGGAGCGGGTGATGGAGGCCGCGGCGCGCCACGTCGCGAGCGTACCGGGTGCGGTCAAGCTGCAGCTGTACAAGAACAACGTGGACGGCAAGGGCGCCTCCTACGGATCGCACGAGAACTACCTGATGAGCCGGCAGACCCCGTTCTCGGCGGTGATCGCGGGTCTGACCCCCTTCCTGGTATCACGCCAGGTGGTCACCGGATCGGGCCGCGTCGGTATCGGGCCCTCGGGTGACGAACCCGGATTCCAGCTGTCTCAGCGCGCCGACTACATCGAGGTCGAGGTCGGGCTGGAGACCACGCTGAAACGCGGCATCATCAACACCCGCGACGAACCACACGCCGACGCCGACAAGTACCGGCGCCTACACGTCATCATTGGCGACGCCAACCTCGCCGAGACGGCGACCTATCTCAAGCTCGGCGCCACCTCCCTGGTCCTCGACCTCATCGAGGAGGGGATGGATCTGTCGGACCTCGCGCTGGCCCGCCCGGTTCACGCCGTGCACGTGATCAGCCGGGATCCGTCGCTGCGGGCGACGGTCGCGCTCGCCGACGGCCGTGAGCTGACCGCACTGGCGCTGCAGCGCATCTACCTCGACCGGGTGGCCAAGCTGGTGGACAGCCGCGACCCCGACCCACGGGCCTCGCACGTCGTCCAAACCTGGGCCGAAGTGCTGGACCTGCTTGAGCGCGACCCGATGGAGTGCGCCGAGATCCTCGACTGGCCGGCCAAACTGCGGCTGCTCGAAGGGTTCCGGCACCGGGAGAACCTGGGGTGGTCGGCGCCCCGGCTGCACCTGGTGGACCTGCAGTACTCCGATGTCCGACTCGACAAGGGGCTCTACAACCGGCTGGTCGCTCGCGGATCGATGACGCGTCTGGTCACCGAGCAGCAGGTGCTCGACGCCGTCGACAGCCCGCCCACCGACACCCGTGCCTATTTCCGGGGCGAGTGCCTGCGCCGGTTCGGCGCCGATATCGCCGCGGCCAGTTGGGACTCGGTCATCTTCGACCTCGGCGGCGATTCGCTGGTCCGGATCCCGACGCTGGAACCGCTGCGCGGCAGCAAGGCGCACGTCGGGGCGCTGCTCGACTCGGTCGACAGCGCCGTCCAGCTCGTGGAGCAGCTCACCGCCACATAGTCGTCCACCCCCAACGCCCGGCTATCCCGGGCATTCAGGGCGTCGACCGGTAGTGTGGAGGAACCGGTGGGTGGCTGTGAGCCCGCTGATGACAAGTGCAGGAGGCGGCGATGGCGCAGGAGCAGACCAAGCGTGGCGGTGGCGGCGGCGAGGACGACGACGTCTCCGGCGGCGAAGGCGCCGGGCAGGAACGTCGCGAGAAGGTCGCCGAGGAGACCGACGACCTGCTGGACGAGATCGACGACGTCCTCGAGGAGAACGCCGAGGACTTCGTGCGCGCTTACGTCCAAAAGGGCGGACAGTGACCTGGCCGCACGTCGACCAGTTGGCCATTCCCGACCTTTCCCGACATTCCTCCCATTCCACCACCCGAGGGGTGCCCTCCGTACCCATGGACTTGTCGTCCTTCTCTGACATGTTGCGCCGACAGGCGCCCCACCTGCTGCCGTTCCGCGGCGACGCCCTGCTGACCCCCACTGAGGCGGTGCCGCATGGCACCACAATCGTGGCGCTGAAGTTCCCCGGCGGCGTGGTGATGGCCGGTGACCGGCGCGCTACTCAGGGCAACATGATCGCCAGCCGCGACGTGCAGAAGGTGTACGTCACCGACGACTACACGGCGACCGGCATCGCGGGCACCGCCGCCATCGCGGTGGAGTTCGCCCGCCTGTACGCGGTGGAACTCGAGCACTACGAGAAGCTCGAAGGTGTCGCGCTGACGTTCGCAGGCAAGGTGAACCGACTCGCCACCATGGTTCGCGGCAATCTCGGTGCGGCTCTGCAGGGTTTCGTGGCCCTGCCGCTCTTGGCCGGCTTTGACCTCGACGACCCCGACCCACAGGCCGCGGGCCGCATCGTGTCGTTCGACGCCGCGGGTGGACACAATCTCGAAGAAGAGGGCTTCCAGGCGGTCGGTTCGGGCTCCGTCTTCGCCAAGTCGTCGATGAAGAAGCTCTACCACCAGGTGACCGATGCCGATTCGGCGCTGCGCGTGGCGGTCGAGGCGCTCTACGATGCCGCCGACGACGATTCGGCCACCGGCGGACCGGATCTGGTGCGCGGCATCTTCCCGACCGCCGTGCTGATCACCGCCGACGGGGCCGAAGAGGTCACCCAGGAGCGGATCGCCGGACTGGCCCGCGAAGTCATTCAAATCCGCTCCCGCGCCGACACTTTCGGCCCCGACGCGCATGCGCCGCGAGGTACAGATTCGTGAGTTTCCCGTATTTCATCTCGCCCGAGCAGGCGATGCGCGAGCGTTCCGAGCTCGCCCGCAAGGGAATCAGCCGGGGCCGCAGCGTGGTGGCGCTGGCGTATGCCGACGGAGTCCTGTTCGTGGCGGAGAACCCGTCTCGGTCACTGCAGAAGGTCAGCGAACTGTATGACCGCGTAGCCTTCGCTGCGGTCGGGCGCTTCAACGAGTTCAACAACCTGCGCAGCGGCGGAATCCGGTTCGCCGACACCCAGGGGTATGCGTATTCGCGCCGCGACGTGACCGGCCGACAGCTGGCCAACGTCTACGCGCAGACTCTCGGCACGATCTTCACCGAACAAGCCAAGCCCTACGAGGTGGAGCTGTGTGTGGCCGAGGTCGCGCACTTCGGCGAGTCCAAAGCGCCGGAACTCTACCGGATCACCTACGACGGGTCGATCGCCGACGAACCCCATTTCGTGGTGATGGGCGGCACCACCGAGCCGATCATCACCAAACTCAACGACTCCTACACCGAGAACGCCGACCTCGCCGACGCGGTGCGCATAGCGGTCGACGCCCTCGAGTCCGGCGGTAACGGGGCCGAGCCGCGCACGCTCGGCCCGTCGACTCTCGAAGTGGCAATCCTTGACGCCAACCGGCCCCGCCGCGCGTTTCGCCGGATCACCGGATCCGCACTCGAAGCGCTTCTGCCGCAGCGGGATGCGCCGGCGTCCGCGGACGCCGGCGCGGCGGACAAGCCCGCCGAGTAACCGGCGCTCAGCGCCGCCAGGCGGAGTGCAGGATCGCGATGAGCGCGGCGATCCGCGCCGTCCGCACCACACCCACCAGGGGGCGCAACGCATCGCTGGCGATCTGCACCTCTGAGGAATTCTGCAGCCCGATCGGCATGAGCCCCGAACTCACCATGATGATCGCGTCGACGTGGGCGGCGTTCTCCAGCACCCGTTCGGCGCGGTGCGGTGCGTGGTCGGGCAGGCGATGGCCGCGCCCCGACTCCAGCACCTGTTCGACCAGACCCCGCGGATCGTCGACGTCGGCGCCGGCCATACCGGCGCGCAGTGCGGTGAGGGCCTCGGCGGCCGCACGCACCGCCGAACGCAGTTCGTACTCGGCCTCACCGAGGTCGATGTGGGGGGCGGGCGGCGTCGCAGGGGCCGAATAGACCGTCCACGACAGCGCCGACACCTCCGGGTCGAACTCGGGATCGTCGCTGTCATCGTCGAACTCGAAATCCGGGACCAGACCCACGGCAGTCGACGGGAGGTGCGGGTCGGTGACGATGAGGGCCTCACCGACGGCGATCGCATCGCGCTGGAACTGGGTGCCCGCAGGCAGTCCGCGCACATCACCGGGTACCGGCAGGGCGACGGAAACCGACGGTCCCGACGGTGCGGGACCGGCCGCGGTGCGCAGCGTCTGCAGCAGCGACACTGCAACGGTGCCGTTGAGGTCGGGCCACGGCAGACCGGTCCGGCCCGCCGCGGTGGAGTCGTAGGCGGTCACGGAATGCCTTGGCGACCAAACGGAGAGCGAGTCGAGCACGTCGTCGGGCGCAGCGGCTCCCGCGAGCCACGAATTGGCCCACACCGCCAGCGTTGCACTGGGACACCACATGATGCCCGCAGTGTAGTTGTTCGCCGCTGTATGGGCCGGTCTCACGCGTTAGGCTGGGGTCATGCCCGTTTGGCTGGTCTGGCTCGTCCTTGCGATCGTGCTGGCCGGGGCAGAAGCGCTAACCGGTGACATGTTCCTGCTGATGCTCTCCGGTGGGGCGCTGGCCGCTACGGGGACGAGTTGGCTGTTCGACTGGCCCATCTGGGCCGACGGTGTGGTGTTCCTGCTCGTGTCGGTGCTGTTGCTGGGAGTGGTCCGGCCGGTGCTGCGCAGGCGCTTCTACTCCAGGACCGGACTGCCGGAACCGGCCAAGGCGCTGGAGGGCAAGACCGCGCTCGTGCTGGACCGCGTCGCCCAGCACGCGGGCCAGGTCAAACTCGATGGGGAGGTCTGGACCGCCAGACCGCTCGACGACACCGATGTGTACGAACCGGGCGACCAGGTGACCGTCATGAAGATCGACGGCGCCACCGCGGTCGTCTGGAAGAACCCCTGAGCCGAAGGGAAGTCCGCCGTGGATGGAGCCGTCGCAGGCCTGGTCCTGCTGTTGGTGCTGGTCGTGTTCGCCGTCGTCGTGGTGGCGAAAGCGGTCGCGCTGATCCCGCAGGCAGAGGCCGCGGTCATCGAGCGCCTCGGCCGGTACAGCCGCACGGTCAGCGGCCAACTCACGCTGCTGATCCCGTTCATCGACAAGATCCGCGCCCGGGTCGACCTGCGTGAGCGGGTGGTGTCCTTCCCGCCGCAGCCGGTGATCACCGAGGACAACCTGACGGTTGCCATCGACACCGTCGTCTACTTCCAGGTCACCAACCCGCAGGCGGCGGTATACCAGATCAGCAATTACATCGTGGGCGTCGAACAACTCACGACCACCACGCTGCGCAACCTCGTCGGCGGTATGACGCTGGAACAGACGCTGACCTCGCGCGACCAGATCAACACCGCGCTTCGCGGAGTGCTGGACGAAGCCACCAACCGGTGGGGTCTGCGGGTGGCGCGCGTCGAACTGCGCGCGATCGACCCGCCGCCGTCGATCCAGGACTCGATGGAAAAGCAGATGCGCGCCGACCGCGAGAAGCGGGCGATGATCCTGACCGCCGAAGGCAGCCGGGAGGCCGCGATCAAACAGGCCGAAGGGCAGAAGCAGGCCCAGATCCTGTCCGCCGAGGGCGCCAAACAGGCTGCGATCCTTGCCGCCGAGGCCGAACGGCAGTCGCGCATGCTGCGGGCACAGGGCGAGCGTGCCGCGGCCTACCTGCAGGCGCAGGGGCAGGCCAAGGCGATCGAGAAGACGTTTGCGGCGATCAAGGCGGCCAGGCCGACCCCCGAACTGCTGGCCTACCAGTACCTGCAGACGCTGCCGGAGATGGCCAAGGGTGAGTCCAACAAGGTTTGGGTTGTGCCCAGTGATTTCGCCGGTGCGCTGGGCGGGTTCACCAAGCTACTGGGGGCGCCCGATGAGGACGGTGTCATCCGCTACACCCCCTCGCCCGACGACGACCGGCCGCCTGCTCAGGACGACTCCGAGGAAGTCGCCGACTGGTTCTCCACCGAGACCGACCCGGCGATCGCGCAGGCGGTTGCCAAGGCCGAGGCCGAGGCCCGTACCCCGATCCAGGGTCCCGGCCTGCTATCGACCCCGGAGTCGCCCAACCGGTTGAGCGCGCCCCGCCCCGGTGTCACCGACCAATGAGCGCGCTGGGCGCCAAGCAGACCTACGCCGCCCTCGCGGCGGTACAGGCCGCCGACGCGGTGGCCTGTGTGAAACCGATCGCGCCGATCAAGAAGACCTTCGACGATGTCGGGCTGCCCGAGGAACTGCGACCGTTCATCCCGGTCGTCAAGGCCGCCAGCGCGGTCGGACTGCTGTCGGTGTTCCGGTGGCCGGCGCTGGCTCGACTCACCACCTTCATGCTGACGGTCTACTTCGTGCTCGCGGCCGGTTCCCACGTCCGGGCCCGGGATTGGAGCCCGGGTCTGGCCGCGGCCTCGTCGCTGCTCGTGCTCTTCGGTGCGATGACCGTGGAGGGTCCCGCGCGCGTCACCCGGTGAGGAAGTCCCGCAGCGCCTCGGAGGGAGACTGGCCCTCGAGATCGATTCTTCGCCAGTCGTTCCCGTCGTCGCTGACGACAACCGAGCCGCCGTTGAGAGCGAGGTGGCGGCGCGGCAACCCGGCCCGGTGACGGACGACGATGGTGAGTTCGGCGGAGGTGTCGATGGTCACCTCGCCGGCGCGCAGTGTGAGGAACGTGCGACCGTCGACGATCGCCACCTCGACGTGGCATTCTGTTGCGGCGAAGTAGAGCACGCTGCGCCGCGGTCCGACGTTGACCACGGTGACCGCCGGGCCTGCGGCGAGCACGGTACCGACCGCGTCGAAGAAGGCGGCCGTTTCCGCGTGCCCCGGCGAATCGCTCCCGCCGACACGCGCACGATGCAGACGCCGACCCAGCGCCCCTCGTAGCGACGACTCAGCATGTCCCGCTGAGCGGTCGTGAGATCCTCGGCATCGCGGCCGAACAGGTGGTGGGACCCCATGTCGAGTACCTCGTCGCAATCCCTTTCGCCGAGCGGAATCGTGGCCTCGATGAAGCTGCCAGCCACGCCGAGGGCAAGCCCGAGGGGATTGGTCGGCAGCTTGGCCAGGTCGGCCAGATCGAGGATCAGTGAGCCCACCCCGAGCCCACCCACGATGCGTCGCCCGCCGGTGTCCACGCCCAGCAGGTCTGCCACATCGCCACCAGACCCCAGCACGCTCAGGCCCGTCATTACGTGGCCGATCGGACCGGGCAGCTTCCAGCCGTTGACCGTTTCGAAATATCCGACTGCGGTGGACAGGACGTTGTTCGTGTCGAACAGGTCCTCAGCCGAGAACGCATCCGCTCGTCCCGTCTGCACCCCTGCGCAGACCACCCCACTGGCCGCCTCCTGCTCGAGCGCGTTTCGGCGCAGCGCCCGCGGCGGCGTTGTCGAGTCCCGCCACGGCGGAGGTCAGGTGTCGCGAACCCTCATAGCGCCACTGCTGGCCGAAGCGCTCGGCGCCCGGTCCGCGCCACCCCAGCGGCAGGCCGAGCTGCTGGCCCAGATCCATGCGCACCGACTCAAGCCGGCGGGCGGCTCGGCTCAGTTCGTCGGCCAGCGTGCGCAGGTTCCCGGCGTCCGCCCCATGTACCGCCATGGCCAGCAATGTAGCGGCGGCCGGGTGCATCTGCGTCGGTTAAGGGCGGAGTTCGCACCTTCGGGCGACGCTGACGGTAAGCCGGCGCTGCACTCGGTTCTCGTAGAGCAGGACGACCACGCCGATGCTCGCGGTGGCCGCGGAGATGAGCACCAGCAGCGGGTTGACCCGGCCGGTGAGCGCGTCCCCGAGGATCACCACCGCCGCGGTGCCCGGCAGCAGACTGAAGAACGTCGCCAGCGAATAGGGGAGCAGGCGGACCGCCGATGCGCCCGCCGCGTAGTTCAGTACGGCGAACGGCACGGCCGGGATCAGTCGCAGCGCGATCACCGACGGCCAGCCGCGGTGCCGCAGTCGCGCGTCGATGCGGTCGACGGCTGGGTGGCTGACCAGGTTGTTGAGCCGCCACCCCAGCGCGCGGATCAACAGCACGGCGAGCAGTGCGCTGACGGTGCTGGCCGCGACCGCGATCGCGATGCCGAGCAGCGGGCCGAACAGCAGACCGGCGGCGAGGGTGAACGCCGTGCGAGGGAACGGGAGCGTCGTCACCACGATGTGGGTGGCCAGGAAGGCCAGCGGAAACCAGGCGCCCACCGACGTCGCCCAGTCCCGCACCTCCAGCGCGTTCGGGATCGGCACCCACCAGGCCAGTGCGACGAGAATCACAACCACCGCGGCGATCGCGATGAGGCGCCGACGGGGAACCTGCAGGGCGGCGGCGGCCACCGCTGCCTGCACTGCCTGCACTGCCACTGCCTGCACTGCCTGCAAGGTCCTGACGACGGCTTTCACGTTCACCAAGCCTACGGCCAGAAGCCGTCGCGCGGCGTACGGCGCATCGGCCGACCGGCGGGCAGCGCCGTGGCCGCCATCATCTAGCCTGGTGGGCGGTACGTCAGTCACACGCTGCGACAACAGGAGATGCCGGTGTCTGTGCAGGGGGCTAGTGCTGTCGAGTCCGGTCTGGAGCAGTGGCGCTCCGCGGTGGCGGGGGTGTTGGCCAAAAGCGCCCGCGAGGACCCCGCCAACCTGCCCGCCCAACCCGACCGGCTGCTCGATTCACCGACTTACGAGGGTTTTGCGATCCGCCCCCTCTACACCAGCCTCGACGAGCTGCCCGAGCCGCCGCTGCCGGGCCAGTGGCCGTACGTGCGCGGCGGTGACGCCCTGCGTGATGTCAAGTCCGGGTGGAAGGTCGCCGAGACCTTCCCGGCCGCCCCGAGCAGCGCCGAAGAGGCCAACGGCGCGATACTTCTCGGCCTCACCGAAGGGGTCAGCGCGCTGGTTCTGCGCGTCGGCACCGACGGCGTCGGCCCGTCCGACCTGGGACGGCTCCTCGAGTCGGTGTTCCTCGACCTGGTCCCGGTCCAACTCGACGCAGGCACCGATTACACCGCGGCCGCCACAGCCCTGCTGGCGCTGCTGACCGATCTGGATGCCGAACAGCGCGAACGGCTGTCGGTGGACCTGGGCGCAGACCCCCTCACCGCACCGTTGCGCGACCGGCTCGCACCCGAGGTGGCCGACGTGGTGTCCCTCGCAGCCGAGGTGACCGGACACGGCGGGCACGTGCGCGCCATCACCGTCGACGGGCCTGCGCTGCACAACCGCGGGGCGAGCGTCTCCTGGGAGTTGGCGGGTGCCGTCGCGGCCGGGGTGTCGTACCTGCGTCTGCTCGACCAGGGTGGCCTCGACATCGTCGATGCCGTGCGCCAGATCAGCTTCCGCTTCGCCGCCGACGACGACCAGTTCATGACCATCGCCAAACTGCGGGCCGCCCGGCTGCTGTGGGCCCGAGTCTGCGAGGTCGTCGGCGCCGCGGACGCGGGTGCGGCCACCGTCCACGCGGTGTCGTCGCTGCCGATGATGGCCCAGCGCGATCCGTGGGTGAACATGCTGCGCACCACACTCGCGGCGTTCTCCGCGGGTGTCGGAGGAGCGGACACCGTGCTGGTGCACCCCTTCGACGTGGCGATCCCGAACGGATTCCCCGGTACCTCGAACGCTTTCGCCCGCCGCATCGCCCGCAACACCCAGCTGTTGCTGCTCGAGGAGTCCCACATCGGCCGGGTACTCGACCCGGCCGGCGGTTCCTGGTTCGTCGAGGACCTGACCGCGCAGCTGGCCGAGCAGGCGTGGAAGCACTTTCAGGTCATCGAGGCGCGCGGCGGATTCGTCGCCGCGCACGACCACATCGCCGAGCAGATCGCCGACGTCGCCGCCCGCCGCGCCGACGACATCGCGCACCGGCGCACCGCCCTGACCGGCGTCAACGAGTACCCGAACATCGGCGAACCCCCGCTTCCGCCCGGTGAGGCGTTCACCGCGGTCGCCCGCTACGCGGCGGGGTTCGAAGCGCTGCGCGACCGCTCCGACACGGTTCTGGAGAGCACCGGTGCCCGCCCGAAGGTGCTGCTGCTGCCGCTGGGGCCGCTGGCCGAACACAACATCCGCGCGACGTTCGCCACCAACCTGCTCGCCTCCGGCGGCATCGAGGCCGTCAACCCGGGCACCGTCGGCGCCGCCGATGTGGCTCAGGCGGTGTCGGCCGCGGGCAGCCCGTCGGTCGCTGTCGTCTGCGGCACCGATACCCGCTACGGCACCGACGCCGCCGCAGTGGTCGCGTCCGCCCGCGAGGCCGGCGTCACCCGGGTCTATCTGGCCGGTCCGGAGAAGGCCGTCGCCGAGGCGGATCCCAAGCCGGACGATTACCTGACCGCCGAGATCGACGCGGTCGCGGCCCTGTCGGACCTCCTCACCCGATTGGGGGCCTGACTGCCATGACAGCGACAACCGGCATCGGCAGCTTCGCCGATGTGCCGCTGCAGGGTGAACGCACCGGCGCACCCGCGATCGAGGCCGCCGTCGCCGAACACATCGAGGCCGCGGCCGCCGCGCACGGATACATCCCCGAGCAACTCAACTGGGTGACGCCGGAGGGCATCGACGTCAAACCGGTCTACGTCGCCGCCGACCGCCGCGCCGCCGCCTCGGCGGGATACCCGCTCGACTCCTTCCCGGGCGCACCGCCGTTCCTGCGCGGGCCGTATCCGACGATGTACGTCAATCAGCCCTGGACCATCCGCCAGTACGCCGGCTTCTCGACCGCCGCGGAGTCCAACGCCTTCTACCGGCGCAACCTGGCCGCGGGCCAGAAGGGCCTCTCGGTCGCGTTCGACCTGGCCACCCACCGCGGCTACGACTCCGACCATCCGCGGGTGCAGGGGGATGTGGGCATGGCCGGGGTGGCCATCGATTCCATCCTCGACATGCGGCAGCTGTTCGACGGCATCGACTTGTCGACGGTGTCGGTGTCGATGACCATGAACGGCGCGGTGCTGCCGATCCTGGCGCTCTACGTCGTGGCCGCAGAGGAACAGGGCGTGCCGCCGGAGAAGCTGGCCGGGACCATCCAGAACGACATCCTCAAAGAGTTCATGGTCCGCAACACCTACATCTATCCGCCCAAGCCGTCGATGCGGATTATCTCCGACATCTTCGGTTACACCAGCGTGAAGATGCCGAAGTTCAACTCGATCTCGATCTCCGGCTACCACATCCAGGAGGCCGGGGCGACGGCTGATCTGGAGCTCGCCTACACGCTGGCCGACGGCGTCGAGTACATCAAGGCCGGCCTGGACGCAGGGCTCCCGATCGACACGTTCGCTCCGCGACTGTCCTTCTTCTGGGGCATCGGGATGAACTTCTTCATGGAGGTCGCCAAGTTGCGCGCCGGCCGACTGCTGTGGAGTGAACTGGTCGCCGAGTTCGACCCGAAGAACGAGAAGTCGCTGTCGCTGCGCACCCACTCGCAGACCTCGGGCTGGTCGCTGACCGCGCAGGACCCGTTCAACAACGTCGCCCGCACCTGCATCGAGGCCATGGCCGCGACCCAGGGGCACACCCAGTCGCTGCACACCAATGCACTCGACGAGGCGCTCGCGCTGCCGACCGACTTCTCGGCCCGGATCGCGCGCAACACCCAGCTGCTGCTGCAACAGGAATCCGGCACCACCCGGCCGATCGACCCGTGGGGCGGCTCGTACTACCTCGAGTGGCTGACCCACCAGCTGGCCACCGCGGCGCGGATGCACATCGGTGAGGTGGTCGCCCACGGCGGGATGGCGCAGGCGATCAGCGAGGGCATCCCGAAGCTGCGCATCGAGGAGGCCGCCGCGCGCACCCAGGCTCGCATCGACTCCGGCGCGCAGACCGTCATCGGCGTCAACAAGTACCAGGTGGCCGAGGACCACGGGATCGAGGTGCTCAAGGTCGAGAACAGCCGGGTGCGTGCCGAGCAGCTCGCCAAGCTGCAGCAGCTGCGGGCCGAGCGTGACGAGGACGCCACCCGCGCGGCGCTCGACGAACTGACCCGGGCCGCCGGCGCGCAGGGGCTGGCCGGCGAGGACGGGCTGGGCAACAATCTGTTGGCGCTGGCGATCAACGCCGCGCGCGCCAAGGCGACCGTGGGGGAGATCTCCGACGCACTGGAGAAGGTCTACGGCCGCCATGTCGCCGAGATCCGCACCATCTCCGGCGTCTACCGAGACGAAGTAGGAGCCGCCAACATCACTCCAATGTCCAGCGCAACCGAACTCGTCGAGAAGTTCGCCGAGGCCGACGGCCGCCGGCCCCGCATCCTGGTCGCCAAGATGGGGCAGGACGGCCACGACCGCGGCCAGAAGGTCATCGCGACGGCCTTCGCCGACATCGGTTTCGACGTCGACGTGGGCTCGTTGTTCTCGACGCCCGACGAGGTCGCCCAACAGGCCGCCGACAACGACGTACATGTCGTCGGTGTCTCGTCGCTGGCCGCCGGTCACCTCACGCTGGTGCCCGCGTTGCGCGACGCGCTGGCCGCGGTCGGCAGGCCCGACATCATGGTGGTGGTCGGCGGGGTCATCCCGCCCGGCGACTTCGAAGAGCTCTACGCCGCCGGCGCCGCCGCCATCTTCCCGCCGGGCACGGTGATCGCCGACGCCGCGACCGGGCTGCTGCACAAGCTCGCCGAGCGGCTCGGCTACGACCTGAACGCCTGACATGGCGGATCCGACCGTCGCCGAGCTGTCCGCAGCGATCCGCAGTGGTGACCGGTCGGCCCTCGCGAAGGCGATCACCCTGGTCGAGTCGACGCGCGCCGATCACCGCGAGCAAGCCCAGGAACTGCTGCTCGAGCTGATGCCGCGGGCCGGCTCCGCCATGCACGTGGGCGTCACCGGCGTGCCCGGGGTGGGGAAGTCGACGACCATCGAGGCGCTCGGCATGTACCTGATCGAGCAGGGTCACCGGGTGGCCGTGCTGGCGGTGGATCCGTCCTCGACCCGCACCGGCGGCTCGATCCTCGGCGACAAGACCCGGATGGCGAAACTCGCCGTGCACCCCGATGCCTACATTCGTCCGTCGCCGACCTCCGGCACCCTCGGCGGGGTCGCCAAGGCCACCCGCGAGACGATCGTGCTGCTCGAGGCCGCGGGCTATGACGTCATCCTGGTCGAGACCGTCGGGGTGGGGCAGTCCGAGGTCACGGTTGCGAACATGGTCGACACGTTCGTGTTCCTCACCCTCCCTCGCACCGGTGACCAGCTGCAGGGCATCAAGAAGGGCGTGCTCGAACTCGCCGACATCGTTGTCGTCAACAAGGCCGACGGCGAGCATGCCATCGAGGCGAAGTCCGCCGCGAGTGAGCTGACCGCCGCACTGCGGCTGATCTACCCGCGCGAGACGCTGTGGCGCCCGCCCGTGCTGACCATGAGCGCACTGCACGGCGAGGGGCTGCGCGAGCTGTGGGACAAGGTGCTCGAACACCGGGACGTGCTGCGCGAGGCCGGGAAGTTCGAGAGCCGTCGACGCGCGCAGCAGGTCGAGTGGACCTGGTCGATGGTGCGCGACGCGGTCCTCGACCGGGTACTCAATCATCCCGAGGTGCGCCGGATCCGTGCCGAAGTGGAACGCCAGGTCCGCGACGGTGAGCTCACCCCGGCGCTGGCCGCACGCCAGATCCTCGACGCCGCCCACTGAAGCAGTGGCTGACCGGTCGTTAACGCTTCAGTACGCTTTGATCGGGTGCTGGTTCGGCGGGCTGAGTTCATAGCTCTGAGCACCTCTCAGCGCGCTCCAGGCTTCTCTCAGCTGTTCCGGGTCGCCGGTCGGGAGGCGGCGCACTACTGGACCGCCGACACCGGGGCCATGGTCCGCAAGGAGGACCTGCTCGACCACCTCGGGATGGAGCAGCGGCTGGCGGCGTGGATACCAGGTCATGCCGGATCCGGGCGCACCGTTCGCGCCGCCCACGGCGGTTGCCGGGTAGGGGTCGCCGCCCCCTCTCAGGCGCCCTCCGGGGGCCGTTTGTGGGGTATTTCCCCATCGCAGGTGACAACGTTTGTTGTCCCTGAAAAGGATTGTCCGGCAGGTGAATTCGCTTTTGCCATGACGGTTACCGCGGGGAGGGTTTGCTGGCGTGTCGGGCTGGTTGAGCCTTTGCTGGCGGCCGTAACCACGTGAACGTCGTTATCCGTGCTCCGGTTGCCGTATCCCGGAGGTCTTGTCGTTTTGCACATATCCAGCACACTGGGTGCGTCCACCGCCCATCTGTCCGCCCGCAGTGACGTTGACCACGCAAAACGCAATGCGCTGCCGGTGCAAGGTCGTCATCATCGCGGTCGGGCTCCTCGCAGGTCGTGCGCTGACCCGGTCCGTCGATTTGCAGCAACTCAGATTTGTCACCTGCGAAGAGTTTGCTGGATTATTGGCCAGCGAAAAGCCTGAGAGTAACCCAAGAAAGTGCCAAGATTGACATTAGAGTAAAAATTCGAAGTAACCGCAGGTCACGGCGTCAAATGTCGAGCAGACTGCGGTCTGGTCCTTGCTCGTGTAACGTTTCGGCCGCGCACATTGATCTAGCAACAGCCGAGGGGGATTTGCTCGGTGCCAACGAAGGCCGTAGAGATGAAGGCCGCAGAGATGCAGAGGGGGAACGGGACAGAGCACGCCGAGAAGTGCTGAATTTCCGAAACCACCGATCTTCACTCCGTCCCGGAACTTCCGTATCCCGTTCCAGAAGAGGTTTGTACACGTGGTCGATGCACCGGTCACTCCCATCGCCGTCATCGGAATGGCCTGCCGGCTGCCGGGAGGGATCGACTCTCCCGAGCGGTTGTGGGAGGCCCTCCTGCGCGGCGACGATTTCGTCACCGAGGTGCCGCTGGACCGGTGGGATGCCGACGAGTACTACGATCCCGAGCCTGGCGTGCCGGGACGATCGGTGACGAAGTGGGGTGCCTTCCTGGACGACGTGGCCGGCTTCGACGCCGAGTTCTTCGGAATCAGTGAGCGGGAAGCCACGGTCATCGACCCGCAGCACCGACTGCTGCTCGAAACGGCCTGGGAGGCCGTCGAGCACGCCGGCATGGATCCGGCCGCGCTGCACGAATCACTGACCGGTGTCTTCATCGGGATGACGCACGGTGACTACCAGCTCGTGGCCGCCGACACCAATGCCATCGAAGGACCGTACGGATTCACCGGCAACAACTACAGCCTCGCCTCGGGGCGCATCTCCTACGCCATGGGGCTGCACGGACCCGCGTACACCGTCGACTCCGCCTGCTCGTCGAGCCTACTGGCGGTCCATATGGCCTGCCGCAGCCTGCACGACGGTGAGAGCGATACGGCGCTCGCCGGTGGTGTCTCGATCATGCTCGAGCCGCGCAAGATGTCCTCCGGTTCGGCACAGGGCATGCTCTCGCCCACCGGCCACTGCCGTGCGTTCGACGTCGACGCCGACGGGTTCGTCTCCGGTGAGGCCTCGGTCGTCCTCATGTTCAAGCGGCTCGCGGACGCCCAGCGCGACGGGGACCGCATCCTGGCCGTGGTCAGGGGGTCAGCCGCCAACCAGGACGGCCACACCGTCAACATCGCGACACCATCCCGCGACGCGCAGGTCTCGGTCTACCGGGCGGCGCTCGCCGCTGCCGGGATGGATCCGGCGACGGTCGGGATGGTCGAGGCGCACGGCACCGGAACCCCGGTCGGCGATCCGCTCGAGTACGCCGGCCTCGCCGAGGTGTACGGCACCGACGCACCGTGCGCGCTCGGAGCGGTGAAGACCAACTTCGGCCACGGCCAGTCGGCGTCGGGCGCCATCGGCCTGATGAAGGCGATCCTCTCGCTGCAGCACGCGACGGTGCCGCAGAACCTGCACTACACCCGCATGCCCGACGAGATGGCGCGGATCAGCACCAACCTGTTCGTCCCGCAGGAGATCACCCCGTGGCCGCTCGGTGAGCAGCAGCCGCGGCGCGCCGCGGTCTCCTCCTACGGGCTGTCCGGTACCAACGTGCATGCCGTCCTCGAACAGGCGCCGGAAGCCCCGGCCCCCGTCGTCGAGACGACCGACAAGGCGATGCTCTTCCCGCTGTCGGCGACCTCGGCCGCAGAACTGCGGCGCACCGCCGCACGCCTCGCCGACTGGGTGGACGCCCAGTCCGAGGGGGACCCGCGCGATCTCGCCTACACCCTGGCCCGCCGGCGTGGACACCGGCAAGTGCGCACCAGCGTCACCGCCGCCACCCGGGAAGAGCTCATCAAGGCGCTGCGCGAGATCGCCGTCGGAGAGACGCCCTACGAGCCCGCAGTCGCCAGGGGTGAGCGTGGTCCGGTGTGGGTGTTCTCCGGTCAGGGCTCGCAGTGGGCCGGGATGGGCAAGGCCCTGCTGGCCACCGAACCGGTGTTCGCCGCCACCGTGGCCGAACTCGAGCCGCTGATCGCCCGCGAGTCGGGTTTCTCGGTCACCGAGGCGATGTCCGCACCGGAGAAGGTCACCGGGATCGACCGCGTGCAACCCACGGTGTTCGCGGTACAGATCGCGCTCGCCGCCACGATGAAGTCCTACGGGGTGACGCCCGGGGCGGTGATCGGACACTCCATGGGTGAGTCGGCCGCGGCGGTCGTCGCGGGCGGCCTGTCCTTGGAGGACGGCGCCAAGGTGATCTGCCGCCGGTCCAGGCTGATGGCGCGCATCGCTGGGTCCGGTGCGATGGCCTCGGTGGAACTTCCTGCGCAGCAAGTGCTCTCAGAACTCGCCGCCCGCGGCATCAGTGATGTGGTGCTCTCCGTGGTCGCCTCGCCGCAGTCCACCGTCGTCGGCGGCGCCAAGGAGGCCATCGGCGAACTCGTCGCCGAGTGGGACGCGCGCGGTGTGATGGCGCGTGAGGTCGCCGTCGACGTGGCGTCGCATTCGCCGCAGGTCGACCCGATTCTCGACGAGCTGACCGAGGTGCTCGAGGACATCGAGCCGATCGAGCCCGAGATCCCGTATTACTCGGCCACGCTTTACGACCCGCGCGATCCGGCCGAGTTCGACGCCTACTACTGGGTGGACAACCTGCGGCACGCCGTGCGGTTCTCCGCGGCCGTACAGGCGGCGCTCGAGGACGGGTTCCGCGTGTTCGGCGAACTCGCTCCGCACCCGCTGCTGACCCACGCCGTCGACCAGACCGGACGCAGCCTCGACATGAGCCTCGCAACCCTGGCCGCGATGCGCCGTGAGCAGGAGTCCCCCGACGGTCTGCTGAGCTTCGTCGCCGACGTCCACAACGCCGGTGGCGCCGTGGACTTCTCGGTGATCGTCCCCGACGGGCGTCTCGTGGACGCGCCACTGCCCACCTGGACCCACGTCCACCTGATGCTGACCCGCGACGGCCAGGAACAGGCGCAGGGCGGTTCCACGGTGGCCGTGCACCCGCTGCTCGGCGCGCACGTGTGCCTCCCGGAGGAGCCGGAACGCCATGTGTGGCAGGTCGACGTGGGCACCGTCGCCCAGCCATGGCTCGGCGACCACCAGGTGCACAACGTCGCGGCGCTGCCCGGTGCGGCGTACTGCGAGATGGCGCTCGCCGCGTCACGCACCGTCTTCGGCGATTCGGCCGAGGTACGCGACATCACGTTCGAGGCCATGCTGCTGCTGGAGGACCAGACCCCGGTCTCCTCGGTCGCCACCGTGAAACGGCCCGGGGTGGCCGACTTCGTGGTCGAGACCTACGACGAGGGCGCCGAGGTGCGACGGGCCACCGCCGTGCTGCACAGGGACGACACCGCCCGGGCGCCGGCCGCCTACGACGTCGACGAACTGCTGACCGCCCACTCCCGACGCCGTGAGGGCGCCGACCTGCACAGCTGGTTCGCCGAACGCGGTATTTCCTACGGACAGGCGTTCTCCGGTCTGGTCACCGCCCACACCCGCGACGACGGCGGCAACACCGTCCTCGCCGAGGTGGCGCTGCCCGGTTCGATCCGTTCGCAGCAGGGCGTGTACGGAATCCATCCCGCGCTGCTGGACGCCTGCTTCCAGGCCGTCGGCGCACACTCCGCCCTGCAGGCGGACGTCACCGGGACGCTGATGCTCCCGCTCGGCGTGCGCCGGCTCAGCGCGCACGCCTCCATGCGCAACGCGCACTACTGCTACGTCGCGGTCACCAACGTGAGCGCCGCGGCGGTCGAGGCCGACATCGAGGTGCTCGACGAGGACGGTGCGGTGCTGCTCTCCGTCGAGGGCCTTCGCCTTGGCAGCGGCGCCGCCACCGCGGGCGGATACCGCGAGCGGCTGCTCAACGAGCGGCTGCTCACGATCGACTGGCGTACCCAGGACCGGCCGGAGCCCGACCACGTGGACGCGGGATGCTGGCTGCTGATCGCCACGTCGGCCGATGCGCAGACGGAGGCCGCCCGGTTGGCCGACGCCCTCGGCGGCGCCGGCGCCCGCGTCACCACGACGGTGTGGCCGGTCGAGCAGGCCGATCACGGCGGGACCGCCGCTGCGGTGATCGACCGGCTCACCACCGATCACCACAGCGGTCTGGTCGTGGTGACCGCGCCCATGCGAACGGACGCCGCACCGGCGCAGGGTGCCGACCAGGTCCGCCACCTGGTCCGTATCGCCCGAGAGCTGCCCGAGGTGCCAGGCGAGCCCCCGCGGCTGTTCGTGCTGACCCACAACGCGCAGACCGTGCTCGCCGACGACGTCGCCAACCTCGAACAGGCCGGGCTGCGTGGTCTGATACGGGTGCTCGCCATGGAGCATCCCGCGCTGCGGCCGACCCAGGTCGACCTCGACCCCGCCACCGATGCCGCAGCCGTCGCCGCGCAGCTGCTGTCTGGTTCCGAAGAAGACGAAACCGCCTGGCGCGATGGCGAATTCCACGTCGCACGGCTGACGCTGAGCCCGCTGCGCCCCGAGGAGCGCCGCACCACCGTCGTCGACCACGAAACCGACGGCATGCGGCTGCAGATCCGCACCCCCGGCGACCTGGAGTCGCTGGAACTGGCCGCGTTCGACCGCGTCCCGCCGGCGCCGGGTGAGATCGAGGTCTCGGTGACGGCGTCGAACCTCAACTTCGCCGACGTGCTCGTCGCCTACGGCCGCTACCCGAGCTTCGAGGGCCGGCTCCCGAAGCTGGGCGCCGACTTCGCCGGTGTGGTCACCGGTGTCGGCCCCGGTGTCACCGAACACCAGGTGGGGGACCGGGTCGCGGGGATCTCGGGCAACGGCGCATGGGCCACGTTCGTCACCTGCGAGGCCAACCTCGCGGTCAAACTGCCCGCCGGTGTGCCCGAGGACCGGGCCGCCGCGGTGCCCAGCGCGCACGCCACCGCCTGGTACGGCCTGCACGACCTGGCTCGCATCGGGGCGCGCGACAAGGTGCTGATCCACTCCGCGACCGGCGGTGTCGGACAGGCCGCGGTCGCGATCGCCAAGGCCGCGGGCGCAGAGATCTACGCCACCGCCGGTAGCCCGGAACGGCGGAAGATCCTGCGGAACCTGGGGATCGAGCACGTCTACGATTCCCGCAGCACCGCCTTCGCCGACGAGATTCGTGAGGATACGGCCGGCTACGGCGTTGATATCGTTCTGAACTCGCTGCCGGGCGCCGCGCAGCGCGCGGGCCTGGAACTGCTCTCCTTCGGTGGCCGCTTTGTCGAGATCGGCAAGCGTGACATCTACGGCGACAGCAAGATGGGCCTGTTCCCGTTCCGGCGCAACCTGGCGTTCTACGCTGTGGACCTGGCGCTGCTGACCCTGACCAACCCGGACATCCTGCGCCGCCTGCTGGAGACGGTGTACCAGCAGATCGCCGACGGGGTGCTGCCGCTGCCGGACACCACGCACTACCCGTTGGCCGACGGTGCGACCGCGATCCGCGTCATGGGTGCGGCCGGGCACACCGGCAAGCTCGTGCTCGACGTCCCGCACACCGGGCAGAGCACCGCCGTGGTGCCGCCGGAGAAGGCCGACGTCTTCCGCGGCGACGGCGCGTACGTCGTCACGGGCGGTACGGGCGGGCTGGGCCTGTTCCTCACCGAGAAGATGGCCGCGGCGGGCTGCGGCCGGATCGTGCTCAACAGCCGCTCCGCGCCGAACGCCGAAGTGGCCGGGGTGATCGACCGCATCCGAGCCGGCGGTACCGAGGTCGAGGTGGCGCTGGGTGACATCGCCGATCCCACCACCGCAGATCGCGTGATCGCCGCGGCGACCGCCACCGGCCGACCGGTGCGCGGTGTGCTGCACGCCGCCGCCGTCGTCGAGGACGCGGCGCTGCCCAACATCACCGACGAACTGGTAGACCGCGACTGGGCGCCGAAGGTGCACGGCGCCTGGAATCTGCACGCCGCCACCCTGGATCAGCCGCTGGACTGGTTCTGCTCGTTCTCGTCGGCCGCCGCGATGGTCGGATCGCCGGGACAGGGCGCCTACGCCGCGGCCAACAGCTGGCTCGATGCGTTCACCCACTGGCGCCGGGCCCAGGGACTGCCCGCCTCCGCGATCGCCTGGGGTGCGTGGGCGGAGATCGGCAAGGGCCAGGGGATGGCCGGGGACGCCGCGATGGCGATCCTGCCCGACGACGGTGCCGATGCCTTCGACGCGCTGCTGCGCCACGACCGCGGTTACTGCGGCTACGCACCGGTCGCGGGTGCCCCGTGGTTGACGGCGTTCGCGCAGACCAGCAAGTTCGCCGAGGCCTTCGCCTCGATCGGCCAGGACGGCACGGGCACCAGCGCATTCCTGACCGAACTCTTCGAACTGCCGCAGGAGGAGTGGCCGGGTCGGCTGCGTAAGCTGGTCGCCGATCAGGTGGGCCTGGTCCTGCGCCGGTCGGTCGACCCGGACCGGCCGTTGTCCGAGTACGGGCTGGACTCGCTCGGAACACTGGAGGTACGGACCCGCATCGAGAACGAGACGGGCATCCGCATCGGATCGACCGACATCACCACGGTGCGGGCGCTGGCCCAACGCCTCGCCGACACGCTCGGCGGTGATTCGGGCGCATCGAGTCCGTCGTGAGGACGGCTCACATGGCGTCGACGAAGTCGCCCGGGAACACATTCGAAGCGCGGGAGGTCTGATGGTTGCCATCACAGCGATCCATGACTGGACTGGCGCCCCGGGTACGCTCGTGTCCTGGAATCCGTCGGCGACGTCGCTGGCCAAGATGGCTGACGCGCCGATCAGCCCGGTGCCGGTGAGTTACCAACAGGAGCAACACATCCGGGGTTACCGGAAGCATCTGTCGCAGGGTACGGACATGGCCCGGTTGAACATCCCGGCCTGGGACATGCCCGGCGAGTGCGACCTTCGTGCGATGACGCACGTCATCAACGCCTACATCCGCAGGCACGACACCTACCACAGCAGGTTCGAGTTCACCGAGACCGGCGAGGTCGTGCGGCGCACGATCCGCAATCCCCGTGATATCAAGTTCGTGCCGATCCAGCACGGCGAGATGACCGCAGACCAGTGGCGCCGGCATGTGCTGTCCACCCCGGATCCGTTGCAGTGGAACTGCTTCGGGCTCGGCATCATCCAACGCGCGGACCACTTCACGTTCTATATCAGCGTCGACCACGTGCACACGGACGCGATGTTCATGGGGCTGGTGCTCGTCGAGATCCACATGATGTACGCCACGCTCGTCGGCGGCGGGGCGCCGTTGAAGCTGCCCGATGCGGGCAGCTACGACGACTACTGCCTCCGGCAGCGCGAGTACACCGACTCGCTGACGCTGGAGTCGCCCGAGGTTCAGGACTGGGTGCGGTTCGCCCGGAACAACGGGGGTACGCTGCCGCACTTCCCGCTGCCCCTCGGCGATCCGGCCCAACCCTGCTCCGGAGAACTGCTCACCGTGCGTCTGCTCGACAAGCACCAGGGTGAGCGGTTCGAAGCGGCCTGCAACGCCGCCGACGCGCGGTTCATCGGTGGCGTGTTCGCCTGCGCCGCGTTGACCGATCATGAACTCACTGGCGGCTCCGACTACCACATCATCACCCCCACCACCACCCGGCGCACTCCCGAGGAGTTCATGACCACGGGCTGGTTCACCGGTCTGGTGCCGGTCACGGTGTCGGTGGACCGCAACAGCTTCGGGGACACCGCCCGTTCGGCGCAGAAGTCTTTCGACTCCGGCCTCGACCTGGCGCACGTGCCGTTCGAGCGGGTGCTCGAACTCGCCGAGTCGGTGGGCGTTCGGCCCGCCGGTCCGGGCGTGCCGATGGTCTCCTACCTCGATGCCGGCCTTCCGCCGTTGTCGCCGAGCGTCATCGCCCAGTGGGAAGGCATGAACGGCAAGGTCTACAGCGACGCGCGCGCGGCCTTCCAGGTCGGGATGTGGGTGAATCGCACCGAGCGGGAAACGACTGTGACCGTGGCGTTCCCGGACAATCCGATCGCCAGGGAGTCGGTCACCCGGTACCTGCAGGTGATGATGTCGTGGTACCTGCGGGTGGCCGACGGTGGCGGAGCGGGGCCGCCGGCCGGTCGGCACGGGGCCGTCGTGCGGTGCCGCGACGAATTGGTTCGCGTAGTCGGAGGTTGATGTTGTCGACGCAGACCAGGCCGGCGCGGGCCCGATCGCTCAGGTCTTTTCGCGCTGACGCGACCAAAGTCGAAGAGCGGCCCGACGATCGCCTCTCGTACCTGGACCAGGCGCTGTTCCTCGGCCTGCGGGCGACCGGACAGGCAGCTGTCATGCAATGCGTGTGGGTCTACGAGCACGCGGTCGATTTCGAGGGTCTGCGTCGGTTCCACCGCAACTTCGGTTACGGGTTGGTGGGCCGGCGCATCGAACCGTCGCCGCTGCCGTTCGGCCGTCACCGCTGGGTCTCCTCGCTGGGTCCGCCGTCGGGCATCGATATCGAGGCGAATCCGCGTCCCCGTTCGGAATTGAGCGACTGGATCGATGAGCGCGCGCAGTTGCCGGTCGATCCGGAGTGGGGTCCGGCCTGGCATATGGGCGTGCTGCCGTTGACCGACGGGTCCACCGCGATCAGCCTGGTGGGTTCGCACTGCATCGGTGACGGGGGCGGCGCGCTGCTGACCGTCTTCAACGCCGTCACCGGCACCACCCCGGACTTCGGATACCCGACCCCCGGTGCACGTACCCGGTTGCGCGGCATCGCCGCCGACGCCCGCCAGACGCTGCGCGACGCCCCCGAGGTCGGGCGCACCCTGGTTGCGGCGGCCAAGTTCGCCTACCGTCGGCGCAAGGACTTCGCCCGGTCGGACACCGCGGATGCGTTCACCGGCCGAGACGAACACGTTGTGGTGCCGTCGATCTCGCTGTTCGTCGACAGCGACGAATGGGATGCGCGGGCGGCGGCGCTGGGCGGCAACAGCTATTCGCTGCTGGCCGGGTTCGCCGCGACGCTCTCGGAACGGATCGGGCGTCATCAGCCCGGTGACGGATGCGTGCCGTTCATCATCCCGATCAACGACCGCTCGTTCGACGACACCCGCGCCAACGCGGTGAAACTCGCCAACGCCAGGATCGATCCACGCGGGATCACCACCGACCTCTCGGCTGCACGGGCGACGATCAAGGCAGCGCTCAGGACGATGCGCGAAGAGCCCGACGAAACCCTGGCGCTTCTCCCGTTGACGCCGTTCATCCCGAGACGCGCCGTGAAGTCCACCGCCGACGTGGCTTTCGGCTTTTCCGACCTGCCGGTGTCGTGCTCGAACCTGGGCGATCTGCCGCCCGACATCGGGCGCGTCGACGGCACGGACGCCGAGTACGTGATGCTGCGTGGGGTGGACCGCTTCATTCCGCGCTCGGTGCTCGAACAACGTCGCGGTCTGCTCACGGTGATCGGCGCCAGGATCGGTGGCACGATGTCGATCGCGGTGATCGGGTACCAGCCGGGTGCCACGAACACCAAACCCCATCTGCGCGAACTGACCACAGGGGCACTGGCGGACTTCGGTCTGAGCGCCGCGGTCATCTGAGGGGTTGGTGTCGATGGCGATCCAGCTGCGCCCGACCCGGGCGACGTTCGGCCGGCGCCGATCCCGGGATGCCCAGGGGCACGACGACCGGCTGGCCTACATCGACCAGGCCGCGTTGCTGCAGCAACGCGCGACCGGCATCGCCAAGCTGGTCCAGGCGGTCTGGGTCTACGATCACCCCGCCGATCTCGAGGCGTTCGAGAGGTTCTACGCCAACCTCGACAACAGCTTGCTCGGTCGACGGATCGAGCGCTCCGTGCTGCCGTTCGGACGGCACCGCTGGGTGAGTGCGCAGGCCGGCCCGGCGGCGGTGTCCCGACCACGCCCACGCGCGGAGCTCAGCGACTGGATCGACGAACGTTCGGCCGTGCCGATCGACCCGGAGTTCGGTCCGAGCTGGCATCTGGGGATCCTGCCGATGCAGGACGGGTCGACCGCGATCAGCCTGGTGGCCTCCCACTGTGTCATCGACGGGGTCGGGCTGTTGCGCTCGGTCGCCGATGCGGCCGAAGGACGCACCCGGCACTTCGGATACGCAACGGCCCGTTCGCGATCCACACTCACCGCACTGCGTTCCGATGTCCGCCAGACGGCGCGCGACCTGCCCGAGGTGGGCCGGACGCTGGCGGCGGCGGCCAAGCTGGCGTACCGGCGGCGCGACGAGTTCGCGCGGGGGGACGGCGCGTATCCCGCGCCGCAGGTGGCCGACGGACACCAGCCGGTGATCGTGCCGGCGATCAACGCCTTCGTCGACGCCTCGCACTGGGATGCGTGCGCGGAGAAGCGCAACGGCACGACGTATTCGCTGCTCGCCGGTTTCGCGGCGCGGTTGGCCGAACGCACCGGACGACACCGTGCCGACGACGGCGCGGTCTCGTTGTTGATCGCGATCAGCAAGCGCACACCCGAGGACACCCGGGCCAATGCCGTTGCGGTGACCACCGCGTGCGTCGACCCGGCACGGGTGACCTCAGATCTCTCGGACAGCCGCACGGCCATCCGGCGGGCGATCACGGCACTGCGCGAAGTGCCCGACGAGACGTTCGCACTGCTGCCGCTGAACCCGTTCGTGCCCAAGCGGGCCGTCAAGGCGGCCACCGGCGTCATGTTCGGCGACCTGCCGGTGTCGTGTTCCAATCTCGGTGAGATCGATCCTGCGGTGGGACGTCCCGACGGCAGCGACGCAGAGTACTTCATGCTGCGCGGAGTCGACCAGAACCTCCCTCGCGACCAGATCGAGCGGGCGGGCGGTCAGCTGGTCGTGGTGAGTGTGCGCCTCGGCGACGTGATCTCGCTGGGCATCGTGTCCTACGAACCGGGCGGAACCAACACCAAGCGTCGTCTGCGCGACCTCACGACGCTGACGCTGGCCGAGTTCGACCTCTACGGCGAGATCGTCTGACCGTGTCGGCGCTCCGGACGCGCCGCATCTTCGAGAAGGTCGGCCGCGGTACCCACACTCGTGGCCGGTTTCGTCATCGCCGCGGCGACCTGGCGTGCGCGCTCGACGTACCGCGGTCCGAGCACCCTGCTCAGTGCGCGCCGCAGCGATCTGCGTGTGGTGGACGAGAACCGTTGGTGATCACCGACACCGAGGTGTTTGACCCGCGAACCCCAGATCGGTTGTTCGGCGCCCACCCACAGCACCAGCGTGGGAACCCCGGCACGGACACCGGCCGCCGTCGTTCCCGCGCCACCGTGGTGAACCACGGCGCGGCACAACGGGAAGACCGCCGCGTGGTTGACGCTCCGCACGACCTTCACGTGCGCGGCGTGCGGCAGTTGGTCGACCTCCCACACTCCCGAGCAGATCAGCGCCCGCTCGCCGAGATCGGCGCACGCCGCTTCCATCATCGCCACCGCGTCGGCGGGCGACTTCACCGGCATGCTGCCGAATCCGAAGTAGACAGGCGGTTTCCCAGCGGCTGTCCAGGAGATCACGTCGTCGTCTGCGTCGGTGTTCTTCTCGAGGGTGATCCCGCCGACCAGGGGGCGTTGCGGACCCCACTCCTCGGCCAGGCCGGGAAAGAAGACCGGGTCGTAGGCCTGGATTTCCAACGCGCCGTCGTCGAGCATGCGACGCACCGCACGGGTGCTCGCCGGGGGCAGGCCCAGCTCGCGCCGCTGCTCGTCCTCGGCTTGTTTGAGCACTCGCCAGTGCGCCCACTCACCGACGGCCCAGACCGGGCCGACCACCGCGGACGGCACTGGTACGGGCAGCAGCGTGGCGCTCGGGCGCACCGGGAAGTAGTGCAGCGCAGCCAGCGGGATAGCGTGCGCCGCAGCCACGTTGGCGGCGAGTTCCTGGTACGTCGTGCCGGTGAGGATCAGGTCGGCGCCATCGGCGAGCGCATCGAGCGAACGGCTCATCTGCGCCCATCCCTCGACGACGTACTCGCGCGCTTCGCGCAGCACCGTCATCGGATTCCGAAGTCGGTACCACTCGCGGAAGATGTCCGCGTCGAGTTGTTGCTGCGAATCGACGCCGTAGGACACCGGGACGCCGAGTCCGCATTCCTCGACGAAGGAAATGAGGTTGGGCGGCACGGCAGTCCGCACCTCGTGCCCGCGCCGGGTGAGTTCGAGCCCGACGGCCGCACAGGGTTCCACATCGCCACGGGTGCCGTGGACGGCCACCACGAATCTCACGGGCGGCCGCTTCGGGGGCCGGTTCGGGGGCCGGTGTGTAACGACCAGAAGAGCACACCCGATTACAGCACGGATTGTTTTGTGGACTGTCTCCGTGGGTGCTCGGCGCAGAGACCGGCGATGTGCCTGAGCGCAACTGCGTCAGGGTTTTTGATCTTGTGAGCCGTGTAGCGTGAAAATCATGTTCGATCGCACCAAACTTCGTGGTGCGTTTGCAGACGGGGGACTCCCCATCCTCGGGCGGTTCATCGTCCGCCACCCCGTAATCATCATCGTCGCCTGGGTGGCGGCAGCCGCTGTGCTCTTCCTGCTCATCCCGCCGCTGGCCGTCGTGTCGCAGAAGAACCCTCCGGAGTTCCTGCCCAAGGATGCGCCGGTCATGGTCGACAGCAGGCAGATGAGCGAGGCGTTCAAGGGTGCGGAGGAGACCAACGCCGGAAACCTGAACGTGGTCGTCCTCAGCAACCAGAACGGCTTGTCACCCGAGGACGAGGTCGTCTACAAGACCCTCGTCGAGCGGTTGAAGGCCGACGAAGAACACGTCGTGTCGACGCAGGACTTCATCTCGACCCCGCAGCTGCGGGAGGTGATGACCAGTAAGGACGGTAAGGCCTGGAACCTGCCGGTGAGTCTGGTCGGCGGCATGGGCACCCCGAAGGGGCAGGCGGCGTACCGCGCCGCCAGCAAGATCGTCAAGGAGACGACGTCCGACACCTCGCTGCAGGCCAACATGGTGGGTGCGGCGGCGACCCTCGAGGACATCAACGCCATCGGTGCGCGCGACCAGCGGGTCATCGAGATCGCCACGGTCGGAACCATCTTGACCATCCTGCTGGTGGTCTACCGAAGCATCATCGGGATGCTGATCCCGTTGCTGACGATCGGTCTGGCTCTCGGGGTGGCCAACCAGGCGGTGGCCGGACTCGGTGAGCTCGGGCTCGGGCTGGGTCCGCAGACCATCGTGTTGATGACCGGCATGCTGATGGGTGCGGGCACCGACTTCTCGATCTTCTTCTTCAGTCGCTACCACGAGCTCGTCCGGGAGGGGATGGAGTCCGACGACGCCATGGTGGGCGCGCTGGTGACGATCGGCAAGGTGGTCGCCGGGTCCGCGGCGACCACGGCGGTCGCCTTCCTCGGCCTGGCGTTCACCACCCTCGGTGTGTTCGCCACCGTGGGCCCCGCGCTGTCGGTGACCATCGCGATCGGCTTCCTCGCCTCCATCACCCTGCTGCCGTCGCTCATCGTGATCGCCGGGCGTCGGGGCTGGGTCAAACCACGCAAGGATCTGACCGGGCGGTTCTGGCGCCGCTCCGGCATCCACATCGTGCGCCGACCGGTCGCCCATCTGGCCGGCAGCCTCACCGTGCTCATCGCGCTCGCGGCGTGTGCCGGCTTCGTCAAGTTCAACTACGACGACCGCAAGGCGCTGCCGGCCGATTCGGAGAGCAACCGTGCGTACCAGGCGATGGACGAGCACTTCCCGATCAGCACCACGATGCAGCAGTTCATCGTGATCCAGGCGCCCGACCAGGATCTGCGTTCCCCGCGGTCACTGGCCGACATGGAGGAGATGGCGCAGCGGATCGCCGCCCTGCCCGACATCGACATGGTGCGCGGTATCACCCGGCCGGCGGGGGAGACGCTCGAACAGGCGAAGGCCACCTACCAGGCCGGTGAGGTGGGCGGGAAGCTCGACGAGGCCTCGACCCTGATCGAGGACAACGACACCAACCTCGACCAGCTCAGCGGTGGAGCGCACCAGCTCGCCGACGTCCTCGACCAGGTGCGCGACGGCGTCGTCGGTGCCGTGGGCAG
This sequence comes from Actinomycetota bacterium, assembly GCA_034189785.1. Taxonomy (GTDB): domain Bacteria; phylum Actinomycetota; class Actinomycetes; order Mycobacteriales; family Mycobacteriaceae; genus Mycobacterium. The sequence goes on from JAXHUG010000031.1 coordinate 96,754, forward strand.
TGTGCGCGGGCTGGCCGGTGCGCTGGACGACATGTCGCGCAAGTACGGCGGCGCCAAGACCCTCGACGAGGTCGACCGCACGGCGAGGCTGGTCACGAACATGCGCGACCTCGGCAATGCGATCGGCGTCGACGTCGACCGGATGACCGACATCTACGCGTGGGCCGATCCGGTGCTGCGGTCGCTGGACACCAGCCCGACCTGTGATGCCGATCCCGAGTGCGTCACCTCGCGGGAGGACATGCGGCGCATCGTCAGCACCCGGGAGAGCCCCTACCTGAACAGCATCTCCGACCTCGGGAGGCAACTGCAGGACACCGAGGGCTACCAGACCCTCGACGAGACCATCCAGGGGCTCAGCAGTAGCCTCAAGACCGCGACGGCGGCGGCCCGGGAACTCGGCCTCGACGAGCCGAACGGTGTGCAGAACAAGATCCGCGAGGTGACTCAAGGGGCGAACACGCTGGCGGATTCGAGCCGCCAACTCGCTGAGGGTGTGCAACTCCTGGTCGATCAGACCAAGAACATCGGCGGCGGGCTGGACCAGGCATCGGACTTCCTGCTGGCGATGAAACGCGACGCCGCGGAGCCCAACCAGGCCGGCTTCTACATCCCGCCGGAGATCCTCACCCAGCCGGAGTTCAAGAAGGCGGCCAACCTGTTCGTCTCCAAGGACGGGCACACTGCGCGCTACCTCGTGCAGACCGCGCTGGATCCGTTCGGCACCGAGGCGATGGACCAGGTCCCCGACATCATCGACGCCGCCGAGAGCGCCAAACCCAACACCACGCTGGCCGATGCCGACATCTCGATGGTGGGCTTCTCGCCGGTGCAGAGCAACCTGCGGGAGTACTACAACGGCGACATCCGGTTCATCATCATCACCACGCTGCTGGTGGTGTTCCTGGTCCTGGTCATGCTGCTGCGCGCTGTCGTCGCGCCGATCTACCTGGTGGCATCGGTCGTGCTGTCCTACGTGTCCGCGATCGGGATCGGCGTGGTGTTCTTCCAGTTCATCCTCGGACAGGAACTCGCCTGGACCGTCCCGGGTATGGCGTTCCTGGTGCTGGTGGCCGTCGGCGCCGACTACAACCTGCTGCTGATCGCCCGGATACGAGAGGAGTCCCGTAACGGGATTCGCACCGGCATCATCCGCACCGTGGGCGCCACCGGCGGCGTGATCACCTCTGCCGGGCTGATTTTCGCGGCGTCCATGCTGTCGCTGACGGTCAGCAGTATCGGGACCGTCATCCAGCTCGGGTTCGTCATCGGCGTCGGTCTGCTGCTCGACACGTTCATCGTCCGCACCATCACGGTGCCCGCCGCCGCGGTGCTGATGGGCAACGCGAACTGGTGGCCGACGAAACCGAAGTACGAGGAGCGGGTGCCGCGCGAGGCGTCCGACGCGACTGCCACGTTATCCGGTCCGCGCAGCCGGGTGCGGAAATGTCTTCTGGAGATGTCCTCGGACTATCGTTCCTACCGCGCCCAAGTTCACGATCTGCAGACCGAGCCGATCGCGCCGGCCCAACCCCCAGGGGGCGAAACGGTCGCGAGTTCCTCCACAAAAAGCGGTTCATGACCCGCGGGAAAGGTTCAGATGACCTCGAGCAGGTTGGCGTGAAGGTGGCTCGGGCACCATATGTTTCCTATCTCGGTTGGCACGGCAAGGGCAACCTCGGCGACGACGCGATCTACGACGCGGTGCGATCGCAGTTGCCGGAGGCGACCTTCCTCGACCTGCCACGGTTCCCGCACGAGCGGATCCGCGCTACTGCAACGGGTCTGACGAAGTCCTTGCGGCAGAGCACGCAGGTCGTCGGCGGCGGCACGCTGGTCGGCCGTAAGCACTGGCGGCGACTGATCAACAGCGCAGTGAAGCTGACCGGAGGCGGCAACTACGCAATCGGCGCTGGTGTCGAGGACCCCGTCTTCGTCGGCCGCAGAAGCGGATCCGGCGGCAATGAGCTCAAACGGTGGGTGCCGCTGCTGGGACGGTTCGACACGGTGTCTGTGCGCGGGCCACGTAGCGCCGAACTCCTCGCCGATGCTGGATTCGAGGCGCGAGTGTCGGGCGACCCGGCGCTCGTGTTGCCGTCACCGCAGGCACGGCCGGTCGACGGCCTCATCGGCCTAAATCTCGGTTTCGGCGACGACCTCTGGGGGCACGACCCTGACCGGGTCGTCGCAGAGGTGAGCGTCGCAGTCAACGAACTCGCCGACCGCGGGCACCGGTTCGTGGGCGTGCTGATGAATTGCAACGACGAACAGTGGACCGGCAAGGCGCTCGCCGGGGTCTCCGCGGACATCGTCCGGCCGTCCGACGCCGCCGCCGCCGCGGTACAGTTCGCCGGGTGCTCGGCGGTGATCGTGAGCCGGCTGCACGCCGGGATCCTGGCGTCGCTGTCCGGGACCCCGGTGGTCTCCCTCGAATACCAACCGAAGTGCCGGGATTTCGCATTGTCGATCGACGACGAGCGGTCGCTGCTGCGCACCGACCGCCTCACCCGAAGCCAGCTCGTCGACCGGATGCTGGAGACATTGGCCGACGCGGATGACATCCGCCGCAAGACCTCCGCTGCCATCGACACGCTCCGGCAGCGGCTGCGCGCCGACTATGCCGGTGTGCGTGAGCACGTCGGGCTCGCCTAGCTAACCGGCCTCTGCCGCTGTGCGGTAACCACGCACCGCCAGCGGTCCGAAGATCGCCCCGAGGACGGTCAGCCACGCACAGGTGAGCAGCAGCGGTCCCAGCACGGGGCCTTGGCCGGCCAGCCCACGCATCGTCTCGATGGCGGGAGAGATGGGCTGGAAGGTGATGAAAGACTGCAGCCATGACGGGTACATCCCCACCGGGGCCATTCCGGAGCTGCAGAAAACCAGACCGATGGAGCCGGTGCCCAACCACGTCAGCATGACGTTGTTCTCGGCGCGGATCGACAGCGCGATCACCATCATCGTGAACACCGTGACCACCGCGACCGGGATGAGCGCGAACGGAATCGTCATGAGCACCCCGCCTTCGAACCGCATTCCGAGGGCCATACCGATGATCGTGATCAGCACGGCCCCACCCAGCGTGCGGCCGCCCTCGGCGATCAGCGTTCCGATCATCGCGCTGGCGCGGTGCACGGGCAGCGTCCAGAACCGGGTCAGCACACCGGTGTTGCGTTCAGCGGTCATGGCGAGGCCGATGGCCAGCGCACCGAACATCGCGCCCGCGATGGCGCACATCGGCACGAGGCCGTACACGCTGTCGGTACCGGTGATCCGCATGATCGACTTCCCGAGTAGCAGTTTGTAGGTGAGCAGCAGCAGAGCGGGGAACAGCACCGCCTGAAGCGGGATCATCGGGTCGCGCCGCCACCGGGCGTACCGCCGCCCCGCGAAGACGAGACTCTCCGTCACCAGCGAGTTGTGGTACGCCGTCGGCACGCTGCTCATTGCGGCCTCCGTTGCATGCGCAGCGCGACGAACCCGAACACCGCGAACAGCCCGACGCACCAAGCCAGCGTGGCTGCCAGGTTGCCGCCCACCACGTAGCCCGTGGACAGGCCGCGGAGCGTCTCGGCGACCTGAGACACCGGTTGGTACTGTACGAACGGCTTAACCCAGTCGGGGAACGAATCCAGCGGTGCCAGTCCCGTCGAGAGCAACACGAGCATCAGCTGCGGGAACAGCAGGACCTGACTGGACGCCTCCATGTGGGAGAGCCGGGTGCCGGTGGCGTCGGCGCCCAGTGAGAGCGCAATGGTCAGGATCAGTGAGATCACCACGAAGGCCGCGGCGTAGAGCCATCCGCCGCTCATCCGGAACCCGAAGAGGTAGGCGATGGCGAGCGCGGCCACCAGACCGAGTATGCCGCGCAGTAGGCAGTAGAGCATGCGTGCCATCAGCGGTACCGCCGCCGACATCGGCATCGTGCGTAGGCGGACGCCGAAACCCGCCGCCTGGTCGCGCGCCGCCCGGTCGGCAGTGGTCATCGAACTGAACACCATCGCCTGGATGACGATCGCGGGCAGCACGTATTGCGGGTAGCTCATGCCGCCGGTGTCGATCACGTTGCGCAGGATGAAGGTCAGGCCGACGAACGTGGCCACCGGCGCCAGGATGGCGAACAGGAGGTCGAGGTCACGAAGGGTGCTGATGACCACCCGCTCGGTCAGCGCGGCAAGGGCGTTCACGGGGTGACCGAGGGTTTGGTCAGGTGTAGGAAGACCTCGTCGAGCGACGGCTTCCGCAGCGAGATGTCGGCCAGTTCCATCCCGATCTGATCCATCCGGCGTAAAACCTCGGTCAGCGTCGCCACACCGCCGGGCGCGGGCACCGATGCGGTATTGGCGTCGTAGTCGATCTCCGACCCGTCGAAATCGGCCAGCGCCATGTCGATCCGAGACAGGTCATCCGGGTTCATCGGGGTGACCTGGCAGTAGCTGAACCCGACCCGGCGCTTGAGGTCGTCGGCGGTTCCGCTCGCGATGATCTGGCCGGCGTCGAGGATGACGATCGAATCGCTCAGCACGTCGGCCTCTTCGAGGTACTGGGTGGTGAGCAGCACCGTGACGTCCCGGGCCGACAGCGAGGCGACCAGCGACCACACGTCGCGTCGGCTGCGTGGGTCCAGTCCGGTCGTCGGCTCGTCGAGGAACAGCACCTTCGGCGGGACCACCAGCGCGGCCGCGATGTCGATGCGGCGCCGCATACCGCCGGAATACGTCGACACCGGCCGGTCGGCGGCGTGCGCGAGGTCGAACTGGGTGACGAGTTCGTCGGCGCGGATACGGGCGTCCCGCCGCCGCAGACCGCGCAGGCGGCCGAACAGGATCAAATTCTCCCGACCGGTCAGCAAAATGTCGAGTGACGAATCCTGCCCGGTGACGCTGATGTTCTCTCTGACCTTTGCGGATTGGCGAACCACGTTGTATCCCGCGACGATCGCCTCCCCGGAGGACGGTTGAATCAACGTCGACAGGATCTTGATGGTCGTTGTCTTACCGGCGCCGTTGTGACCGAGCAGCGCGCAAATCGAGCCGGTGGGAACGGAAAGACTCACATCACGAAGCGCGGGGACTCCGCCCCCGAATGTTTTGCCGACGTTTCTCAGCTCAATCACGGGTTCATACGATACAGCGATTCTGCCAAGCTCAGCGTCAGTGCCGAATTGCCGCAACAGCTTCCGATCGCGCCGTTCGATCCATTTCCGGCGAAGACGATGCTTCGATATGTGACCTCCCAGCAAACCAGCAGTGCGCAGATCGCCGCGGTCGACGACCTTTCTCCCCGCTGCGGTGAGTATCTGCCTGTTTGCTGTTATCCCACGGAGTCAACGGATTGCGGCCTCAGTCAGGCGCGTTCGGTCAATGCGCGCAGGCGTTGCACAATGTGCCGGACGGCGGCACCACCGGGGGAAACGGCCCGCACGACGGCACCGACATTTCGTGTAGTCGATTAGACACCGAACCGCTGGGGTCCACCTTATTCGAGATGCACCCGAATCCGGTTGCCGTATGCGCATATATGGTGGCGGCGTAACACCGACAGCCAGCGCGCCCCTGGGAGACCCTTGATCATCGACTCCGAAGGGTTGCCCGTCGTGGCGGCGATCCCGAACTACAACATGGGCGGCCATCTGCGCCGCCTACTACCGCAGGTGTTGGAGCAGGGCTACGATCACGTGTTCGTTCTCGACGACGCCTCGAGCGACGACAGCGTCGACGTGGTCGGCGGATTCGGAACTGCGGTCACCATGGTGCGCAACACCGTCAATCAGGGTGCAGGCGCGAACCGCAACCAGATCATCGGCCAGGTCGACGACCGCACCGTCATCCACTTCATCGACGCCGATATGGACATCGCCACACCGCATTCGGCGTCCGTCGCCCGCGACCTGTTCGCCCGGTACGCGGGGCAGGGTGTCGGTGCGATCGGCGGCCTGGTCCGCCGCGCCGACGGCAGTCAGGAGCCGTTCAACTACGGCCCGGTGTTTTCACTGCGGACGAACGTCACCTCGTTCCCCTGGATGGTGGACCGCATCCGGCACCACCCGCGGGTGGTGGAGGTCTTTCGGCGCGCCGGCGTGCCCGGCACCAGGCGCTGGCCCAACATCCTGGAGGCTCCGCAGCCGACAGAGGCCTACTGGCTGCACGAAGGCAACATGCTCGTCGCCGCGGGCGCTTTCCGTGCCGTCGGCGGCTACGACCCGAAGTTCCGGTCGCACGAGGCGCAGGACCTGGCCATCCGGTTGCACAAGATCGGGGTGCGGCGTCGGTTCGAGCCGAGCCTCGAGACCGTGCACCACTACATCGACGTGCGGGGTAAGAACCGCAGCAGGTACGAGCGGGAAGCGGTCCGGTACATGATCCGCAAACACGGTCTGGTCCGGTTCCTCACCGATCACTGACCTGGCGATCGCCGGGCTCAAGGGCCAGCAGCTGGTGCCGGCCGGTCGCGGCTCGCGGTTGCGTGGCGGCGTTCGAGCCGAGCACCGAGATCACGCGCCACCACATCGATTACCCGGTCACAGATTACCCGGGTCACACCGGAGGTGGAGCAGCGAACCCGGGGATGATGCCGATCGGAAGCAGCGCAAGCGAGGTGATGACGACCGCGCAGACCACGAGCATCCGCCTGGTAGTGGGCTGCTCGATCTCGGGCTGACCGCTCGCGAACAGGGCGTATACCACACTCACGTTCAGCGTGACGATGACCAGCCAGCGAGTCCAGTCGAAGGCCGTGACGAAGAGTGGCGCCATCACAACGAGCGTGACCGACAGCCAGATCCCCCAACCGCGTAGCGCGCTGCTGAACTGCCTGATTGGGACACCGGATGCGTACCCGATCAGCCAGAGCGCCAGAACCAACATGAAGGCGCCGAAGACGGCAGAGGCAATAAGCGGGCCGATGCCGAGGCCCATGACGTACTGTGCGGCCTCACTCGGACTCCAGTCCCACAGCGGCAGGATGATGCGGCACATCCAGTCGTGGTACTCGGCCTGTGGCCGCTCGCGGCCCGTGAGGTAGGCGGTGATTCCTTCGGCGTTTTTTGCCATCGCGTATGGGTTCTCGACGACCCGCTGCGGCACCAGGGCGCACAGTTCGGCCGCCACACCTCGCCTGCCTCCTAAAGCCACCACAAGCGACGACGCCAGTCCCGGTGCAACGGCCACCAGCATGCACATCCGTTTCAAGGAGTCGGGTAGTCGGCGGGGCAGTGCAGCGACGGCCAGCACTGCGCCGAGCGCGAACTGTAGGGGGATCGCTTCGTGAATCAGCGCCAGCACCGCGGTGACGGCACCGTACATTGCGCTGGCGACCAGCGCGCAGCGATCGCGTGTCGATCGGGTCAGAGCGGTGGCGAACAGTGCGAACGCGCCGGCGCCGAAGAGGTCCGATCGCGCTGAATACAGCGCGAATGCATAGCCGAAAGGCAGCGCCGGAATCAGGAGCGCCAGTAGGAGGCGGCGTTCCGAGAATCCGTGCTGGGTTGCGACCGTCCACATGACGGCGGCCAGGCCGGCGGCGAAGGCCGCTGTCGACGCCCAGCGCAGTATTCGCAAACCGGTGAAGTAGCTGTCGTCGGGGAACAGTCCGAGCAGTTCGCCCCCCAGCCCGCGGCGTACGAAACCGACCGTGTAGTCCACCGAATAGTACGAGAAGAGGTAGAGATCGGCTCCGCTCAACACCGTTGCGGCGACCAGGGTCAGAGCCGTCGCCCACACCGCGAGCAAACCCGCCGCAATGAAGTATCCCCGCCCGCGTCCATCCGGCACCGGCGTAGCACAGCGGCTGCTACCGGCGCACGACCTCGTCACTCGCTCAGGCGTCCAGGCGCGTGAACGCACCCTCGCGGTAGAGATCCGCGCAGGAGGCGCGACGCACCTTGCCGCTGGTGGTGATCGGGATCGAGCCGCGGGGTACCAGCACCAGATCGGCTGCGCTGATTCCGTGCGCGGTGGAGATCGCGCTGGTCACCCGGTTCTTCAGATTGGCGAAGTAGGCGGCCGCGTCCTCGTCGGTGTCGCCGCGCTTCTTGACCTCGACGATGGCGACCAGCTGTTCGGTCCGGTCCTGTTCGACGGAGATCGCGGCGACCCGGCCGCCGGAGATCTCCTGGATCGTGCCCTCGATGTCGTCCGGATAGTGGTTGCGGCCGCGCACGATCAGCAGATCCTTGAGCCGGCCCATGATGAACAGTTCGTCGTCGGAGATGAACCCGAGGTCGCCGGTGCGCAGCCACGGTCCCGCCTCGGTACCCGGCGACGGGGAGTCGAGGAAGGCGTTGAACACCCCTTCGGTCTGTTCGGGTTTGCCCCAGTAGCCGAGGCAGACGTTCTCACCACGCACCCAGATCTCCCCGATCGCCCCGGCGGACAGCTCGCGGCGAGTCTGCGGGTCGACGATCCGGACGGCGGGCGAATCGGGGCTGCCGTAGCTGACCAGCGGGGTGCCGGTCTCGCTCGCGCAGCGTTTGGCGTGCCCGGCGGACAGCTTCTCCGGTTCGAAATGCACGATGGTCGGCGGCTTTTCGGGGGCGTCCGTCGCGACGTAGAGCGTCGCCTCGGCCAGCCCGTACGCTGGGCGCAGTACCTCTTCGGGCAGGTTGAACTTGCCGAAGCGCTGCGCGAAACGCTTCAGTGTCGCGTCGTGCACCCGCTCGCTACCGCTGATGATGATGCAGGTGCTGCCGAGGTCGTACCCGGCCATGTCCTCGTCGGAGGTCTTGCCGACGGCGAGTTCGAAGGCGAAGTTCGGTCCCGCGGTGATGGCAAGCGGGCTGCCGGCCACCATCTGCATCCACCGGGCCGGGCGGGCCAGGAAGGACAGCGGTGTGGTGAACACGGTCGGCCAGCCCGCGAGGATCGGGGCGAACACCCCGAGCAGCAGCCCCATGTCGTGATAGAAGGGCAACCACGTGACCGCTGTGGTCCCGGGCGGTGCGATGCCGCCGTAGTGCGCCAGGAACGAGGCCATGATCTGTTCGAAGTTGGCCGACAGATTGCGGTAGGACACCATCACGCCCGCCGGCGTGCGCGTCGATCCCGACGTGTACTGCAGATAAGCCGTCTCGGGCCGCTCCACCCGGCGGGCCGCCGATTTACGTCGGCTCTCCAGGTCCAGCAGGTCGAGCTCGATCAGCGTCGCCGTGGTCTCGGCGTCGTCGGGGGCCACGTACTCGGTCATCACCATGGCGCCGATGGATGAGGTCGTCAGCACCACGGTGGGGGCGGCGTCGCGCAGCACCGCGCTGATCCGCTCGTCGTGCACCCCCGGCATGGGTGTCGACAGCGGCACCGCGATGAGTCCAGCTTGCAGGGATCCCAGGAACGCGACCAGGTAGTCGAGCCCCTGCGGTGCGACGATCACGGCCCGGTCGCCGGGCTGCGCGTGTTCGCTCAGCTCGTGCGCGAGGTTCACAGTGCGGCGGTACAGTTGCGCCCACGTGAGCGACTCGTGGACGCCTTCGACGGCCTTCTCGTAGTCGATGAACGTGAATGCTGTGTCGTTGGGCTGCAGACTTGCACGTTCCCGCAGCACGGTGGGAAGTGTTGGCGCAGTCATGGCGGGCCCTTCGTCCTTGCGGTAGCGAACAATCCTCCCGAGCATAAGGCAACTGATGCCCAGAACGCGCATTCGCCGACGACGGTGGAATGCGCTGGGGGTATTGCGGATGAACCGACCGGCTTGGCCTGTCTACCTACCGAAATGCCCGGATCTGATTGCTGTCGTTGCCGCCTTCAGTGACGTGCGCCGGTGAACCACTCGTCTTGATCCGCCACGAGTGTGCGGAGGCCAGAGCAAAGCCGGCCCCGCAGGAACAGGCGAAGATCCAGACCAGCGTGCCCGCACGTAGGCGGTCGCGATGCGGATCGCGCAGGCGGTGGTAGAGGTCGTGGAGGAGAAGTCCGAGAGTTTCGGACGCCACCGGCGACATCGGCACCACGGCGCCCAACTGCAGGGCGATGTTGAGGGTGGCGGCCACTTCCCAGCGACGATTCCAGGTCAGCCGGCGGATCCACAGACTCCACGCCATGCAGCCAACCGTGATGGTAATGAGTGCCGCGAGCGTCATCGGGGAGTCGCTCTCGTGCTGAAAACCGTCAGCACATCGTCGGACCTACAGCGGTGGAGCGTCAGGACGCGGTGCCAATGCCGAAAGTCTCGGCCTGCGGCGGGCCGTGGGCGCGGCTTCAGCAATCGGGGCAACCGTGGCCACGGTGAAGGGCGCCGACTCGACGTAGTGCCACACTTCCTGCCGGCTCATGAGACCGAACCGGATCTGGAGGTCCGGATAGCTCAACTCGAACCGGTCGGCGACGCGTCGTAGCTCTTCAGCGTCCGGATAGTCCTGCTCTTTGATCCGGCGGCAGTACGTACTGCTCGAGATTCCCAGCGCGTCGTAGATCGCCTTCGCCTCGACGTCGCCGTCGAGCAGGTAGTCGAGCAACGCTTTGAGCTGTCGGCCGTTCTCGTCAGTACGTGGCATTCGTCCACGATCGGCGCCGGCCCCGGTACTGGGCAGTGGCAACCGCTGTTCGGACGTCCCTACCGTTATTGACACGGCCGTCGCAGTTTGGCAGTGGTCGCCCAATCCTGGGACACGCCGCGTAGCGTATCCGCCATGGCCGCTTCCCATTCGGCAAAGCCGCACGACTGTGCGACGGACGCCGCGGCACCTCTTCTGCGTATGCGTGTCACCGACCGCGACGCACCGCGCGGCGTGCGTCTCGGCAACCACGTCAGGTTGTCGGCGCCGCTCGACACCGTGCTGACCCTCGAACTCGACGGCGCGGCCTTCGCGCTCGGAGTCGCCGCCGACGAACTGCTGCTCGCGGCGCTGGGACGCACCGTCTCGCGGAACATGGGTGAGCGTGTGGTCGCGGTGGACGTCGTCCGGGACGGCCGCGCGGTACCGGCGCTCATCGACCTGCAGTGCGTCGGGGAGGGCCGACTCGACGCCACCGAGATGGTGCACATGGCGCGTCTCGCGCTGACCGACCTGCCGGCGGGCCGCCTCGGCGGCTTCTTCGGGGACAGCGGTCCGGCCGCCGAGGTGTTCTTCAACTACATCGGCACCAGCCCGGCCCGCGGCGGCGACGAACCCCCGCTGTTCGGGCATGCCCTGGAGGTCCGTGCCTACCGGGACGGAGGGGTGATGCAGGTCGACTGGTGGTTTGACGGCGACCGGTTCGACCAAGCCACCGTCCAGGAGCTCGCCGAACAGTTCCCGTTCGCCCTCATCGAGCTGACCTCGGAAGCGATGCCGTCGGCGTAGCCGCTAGAGTCGCTGTTCAGCGGCACTGATCCGGCCATCACCGGGGAGCCTCCGGAAGAACGGCCACTCGTGTGGTGGCTTAGTAGAACCGGGCGGGTGGGCCCGTCACAGCCTCAATCAAGCGGCGCACGTCGTTGTGCGCAAGCGGGGTGGTACCGCGGCGCTCACGCATCGGCGTGACGTCGTCCCCGTGCCGGATCGTTTCAGGCTTCCGAGGCCGGAGGCCGCAATTTGGCACAGGAGACAACGCGAGTGACCGCCTATCCCAAACCGGCCGGTGGAGCGCCGAACTTCCCCGAACTGGAAGCCGACGTCCTGGGTTACTGGGCCCGTGACGACACCTTCCGTGCCAGCATCGCCGGACGCGACGGGGCCCCCGAATACGTCTTCTACGACGGGCCGCCGTTCGCCAACGGGCTCCCGCACTACGGGCACCTGCTGACCGGCTACGTCAAGGACATCGTTCCCCGCTACCGCACCATGCGCGGTTACAAGGTGGAACGCCGCTTCGGCTGGGACACCCATGGGCTGCCCGCCGAACTCGAGGTGCAACGACAGCTCGGCATCACCGACAAGGCCGACATCGACGCGATGGGCATCGAGAAATTCAACGACGCCTGCCGCGCCTCGGTGCTGAAGTACACCGACGAGTGGCGTAGCTATGTCACCCGCCAAGCGCGGTGGGTCGACTTCGACAACGACTACAAGACGCTCGATCTCAGCTTCATGGAGTCGGTGATCTGGGCGTTCAAGCAGCTGTGGGACAAAGGGCTGGCCTACCAGGGGGTGCGGGTGCTGCCGTACTGCTGGAACGACGAGACCCCGTTGTCCAGCCACGAACTGCGGATGGACGACGACGTCTACCAGAGCAGGCAGGATCCGGCGATCACCGTCGGCCTGCAGGTCGACCCGGACTCCTCGGGCCCGCTGGCCGGATCGCATCTGCTGGTCTGGACGACCACGCCGTGGACGCTGCCGTCGAACCAGGCGGTGGCGGTGAATCCCGACGTGACCTACGTGCAGGTCGCGATCGGTGACAAGCGCTATGTGCTGGCCGAGGCCCGACTGGCCGCCTATGCCCGTGAACTCGGGGAGGAACCCGAGGTGTTGGCCACGATGACCGGCAGCGAACTGCTCGGCACGCGCTACCTGCCGCCGTTCCCGTACTTTACCGACAAACCCGAGGCGCAGAACGCCTGGCAGGTGCTGCGCGGCGACTTCGTCACCATCGAGGACGGCACCGGCATCGTCCACATGGCGCCGGCATACGGCGAGGACGACAAGGCGACCACCGATACCGTCGGCATCACTCCGGTCACCCCGGTCGACTCCAAGGGCCGGTTCGACGCGAGCGTGTCGGACTATCAGGGCCAGCACGTCTTCGACGCCAACCCGCAGATCATCCGCGACCTCAAGAACGGCACCGGTTCGGCGGGCACCAACGGCGCCGTGCTCGTCCGGCACGAGACCTACGAACACTCCTATCCCCACTGCTGGCGCTGCCGAAATCCGCTGATCTACCGCGCGGTGTCGTCCTGGTTCATCAAGGTCACCGAATTCAGGGACCGCATGGTCGAACTGAACCAGGAGATCACCTGGTATCCCGAACACGTCAAGGACGGTCAGTTCGGTAAGTGGCTGCAGGGCGCCCGTGACTGGTCGATCTCACGAAACCGCTACTGGGGCACACCGATTCCGGTGTGGATGTCCGACGATCCCGCGCATCCGAGAATTGATGTATACGGCAGCCTCGACGAACTCGAGCGGGATTTCGGGGTGCGGCCGACCAACCTGCACCGGCCGTTCATCGACGAACTGACCCGCCCCAACCCGGACGATCCGACGGGTAAGTCGACGATGCGACGCATCGAGGACGTGCTCGACGTGTGGTTCGACTCCGGGTCGATGCCGTACGCCCAGGTGCACTACCCGTTCGAGAACCGGGACTGGTTCGACGGAGGTGCCGACGAGGATGCGCACTTCCCAGGCGATTTCATCGTCGAGTACATCGGCCAGACCCGCGGCTGGTTCTACACCCTGCACGTGCTGGCCACCGCGCTGTTCGACCGCCCGGCGTTCAAAACCTGTGTGGCCCACGGCATCGTGCTCGGCAACGACGGCCAGAAGATGAGCAAGTCGCTGCGCAACTATCCCGACGTCACCGAGGTGTTCGACCGTGACGGCTCCGATGCGATGCGCTGGTTCCTGATGGCCTCGCCGATCCTGCGCGGCGGCAACCTGATCGTCACCGAACAGGGCATCCGGGAGGGTGTGCGGCAGGTGCTGCTGCCGCTGTGGAACGCCTACACATTCCTGGCGCTCTACGCCCCGGAGAAGGGCACCTGGCGCACCGACTCCATCCATGTCCTGGACCGGTACATCCTCGCGAAACTTGCGCACCTGCGGGACGACCTGACCGAGTCTCTGGACGTCTGCGACATCTCGGGGGCGTGCGACGAGTTGCGGCAGTTCACCGAGGCGCTGACGAACTGGTATGTGCGCCGGTCCCGTTCGCGGTTCTGGGATGAGGATCCCGACGCGATCGACACCCTGCACACCGTGCTGGAGGTGACGGGGCGGTTGGCGGCGCCGCTGCTGCCGTTGGTCACCGAGGTGATCTGGCGCGGGGTGACCGGCGGGCGGTCCGTGCACCTGACCGACTGGCCGTCGGCCGACGAACTGCCGAAGGATCCGGCGCTGGTCGCCGCGATGGACCAGGTCCGCGCGGTGTGTTCGACCGCGTTGTCGCTGCGCAAGGCCAAGAGGCTGCGCGTCCGACAGCCGCTGCCGAAAGTGACTGTGGCCGTTAATGATCCGGCTCAGCTTGAACCGTTCGCCGACCTCATCGCCGATGAGCTCAACGTCAAGGCCGTCGAGCTCACCGACGACATCGACACCTACGGCCGCTTCGAGCTCACGGTCAACGCCCGCATCGCCGGTCCGCGCCTGGGCAAGGACGTGCAGGCGGCGATCAGGGCGGTCAAGGCGGGGGACGGGGTCGTCAACGCGGACGGTACGCTGACGGCGGGGCCGGCGGTGCTGCAGCCCGGTGAGTACACCTCACGGTTGGTGGCCGCGGACGCGGAGTTCACCGCAGCGCTGCCCGACGGTGCCGGGCTGGTGGTGCTCGACGGCACGGTGACACCTGAACTCGAGGCCGAGGGCTGGGCCAAGGACCGCATCCGCGAACTGCAGGAGCTGCGCAAGGCCAGTGGCCTCGACGTGTCGGACCGCATCAGCGTGGTGATGTCGGTGCCGCAGGCCCACGAGGAGTGGGCGCGCGCCCACCGGGACCTCATCGCCGGGGAGATCCTCGCCACCGCGTTCGAGTTCGGTGAGCCGGCCGACGGCGCCGAGATCGGCGACGGTGTGCGGGTGTCGATCGCCAAGGCCTGACCCCGGCGCGGCGGCGCCGTCGACCCGGCAGTCACCGCCGGTGCCATTGCGGCGCCGATGGCGGTTCACCGACTTCCCGGAACCGCCCGTGATCAGTGCGAGGAGACACTGACCGCCGACGCGGTCCCGATCCAGCCTCGTCCCGGGAGCAGGCGGTCATCCGCGGGTGACGCGCGCGGACTCCTCGCCCAGGGTCACGGTGTCGCCGGGGTGGAGTTGGCGGCCCCGGCGCAGCTCCACCTCGCCGTTGACGGTGACCGACCCGTCGGCGATCATCGATTTGGCATCCGCCCCGCTGTCGATCAGCGAGGCGAGTTTGAGGAACTGGCCGAGACGGATCCTGTCGTCACCGATCGGAACCTCGTGCGCCGCCATGACGGTCAGGCTAACGCCTACCATCTGCAGGTGTGGGCGTGCGCTGGGTCCTGCACCTGGACATGGACGCGTTCTTCGCGTCGGTCGAGCAGTTGACCCGGCCCACCCTGCGGGGACGGCCGGTGCTGGTCGGCGGTCCGGGCGGCCGCGGTGTGGTGGCCGGAGCCAGTTACGAGGCCAGGGTGCACGGCGCACGGTCGGCGATGCCGATGCACCAGGCCCGCCGACTGGTCGGTGCCCCGGCCGTGGTGCTGCCACCGCGAGGTGTGGTATACAGCCTGGCGAGCCGACGGGTGTTCGACGCCGTGCGGACCCTGGTCCCGGTGCTCGAGCAGTTGTCGTTCGACGAGGCGTTCGGCGAACCGCAGGAGTTGGCGGGCGCGTCGGCGGCCGACGTCGAAGAGTTCTGCGAGCTGTTGCGGGCGCGGGTGCTGGAGGAGACCGGACTGGTCGCCTCGGTGGGCGCCGGGTCGGGGAAACAGATCGCCAAGATCGCGTCCGGCCTGGCCAAGCCGGACGGCATCCAGGTGGTGCGTCGCGACGACGAACGCCGTCTGCTCGACGGGCTGGCGGTGCGCAAACTGTGGGGGATCGGACCGGTCGCCGAGGACAAACTGCACCGCCTCGGCATCGAGACCATCGGTCAGCTCGCGGCGCTCTCGGAGGCGGAGGGCGCCGACATCCTCGGCGCCACGGTGGGTCCGGCGCTGCACCGGCTCGCCCGCGGCATCGACGACCGGCCCGTCGCCGAACGGGCCGAGGCCAAACAGATCAGCGCCGAATCCACCTTCCCGGCCGACCTCGTCACCCTCGACCAGGTACGCGAGGCGATCGGGCCGATCGCCGATCACGCCCACCGGCGACTGGCGAAGGACGGGCGCGGAGCCCGCACCGTCACCGTGAAGCTGAAGAAGTCGGATATGAGCACGCTGACCCGGTCGGCCACGCTGCCGTCGGCCACCACCGACGCGGCGACGCTGAGCGCCACCGCCCGCCGGCTGCTCGTCGACCCCGTCGAGATCGGCCCCATCCGGCTTGTCGGCGTGAGCTTTTCGGGTCTGTCGGAGGTTCGCCAGGAATCGCTGTTCCCCGACCTCGAACTCGTGGAGGACGAACCGGCCACCGGTCCGGCGGCGCCGATGTCGGTCAGCGAGGCGGCCGCCGTACCGCCGGCGTGGCGGGTCGGTGACGACGTCGCGCATCCGGAGCTGGGGCACGGTTGGATCCAGGGGGCCGGTCACAGGGTCATGACCATCCGGTTCGAGACCCGCGGCACCGGGCCGGGTCCGGCGAAGACCTTCCCCGACACGGTGCCCGGCATCGTCCGGGCCAATCCGGTCGACAGCCTCGACTGGGCGGATTACGTGGACGCACTCGGGCAGGCCGATCCGCCCTGACACGTCAGCCCCATTCGGCGAGTACCTCGGCGACCGGGACGTCCGCGGCGAGGGCGGCCATCAGCAGCACCCGCGCCTGCGCGGGCCGCAGTGTCGGCACCATGAGCGCACCCGCATCGGCGAGGTCGCGGCCGGGGCCGTAGGCGGGGCGGACCCGCCCACCAGGCACCCGCGTCGACACCGCCACCAGCACCCCGTCGGCGCACAGCCGGCGTACCCCGTCGATCACCGGTTGCGCGGCGTTGCCCGCACCCAACGCCTCGAGTACGACCGCCCGCGCGCCGGCGGCCGCGCAGGCGGACAGCGCGGCGGCGTCACCGCCCGGATAGGTGGTGACGATGTCGACGCGCGGTGCGCGCTCCGCCGACACGTCGCCGAGGTACGGACGCACCTTGGGCCCGGTCACGGTGAACCGGCCGTCGGCGACGCGGCCCACCACCGGTCCGTCGAAGCCGTCGAGACCGTCGGTCGCCACCTTGCACACGCGCAGCGGCCAGCGGACCGCTCCGGCGAAGCTGACGAGCACCCCGAGACCGCGGGCGTCGGGGTGGCCGGCGACCGTCAGCGCGTCCCGCAGGTTGGCCGGACCGTCGGCATCGGGTGCGTCGGCCCCGCGCTGCGCACCGGTGAGCACCACGGGGGTGGGGCCGTCGTAGGTGAGCTCGAGCCACAGCGCCGTCTCCTCCATGGTGTCGGTGCCGTGGGTGACTACGACGCCGTCGCCGGCTCCGTCCGCCGTGCCGGCCAGCACCGCGTCGCGGATGCGGTCCCAGTCGGCCGGGGTCAGCTGCGAGCTGTCCTTGTTGAGGACATCGACCACCGTCACGTCCAGGCCGGCGGTCAGGTCCGCGCCGCGGCGGGTGGGCCGGCGTACGCCGTCGGCGTCGGTGCTGGTGGCGATCGTGCCGCCGGTGGTGATCACGACAAGGCTCACGTGCGAAATTGTCCCGTATCGGCCGTTTGGGATGATGATGTGGTGACTGACGAAACACCGGGCAAGGTGGAGCCCACGACCGGCGCCGCGGAGCCCCCGGACGCCCCGGACCTCCCGGTCGACCAGGCGCCCCGGCCGCGGCGGCGCCTGGGCCTGCTGTTGTCGGTCGCGGCCGTGGTCCTGGTGCTCGACGTCGTGACGAAGGTGCTCGCGGTGCGGCTGCTGACGCCCGACCAGCCGGTGTCGATCATCGGTGACACGGTGACCTGGACCCTGGTCCGCAACTCCGGGGCGGCCTTCTCGATGGCCACGGGTTACACCTGGGTGCTCACCCTGGTCGCGACGGGCGTGGTCATCGGCATCATCTGGATGGGCCGGCGGCTGGTGTCGCCGTGGTGGGCGCTCGGACTCGGGCTGATCCTCGGCGGCGCGATGGGCAACTTGATCGACCGTTTCTTCCGGTCGCCCGGACCGCTGCGCGGCCACGTCGTCGACTTCCTGTCCATCGGATGGTGGCCGGTGTTCAACGTGGCAGATCCGTCGGTGGTCGGTGGGGCGATCCTGCTGGTGGTGTTGTCGCTGTTCGGGTTCGATTTCGACACCGTCGGACGGCGCCAGCCGGGCGACGAATCCGACACCGTCGGACGGCGC
>JAXHUG010000031.1:114878-158753 GCA_034189785.1 Actinomycetota bacterium
CGACACCGTCGGACGGCGCCAGCCGGGCGACGAATCCGACACCGTCGGACGGCGCAGGGCCGAACCGGGCGCCCAGGCCGAGGCCGACCCGTCATAGTGTCCACACGGTCGATGCCCGTGCCTGAGGGGTTGGGCGGAATGCGGGTGGACGCCGGGTTGTCGCGGCTGCTCGGGTTGTCGCGCACTGCGGCGGCGGCGATCGCCGAAGACGGTGGGGTCGACATCGACGGCGCGCCCGCGGGTAAGTCGGACCGCCTCACCGCGGGCGCCTGGCTCGAGGTGCGGCTGCCGGAGGCGCCGCCGCCGGTGGAGAACGCCCCGGTCGAGATCGAGGGTATGGCGGTGCTGTACTCCGACGACGACATCGTGGCCGTCGACAAACCCCCCGGGGTGGCCGCCCACGCGACCGTCGGTTGGCACGGCCCCACCGTGCTCGGTGGTCTGGCGGCCGCCGGTTTCCGGATCAGCACCTCGGGCATCCACGAGCGGCAGGGCATCGTGCACCGCCTCGATGTGGGCACCTCGGGGGTCATGGTCGTGGCCCTGTCCGAACGCTCCTACACGGTGCTCAAGCGGGCGTTCAAGCAGCGCACCGTCGAGAAGCGGTATCACGCACTGGTGCAGGGCCATCCGGACCCGAGCAGCGGCACGATCGACGCGCCGATCGGGCGGCACCGGGGCCACGACTGGAAGTTCGCCGTCACCGAGGGGGGCAGGCACAGCGTCACCCACTACGACACGCTGGAGGCGTTCCAGGCGGCCAGCCTGCTCGACGTCGAGCTGCAAACCGGCCGCACCCACCAGATCCGGGTGCACTTCGCCGCGCTGCACCATCCGTGCTGCGGCGATCTGACCTACGGCGCCGATCCGACGCTGGCCCGCCGTCTCGGTCTCGAACGTCAATGGCTGCACGCCCGTTCGCTGGCGTTCGCCCACCCGGCCGACGGTCGCCGGATCGAGATCACCAGCCCCTATCCGGCCGATCTGCAGCACGCCCTCGACGTCCTGCGCCGTCACGCCCGGTGACCGGCGGCCATCGGGTCGGCACACCGTCACCGTCCCGCCGATCGGCGGGCACTCGCGGCGATCGATGACCCTGCGCTCGACCGGTTTCAACCGGCGTGGACCACCCGCGCACGCCCGCTGGAGCTTGCGGGGCGAACAGCCGCGGCAAATACCGCCTACCGGCAGGCGCTCGCGATCACCAGTAACTCCGCACTGAGAACGCATCTACGGCAACGGCTGCGGTGAGAGTCGCGAGTCCGTTTGCCGGATAGGTGTTTGCTTGGTGTACAGCCATGTCCTAGCGTTTGCTAGGTGCAGCGGAAGGGGCGGGCCAGGCCAACAGCGCGCGCCCGTGGGCGGCCGGTAGGGGCCGATTCCGCGGAAACCCGCAGGCAGATCGTCCGCGCCGGGCGCGCGGTCCTCATCGAGCGGGGCTACTCCGGAATGACGTTCCAGGCCATCGCCGAACGCACCGGACTGAGCCGGCCCACCCTGCACTATTACTTCGCCACCCGCGAAGAGGTCTACGAAGGCATCGTCACGGAGATGCGTGAGGTGGTGATCGACTGCGTCGAGCACTCGCTACGGCACGACCGGTTGCTCGAGCGGTTGGCGGCGTTCGTGGCCGCCGTGCGGCGCATCGACCATCGTGATCCTTCGGTGGTGCCGTTCCTGATCAGCGCGCGCCTCGAACCGCAGCGCAATCCCGAGTTGCGGGCGATGAGCGATTCGCCGGTACGGGCCTTCCTGGTGCGGCTGGTGTCCGATGCGATCCGCCGCGGCGAACTCGACGACGACACCGACGTCGAGGGCGTCTCCGACATGCTCCACGTCATCCTTTACGGGACGGCATTCTACTCCGGTTTCACCGACGGCCATGCGGAGTTGGGCACGATTGCCAAGCAACTGATCGAACTGTTCGCCCACGGCCTGGTGGCCGGCCCGCCCGGGCTGGATCCCGCCGGTGGAGGTGAAGACACGCTCCGCGACACGCCGAAGGGTGTCGGACCGCGGCCCTAGACTGGCGACCCTATGAGTGCTTCGGATACGCGGTCCTTCGTGCACCTGCATAACCACACCGAGTATTCGATGCTGGACGGTGCCGCCAAGGTCAAGCCGATGCTCGCGGAGGCCCAACGGCTCGAGATGCCCGCTATCGGGATGACCGACCACGGAAACATGTTCGGCGCCAGCGAGTTCTACAACGCGGCCACCGACGCCGGCATCAAACCCGTCATCGGCATCGAGGCCTACATCGCACCGGCCTCGCGGTTCGAGACCAAGCGTGTCCTCTGGGGTGACCCGAGCCAGAAGTCCGACGACGTGTCCGGCAGCGGGTCCTACACCCACATGACGATGGTCGCGGAGAACGCGACCGGTCTGCGCAACCTGTTCAAGCTGTCCTCACTCGCCTCGTTCGAGGGCCAACTCGGCAAGTGGTCACGGATGGACGCCGAGATCATCGCCGAACATGCCGAGGGCGTCATCGCCACGACGGGATGCCCGTCCGGCGAAGTGCAGACCCGGCTGCGGCTCGGGCACCACCGTGAGGCGCTGGAGGCGGCGGCCAAGTGGCGCGAGATCTTCGGGCCGCAGAACTTCTTCCTCGAGTTGATGGACCACGGACTCGACATCGAACGCCGCGTCCGAGAAGGCCTGCTCGAGATCGGCCAGAAACTCGGTGTCCCGCCGTTGGCCACCAACGACTGCCACTACGTCACCCGCGACGCCTCGCAGAACCACGAGGCGCTGCTGTGCATCCAGACCGGTAAGACGCTCTCGGATCCGACTCGCTTCAAATTCGACGGCGACGGCTACTACCTGAAGTCGGCAGCCGAGATGCGCGCGCTGTGGGACTCCCAGGTGCCCGGAGCATGCGACTCGACGCTGCTGATCGCCGAACGCGTGCAGTCCTACGCCGACGTGTGGGCGCCGCGCGACCGGATGCCGATCTTCCCGGTCCCCGAAGGCCACGATCAGGCCTCCTGGCTGCACCACGAGGTGACGGCGGGGCTGAAGCGCCGCTTCAGCCCCGTCTCCGGCGGGGTCGTACCGAATGACTACATCGAGCGCGCCGAGTACGAGATCAAGGTCATCTGCGACAAGGGCTTCCCGTCCTACTTCCTCATCGTCGCCGACCTCATCAACTACGCGAAGTCGGTCGACATCCGCGTCGGGCCGGGCCGCGGGTCGGCCGCCGGTTCACTGGTGGCCTACGCGCTGGGCATCACCAACATCGACCCGATCCCGCACGGTCTGCTGTTCGAGCGCTTCCTCAACCCCGAGCGGCCGTCGGCGCCCGATATCGACATCGACTTCGACGACCGTCGCCGAGGCGAGATGCTGCGGTACGCGGCCAACAAGTGGGGCAGTGACCGCGTCGCCCAGGTCATCACGTTCGGCACCATCAAAACGAAGGCCGCGCTGAAGGATTCGGCCCGGGTGCACTACGGCCAGCCGGGTTTCGCGATCGCCGACCGGATCACCAAGGCGCTGCCTCCGCCGATCATGGCCAAGGACATCCCGGTGTCGGGCATCACCGACCCCACCCATGAGCGGTACAAGGAGGCCGCGGAGGTCCGTGCCCTGATCGACACCGACCCGGACGTTCGCACCATCTACGAGACCGCTCGGGGCCTCGAGGGTCTGGTTCGCAACGCCGGTGTGCACGCGTGCGCGGTGATCATGAGCTCCGAACCGCTGATCGACGCGATCCCGTTGTGGCGCCGTCCTCAGGACGGTGCGGTGATCACCGGCTGGGACTATCCGTCATGTGAGGCCATCGGCCTGCTGAAGATGGACTTCCTCGGGCTGCGGAACCTGACGATCATCGGTGACTGCATCGATAACATCAAGGCCAACCGCGGTGTCGACCTGGACCTCGAATCGCTGCCGCTCGACGATCCCAAGGCCTACGAACTGCTCGGCCGGGGCGACACCCTCGGCGTGTTCCAACTCGACGGCGGACCGATGCGCGATCTGCTGCGCCGCATGCAGCCGACCGAGTTCAACGACATCGTCGCCGTGCTGGCGCTCTACCGGCCCGGCCCGATGGGCATGAACGCCCACAACGACTACGCCGACCGCAAGAACGGCCGCCAGCCGATCAAGCCGATCCACCCCGAACTCGAAGAGCCGCTCAAGGAGATCCTCGCCGAGACCTACGGCCTGATCGTATACCAAGAGCAGATCATGGTCATCGCCCAGAAGGTCGCCTCCTACACGATGGGTAAGGCCGACGCGCTGCGCAAGGCCATGGGCAAGAAGAAGCTCGAGGTGCTCGAGGCCGAGTACAAGGGGTTCCGCGAGGGGATGACCGCCAACGGGTTCTCCGAGGCGGCGGTGAAAGCCCTGTGGGACACCATCCTTCCGTTCGCCGGCTACGCGTTCAACAAATCGCATGCGGCCGGCTACGGGCTGGTGTCGTACTGGACCGCGTATCTGAAGGCCAACTACCCGGCCGAGTACATGGCGGGTCTGCTCACCTCGGTCGGGGACGACAAGGACAAGGCAGCGGTGTATCTGGCGGACTGCCGGCGGTTGGGCATCACCGTGCTGCCGCCCGACGTCAACGAGTCGGTGCAGAACTTCGCCTCCGTCGGAAACGACATCCGGTTCGGTCTGGGCGCGGTGCGCAACGTCGGCGCGAATGTGGTTGCCTCCCTGGTGAACACCCGCGCCGAGAAGGGCAAATACGCCGACTTCTCGGACTACCTGAACAAGATCGACATCGCCGCCTGCAACAAGAAGGTGACGGAGTCGCTGATCAAGGCCGGCGCATTCGATTCGATCGGCCATCCGCGCAAGGGTCTGTTCCTCATCCACACCGATGCCGTCGACTCGGTGCTGGGTACCAAGAAGGCCGAGGCGATGGGTCAGTTCGACCTGTTCGGCGGCGCAGACGGTTGCGGGACGGACGCCGGAGACTCCGCGTTCAGCATCAAGGTGCCCGACGAGGAGTGGGAGGACAAACACAAGCTCGCCCTCGAACGGGAGATGCTCGGTCTGTACGTGTCCGGACACCCCCTCAACGGGGTGGCGCACCTGCTCGCGAACCAGGTCGACTCCCAGATCCCCGCGATCCTCGACGGTGACGTCGCCAACGATGCGCAGGTGCTCGTCGGGGGCATCCTCGCCTCGGTCAACCGCCGGGTGAACAAGAACGGATTGCCCTGGGCCTCAGCGCAATTGGAGGATCTGACCGGCGGGATCGAGGTGCTTTTCTTCCCGCAGACCTACTCGGTGTTCGGCGCGGAGATCGCCGACGACGTGGTGGTGCTGGTGAAGGCCAAGGTGGCCGCGCGCGACGACCGCATCGCGCTGATCGCCCACGAGCTCGTCGTGCCCGACTTCTCCAGCGCGCAGGCCAACCGGCCCTTGGCGGTCAGCCTGCCCACCCGGCAGTGCACGGTCGACAAGGTCACCGCACTCAAGCAGGTGCTGGCCAATCATCCCGGCACCTCCCAGGTGCATCTGCGGTTGATCAGCGGTGAGCGGATCACGACGCTCGAACTCGATCAGTCACTGCGGGTCACGCCCTCGTCGGCGCTGATGGGAGATCTCAAGGCGCTGCTCGGTCCGGGCTGTCTCGGCGGTTGAGGTGATCGGGTGTTCGACCATGTGGTGCGGATGCCGTCCGGTGAGGCGGTCTACAACCTGCGTGCTTTGGTCGGGGGCTAGGAGCGTGGGTCGGCGCAGACGAAGCCGAACCCCACCCAACTGACCGTGGCAGCCGCCGCGCCCGACAGCACTGCCGGTGCGGCGCTCATCGTCAGCACGCCGACAACCAGGAATGCGACGAGTCCGACGAGCAGCGCGATCACCTTGTAGGCCGGCCACGGGACGCCGGCCACACTCACGTCGCACGCGGCGCGAGCGACGGTCGAACGGACGTTCCCGACGGTGGTCACAGTGTCGACGATACCCCTCAACAAAGATTTCGAACAGCCGAAACTGCGGTCCAGGACGGTTCTCCTCCGCCCCGACTAAGCTGGTTTTCATGCCACTCACCGGAGAATACGAACCGAGCACTTCGGCTTGGGCCCGCGAGCAGGCCGGGAAGTTCATGGAGTCGGGCGGAACCGAGGCGACCGAATTCAA
Source organism: Actinomycetota bacterium (assembly GCA_034189785.1). Taxonomy (GTDB): domain Bacteria; phylum Actinomycetota; class Actinomycetes; order Mycobacteriales; family Mycobacteriaceae; genus Mycobacterium. The sequence continues at coordinate 120,984 of JAXHUG010000031.1, forward strand.
CGGCAAACCGATCATCCTGCTGACCACGGTCGGCGCGAAGAGCGGCAAACTGCGCAAGACGCCGCTGATGCGGGTCGAGCACCAGGGCGAATACGCGGTGGTCGCCTCACTCGGTGGTGCCCCCAAACACCCGGTCTGGTACTGCAACATCAAGAAGAACCCGCGGGTCGAACTGCAGGATCGGACCGTCACCAAGGAGTACGACGCCCGCGAGGTGTTCGGCGAGGAGAAGGCCGAATGGTGGGACCGGGCCGTCGAGGTCTGGCCCGATTACGCCGAGTACCAGAAGAAGACCGACCGCGAGATCCCGGTCTTCGTACTCACCCCGGTCGGGTAAAGCGGATTTTCTCCCTGAGAGCGGCAGTGGCACCATTGACCGGTGACCGCTGAACTGAGCCAGACCCCTCGTACGTCGCCGATCACCGCGGCCGACATCGACGAGGCGGCCCAGCGGATCGCCGAGGTCGTCGTGCGCACTCCGCTGCAGTATTCCGAGCGGCTGTCGGAGGTCACCGGCGCGCAGGTCCACCTCAAGCGCGAAGACCTGCAGGCGGTGCGGTCCTACAAGCTGCGCGGGGCGTTCAACCTGCTGTCGCAGCTCACCGCGGAGGAGATCGCCGCGGGTGTGGTCTGCTCGTCGGCCGGCAACCACGCCCAGGGCTTCGCCATGGCATGCCGGACGATGGGCATCAAGGGCCGCGTCTACATCCCGGCGAAGACCCCGAAGCAGAAACGTGACCGCATCCGCTACCACGGTCGCGAGTTCATCGAACTGATCGCCGTGGGGACCACCTACGATCTGGCGGCCGCGGCGGCGATCGACGACGTCGTGCGCACCGGCGCCACCCTCGTTCCGCCCTACGACGACGTGCGCACCATGGCCGGGCAGGGCACCATCGCCGCCGAGATCCTCGCCGACCTCGACGCCGAACCGGATCTGGTGATCGTCCCGGTGGGCGGCGGCGGCTGCATCGCCGGCATCACCACCTACCTGGCCGAACGCACCTCTGGCACCGCGGTGCTGGGCGTGGAACCGGCCGGTGCGGCGTCGATGATTGCGGCGCTGAGCGCCGGTGAGCCGGTCACCCTCGACCACGTCGACCAGTTCGTCGACGGCGCGGCGGTCAACCGCGCGGGACGCCTGCCGTTCGCCGCCCTGCAGGCCGCGGGCGACATGGTGTCGCTGACCGCCGTCGACGAGGGTGCGGTCTGCACCGCGATGCTCGACCTGTACCAGAACGAGGGCATCATCGCCGAACCGGCAGGCGCACTGTCGGTGGCCGGGCTGCTCGAGACCAACGTCGAACCGGGCTCGACGGTCGTCTGCCTGATCTCCGGCGGGAACAACGACGTATCGCGCTACGGCGAGATCCTCGAACGCTCGCTGGTACACCTCGGGCTCAAGCACTACTTCCTGGTCGACTTCCCGCAGGAGCCCGGTGCGCTGCGCCGGTTCCTCGACGAGGTGCTCGGCCCGAACGACGACATCACGTTGTTCGAGTACGTCAAGCGCAACAACCGGGAGACGGGGGAGGCGCTCGTCGGGATCGAACTCGGTTCGGCCGCCGACTTCGACGGTCTGCTCACCCGGATGCGCTCCTCCGACATGCACGTCGAGGCGCTGGAGCCGGATTCGCCGGCCTACCGCTACCTGCTCTGAGCCCGCACGACGGCGAACGAATGCCCGTCCAGCCGGGTGCCGTCACCCTCGGGCGCCGGTTCACCCCAGGCGAGCACCACGTCACCGGTGACCGGCACGGTCACCGTGTCGGTGCCGAGATTGCACGCGATCGACAGGCTGCCGCGGTGCATCACGATCCAACGCCGTGCCTCCCCGTGGTCGATCCTTAGGTGGTCGAGCCACGGGTCGGCCAGGTCCGGTTCGTCGTGCCGCAACGCGATCAGGTCCCGGTAGAGCGCGCGCAGGCGGCCGTGGTCGCCGTCGTCAATCTCATCCCACTTGAGCTTCGACCGCAGGAACGTCTGCGGATCCTGCGGATCGGGGATCTCGTCGGCGTCCCACCCGTGTTCGGCGAATTCCTTCTTGCGTCCCTCGGCGGTCGCCCGGGCCAGTTCCGGCTCCGGATGGCTGCTGAAGAACTGGAACGGCGACGACGAACCCCACTCCTCCCCCATGAAGAGCATTGCGGTGTAAGGAGATCCGAGCACGAGCGCGGCCTTCACCGCGAGCTGTCCGGTGTCGAGGTTCTGTGACGGCCGGTCGCCGACGGCCCGGTTGCCGACCTGGTCGTGCGTCAGGGCGTAGGCCAGCAGCCGGGTGGCCGGGATGGTCGCGGTGTCCAGCGGGCGGCCGTGGCGGCGGTGCCGGAACGACGAGAACGTCCCGGCGTGGAAGTAACCGTGGCGCAGCGTGCGTGCCAACGCCTCGACGGTGCCCCAGTCGCTGTAGTAGCCCTGCGTCTCACCCGACACCGCGGCGTGTATCGCGTGGTGGATGTCGTCGTCCCACTGTGCGGTCATGCCGAGACCGCCCTGATCGCGCGGGGTGATCAGGCGGGGATCGTTCATGTCGCTCTCGGCGATCAGCGACAGCGGTCGGCCGAGTTCCTCTGCCAGCGCGTCGGTTTCGGCGGACAGCTCCTCGAGGATGTGGATTGCGGTGGTGTCGACCAGGGCGTGCACCGCGTCGAGTCGCAGCCCGTCGGCGTGGAAGTCCCGCATCCAGCGCAGCGCGCAGTCCAGGATGTAGCGGCGCACCTCGTCCGACCCGGAGTCGGCGATGTTGATCGACTCGCCCCACGGGTTGCTTCCCGACGACAGGTACGGGCCGAACTTCGGCAGGTAGTTGCCCGACGGGCCGAGGTGGTTGAACACCGCGTCGATCAGGACGCCGAGTCCTCGGCAATGGCACGCGTCGACCAGCCGGATCAGCGCGTCGGGGCCGCCGTACGGTTCGTGTACGGCGTACCACAGCACCCCGTCGTACCCCCACCCGTGAGTGCCGCCGAATGCGTTCACCGGCATCAACTCGACGAAGTCGACACCGAGATCGACGAGGTGGCCGAGCTTGCCGATCACGGCGTCGAACGTGCCCTCCGGGGTGAAGGTGCCGGTGTGCAGTTCGTAGATGACCCGACCCTTTTCGCAGCCCTCGATCTTGCGGCCCGCCCAGTCGCCGTCGGACCAGGCGGCGGGGTCAGGGGTCCACAGCTGGGAACGCTCGTGCACGCCGTCGGGTTGGCGCGGCGAGCGGGGGTCGGGCAGCACCTTCGGATCGTCGTCGAGGACGAAGCCGTACCGGGCATCCGGTGCGGCGTCCACCTCGGCGCGCCACCACCCGTCGTCACCGCGTGTCATCGGGTGCAACGACCCCGCGACGTCGAGTCGGACGCGCTCGGGCAGCGGTGCCCACACCGCGAATTCAGGCATGGTCACGCTCCAACAGCACGGTGGGCAGTTCGGCGAACAGATCGGCCGCGGCGACGGTGCCGGTGAACCGGCCGCCGGTGATGCGGTCCGTCCAGTTGCCTTCGGGAAAGGGCAATTCGGTGTCACCCCAACCGGTATCGCGTAGCCGGACGGTGTGGCGGCTGACCGCGGTGAGCACATCGTCGCCGCGCAGGAACGCGACCACGTGGTCGGCGGCCGCACCGCGCGCGAGCATCGGGGTGTACCCGCCGTCGAGGAAGCTGGCCGGCCGCTCGCGGCGGGCCCGCAGCGCGGCATACACCACGCGCATCTTCGGATGCCGCAGTGCCGCCAGTTCCGCGCGGCGCTGCGCGTAGTCGACCGGACGGCGGTTGTCCGGATCGACCAGGCTGTCCTCCCAGAGTTCGGTGCCCTGGTAGACGTCCGGGACACCGGGGCCGGTGAGCGCCAACAGCTTCTGGCCGAGGCTGTCGTTGCGGGCGTGCGGGTCGAGTTGTTCGACCAGGCGGCCGAGTTCGGTGCCGACCGGGCCGTCGATCACGCTGTCCAGCCACGCGTGTACGCCGCTCTCGAACTCGCTGTCCGGATCGTTCCACGTGGTGTGCGTGGCGGCTTCGCGGATCGCCTTCTCGGTGTATGCGTGCAGCCGACCGTGCAGTTCGTCGGTGACCACCCCGTCGACCGGCCAGACCCCGAACATGTTCTGCAGCAGGAAGAGTCCGGTGCCGGAATCGGGCGGCGGGGTCCGCTCCGCCCACGCCTCGACGTACTGCGCCCACAGCGACGGCACCTGGGACAGCACGCCGATGCGGGCTCGCACGTCCTCACCGCGTTTGGTGTCGTGGGTCGTCAGTGTCGTCATCGCGTGCGGCCACATGGCGGCGCGCGCCGTGGCGCGCTGGTGGAACTCGGCGATGCTGACCCCGAACCACTCGGGCTCACCGCCGACCTCGTTGAGCGACACCAGGCGGGCGTCCCGGTAGAACAGGCAGTCCTCCATGGCCTTCGCGGTGGCCGCGCCGCACAGCTGCTGGAACCGCACCGCGGCCTCCCGGCTGCTGGACAGCGCCGCCGACACGATCTGCAGGGCCGGCGCGAACCGCGGCTGCTGCGAGAGCGTTTCGGCAATTGCGACCGGCAGCACCGTCGCCAGCACCGGATAGTCGCAGCGGTAGACGCCGAGGTGGCTGATCACCGCGGCGACCGCCGCCGGCAGGTCGCCGTGGTCCTGACCGGTGGCGGCGGCGATCGTGCGGCACAACCGGGCCAGCTCACTGCCCAGGGTGGTGGTCACCGCCTGCACCTTGAGCGCCCACGCGGCCCTCGGCATCGCGCGGTAGTCGACACCGGTGGATTCGTAGAGCGTCCCGAGCGCTTCGGCGCCCCGGGGATCGACGAACACCCCACCGGCCTCGCGCAGCGCGTCGTATCCGGTGGTGCCCGCGACCGGCAGTGTCGGGTCCAGCGGCTCGTCGACGGCGAGGATCTTCTCGATCACGATCCACGCCTGCGGGCCGACGAGCTCCCTCAGCCGGGCCAGATAGCGGGGCGGACCGGACAATCCGTCGGGGTGGTCGATGCGGATACCGTCGACGAGGTCGTCGGTGAACCACCGCTTGACCTCGGTGTGGGTCGCCTCGAACACCGCGGGGTCTTCCTGCCGCAGCCCCGCCAGCGAGGTGATCGAGAAGAACCGGCGGTATCCGCAGATGCCGCGCTTCCAGCCGATCAACCGGTAGTGCTGGCGCTCGTGCACCTGCGGGCCCGAACCGTCGGCCGTACCCGGCGCGATCGGGAACGCCAGGTCGCCCAGTCGCAGCGTGTCCCCGTCCACGGTGAGATCTGCGACGTCGCCGTCGGATCCGAGCACGGGTAACAGGATCCGGCCGTCCGGGTCGGCGGTCCAGTCGATGTCGAAGTAGTCGGCGTAGGCGGAGCCGCGGCCGTGGGTGAGCAGATCCCACCACCACGGGTTCTGCCTGGGGTCGTCGACGCCGACATGGTTGGGCACGATATCCACGACCAACCCCATACCGCGGGCCTTGGCCGCCGAGGACAGTGATGCGAGCGCCTCGGCGCCGCCGAGAGCCGCCGACACCGTCGTGGGATCGGTGACGTCGTAACCGTGGGTCGAACCCTCGGCCGCGGTCAGGATCGGCGACAGGTACAGGTGTGAGACGCCGAGTTCGTCGAGGTAGTCCACCAGCGCCTCGGCGTCGGCGAGGGTGAACGCGTCCCCGCGCATCTGCAACCGGTAGGTCGACAGCACGGGCCGACCGGCGGCCATCACACCGTCTTCCGCAGCACGAGCAGCGATCTGGGTTGCAGCGAGATCTTCTCGCCCGCCGGGACGACGACGTTGGTGTGTCCGGTCGGATCGGCGGTGTCCAGATCGCCGGTCCACATCCTTGCGTAGTCGCCGTCGGGGGTGACGAAGTCCTGTACGTGGTCGTGGGCGTTGAAGCACAACAGGAACGAATCGTCGACCACGCGCTCGCCGCGCGCGTTGGGGGCGGGGATCGCCTCGCCGTTGAGGAAGACCGCCACGCACTTGCCCAGGCCGGTGCCCCAGTCCTCGGGGGTCATCTCGGCGCCCGCGGGGGTCAGCCAGGCGATGTCATGGACCTGGTCTGCGCTGCGGATCGGTTTGCCCCTGAAGAACCGTCGCCGCCGGAACACCGGGTGGTTCTTTCGGAAGGCGACCACCTTGCAGGTGAACTCCAGCAGATCGGCGTTGGTCTCGCACAGCGACCAGTCCATCCAGGACAGTTCGGAGTCCTGGCAGTAGACGTTGTTGTTGCCCTGCTGGGTGCGGCCGATCTCGTCACCGTGGGCGATCATCGGGGTGCCCTGGCTGCACATCAGCGTGGCCAGCATGTTGCGCATCTGCTTACCGCGCAACGCGATGACGTCCGGATCGTCGGTGGGACCTTCCACCCCGCAGTTCCAGGACCGGTTGTGGCTCTCGCCGTCGCGGTTGTCCTCACCGTTGGCTTCGTTGTGTTTCTCGTTGTAGGACACCAGATCGTGCAAAGTGAACCCGTCGTGACAGGTCACGAAGTTGATCGAGGCGCTGGGGCGCCGTCCGGTGGCCTCGTAGAGGTCTGATGATCCCGTCAGTCGGGAGGCAAATTCGCCGAGGGTTGCGGGTTCTCCCCGCCAGTAGTCACGCACAGTGTCGCGATATTGCCCGTTCCATTCGGTCCACAAACCTGGGAAGTTACCGACCTGATAACCGCCTTCGCCGATGTCCCACGGTTCGGCGATCAGCTTCACCTGGCTGACCACCGGATCCTGCTGCACCAGATCAAAGAACGCCGAGAGTCGGTCGACGTCATGTAGCTCGCGGGCCAGCGTCGAGGCGAGGTCGAAGCGGAACCCGTCGACGTGCATCTCCACTACCCAGTACCGCAGGGAGTCCATGATGAGCTGCAGGGTGTGGGGGTGGCGGGCGTTGAGGCTGTTGCCGGTCCCGGTGAAGTCCTTGTAGAGGCGCAGGTCACCGTCGAGCAGCCGGTAGTAGGCGGCGTTGTCGATACCGCGGAAGTTGACGGTCGGCCCGAGGTGGTTGCCCTCGGCGGTGTGGTTGTAGACGACGTCCAGGATGACCTCGATACCGGCGGCGTGGAAGGACCGCACCATCGCCTTGAACTCGGCGACCGCGCCGCCGGCATTCCGGTTGGCGGCGTACTCGTTGTGCGGTGCGAAGAAACCGAACGTGTTGTAGCCCCAGTAGTTTCGCAACCCGAGGTCGAGTAGGCGGTGGTCATGCATGAACTGGTGCACCGGCATCAGTTCGATGGCGGTGACGTTGAGCGACTTGAGGTGGTAGATGACCGCTGGATGGCAGAGCCCGGCGTAGGTGCCGCGTAACTCCGCGGGGACGGCCGGGTGCCGCCGGGTCATCCCCTTGACGTGGGCCTCGTAGATCACCGTGTCGTGGTACGGCGTGCGCGGCGCGCGGTCGTAGCCCCACTGGAAGAACGGGTTGATGACGACGCTGGTCATCGTGTGCCCCAGCGAGTCGATCCGGGGGGGAACACCGCCCGAGGCGAGGTCCTCGGCGTCGAGGTCGTAGGAGTACAGCGCCTGGCCGAAGCGGAAGTCGCCGTAGAACGATTTGCCATAGGGATCGAGCAGCAGCTTGCTGGGATCGCACCGGTGTCCCGCCGACGGATCCCACGGACCGTGCACGCGGAACCCGTAGCGTTGCCCGGGGGTGACCGTGGGCAGGTAGGCGTGCCAGACGTAGCCGTCGACCTCGTCGAGGTTGATCCGTTCCTCGCTGCCGTCCTCTGCGATCAGGCACAGCTCGACCCGTTCGGCGACCTCGGAGAACAGCGAGAAGTTGGTGCCAGCCCCGTCATACGTCGCGCCCAGCGGGTAGGCCTCACCGGGCCAGACCGTGTGCAGGGTCGGCGAAGTGGGCCGGGGTCCGGTGGTGGCCACCGGTCACCACCAGCCGGTGGCGGCGGCGATCTGATGTCCCAGTTCGGCGGCCATGGTGCGCATGTAGGTCGTCGAGATGTGGTGAGCGTCGTGATAGATCAACACGTTCCCCTCCACCACGCGGCAGTAGTCCTCCCGACACACCGCGTCGGTCATGTCCAGCGGTTTGAGCATCGGGAACCGGCTCACGTAGGCCAGTGTCGGATTGTCGTCGGAGAGTACCTTGGACCGCTCGACGCCGCAGGACACCGCGTCGCCGCCGTCGGCCAGGCAGTCCACAGGGGCGTACGGTTCGCCGTCGCGCACCAGCCACGGCGTGTCGCGCATCGCGAGGACCGGGATCTTGTGGCGCGACAAGCTCTCCCAGACGCCCAGATACGTCGACGGCATGACGTCGCCGTCCTTGATGTTCCACGGCCGCGTCGAGGTGGTGAACACGTAATCCGGCCTGTCGGCAAGCAATTTGGGCATCACCCGGGAATTCCACTCGTGGCACTTGGGATACGGACGGTTGTTGCCCATCACCCGCGGCATCTCCTCGGTGGTCAGCGGACAGCCCATCTTGAGGTAGGTGACGACCTTGAAGTTGTGCATCCTGCCCAGCAGATCGAGTGCGGTGATCCAGTGTTCGGCATGCGAGCCACCGGCCAGCGCGATGGTGCGCGGTGCCGTCTTGTCGCCGTAGGTGCAGTTGATCACCCCGACGTTGGTGAAGTCGCTGATGCAGCCGTCGATGGTGCTGGCGGGCAGATCCTTCTTGGCCTCGAGCGCCGACGGGCGCATCGGCAGCTTGGCCACCCCGATCTTGTCGAGCAACGCCGTCGCCCCTGGGTAGTCGCGAGGGGACAGGCGGGCTAGTTCCTCACCGTTGGCGCGCTGGATGGTGACGTGCCCGCGCCAGGTGAACGACGTGGCGGTCAGCGCCACCCCCAGCAGCGCCACCACCGACCCCAGCGCGATCGTGGGCCTGCGCAGCCGGGCGCGCAGCGGTGCGGCGGCTACGGCGGGCGCCGGTGGCCGGTAGCGCAGCGGTTCCTCGATGTAGCGCATCGTCAACCACGCCAGCACCGCCGACACGGTGAGCACCGCGGCGCCCTGCCAGAAATCAACCCCCGACCTCCTGCTGTAGGACAGCCAGAAGATCAGCAGCGGCCAGTGCCACAGATACAGCGAGTACGCCATCGACCCGAGCGTCACGAACGGTCGGGTAGCCAGCAGCCGGTTGGGGGCGGGTAGGCGCCCGCCCGGCCCGCGGTTGGACGCCGACAGGATGAAGGCGAGGGTGGCGCCGACCGGGACCAGCGCCCACGGACCGGGGAACTCCTTGACGCCGTCGATGAACCATCCGCACGACAGGATCGCGGCCAGCGCGACGGCGGCGACGATGCTGCGCAGCCACATCGGCCACCGGATGTAGGGGACGAGCGCGCCGGCCAGCGCGCCGAGCAGTAGTTCCCACGCCCGGGCGAAGCTGTTGTAGTAGGCGGTCGCCTGGTCGTCGTTGTGGGCGATGACGGCGTAGACGAATGAGGCGATGGTCAACGCGCTGAGCAGCACCACCAGAATCGCCCGCAGGTGACGCCGCGCGATGCAGCGCAACAGCAGCCCGACGAGGAAGATCAGCACCAGAAAGGCGAGATAGAATTGTCCCTGCACCGACATCGACCAGATGTGCTGCAGGGGGCTGACCGTCTCCCCGGCCCTCAGGTAGTCCGATGCGGTGGTCGCCAGTTCCCAGTTCTGGTAGTAGCCGAGGCTGGCCAGGCTCTGGTCGGCGAAGGTCTCCCACCGGGTCTCCGGCTGGATGAGGATGGTCAGCACCGCAGACGCGGCCAGCACCACCACCAGCGCGGGCAGCAGCCGCCGCACCAGGCGGGTGACCTCGGGGTAGGGGCGCAGCGGGGCCCCCTGGGTCAACAGCATGCGCAGCAGCCGGCCGCCGAAGAAGAACCCCGAAAGGGCCAGGAAGACGTCGACCCCACCGGAGACCCTGCCGAACCACACGTGGAAGACCGCCACGAGGGCGATCGCGACGCCTCGCAGGCCGTCCAGATCGTGTCGGTAGAAGCCCGAGGACCGGGTCCCCGTCGCGGTGGGCCGGACGGTTCCCGGGTCGGTGCCAGCCGCCGGCCGGTGGGGGGCGAGGGTCATCATGGTCGGCGGCCAATTTACCGAATAACGCCGCACACCTCATGCCGCACATCGTGGGCGGCCGCAGAGGGCGGAGGCGGTTAGTGTCGATTCCCGTGCCTGCGTTGACCCCCGACCAGATCAGGGCCCTGGATGCCGCGCACGTCTGGCATCCGTACAGCACGATCGGTGCCGGCGCGTCACCGCCGGTGGTGGCGCTGGCCGCCAAGGGGGTGTGGATCACCATCGATCACCCCGAGGACCCCGCCGGCGGCGGACCGGTCGACGTGATCGATGCGATGAGCTCGTGGTGGACGGCGATCCACGGCCACGGCCATCCGGTGCTCGACGCGGCGATCACCCGGCAGCTGGCCACGATGAACCATGTGATGTTCGGCGGTCTGACCCATGAACCGGCCGTCCGGCTGGCGCAGTTGCTGGTACAGATCACCCCGCGCGGTCTGGACACGGTCTTCTTTTCCGACTCCGGATCGGTGTCGGTGGAGGTGGCGGTGAAGATGGCGTTGCAGTACTGGCGCGCCGCCGGGCAGCCGGGCAAGATCCGCCTGATGACTTGGCGCGGGGGCTACCACGGCGACACCTTCACCCCGATGAGCGTGTGCGATCCCGACGGTGGCATGCACTCCCTGTGGACCGACGTGCTGACCCGGCAGGTGTTCGCCCCGCCGGTGCCGCGCGACTACGACCCGGAGTATGTGGCGGCGTTCGAGCGCCGGCTCGCCGAGCACGCCGACGAACTGGCGGCGGTGATCGTCGAACCGGTCGTGCAGGGCGCCGGGGGGATGCGGTTCCACGATCCCCGCTACCTCAGCGATCTGCGGACGCTGTGTGACCGGCACGGCGTGCTGCTGGTCTTCGACGAGATCGCCACCGGCTTCGGGCGCACCGGTGAGCTGTTCGCCGCCGACCACGTCGGCGTCTGCCCGGACATCATGTGTGTCGGCAAGGGACTCACCGGCGGCTATCTCACGCTCGCCGCGACGCTGTGCAGCGCCGAGATCGCCCGGGTCATCAGTACCGGCGAGGCCGGTGCGCTGATGCACGGCCCGACGTTCATGGCCAACGCGTTGGCCTGCGCGGTCGGCGTCGCCGCCGTCGAATTGCTGCTGGCTGGTGACTGGCGGACCACCGTCGCGACGATCGAACGCGGGCTGACCGAGGGGCTGCGACCGGCGCGTGAGGTGCCCGGCGTCGCCGACGTGCGGGTGCTCGGCGCGATCGGCGTGGTCGAACTGGACCGTCCGGTGGACATCGCGACGGCGACCGCCGCCGCGCTGAGCCACCGGGTGTGGTTGCGCCCGTTCCGCAACCTCGTCTACGTCATGCCGCCCTACATCTGCACCCCGGAGGAGATCGCGCAGATCGCCTCGGCCGTGGTGGGTGTGGCCCGTGCACTAACCTGAACGGTGTTCAACTGTTCGACCGACGTGTTCACCTGACGGAGGGGACGCCCGTGACCCGCGCTGGTCTGTCACCACTGGCCTGGCTCGACGAGGTCGCCGATCAGCGCCGCGCCGCCGGGCTGCGCCGGGTGCTGCGTCCCCGGCCGGCCGGTGGCACGGCGGTCGACCTGGCCTCCAACGACTACCTGGGCCTGTCCACGCATCCACGCGTCGTCGAGGGTGCGGTGCGTGCGGTGCGCGAATGGGGCGCCGGGTCGACCGGATCGCGGCTGGTCACCGGCAACACCGACCTGCACGAGGGCTTCGAGCGGGCACTCGCGGCATTCACCGGCGCGGAGTCCGCGCTGGTCTTCTCCTCCGGTTACACCGCCAATCTCGGCGCCGTGGTGGCGCTGTCGGGCCCCGGTTCGCTGCTGGTGTCCGACGCCCGGACCCACGCGTCGCTGGTCGACGCCTGCCGGTTGGCGCGGGCCCGCGTCGTGGTCGCCCCGCACCGTGACGTCACCGCGATCGAGGCCGCGCTGGCCACCCGCGACGAACAGCGGGCCGTCGTGGTGACCGATTCGGTGTTCTCCGCGGACGGTGTGCTCGCGCCGCTGCGGGACATGCACGACGTATGCCGCCGCCACGGCGCGCTGCTCGTCGTCGACGAGGCACACGGCCTCGGCGTCCGCGGCACCGGCGGCCGCGGGCTGCTCGACGAGGTGGCGCTGGCCGGCGCCCCGGACGTGGTGATGACCACCACGCTGTCCAAGGCGCTCGGCAGCCAGGGCGGTGTGGTCCTCGGCCCACTGGCCGTGCGCGACCACCTCATCGACGCCGCCCGCCCGTTCATCTTCGACACCGGCCTGGCACCGGCCGCGGTCGGTGCCGCATGGGCGGCGCTGGAGGTGCTCATCGACGAACCCTCGCGGGCCCGCGCGGTGCTGGACAACGCCGCTGCGCTGGCGCAGACGTGCGACGTGCCGGGCCGACCCGCCTCCGCTGTCGTCTCGGTGATCCTCGGGGAACCCGAGGTGACACTGGCGGCGGCGACCGCGTGCCTCGAGCAGGGTCTGCGCGTCGGATGCTTCCGGCCGCCCACCGTGCCCGCGGGTACCTCCCGGCTCCGCCTGACCGCGCGTGCGTCGCTGACCGACGACGACCTCGACACCGCCCGACGGGTGCTGGCCGACGTGTTGACGGCGGCCCGCCGGTGAGCGTTCTCGTGGTCACCGGCACCGACACCGGCGTCGGCAAGACCGTGGTCACCGCGGCGCTGGCCTGCGCTGCCCGGGTGGCCGGAATCGACGTCGCGGTGTGCAAACCCGTCCAGACCGGAACCGGGCCGGCCGGCGGGACCGGGGACGACGACCTCGTCGAGATCGGCCGGCTGGCCGGGGTCGACGCCCTGCATCCGGGATGGCGCTACCCGGACCCGTTGGCGCCGGTGGCCGCCGCGGAGCGGGCGGGCTCCGCCCTGCCGACGCACGACGAGTTGATCGGCATGATCCGCGACGCAGATGCGCCGGGACGGGTGACGCTGGTGGAGGGCGCGGGTGGGCTCCTGGTCGAACTCGGCCGGAACGCGGTTACTTTGCGCGACGTCGCCACCGACCTCGCCGCCCCCGTGCTGGTCGTCGTCGCACCGGGACTCGGCACCCTCAACCACACCGCGCTGACCCTGGAATCGCTTGCCGCTCAGCGGGTTCCGTGTGCCGGCCTGGTGATCGGCGCATGGCCCGCGCAGCCGGGGGCGGCCGAGATCGACAATCGCGATGCGCTGGCGCGGCTGGCTCCGGTGCGCGCCGCGCTGCCTGCGGGCGTCGGTTCGGTCAGCGCGGTCGACTTCGAACGGATCAGCGCGACCGCATTCGACCCGGACTGGCTCGCGGACCTGCTGTAGATGGTCCACTCGGTGGAGTTGCTCTTCGACCCCGGCGCCGACGCGGCCGTGCGCCGGATCTGGGACGAGCTGAGCGCCGCCGGAGTGCGCACTCAGGCTGACAACCGCTCGCCCAGCAACCGCCCGCACGTCACGCTCACCGTGGCCGAGGACATGGCCGACGAGGTGGACGAGGCACTGCGGCCGCTGCTGCGGATGCTGCCGTTCGACGGGCTGATCGGCGCGCCGATGCTGTTCGGTGTCCGCGCGCTGGTCCTCGTGCGACTGCTGGTGCCGTCGGCGCGCCTGCTGGATCTGCACCGCGAGGTCGACCGGGTGTGCCGGCCCTTCATCGCCGGCGTTCCGCTGCCGCACACGGCGGCGGGACAGTGGACCCCGCACGTCACGCTGGCGCGCCGGGTGCTGCCCGAACAGCTCCCCGCGGCCGTGACGGTGCCGACGCTCGGCCGCGATCTGCGGTGCCGGATCGTCGGCCTACGCCACTGGGACGGCAACAACCGCGTCGAGTATCCGATCACCTGACCGGTGCGATGACCCCGAGGCCGTCGATCAGCAGCCGCAGACCGAAGCCGAAGCGGTGGTCGTGGTCGATGGTGGCCGCCGACTCCTCGGGATCGAGCACGCCCGCGGAGTCCCACTGCAGCTTCGACTGCTCGTCGACGGTGAATCCGAGCACGTAGTAGATGACGGTGCGCGCGGCGAGTTCGGCCTCGTTGGCGGCGACACCCGCGTCGGCGGCGGCCGCGGAAAGCGCCGCGAGAATCTCGCCCGCGACCTCCGACTGTCCGGCGGCCAAGCTGGCGGAGACGAGTTCGGCCCCGTCGGTGTGCGACAGCAGCGCATCGCGCAGCGCCGAACACACCGCGACGATGCGGTCGCGCCAGTCCGCGGCGGCGGGCAACCCGCGCGCCGGCGTCAGGATGCGGTCCGCGATCGCGCCGAGGAGATGCTGTTTGTTGGCGAAGTGCCAGTACAGGGCGCCGGGGGAGACGTTGAGTTCGCGGGCGAGCCGACGCATCGTCAGGTCGGCGATTCCGTGCGAGTCCAGGATCGCCGTCGCCGCATCGACCACATCGTGTTTGTGCAGTTGCACGCCGCTAGCTTAACCTGAACGGCGTTCAACCCGAACGGCGTTCAAGTCGGCTAGGAGATGCACTGGTGAGCGACATATTGGCGGTGGCACGCGAGCAGGTGCTCGAACGCGGCGAGGGTCTCGATCAGGATCAGACCCTGCAGGTGCTGCAGTTGCCGGACGATCGTGTCGACGATCTGCTCGCCCTCGCGCACGAGGTCCGCATGGCGTGGTGCGGCCCCGATGTCGAAGTCGAGGGCATCATCAGCCTCAAGACCGGTGGGTGCCCCGAGGATTGCCACTTCTGTTCACAGTCCGGACTCTTCGCCTCGCCCGTGCGCAGCGCATGGCTCGATGTGCCGAGCCTGGTGGAGGCCGCCAAGCAGACCGCCAAGACCGGCGCGACGGAGTTCTGCATCGTCGCCGCCGTCCGTGGCCCCGACGAACGCCTGCTGGCCCAGGTGGCCGCCGGTATCGAGGCGATCCGCAACGAGGTGGACATCCAGATCGCGTGTTCGCTCGGCATGCTCACCGCCGAGCAGGTCGAACGCCTCTCGGAGATGGGCGTGCACCGGTACAACCACAACCTCGAGACAGCGCGGTCGTTCTTCACCAACGTCGTCACCACCCACACGTGGGAGGAGCGGTGGGGCACCCTGCGGATGGTGCGGGAAGCCGGTATGGAGGTGTGCTGCGGCGGCATCCTCGGGATGGGGGAGACGCTCGAGCAGCGCGCCGAGTTCGCCGCCGACCTGGCCGAACTCGATCCGCACGAGGTGCCGCTGAACTTCCTCAACCCGCGGCCGGGAACCCCGTTCGGGGACCTCGACGTGCTTCCGGCCACCGAGGCGCTCAAGGCCGTCGCCGCCTTCCGGCTGGCACTGCCCAGCACCATGCTGCGCTTCGCCGGCGGCCGCGAGATCACCCTCGGTGATCTCGGCGCCAAGAAGGGCATCCTGGGCGGCATCAACGCCGTCATCGTCGGTAACTACCTGACCACGCTCGGGCGACCGGCAGAGGCCGACCTCGAACTGCTCGACGATCTGCAGATGCCGATCAAGGCGCTCAACGCCAGCCTGTGATGGCGCCGACGTTCAACGTCTACACTGGCGAAGCCGCGGGCGGCGTCGTCCCGACCGCGGCGCAACTGGGTCTGGAACCACCGAGGTTCTGCGCCGAGTGCGGCCGCCGGATGGTGGTGCAGGTCCGCCCGGACGGGTGGTGGGCGAAGTGTTCCCGGCACCCCGTCGTGGACTCCCGTGATCTGGAGACTCGACGGTGAATGATGTTGCACCGCGGATTTCACGACGAAGGGCCGCGCTGACCGTCGTCACGGGGCTGGTGGGCGCAGGTGCGGCCACCGGTGCGCTGTGGTCGGTGCTCGCGCCGCCGGTGCACGGCGTCGTCGCGCTGACGCGGGCCGGGGACCGCGTCCGCGCGTACCTCGGCGGTGAGGCCGACCACTTCTTCACCTCGGCGTTTCTGTTCGTCGGCATGCTCTCGGTGGTGGGCGTCGTCGCGGCGGTCTTGCTCTGGCAGTGGCGGGCGCATCGCGGTCCCGTTCTCGTCGCCGCACTGGCCGCCGGCGGCGCGGCGGCTGCCACAGTGGCGGCAGGCGTCGGTGCGCCCCTGATGCACGTGCGGTACGGCACGGTCGACGTCGACGGCGCCCCCGTGACGCCCGAGCGCCGGGTGCACTACGTCGTGGAGGCGCCCGCGGTGTTCTTCGGGCACACGCCGCTGCAGATCGCGTGTTCGCTCGTGTTCCCGGCCGCGCTCGGCGCGCTGGTCTACGCGATGTGCGCGGTCACGACCTCCCGGGACGACCTCGGCGGCTGGCCGCCGCAGGAGTATCAGCCGGTCCATCCGGGCGGGCGGAGTGCGGCGAATTCGTCGGTCACCCGGTAGCGGGACTCGGTGAACCGGTACAGGGCAGGCGGCCGGCCGCCCGCGCGTCCTGAGCGGGCGGTCGAACCGGTCCTGGTGATGACGTTGCGGCGTTCGAGCACACGCTGCAGGTTGGTCGCGTCCACCTGGTAGCCGAGTGCCGCACCGTAGATGTCGCGCAGCGTCGATATCGCGAATTCCGTTGGGGTGAGGGCAAATCCGATATTCGTGTACGACAGTTTGGCGGCCAGTCGGGTGTGGGCGTGTTCGACCATCGGGCGGTGGTCGAACGCCATGTCGGGGAGCTCGGAGACCGGGTGCCAGCGGGTGTCCGACGGCAGCGCGGGGGTCGCGGCCGACGGCACCAGGCCCAGGAACGTCGAGGCGATCGTGCGCGCGGCGGGGACGCGGGCCGGGTCGGAGAACACGGCGAGTTGTTCGAGGTGGGCCACCTCACGCAGATCCACCTTCTCGGCCAGTTGGCGCCGCACGGACGTGGTGAGGTCCTCGTCGTGACCGAGTCGCCCGCCCGGCAGCGACCACCGGCCCTGTTCGGGGTCCCGCGCACGCTGCCACAACAGCACATGCAGGGCGGGATGGCCCTCACCGGGGTCGACGCCGCGAACCTGGAACACGACGGCGAGCACTTCGTGCGCGGTGCTAGTATGGGTCATGTTTTCGATTGTAAGTCGAAAACCGGATCGACACGAGGAGTCCATCGTGACGCTGCTTGACGAGACCTTTTCGGCGCAGTTCGGTGACGACGTCGAGCCCACCGAGGAGTGGGCCAACGAAGTCCGCCGCCTGGCCCGGCAGCGCGGGGCCACTCTGCTCGCGCACAACTATCAGCTGCCGGCGATCCAGGACGTCGCCGACCACGTGGGCGATTCGCTGGCCCTGTCGCGGATCGCGGCCGAGGCGCCGGAGGACACGATCGTGTTCTGCGGTGTGCACTTCATGGCCGAGACCGCCAAGATCCTCTCGCCGCACAAGACCGTGCTGATCCCCGACGCCAGGGCGGGCTGCTCGCTGGCCGAGTCGATCAACGCCGACCAGCTGCGGGAGTGGAAGGCCGAATACCCCGGCGCGGTGGTCGTGTCGTACGTCAACACCACCGCCGCGGTGAAGGCCGAGACCGACATCTGCTGCACCTCGTCCAACGCCGTCGACGTGGTGGCGTCGATCCCCGCCGACCGTGAGGTGCTGTTCTGCCCCGACCAGTTCCTCGGCGCCCATGTCCGCCGCGTCACCGGACGGACCAACATGCACATCTGGGCCGGTGAGTGTCACGTGCACGCCGGCATCAACGGTGACGAGCTCGCCGACCAGGCCCATGCGCATCCGGATGCCGAACTGTTCGTCCATCCCGAGTGCGGGTGCGCCACCTCGGCGCTCTACCTCGCCGGCGAGGGCGCGTTCCCCGCCGATCGAGTGAAGATTCTGTCGACGGGCGGCATGCTCGACGCGGCCCGCGAGAGCCGGGCGAGCCAGGTGCTCGTCGCCACCGAAGTCGGCATGCTGCACCAACTGCGCCGTGCGGCCCCGGAGATCGACTTCCAGGCGGTCAATGACCGGGCCTCGTGCCGATACATGAAGATGATCACGCCGGCTGCGCTGCTGCGCTGCCTGACCGACGGCACCGACGAGGTCGACGTCGACCACGAGACCGCCCGGCTGGCCCGGCGCAGCGTGCAGCGGATGATCGAGATCGGGCAGCCCGGCGGCGGGGAATGACCGGCCGTCGCGGTTGCGGCGGCACCACACACTGGCAGCAGCGCGCTGACGTCGTCGTGATCGGCACCGGCGTCGCCGGTCTGGTGGCGGGGCTGGCGGCACATCGCCGCGGCCGACGGGTCATCGTGCTGAGCAAGGCACCCGAGCAGGCCGGATCGACGGCCACCGGCTACGCCCAGGGCGGGATCGCGGTGGTGTTGCCCGGCGGCAGGCGCGATGACGCGGATTCTGACGCGGACTCGGTGGACACCCACGTGGCCGACACACTCGCCGCCGGTGGCGGCTTGTGCGACCCCGAGGCGGTGCGGTCCATCGTCGCCGACGGATATCGCGGGGTGCGCGATCTCGTCGACGACGGCGCCCGATTCGACGAGGCCACCCCCGGCCGCTGGGCGCTCACGCGCGAGGGCGGACATTCCCGGCGCCGGATCATCCACGCCGGCGGCGATGCCACCGGCGCGCAGGTGCAGCGCGCGCTCGACCACGCGTCACGGGTGCTCGACATCCGACACAACCACGTGGCGGTGCGGGTGCTGCACGACGACGCCGCGGTGACCGGCGTACTGGTCCGCAACGAGGATGGACCCGGCATCGTGCACGCCCCGGCGGTGATCCTCGCGACCGGCGGGCTCGGCCACCTCTACGCGGCCACCACAAATCCGGACGCCTCCACCGGCGACGGCATCGCGCTGGCGCTGTGGGCCGGCGTCCCGGTCAGCGACATCGAGTTCGTCCAGTTCCACCCGACCATGCTGTTCGACGGCTTCACCAACGGCAGGCGTCCGCTGATCACCGAGGCGCTGCGCGGGGAGGGCGCCAGACTCGTCGACGCCCACGGTGACCCGGTGACCGCTGGTGTGCATCCGCTGGGTGACCTCGCGCCGCGTGACGTGGTCGCCGGCGCGATCGACGCGCGGCTCAAGGCGACCGGCGACCCGTGTGTCTACCTGGACGCCCGTCACCTGACCGGGATCGCACATCGTTTCCCGACGGTCACGGCCGCCTGCCGGCAGGCCGGTATCGATCCCGCGCGCGAGCCCATCCCCGTCGTCCCCGGGGCCCACTACAGCTGCGGCGGTGTCGTCACCGACGTCGACGGCCGCACGGCGCTACCTGGTCTGTACGCCGCCGGGGAGGTCGCCCGCACCGGGATGCACGGCGCCAACCGGCTGGCGTCCAACAGCCTGCTCGAAGGTCTGGTCGTCGGTGCGCGCGCGGGCCGAGGTGCCGCCGAACACGCCGCGGCGGCGGGTACCAGCCGCGCCGTGGCACCCGGGCGACTCGTCGGCGGGACCCTCGACCGCCGGGAGCTGCAGGCGGCGATGAGCCGCGATGCGTCGGTGGTGCGCGACGCCGAAGGGCTGATGCGGTTGGGCGACGTCCTCGCCACGGCGAGTGCACGTGCGCTGCGCTCCTGCGCCGATGTCGAGGGCGCCGCGCTCACCCTGACCGCGCGGGCGGTATCGGTCGCCGCGCTGCAGCGGTCGGAATCGCGGGGGTGTCACCACCGCGCCGACCACCCGGACATCGACCCGGCGCAGGCGGTGAGCCGGGCGGTCGACCTGGACGAACACGGACAGCTACGACTGAAGGTGAGGGCGGACGCGTGCAGCTGAGTCAGCTGTCAGAGACGGAGATCGCCGAAGCGCGCGCGGTCGTCGCGCGCGGACTCGAGGAGGACCTGCGGTACGGGCCGGACGTCACCACCCAGGCGACCGTGCCGGCCGACGCGGTCACCACCGCATCGATGCGCACCCGCGAACCCGGGGTGGCCGCGGGTGTCGACGTGGCGCTGCTCGTGCTCGACGAGATCATCGGTCCCGACGGCTATCGCGTGGTCGACCGCGTCGAGGACGGCGCCCGACTCGAATCAGGTGCGGCGCTGCTCACGGTGGACGCCCCGACCCGGGGCCTGCTCACCGCCGAACGCACGATGCTGAACCTGGTCTCGCATCTGTCGGGCATCGCGACCTCGACCGCGACGTGGGTGGACGCGGTTGCGGGTACGAACGCCAAGATCCGCGACACCCGCAAGACGCTGCCGGGTCTGCGGGCGCTGCAGAAGTACGCCGTGCGGGTCGGCGGTGGGGAGAATCACCGCATGGGTCTCGGCGACGCAGCGCTGATCAAGGACAACCACGTGGCGGCCGCCGGATCCGTGGTGGCGGCGCTGCACGCGGTTCGGGCCGCCGCGCCCGGTCTGCCGTGCGAGGTCGAGGTGGACTCACTCGAACAACTCGACGAGGTGCTCGCCGAGGACATCGAGTTGGTGCTGCTCGACAACTTCCCGGTCTGGCAGACCCAGATCGCCGTGCAGCGGCGCGACTCCCATTCGCCGGCAACGAAACTGGAATCCTCGGGTGGACTGTCGCTGGAGACGGCGGCCGAGTACGCGGATACCGGCGTCGACTACCTCGCCGTCGGGGCGCTCACCCATTCGGTGCGCGTACTCGACATCGGGCTCGACGTCTGAGACACCACAGCCGTCAGGCCGCGCGCCGCGTCAGTAGCAGCGGGTCGCCGTTGGTGACGGCGATGGTGTGTTCGCTGTGGGCGGCGCGCGAGCCGTCGGCGGACCGGATGGTCCACCCGTCGGGGTCGTAGACGATCCGGTCGGTACCGCGGGCGAGCCAGGGTTCGAGGGCGAGCGTCAAACCCGGCCGCAGCACCGGACCGCGCCCCGGCCGGCCCCGGTTCGGCACGTGCGGATCCTCGTGCATGGTCCGCCCGAGCCCGTGCCCGCCGAATTCGGTGTTCACCGGATAACCGTAGTCGGCGGCGACGCACCCGAGCGCTGCGGAGATGTCGCCGAGGCGGTTACCGGGCCGCGCGGCGTCGATGCCGGCGGCGAGCGCCTGTTCGGTGGCCTCGATCAGCCGCTGGTCGTCGGCCTGCGGCGTCCCGACGATGATGCTGCGTGCCGAGTCGGCCACCCACCCGTCGATCGACACCGCGATGTCCATGCTCAGCAGGTCGCCGTCGCGCAGGGGGTAGTCGTGCGGGAGGCCGTGCAGGGCAGCATCGTTGACCGACAGGCAGATGACGTTGCGGAACGGGCCGCGACCGAACGACGGTGCGTAGTCCCAGTAACAGGACACCGCGCCACGCTCGTCGACCAACTGCCGGGCGCGGTGTTCGAGATCGAGCAGGTTCACACCGACCAAGGCCCGCGTCTGCAGGTCGTCGAGCAGGTCGGCGATGAAGGCGCCGGTGGTGCGCATCGCCTCGATCTCGCGGGGTTTCTTCAGTTCCAGCACGCTCTCCCCCCTCGGTAGAGAAATACCAGGGTAGCGGCGAGTCCGGTATTTTCATACCGATCTGACGTATCCTCGGACCGATGGCCCGATCTCCGCTGACTCCGCAGCAACTCGCCGCCGGTAAGAGTCTGGGGGCCCACCTCCGGCGGGCGCGAGGTGAGCGCAATCTCGCCGACGTCGCCGAAGCCGCGTCGATCTCACCCGAGACGCTGCGCAAGATCGAGTCCGGGCGCCTGGCGACGCCGGCCTTCGCGACGGTCGCCGCGCTCTCGGTGGTGCTGGAGATCCCCTTGGAGGACCTCGCCCGCATCTGCCTGCCCGAATTGGGCGGTCAGCTGACGTCGGCGACAAACACCGCGATGTTGCGGGCCTGACGGCGCGCGACCAACGGCAGGGCCGCGACCTCACGTCCGTTGGGCGCGATCCGGGGGTTGACGATGTGCACTTCGTCACCGAAGAGCTTGATGTCGGCCCCGCCCGCGGCGATCGCGTTGCGCGCCCAGTCGGTCATCCCGTGGCCGAGCACGATCGCGACCTCGTCGTCCTTGCGATAGGCTGTCACCGGCGTCTCGAAACGTCGCCCGGACTTCCTACCAGTGTGTTTGATGAGTGCGAGGCCGGGTACGCGGCCCGCCAACGGCCTGATGACCGGGTTGAAGTACTTGATCTGGAGGCGATCCAGCCACTCCGGGAACATCTTCGGCAGCTCCGACACGACGGCTCCAATACGATTTGGCCTGCTCTGGGACAATGGACAGCGTGACTGTATCTCCGGTGACGATGGCCCGCATCGACTTGCGCGGGAGGACGCTGTCCACCGCGCAGTTGCGGTCGGCGCTGCCCCGTGGCGGTGTCGACGTCGACGCCGTCGTGCCCGAGGTCCGCCCGATCGTGGAGGCCGTCGCCGAGCGCGGCGCCGAGGCCGCATTCGACTACGGCCAGGCGTTCGACGGGGTTCGTCCCGGTGCGGTGCGCGTCCCCGCGGAGCGGTTGGCGGCGGCACTGGCCGAACTCGATCCCGATGTCCGCACGGCCCTGCAGGTCGCGATCGACCGGGCCCGCGCCGTACACGCCGACCAGCGGCGCACCGACACCACGACCACCCTGGCCCCCGGGGCGACCGTCACCGAACGCTGGGTGCCGCTCGAGCGGGTCGGACTCTACGTACCGGGCGGCAACGCGGTCTACCCCTCAAGTGTGGTGATGAACGTGGTGCCCGCCCAGACCGCGGGCGTCGACTCGCTGGTCATCACCAGCCCGCCGCAGGCCGACCACGGGGGACTGCCGCACCCGACTATCCTGGCCGCCGCCGCGCTCCTCGGCATCGACGAGGTGTGGGCGGTCGGCGGCGCCCAGGCGGTGGCGCTGCTGGCCTACGGGGGCACCGACACCGATGGCACCGAGCTCGCGCCAGTGGACATGATCACCGGCCCCGGCAACATCTACGTCACCGCCGCCAAGCGGATCTGCCGTTCACAGGTCGGCATCGACGCCGAGGCCGGGCCGACCGAGATCGCGGTGCTCGCCGACCACACCGCCGATCCTGTGTACGTGGCGGCCGACCTGATCAGCCAGGCCGAACACGACGAGTTGGCCGCCAGCGTGCTGGTGACCACGAGTCCCGACCTGGCCGACGCCACCGACCGTGAACTGCGCCGGCAACTCCAGGCGACGGTGCACCGCGAACGCGTCAGCACGGCACTGACCGGTGAGCAGTCCGTGATCGTGCTCGTCGACGACCTCGACGCGGGCGTGCGGGTAGTGAACGCCTACGCCGCAGAACATCTCGAGATCCAGACCGTCGCCGCCGCCGAGGTGGCCGGCCGGATCCGTTCTGCCGGTGCGATCTTCGTGGGTCCGTACGCGCCGGTCAGCCTCGGGGACTACTGCGCCGGGTCGAACCACGTGCTGCCGACGGCGGGCTGCGCCCGCCACTCCAGCGGCCTGTCGGTGCAGACGTTCCTGCGCGGCATCCACGTCGTCGACTACACCGAGGCGGCGCTCAAGGACGTGTCGGGTTATGTCGTCACCCTGGCACAGGCCGAGAACCTCCCCGCTCACGGCGAAGCGGTGCGACGGAGGTTCGAGTCATGACCGTGGGGGAGCGGATCACCCTCGCCGACCTGCCCCTGCGGGATGACCTGCACGGCAAATCGCCCTACGGCGCACCGCAACTGCAGGTGCCGGTGCGGTTGAACACCAACGAGAACCCGCATCCGCCAACGCAGGCGCTCGTCGACGACGTGACCCGATCGGTCGGCGAGGCGGCCGCCGAACTGCACCGCTATCCCGACCGTGACGCGGTGGCACTGCGCAGCGACCTGGCCGACTACCTGAACCTGCGCACCGGTGTACAGCTGAGCGTCGAGAACCTCTGGGCGGCAAATGGTTCCAACGAGGTTCTGCAGCAGCTGCTGCAGGCATTCGGCGGTCCGGGACGCAGCGCGATCGGCTTCGTGCCCTCGTATTCCATGCACCCGATCATCGCCCACGGCACCCGAACCGAATGGCTGCAGGCGGTGCGCGCTGATGACTTCGGTCTCGATGTCGACACCGCCGTGCGCGAGATCACCGCCCGCCGTCCCGATCTGGTGTTCGTGACCAGTCCCAACAACCCGTCGGGGCAGAGCGTCCCGCTCGATGACCTGCGGCGGCTGCTCGGCGCCATGCAGACCGGAATCCTGATCCTCGACGAGGCCTACGGCGAGTTCTCCTCGCGGCCCAGCGGTGTGACGCTCATCGGCCGGTACCCGACCAAGCTGGTCGTCAGCCGGACCATGAGCAAGGCGTTCGCGTTCGCCGGCGGGCGTCTGGGCTACCTGGTCGCCGCACCTGCGGTCGTCGAGGCGATGCTGCTGGTGCGGTTGCCCTACCACCTGTCCTCGCTGACCCAGGCCGCCGCCCGGGCGGCGCTTCGGCACACCGACGACACGCTGGCCGGCGTCGCCACCCTGATCGCCGAACGGGATCGGGTGGCAAACGGCTTGAGCCAACTCGGGTTCCGGGTGGTGCCGAGCGACGCGAACTTCATCCTGTTCGGGGAGTTCGCCGATGCCCCCGCCACCTGGCGGCGCTACCTCGATCAGGGAGTACTCATCCGGGATGTGGGCATACCCGGTTATCTGCGGACCACGATCGGGTTGGCCGAAGAGAACGATGCTCTGCTG
Source organism: Actinomycetota bacterium (assembly GCA_034189785.1). Lineage (GTDB taxonomy): Bacteria > Actinomycetota > Actinomycetes > Mycobacteriales > Mycobacteriaceae > Mycobacterium. Next base: position 145,379 of record JAXHUG010000031.1, read on the forward strand.
ACCGCCTCAGCCCGTCTCGTCGAGACCGAACTCGCCGCAACATCAGGAGCCTCATGACCGACATGCTGACCGGCACCCGCCGCGCCCGCGTCGAACGCGAGACCAAGGAATCCGACATCGTCGTCGATCTCGACCTCGACGGCACCGGCATGGTCGACATCCGCACCGGCGTACCGTTCTTCGACCACATGCTCACCGCGCTGGGCAGCCACGCCAGCTTCGACCTCACCGTGCACGCCACGGGCGATATCGAGATCGAAGGGCACCACACGGTCGAGGACACCGCGATCGTGCTCGGTCAGGCGCTCGGTCAGGCGCTCGGTGACAAGAAGGGCATCCGCCGCTTCGGTGACGCGTTCATCCCGATGGACGAGACACTCGCCCACGCCGCGGTCGACGTGTCCGGTCGCCCGTACTTCGTGCACACCGGGGAACCCGACTACATGGTCGAATTCACCATCGCGGGATCGAGCGCGCCGTACCACACGGTGATCAACCGGCACGTCTTCGAGTCGTTGGCCTTCAACGCCCGGATCGCGCTGCACGTGCGCACGATCTACGGCCGCGATCCGCATCACATCACCGAGGCGCAGTACAAGGCCGTCGCGCGTGCGTTGCGTCAGGCCGTCGAACTCGATCCGCGGGTGACGGGTGTGCCGTCCACGAAAGGCTCACTGTGAGCAGTAAAGTCGTCGTCCTCGACTACGGCTCGGGCAATTTGCGCTCGGCGCAGCGGGCGGTCGAGCGCACCGGTGCGGACGTGGAGGTCACCGCTGACGCCGACGCCGCGCTGAACGCCGACGGGCTGGTGGTGCCGGGCGTCGGGGCGTTCGAGGCGTGTATGGCCGGTCTGCGCGAGATCGGCGGGGAGAAGATCATCGCCGAGCGGGTCGCCGCTGGGCGACCGGTCCTCGGCGTGTGCGTGGGCATGCAGATCCTCTTCGCGCGCGGTGTCGAATTCGGTGTCGAGACCGCCGGATGCGGACAATGGCCAGGATCGGTGGTGCGGCTCGACGCGCCGGTGATCCCGCACATGGGCTGGAATGTCGTCGACGCACCGGCGGGGAGCACCCTGTTCCGTGGGATCGACCCCGACACCCGGTTCTACTTCGTGCACTCCTACGCCGCGCAGCAGTGGGAGGGCGACCCGTCTGCGCGCCTCACCTGGGCGACGCACCACGTCCCGTTCCTCGCCGCCGTCGAGGAGGGTCCGCTCTCGGCCACTCAGTTCCACCCGGAGAAGAGCGGTGACGCGGGTGCGGCACTGCTCCGCAACTGGGTCGAGGAGCTCTGATCTAAGGTTGTCCGCCGTGTCCGAGAAAAGACCGCTGATCCTCCTCCCCGCCGTCGACGTCGTCGAAGGCCGTGCCGTCCGCCTGGTACAGGGCAAGGCGGGCAGTGAAACCGAATACGGGTCGGCGCTCGACGCCGCGCTCGGCTGGCAGCGCGACGGGGCCGAGTGGATCCATCTGGTGGATCTCGACGCCGCGTTCGGGCGGGGGTCGAACCGCGACCTGCTCGCCGACGTCGTGGGCCGCCTCGACGTGGCGGTCGAACTGTCCGGTGGCATCCGCGATGACGAGTCGCTCGAGGCGGTGCTGGCCACCGGGTGCGCCCGGGTCAACATCGGCACCGCCGCGCTGGAGAGCCCGCAGTGGTGCGCGAAAGTCGTCGCCGAGTACGGCGGCAAGGTGGCCGTCGGCCTCGACGTCAAGATCGTCGACGATCAGCACCGACTGCGCGGACGGGGTTGGGAGACCGACGGCGGGGACCTGTGGGAAGTGCTCGACCGCCTCGACTCCGAAGGCTGCTCGCGCTACGTCGTCACCGACGTGACCAAGGACGGCACCCTGGACGGGCCGAACCTCGATCTGCTCGGCCGCGTCGCCGACCGCACCGATGCGCCGGTGATCGCCTCCGGCGGGGTGTCCAGCCTCGACGATCTGCGCGCGATCGCCACGTTGACCGACCGTGGCGTCGAGGGTGCGATCGTCGGCAAAGCGCTGTACGCCGGGCGCTTCACGCTGCCCGAGGCGCTGGCAGCGATGGGGCAGTAGGGCGTCGATGGCACTGGACGAGACCGACCTGCAGGGTCTGGTCGACGAGGCCGCGGCGATACTCGACGCCGCCTCCGGTCCCTTCATCAGCGGGCACCGCGCCGATTCGGCGGTGCAGAAGAAGGGCAACGACTTCGCCACCGAGGTCGACCTGAAGATCGAACGGCAGGTCGTCGATGCGCTCACCGCGGCCACCGGTATCGAGGTGCACGGTGAGGAGTACGGCGGCGCGGACATCGACTCACCACTGGTATGGGTGCTCGACCCGATCGACGGGACGTTCAACTACGCGGCCGGACTGCCCACCGCCGCGATCCTGCTCGGTCTGCTGCGCGACGGGGAGCCGGTCGCCGGGCTGACGTGGCTGCCGTTCATGTCCCAGCGTTACACCGCCGTTGTCGGAAACCCGTTGTACGTCAACGGTGTTGAACAACCTGCACTGCAGCCCGGTGCGTTGTCGGACTGTGTCGTGGGAACCGGGACGTTCAACATCGACTCGCGTGGGCGCTTCCCCGGGCGCTGGCGGGTGGCGCTGCTGGAGAACCTGAGCAGGAAGTGCAACCGGATCCGGATGCACGGCGCCACCGGACTCGACCTCGCCTACGCCGCCGCCGGTGCGCTCGGCGGGGCGATCAGCTTCGGCCACCACATCTGGGATCACGCCGCCGGTGTCGCGTTGGTGCGGGCCGCCGGTGGTGTGGTCACCGACCTGGCCGGGGCCGACTGGTCCCCGGATTCGAAGTCGGTGCTGGCCGGTTCCCCGCAGGTGCACGGTGAGATCCTCGAGATCGTGGCGTCGGTCGGCGCCCCGGAGGAGTTCTGATGGCCGCCGACAGAGGCCTCGCGGTCCGTGTGATCCCGTGCCTCGACGTCGACGCCGGCCGCGTGGTCAAGGGCGTGAACTTCGAGAACCTGCGCGACGCCGGTGATCCGGTCGAACTCGCTGCGGTCTACAACGCCGAGGGTGCCGACGAGTTGACGTTCCTCGACGTCACCGCATCGTCGTCCGGCCGCTCCACGATGCTCGAGGTGGTGCGCCGCACCGCCGAACAGGTGTTCATCCCGCTGACGGTCGGCGGCGGGGTCCGCGCGGTCCCCGACGTCGACGCGTTGCTGCGGGCCGGTGCGGACAAGGTGTCGGTGAACACCGCCGCCATCGCCCGCCCGGACCTGCTGGCCGAACTCGCCCGTCAGTTCGGCTCCCAGTGCATCGTGTTGTCGGTGGACGCCAGAACCGTGCCCCCGGGTGAACAGCCCACCCCGTCCGGGTGGGAGGTGACCACCCATGGTGGTCGTCGCGGCACCGGAATCGACGCGGTCGAATGGGCAACGCGCGGAGCCGAACTCGGCGTCGGGGAGATCCTGCTGAACTCGATGGACTTCGACGGCACCAAGGCCGGGTTCGATCTGCCGATGCTGCGAGCGGTCCGCGGTGCGGTCACCGTGCCCGTGATCGCCAGCGGTGGGGCCGGTGCGGTCGAGCATTTCGCCCCCGCCGTCCACGCGGGCGCCGACGCCGTGCTGGCGGCCAGCGTCTTCCACTTCAAGGAACTCACGATCGGTCAGGTCAAAGCGGCGATGGCGGCAGAAGGGATCACGGTGCGGTGATGAGCGCCTGCGCGAAGTACAGAGCACCCTGATGCCACTGGATCCGGAGATCGCCTCGCGGCTCAAACGCAACGCCGACGGTCTGTTCGTGGCCGTCGCGCAGGAACGCGGCACCGGTCAGGTGCTGATGGTGGCGTGGATGGACGACATCGCGCTGGACCGCACGATGCGCACCCGCAACGCCACCTACTGGTCGCGCTCGCGCGGTGAGCACTGGGTCAAAGGCGAGACGTCGGGTCACATCCAGCAGGTGCACTCGGTCCGCCTGGACTGCGACGGCGACACCGTCCTGCTCGAGGTGGACCAGACCGGTCCGGCCTGCCACACCGGCACGCACACCTGCTTCGACGCCGACGTGCTGCTCGGTCCGGAGACGCAAGCTTAAGCGGACTGGCGTTCGCGCAACACCGCCAGGGCCTTGTCCGCATGGGCCTTCATGTTGAGCTCGCTGGAGAACACCTCGAGCACCGTGCGGTCGGTGTCGATGACGAATGTCGTGCGCTTGACCGGCATCAACTTGCCCAGCAGGCCCCGCTTGACGCCGAACCGCCGGGCGACCGCACCGTCTGCGTCGGACAGCAACGGATAGTCGAAACGCTGAGTGTCGGCGAACCGGGCCTGCTTGTCGACGGTGTCGGTGCTGATCCCGACGCGGGACGCTCCGAGGGCGGCGAACTCGGCCGCGAGGTTGCGGAAGTGGCAAGCCTCCTTCGTGCACCCGGGCGTCATCGCCGCCGGGTAGAAGAACACGACCACCGGCCCGTCGGCCAGCAAACCCGTCAGGCTGCGTACCGCGCCCGTCTGGTCGGGCAGTTCGAAATCCTCGACTCGATCACCGCGCTTCATGAGCCGTCACGCTACGCCTCCTGCCGGCGAACGGGCCCGCACCGGTCTGGGAGAATTGCGTCGTGCAGACGACCGCCGCTTCCGCCTCCGACTCCTCGCGCGAGCGTTCGTCGCTGGCCACGACCACGTCTCGCGAGGACTTCCGGGCACTGGCCGCCGAGCACCGCGTGGTGCCGGTGGTCCGCAAGGTGCTCGCCGACAGCGAGACCCCGCTGTCGGCGTACCGCAAGCTCGCGGCCAACCGGCCCGGGACGTTCCTGCTCGAATCGGCCGAGAACGGCCGGTCGTGGTCGCGGTGGTCGTTCATCGGGGCGGGCGCACCCTCGGCGCTGACGGTCCGCGACGGCGAGGCGGTGTGGTTGGGGGTGACGCCGAAGGATGCGCCGAGCGGCGGTGATCCACTGCAGGCACTGCGGTCCACGCTGGCGCTGCTGGAGACCGCGCCGCTGCCGGGCCTGCCGCCGCTGTCGAGCGGTCTGGTCGGATTCTTCGCCTACGACATGGTGCGGCGGCTGGAGCGGCTGCCGTCTCTGGCCGTCGACGATCTCGGACTGCCCGACATGCTGCTGCTGCTGGCCACCGACATCGCCGCCGTCGACCACCACGAGGGCACCATCACGCTGATCGCCAACGCGGTGAACTGGAACGGCACCGACGAGAATGTGGACGGCGCATATGACGACGCCGTCGCCAGGGTCGACGTGATGACCGAGGCCCTGGGGCAATCGCTGCCCTCGGCTGTGGTCACGTTCGCCCGGCCGGCCCCGACGCACCGGGCGCAGCGCACCGTCGAGGAGTACACCGCGATCGTCGAGAAGCTCGTCGGCGACATCGAGGCCGGTGAAGCGTTCCAGGTGGTGCCGTCGCAGCGTTTCGAGATGACGACCCGCGCAGACCCCCTTGATGTGTACCGGATGCTTCGGGTCACCAACCCCAGCCCGTACATGTACCTGCTGAACGTGCCGGACGAGACTGGGGGACTGGACTTCTCGGTGGTCGGGTCGAGTCCGGAGGCGCTGGTGACCGTCGCCGACGGGAAGGCCACAACGCACCCGATCGCCGGCACCCGCTGGCGCGGCGGAACCGAGGAAGAGGACCTGCTGCTCGAGAAGGAGCTGCTGGCCGACGAGAAGGAACGCGCCGAGCACCTGATGCTGGTGGACCTTGGCCGCAACGATCTGGGCCGGGTGTGTGAACCCGGCACCGTGCGGGTCGAGGACTACAGCCACATCGAGCGGTACAGCCACGTCATGCACCTGGTGTCGACGGTCACCGGACGTCTTGCCGAGGGCAGGACCGCACTCGACGCGGTGACGGCCTGCTTCCCGGCGGGCACGCTGTCGGGTGCCCCGAAGGTGCGGGCCATGGAGCTCATCGAGGAGGTCGAGAAGACTCGCCGCGGGCTTTACGGCGGCGTGCTGGGGTACCTCGACTTCGCCGGCAACGCCGATTTCGCGATCACCATCCGGACCGCGCTGATGCGTGACGGGGTCGCCTACGTACAGGCCGGCGGGGGAGTCGTGGCCGACTCCAACGGGCCGTACGAATTCAACGAGGCCACCAACAAAGCCAAGGCGGTGCTGGCCGCCGTCGCAGCCGCCGAAACCCTGCGCGAACCATGACCCGCATCGCCCAACTCATCCTCGTCCTCGGCGCCGCGGTGCTGTGGGTGGCGTCGCGGCTGACGTGGGTCGACGTGCATTCGTTCGACGGACTGGGTCAGCCGAAGACGTCGGCGCTGACCGGTGCGGAGTGGGCGACCGCGCTGATCCCGCTCGCCCTGCTGGTTCTGGCCGCGGCCGTCGCGGTGCTGGCGGTGCGGGGCTGGCCGCTGCGGATACTCGCGGTCCTGGTGGCGGCGGCGAGTGCGGGAATGGCCTATCTGGCGATCACGCTGTGGGTCATCGTCGACGTCGCCCCCCGGGCAGCCAATCTGGCCGAGGTTCCGGTCGTCGACCTGACCGGCACCGAACGCCACTTCACCGGCGCTGTGCTCACACTGGTGGCGGCCGCCCTGGCGCTCACCGGCGCGGTGTTGCTGATGCGTGGGGCGGTGAAGGGGGCCGGGGGGACGAGCAGGTACGCGGCGCCGTCAGCACGCCGTGCGACCGCGACCAAGCAGGAGGAACAGGGGGAGCCGATGTCGGAACGCATGCTGTGGGACGCCCTCGACGAGGGCCACGACCCGACCGATCGCGGCACGAAGGGCCGGTGACAGGCGATGGGGTCACTGCGACTACCCTTCGATGAGGACCATCCGGTCGATGAGGACCATCCGGCAACTGTCGGCGACGTACCAGAGGGGGATCGACGGGCTATGAGTTCGGCGACCGTGCTCGACTCCATCATCGAGGGAGTCCGCGCCGACGTTGCCGCTCGAGAGGCCGTGGTCAGCCTCACCGAGATCAAGGAACGGGCGCAGCGCGCGAAGCCTCCACTGGACGTGATGGCTGCCCTGCGCGAACCCGGCATCGGGGTCATCGCCGAGGTCAAGCGGGCCAGCCCGTCCGGTGGAGCGCTCGCCCAGATCGGGGATCCTGCCGACCTGGCCCGCGCGTATCAGGACGGCGGCGCCCGCGTGATCAGCGTGCTGACCGAACAGCGCCGGTTCCACGGCTCGCTCGACGACCTCGACGCCGTCCGCGCGGCGGTGTCCATCCCCGTCCTGCGGAAGGACTTCATCGTCCGGCCGTATCAGATCCACGAAGCCCGCGCGTACGGTGCCGACATGTTGCTGCTCATCGCCGCCGCGCTCGACCAGCCCGTGCTGGAGTCGTTGCTGGAACGCACAGAATCGCTCGGGATGACGGCGCTGGTGGAGGTCCACACCGAAGCCGAAGCCGACCGCGCACTGCAGGCCGGTGCCCGGGTGATCGGCGTCAACGCCCGAAATCTCAAGACCCTCGAGGTGGACCGCGACTGCTTCGCGCGTATCGCCCCAGGCCTGCCGTCCAACGTCATCCGCGTCGCGGAGTCCGGCGTGCGAGGCCGCGCCGACCTGTTGGCCTACGCCGGTGCCGGCGCCGACGCGGTGCTCGTCGGCGAAGGCCTGGTGACCAGCCGCGACCCGCGCATCGCGGTGGCCGACCTGGTGACCGCCGGAACCCATCCGTCCTGCCCGAAACCGTCCCGATAGCGTGGCCGAACTCCTCGACTCGGACCTGCCGCGCTCCAGTGCGGCCGTCGCCGAACCCACCAGCCACGACCCGGACTCCCGCGGCCACTTCGGCGCGTACGGCGGACGCCTCGTTCCCGAGGCGCTGATGGCGGTCATCGAGGAGGTCACCGCGGCCTACGAGAAGGCTCGCGGCGACCAGACGTTCCTCGACGAGCTCGACCGGTTGCAGCGCCATTACAGCGGCCGTCCGTCGCCGCTGTACGAGGCCACCCGGCTCGGCGAGCACGCCGGGGGGGCGCGCATCTTCCTCAAGCGAGAAGACCTCAACCACACGGGTTCCCACAAGATCAACAACGTGCTCGGGCAGGCGCTGCTCGCACGTCAGATGGGCAAGACCCGGCTCATCGCCGAGACCGGCGCCGGCCAGCACGGTGTCGCGACGGCCACCGCCTGCGCACTGCTCGGCCTGGACTGCGTGATCTACATGGGCGCGGTCGACACGGCGCGCCAGCGGCTGAATGTGGCGCGCATGCGCCTGCTCGGCGCCGAGGTGGTCTCCGTGGAGGCCGGTTCGAAGACGCTCAAGGATGCGATCAACGAGGCCTTCCGCGACTGGGTCACCAACGCCGACGAGACGTACTACTGCTTCGGCACCGCGGCGGGGCCGCACCCGTTCCCGTTGATGGTGCGCGATTTCCAGCGCATCATCGGTCTCGAGGCGCGGGTGCAGATCCAGGCCCAGGCCGGCCGGCTCCCGGATGCGGTGACCGCCTGCGTCGGCGGCGGATCCAACGCGATCGGCGTCTTCCACGCCTTCATCGACGATCCCGGTGTGCGGTTGATCGGTTACGAGGCGGCCGGAGACGGGGTCGAAACGGGCCGGCACGCCGCCACGTTCACCGGCGGCTCACCCGGTGCGTTCCAGGGCTCCTTCTCCTACCTGCTGCAGGACGAGGATGGCCAGACGATCGAATCGCATTCGATCTCGGCCGGTCTCGACTACCCGGGCGTCGGGCCCGAGCACGCGCTGCTCAAGGATGTCGGCCGCGCCGAATACCGGCCGATCACCGATACCGAGGCCATGGATGCATTCTCGCTGCTGTGCCGCACCGAGGGGATCATCCCGGCCATCGAGTCCGCGCACGCGGTCGCCGGTGCGCTCAAGCTCGGCCCGGAACTCGGGCCGGGTTCGGCGATCCTGGTCAACCTGTCCGGCCGGGGTGACAAAGACGTCGAAACCGCGGCGAAATGGTTCGGTCTGCTTGACAAAGGCGGTTCATGAGTCGGTTGGGTGGCTTGTTCGACGCTTGCCGGGCGGAGCGACGCGCGGCGCTCATCGGATACCTGCCAACCGGATTCCCCGACGTGCCAGCATCGATCTCGGCGATGACGGCGTTGGTCGAATCCGGTTGCGACATCATCGAAGTCGGCATCCCGTACTCCGACCCTGGGATGGACGGCCCGGTCATCGCGGCCGCCACCGGGGCGGCGTTGCAGGGTGGCGTTCGGGTGCGCGACACCCTGACGGCGGTCGAGGCCATCAGCAACGCGGGCGGCCGCGCGGTGGTGATGACGTACTGGAATCCCGTGCTACGGCGGGGGGTCGACGCCTTCGCCAGGGATCTCGCCGCCGCGGGCGGACTGGGCATGATCACCCCTGACCTCATTCCCGAAGAGGCCGACGAGTGGATGGCCGCTTCCGACGCCCACGATCTGGACCGGATCTTCCTGGTGGCCCCGGCGTCGACGCCCGAGCGGCTGGCCAGGACGGTCCAGGCGACCCGGGGGTTCGTCTACGCGGCATCGACGATGGGCGTCACCGGCGCCCGCGATGCCGTCTCGAGCGCTGCTCCCGAACTCGTCGCGCGCGTCAAGGAGGTCTCCGACATCCCGGTCGGCGTCGGCCTCGGTGTGCGGTCGCGGGAGCAGGCGGCCGAGATCGGCGCGTACGCCGACGGCGTGATCGTCGGATCGGCGCTGGTGTCGGCTCTCGAGGACGGGGTGTCCGCGGTGCGTGCGCTGACCGAGGAACTAGCCGAGGGAGTCCGCCAGAGGGTGACCGCGTGACGACCACGCTGGCCTACATTCCCAGTCCGCCGCAAGGCGTGTGGGAACTCGGGCCGTTCCCGCTGCGCGCGTACGCGCTGTGCATCATCGCGGGCATCATCGTCGCGTTGGTCCTTGGTGACCGCCGCTGGGAGGCGCGCGGCGGCGAACGCGGCGTCATCTACGACATCGCTCTGTGGGCGGTGCCGTTCGGGCTGATCGGTGGCCGGCTCTATCACGTCATCACCGATTGGCAGACGTACTTCGGGCCGGACGGGGCCGGGTTGATCGCGGCGTTGCGCATCTGGGAAGGCGGCCTTGGCATTTGGGGCGCGGTGGCGCTTGGCGGGGTCGGGGCCTGGATCGCCTGCCGTCGCCGCGGCATCCCGCTGCCCGCGTTCGGCGACGCCATCGCGCCCGGCATCATCCTGGCACAGGCGATCGGCCGGCTCGGCAACTACTTCAATCAAGAGCTATACGGGCGCGCGACGACGGTGCCGTGGGGGCTCGAAATCTATGAGCGGGTCGATGCCAGCGGTGCGCGCAATGACCTGACCGGGGTGTCGACGGGCCGCGTCATCGAGGTCGTGCACCCCACTTTCCTCTACGAATTGGTATGGAACCTGCTGGTTTTCGCTGTTCTCATCTGGGCGGACCGGCGGTTCAACCTGGGGCACGGCCGGTTGTTCGCGCTGTACGTCGCGGGCTACTGCCTCGGCCGGTTCTGGATCGAGCTGCTGCGCAGTGACATGGCCACCGAGCTGGCTGGTATCCGGGTCAACTCGTTCACGTCGACGTTCGTGTTCATCGGGGCCGTGGTGTACCTGATGGCGGCTCCGCGCGGCCGGGAGGATCCCGCCACGCTTCTCAGTGACGTCGATGAGAACGTCGAAGCCACAGTCGCGGCCGTCTCACCGAACGATTTCGAGGCCGACGCGGTCTCGCCCGGCGACAGTGACCACGACGACGCAGCGACCACAGCGCTGCTCAAGGAAGCCGCAGCCACCACGGGTGTGGGAGTCGCCGCGAAAGTCGCGGGGGACGAAGACGACGCGAAGGATGTAGACGTCGACGAGACGTCAGAGCCGTTGACGACGGAGGAGTCCGCTGAAGAGGCGGTCGCCGACGACGCGTCAGCCTCTGTCGACACGGCGGAGCCGGTGGCCGAGGCGGAGACGTTCGCTGAGGATGTCGAGTCGGCGCCGTCGGAGGACATTGCCGGGGCAGCGGCGTTCGCGGAGGTTGGCGAGGCCGCGGATCGTGAGCCGTTGACGACGGTTGGTGTCGTTGAGGGTGAGGATGCGGTCGCGGCTGAGGAGTCGGCCGAGAAGGCGCATGAGGCGGCTGTCGAGGGCGCCGAGGAGGCCGAGGCGGTAGCCGACGAGGTGGCTGGTGCAGATGCTGGCGAGCCCGAGCCTGAAGGCGAGCCGGAGTCGGTGGCGGAGGCCGAGGCGGCCGACGATGTCGAGTCGGCCCCGTCGGAGGACATCGCTGAGGCCGCAGTGTTCGTGGACGCTGGTGAGGCGGCTGATCGTGAGCCGTTGACGACCGCCGGCGCGGTTGAGGGTGAGGATGCGGTCGCCGCGGAGGAGTCGGCCGAGGAGGTGCATGAGGCTGCGGTGGAGCGTGCCGAGCGTGCCGAGGCGGTAGCCGACGAGGTCGCTGCCGATGATGCTGCCGCCCTCGAAGGGGAAGACGCAGTCGCCGAAGAGGCGTTCGACGAGGACCTCGAGGCGGCAGTGGAACGGGCCGATGAGGCCGAGGCGGTCGGGGAGGAGATCGCCGTCGCCGATGCTGAAGAGCAGTTCGCAGACAAGGAGCCCGTGGAGGACCAGGATGCCGAAGCCGTCGCAGAACCGGTCGTCGACGACGAAGATTTGGCGGCAAGTGCGCAGGATGCGCCCGGCGATGACGTCGCTGACATCGACGAGGGCGGTGAGACCGACGCGTCCGCCTACCGGATCATCACAACTCCCGATGCGGGAACGACACGTCGCCGGTGGTGGCGGCGCCGCGAGTGATATCGTAGCGAAGCCGCTGCGCTGACCGGCATCAACGTCAGACCTACCCGCTACCATACGAATGTGTGTGGGCGGAATCGGGTCTGAGCACCCGTGTCTGAGACAGTGCTCCCTGGTGTTCGGGCCCCGCAGGCGATCAGCACCAGCCGCGGTTCGGGGAACCACGCGAGCAATTCGGCCAGCATGCTGAACAGATCATCGGGTAGCACCAGATCCTTTCGGACGAACGGCCACCAGCAGCGCACCTGTACAGAACAACGCCACCGTCGGCACCGGAAACCGGCCATCAGGTGCGAAACCGCTGGCGGAGAGGCGGCCGAGCCCGAGCGCACACGCCGCTGCCCCGACGTAAAGCAGCGCTTCTGTAACGACCTTGGGTGCCGGCACCACGACGGAGGGTATCGGCGCCGCGAACACCCGGCGCTGCCACCACAGCAGGCTCAGCAAGGCAACCGCGACGACCGCCAACACCAGTTCCCATTCGAGGCGGGCAAGCCACCAGGGCCCCGAACCGAGTGGGGGCTGCGGCAGTAAGCCTGTCGGGTACCCGACGAGTGTCACGATGATGACCGGAAGCATGTGCCAGAGGTAGAGGGCCAGCACGTTGTTGTTGGCGGTGGAGAGCACCCACGGCCACACGCCCCGCACGAGCACGCGGTTCAGCGTGGGCGCGATCGCGAACAGCAACCCGATCTGCGCGAATGCCAGCGCCAACAGCAACACCGACGGGGGAGCGCTGTTCTCCACCCGATTGCCCGGAACACCGATCATGGCGATCGGATACGGTCCCCACGCCACGAGCACGGGAAGGGCCACTGTGGCGACACCGGCCATCGACACCAGAATTCGCCTACGCAGAAGTCCGCCGTGCCAAGCGATTCCAAGCTGATAGACCGCGGCCCAGCAGAAGAAGTAGTTCGCCACCCGAATCTCGGGATGGCCGGTACCGATTCCCACCGCGTCGACCAGGACCACACCTGCGGACAGCGCGGCCGGCACCGCGAGGCCCCAGCGCCGGTGCGCGGCCACAGCAAGGGGAGTCAGCGCGACCAGCATGAGGTAGACGGCCAGGAACCATAGATGCATGGCCAATGCCCAACCGCCCAGCTCCAGCACCGGTCCGCTGACACCCGCCACCATCAACACCGCCATCACGGCCAGCACGAACACTGTATAGACCGCGGTCGGGCCCAGGGTGCGGGCGACGCGGCGTCGGATCCATTGCTGCCTCGCAACGGCGCCGCCGGCGACCAGTCGTGCCCAGGACACCGCGCTCGCGAAACCGGCCACCGCGAAGAACACCGGCACCACCTGGAAGAACCAGGTGACCCACTGGGTCCAGGGCATCAGTACCAGTGGATTGTCCCGGCCGAACTGGCCATCGCGGTATGACATCACCGACAGCAGCCAATGCCCGATGACCACGAGCACCACCGCCGACGAGCGGTACAGGTCGAGTGCGAGTTCGCGCGGGGGCGATGTGATCATGGCGTCGTCCATTCATCCCCCTCAGTTCGATCGCTACGTTCGCACGGTAGCGGAGAGCCCAGCCTCAGGATGCCGACACTGGATGGCCACCAGTGTTCGGTGTCGCTGCAGTTCCCGGGGATCGATCCGCATCTGCGACGTCCGCGGGGCGCTGACCTACTTCTTACTCGACCTTCTTACTCGACCTTCTT
>JAXHUG010000032.1:0-35213 GCA_034189785.1 Actinomycetota bacterium
GCGCGATGTTGCGGTAGTTCACATAAAGGAAGGCGGTGCGCTGGTACCGGCTCTGGGTGATCTTGTACGTGGTGTAGCCGAGCACCGAGTCGAACAACAGGGCCACCGCACCGCCGTGGGCGGCTCCGTTGCGGCCGAGGTAGAAGCGGCGGAAGGTGGCCTCCCCGGCGATCCGGCCGTCGGCGGTCTGGGCCAGCAACATCGGCACCTGCAGGATGTTGCCGCGGTTGGGCAGGTCCATCCGCCGCCCGGACGGTGACGTCCACTCGTCGGCGCGGTAGGGCGCCAGCAGACCGGTGACCTTCTCGATGAGCCCGGCCGCCTCGGTGACGACCTCGTCGGGTGCGTCGGCTGTCCGGGCGAGGTCCTGCAGTTCACGAACCGCCACGACGAATCTGCCGTAGTCGGGTCCGCCGCGGGTGGTCGGTTCCGGAGGGTTGAACCCGCCCCCGTTCTGCCCCTGAGTCGGTTCACTCGCCACACCGCTCACCGTATTGGGTTTGCACGGTGAGAAGGTGGCGGGGTGAACCTCACCGACCTCGCCGACCTCCCCCTGACCTACCGCGAGGTCGGCGCGACGGCCGGACCGATGCCGCCCGGCTACCACCATGTACGGGAGTCCGCACTGATCGGATCCGGACGCGCCTGCTTCGACGAGGCCGCCGACGCGGTGATGCGGTGGGGCATGCTGCGCGGCGCCCAGCTGCGCGTCACGCCCACCACCGACGTCGCCCGGGTGGGTTCCGAGGTGATCGTCGGGCTGGGTCCGGTGAACGTGCCCTGCCGCGTCGTCTACGTTGTCGACGAACCCGACCGTCGCGGCTACGCGTACGGCACGCTGCCCGGGCATGCCGAGACCGGTGAGGAGCTGTTCGCCGTGCGTTACGACCCGGTGAGCGACAGGGTGTACGCCGAGGTGGCAGCCTTCTCCCGGCACGGCACGTGGTGGAGCCGGCTCGCCGGACCCGTTACCTCATGGCTGCAGCGCGTGGTCACCCGGCGCTACCTGCGGGCGCTCTGAGACCTCGCGGGCGGTCCGCCGTACCGCGACGTCGATCCGATAGGTCAGCGCCGCCAGGGTGAACCAGCATGTCGGTCGGTGGCCGATCGTGCTCGACGAGATCCAGGAGTGCTACCGCAAAGGCCCGTGCCTGACCGCGGCCTGGGAAGAACGCACCGTTCACGTTCCCGACCTCGAGCGCGACGACCGCTTCCCGAATTACCGGCGGGACGCACAGGATTCCAACGTCCCGTTGATCGAGATCGCGACGGACCTGACGCGGAAGGCGACTTCGCCGGCGATCTGACGCCGGGGTTTCAGTCCGACAACGCTGGGGCACCACACCCTCACACAGTCAACACAGAGGGTCGAAACGGTGAAAGCCGACATCCAAGAGGTAAAGGACCGCGCGTCATGACCGCACCCGACCGCCCCGAACCCGCCCCGGACGCCGGCGTGGGGGACATCGAGGCCGATATCGAGGCCACCCGCCGAGAACTCGGCGAGACGGTCGAGGCGCTGTCGGCCAAGCTCGACGTCAAACAGCAGGCGAGAGACAGGGTCGACGGGACCAAACACCGGGTCGCCGAGAAGGCGCACACAGCGCAGCAGGTCGTGACCGGCAACCCGCAGAAATCGATCCCGGTCGCAGCGTTCGTCGTGGCCGTGGTGGTCACCGTCTCCGTCATCGTATGGCGTCGTCGACACTGAACGGAACGCAAACGGGATTGATCCCGCCTTCCCCGGGGTCCTTGACGGCGTCTCCATCACCGACCTCGCTGCCGGCCTGAGTCGATGTCATGGCCACGATCGAGCCGGATGACCGACCTGGAAGCCACTGAGGTGAACATCACGGTCCACGACGTGCACGTCGCCGAGGACGATCGTTCCGATGAACAGTCCGCTGCCGCCGGAGTTCGCGGTGACACCGACATCGCTACTCGGACCGCGAATCGGTCACCACCGCCGCCGCGAACACCGCGTCGATTAATCCCCGGATGCGTCGCATCCGGGCGCTGCGAGAGGTTTGTTGTGGTGGTCCCGGCTGGTTTCGAACCAGCGACCTTCCGCGTGTGAGGCGGACGCTCTCCCACTGAGCTACGAGACCGGGTGCGATCGGCCTAACACAGAGTGGGCCGAACGACGACGAAGATTATCACGCGCGCCGCGCCGTTCTGGAATCCGCAGGTCACCTTCGGCCTGCTCGGCTTGCTCACAGCAGGGTCGTGATCGCCGACGGGTGACGGCCGTGGTGTAGAAGTCGGCGTCGAGACCGGTGCGTCCTAAGGGATTTGTGTGGCCAGGCATGTGTGGACTATCGTTCTGCATCGCGACGGACGACGATCTCGCCCTTAGCACGCGGATGTAGCGCAGTTGGTAGCGCATCACCTTGCCAAGGTGAGGGTCGCGGGTTCGAATCCCGTCATCCGCTCGAGGTGCAGCAAGCATCAACCCCAGCGGTGGAGTGGCCGAGTGGTGAGGCAACGGCCTGCAAAGCCGTGCACACGGGTTCGATTCCCGTCTCCACCTCCGATGAAGATTCCCGGCGCGATTAGCTCAGCGGGAGAGCGCTTCCCTGACACGGAAGAGGTCACTGGTTCAATCCCAGTATCGCGCACCAGTATCAGTGCAGGTCAGGCCCGGTAACATCGGGCCTTTCCTGCTTCTGTGCCCAATATGTGCCCAATTGGTTCATGGCCCCATCTGGCGAAGCGGCCGCGCTCATTCGCTACTGTCGGACCAGCAGTCTGCTACCGGCGGCCCGGGATCCAAGTTCCAGTGACGAACCTTTTCGATGAGCGCCATCATGGCTGCATGGTGGGAGCTATACGTCTTCGCACTCTTCCAGCGGCTGGGCTTCGAGGTCCCATCACCCTGGCAAGCGACAGAGGTTGAAGTACATCCGTCGGTGCCGGGAACAGGAAGTAAGCCCGACTTCCGGGTGAGCCGTGGCGCAGATGGCATGTATGTCGAGTGCGCAGCTACAGCTGGCGACGACAATCTCGAGAACGTGGGCAAGCCTGGTTATGCGAATGCATGAACCGCGCACGCAACCCCGACTTCATGCTTGACGTCGACATAACCGCCATAGGAACTGGAGCAGCCGGCAGTCAATGAGATCGTAAAGCCAATAGAACAGTGGCTAGCGAGTCTGAGCTACGAGAATCTGGCGGAACTCCTCGGCAGAAGCGCCGATGTCGCCGAAGAGGTCTTCGAATTCCCGCCGAGGTGCCTGGCACTTCGGGGATGCCGACGCGAAGAGTCTTGACGAGTGGAAGAGCGCCGCCGACGAGAAGTTCGAGCGGCTGGCAGTCAGTCAAACTCGGGCTGATCTGGAAGCTGCACAGCCAAATCCGGAAGCCAACATTCTCGCCATTCTGGCGGGGCGTTTGTCGGTCACATCACCAATCGGCCAGGCCCGGGCGGTTGCGGGCGGGTCCCGTCGGGATGTGGGTCCCGATACCGCGGGTGATCGGCGGTACGGCACGAATGCTGTCCTTCACCTCACCACCTGCAGGCGGCAGCGGTGCCCCCTTACGCGAGCGGCGCACGTCCGAGGCCCCGGCGTTCGCGACACCCTTACCGGTCGCGCGGACGCCGCCTTCGACCGCCGGGTTGGCGTCCAAGACCGGATTCGGCTTACGGCCGATGTCCACCACGTCGGCGTTCGCGGTGCCCGCAGCGAATGCGAGGACGGCCCCAGTGAGGGCGAGCGCACCCACCCCGATAACCGCCAGCTTCCTGCCCTTGTCTGCCAGGACAGCGACACATCCCACCATCGGCCTCCCTTTCCTGTGGCGGATTCCTCATCCTTGACCCTGATCGCTTGTCCCGGGGACACTATCAGCGACGAGCCGTTCGCGTAGAAACTGTCGTACTACAAGATCACGGCGTCACAGCGGGCTCGATCACCGGCAACACACGGCGCGCATTAGCCAGAAATGTTCCGCCAGCGCATCTTTCGACGAGGGTGCGCGACGCTGCCGGATCACCGCTTCGCGAGATCCGCGCTAGGCGCCGTACCGCTCCGGGTCGCGGCGCTGCCGAGACGTTCGCAGCGTCACGCTCGGCTGGGTGCCGTATATGCGCCGATAGGCGACACTGAACCGCCCCGCGTGCGAGAAGCCCCATCGGCCGGCGATCGAGTTGACGGTGTCGACCGCCGGGTCGGCGGCCTGCAGATCACGGTGAACGAGATCCAGCCGGACGCGGCGCAGGTATTCGAGCGGCGTCACTCCCAGGTGGCTGCGGTACATGTACTGCACCGCCCGCGGCGTGAGGTTCGCCGCTGCCGCGATCTCCGCAAGACCGATGTCGCTGTCTGCGTTTTCGTGGATGAACGCTACCGAGCGTCGCAGACCCGGCGGTCGGTGGCCGCTGGCCGGCAGTTCGGGAAGGTTCGTCATGGGATTTCGCGTACCCCCCGGCAAACACCCAGAAACCCATCGAGGAGGACGGCGCTGCTGACACGATCGTCGTGATGACCGAACGCATCGAAGTCCAGCATGTGATTCCCGCCCCGAGGCGATCTTCGAGGTGCCCTGGCGATCCGCAGGGGCACGTGGCGATCGACTCCTCGGGCATGCTCCAGGGCGCCGACGCCCAGGCGGTGTCGGCAGTCGGGGACATCTTCGCTGTCCACATGGACCGCGAAGCACTCAACGATTTCCCGATGGGAAACACGATGTGACAGTAGAGATCCGCGGGTTCGAGCTCAATCGCTGCATCGGTGGACGATCCTCGGGCAGATCCGCCCGTAGATCGGGCAAATCTACGGCTACACCCTCGACTCCACCGAAGACGGCACCGTCGTCACGTCGTTCTACGACTGGTCGCGGATCGACGACACGTGGCATGAGGCGGGCATCTTCCCGGTCATCTCCGAAGGCGCGCTGCGCGCGACACTGGGCATCCTCGAGCGCGCGGTGCGGCGCGGCTACGTCCGCAGCTAACCCCCGTGAGCGTCAACCGATAGTTGACGTCCACCCTCTCGTCAACTTGAAGTTGACGCATGGCTGATCCCATCGCTCACCCTGTCCGCCTCGACGACCTCATCAACGCCATCAAAACCGTCCACGATGAACCACTCGACCAACTCGAGGTCACCTGATCGGGCACTTCGTCGACCAGGCCCGACGCTCCGGCGCATCCTGGACCGACGTCGGCAAGTGTATGGGCGTGACCAAACAAGCCGCACAGAAGCGCTTCGTCGCCAAGGCGGACACCGAACCCCTCGACCCGAACCGGGGATTCGCTCGTTTCACCCCGCGCCCACGCGCCGCAGTGGTGCACGCCCAGAACACCGCGGTCCCGTTCAGCGGTCCCGCCGAGAAGGTACTCGAGTTGACCTTCGGCGAGGCCCTGCGACTCGGGCACAACTACATCGGTACCGAATACATCGGTACCGAACACCTGCTGCTGGCACTGCTGGAGTCCGACGACACCGACGGACCGCTGGGCCGCCTCGGCATCGACCGGCAGCGCGCGCAGACCGATCTGATCGGCCTGCTCGACTCGATCACCGGCGCCGGGACGGACTGATCTCACGTCAGCCCCGCCGGCGACGTCTACAGGAGGTGAGGATGCGACCGTTCGAAGACGTGGTGGCCGAACACGGGCCCGTCGTGCTGCGGGTCTGCAGCGCCGTCGTAGGTCCGGTGGACGCGGAGGACGCCTGGTCGGAGACCTTCCTGTCCGCGCTGCGGGCCTACCCCGACCTGCCTGCCGACGCCAACGTCGAAGCCTGGCTGGTGACGATCGCGCACCGGCGCGCGCTCGACGTCGGTCGCGCCAACTCGCGCCGGGCCGTACCGACCGGCAGCGTTCCCGACCGGCCCGCCGTCCGGGGCGACCCCGGGGACCGACACCCCGACCTGTGGGCAGCGCTCGAATCACTACCCACCAAACAACGGCAGGCCGTCGCCTACCACCACATCGCGGGTCTGCCGTTCGCCGAGATCGCCGGACTGCTCGGCAACTCCCCCGACGCCGCCCGCCGCGCCTGTGCCGACGGCCTGAGCAGACTGCGCTCGATCTACCGCGAGGTGACCCTCCCATGACCGACGACACCACATTGGCCGGCCTGCACGCGCGGTTGAGCTCCGAAGCCGACGCCGAGGGGCTCCTCGACGTCGCCTATCGGACCGTCGACACCCCGGTCGGCACGCTGCTACTGGCCGCCACTCCCGCGGGCCTGGTGCGGGTGGCCTACGACACCGAGGACCACACCGCGGTGCTGACCACGCTGGCCGCCAGGATCAGCCCACGCATCCTGCGGGCACCGCACCGGCTGGACATCGTGGCCCGTCAGCTCGACGAGTACTTCACCCAGCGGCGCACCGCCTTCGACGTGCCGATCGACCTGCGGCTCGCGGCGGGATTCCGCCGCGGCGTCGTCGAACAGCTGCGCACCATCGGCTACGGCGACCGCGCCAGCTACGCCGCGGTGGCGGCCGCGGTCGGCAACCCGAAGGCGGTGCGGGCCGTCGGAAGCGCCTGCGCGCACAACCCGCTGCCGGTGGTGATCCCCTGCCACCGGGTGGTGCGCTCCGACGGCACGGCCGGCCAGTACGTCGGCGGGACGGCCGCCAAGGCGGCGCTGCTGCGGCTCGAGGCCGGCTGATCGCTGAACCGGTGTGGCGACTCGTCGGGGTGTGCCATCATTCGAGGCACACCTAGGGAGGGAATCCATGCGCCGGCGTCTGATGCTGCTGACCGCCATGATCGTCGCGGCGGGGCTGACCGCGGCGCCGGGCGGCGCAGTCGACTCACCGGTAGGCCACATCGGTCAACCGCTCCGCGTGCAGTTCAATGGCTTGATCGCCGATGTGACCAGCGCCCCGCCCGGGTCGACGGTCAGCGGCGGCGTGTGGTGGGCCTGTTACCGCGATCTTTTATCCAACGGCGTGCTGGTCGACAAGATCACCGGCGAGCACCTCGCGCAGTGGAATCTGTAGGCCCACAGGTCTTCCCGGCGACCCGCGCCGACCTTGCCGAACTCGCCGACGTCGCCGCCCGCACCTTCCCGCTGGCGTGCCCACCGTCGGTGACCGCGGAGAACATCGCAGCGTTCGTCGCCGAGAACCTCTCGCCGCACCGGTTCGCCGACTATCTCACCGACCCTGACCGCGTCGTGCTCGCCGCGCGCGAGGGCGAGCGGATCGTGGGCTACGCCATGCTGATTCGCGGTGTCCCCGACGACGCCCCCTTGGACGAGGACGTGCAGCGGGCCGTGGCCCCGCGCCCGGCGATCGAGTTGTCGAAGATGTACGTCCTACCCGAGAGCCACGGCACCGGCGCCTCCTCCGCCCTGATGACCGAGGCTCTCACCATGGCCCGCGAGACCGGGTACCGCTGCGTGTGGTTGGGCGTCAACCAGGAGAACCGCCGCGCGCAGCGGTTCTACGCAAAACACGGTTTCGCCGTGACAGGCACGAAGACGTTCCGCCTCGGCGCCGGAGTGGAGAACGACTTCGTGATGGTGTGCCCGCTCTAGGGGCCTGCTCTAGGCCCGTTGCCCCGCCGCGGTCAGCGCCAGCAGCCGCGACGTCGCCCGGAGGTACTTCTTGCGGAACCCGCCCGCGAGCATCTCCTCGCTGAAGATGGTGTCCAGCTTCGACCCCGACGCCACCACCGGGATGCCCGCGTCGTAGAGCCGGTCGGTCAGTGACACCAGGCGCAGCGCGACGCTCTGATCATCGAGCGGGTGCACGCCGGTGATGAACACCTGCGTGACCCCTTCGATCAGCGACAGGTACCGCGACGGGTGCATGGTCGCCAGATGCGCGCACAGCGCGTCGAAGTCGTCGAGTGTCGCACCTTCGGTTCGCTCGGCCCGTTCGGCGACCTCCGCGTCGGTGGGCGGCTCCGGCGCGGGCGGCAGGTCGCGGTGCCGGTAGTCCGGTCCCTCGATCCGCACGGTGGTGAAAATCGATGCGAGCGTGTGGATTTCGCGTAGGAAGTCCTGTGCGGCGAACCGGCCCTCCCCCAGCTGCTCGGGCAGCGTGTTCGACGTCGCCGCGATCGACACGCCCCGCTCGACGAGTTGTGAGAGCAGTCGCGAGATCAGCGTCGTGTTACCCGGGTCGTCGAGTTCGAATTCGTCGATGCACACCACGACGTAGTGGCTGAGCAGCTCCACACTCTCGACGAACCCGAACACCCCGGCCAGCTGGGTGAGTTCCCCGAACGTCGCGAACGCCTTGGGATGGGCCGGGGTTTCGGGCAGCTGGTAGTACGACGAGGCCAGCAGGTGGGTCTTGCCCACACCGAACCCGCCGTCGAGGTATAACCCGACACCCGGCAGCACCTCACGCTTGCCGAACAGCTTCTTCTTGCCCGCGCGCCGCGTCACCGCCTCGGCGCAGAACGCTCGGCACGCATCCACGGCCGCGGCCTGCGACGGTTCGGCCGGATCGGGACGATAGTTGTCGAAGCTGACGTGGGTGAACGTCGGCGGCGGCACCAACTGGGCGACGAGGTGTTCCGGGGTGACGCTGGGATTCCGGTCGACGAGATGGTCCGGTCGATTCGGCGCGCCACTGGACCCGGGCATGCAGGCAGCGTAGCGACGTGCTGCAATCATTCCCATGCCCGACTCCGCGGCTGGGACGCAGTTCACAGTGCTGGAAGCCGTCGAGTCGGTCGCCGACGACCGGGTCGGCGACTTCTACGCCTACCCCGACGCGCTGCGGCGATGCTGGCTGCGCGGCAATATGATCACCAGTGTGGACGGCGGCGCCACCGTCGCCGGCAGGTCCGGCGGCCTCGGCGCGGCCGGGGACCGGGCGCTGTTCGCGAAGATGCGCCAAGCCGCCGACGTGATCGTGGTCGGGGCCTCGACGGTGCGCACGGAGGACTACTCCGGCGCCCAGTTGTCGGCGGCCGCGCGACAAGACCGCGCGGCCCGCGGCCAGAGTGAGGTCCCACCCGTCGCCGTGCTCACCCGGTCGGCGGACCTCGACCGCGACGCGAAACTGTTCCGTCGCACCGAGGTTCCGCCGATTCTGCTCACCGGCGCGCGGACGGCCGCCACGGCCCGCGAGCGTTTCGGCGGCCTCGCTGACGTCGTGGACGCCTCCGGACCCGAACCCGACGACGTCGACCCGGCCACCGCACTCGACCTGCTCGCGGCGCGCGGGCTGCTGCGCGCGCTCACCGAGGGGGGTCCCGGGGTGCTCGGCCTGTTCACCGCCGCCGACCTGCTCGACGAGCTGTGCGTCACGGTCGCGCCCGTGCTCATCGGCGGCGAGGCGCAGCGCATCGTCACCGGGCCTGGTCAGGTCCGTACGCCGCTGCGCCGCAGCCATATCCTCAGCGACGACGACGGCTATCTGTACTGCCGGTACGCCCGGGACCGGTGACCACCTCGCTACTGTGGTCAGCATGCGTCGGCACCCCCAGCTGCTCCGGGTCGTGAGCCTGTCGACGGTCGCGCTGGTGCTGGCCGGCTGTGCACCGGGGTTGGCGGCCAACCCGCGGTTCGCCACCGACAACGGAGCACGACCGCAGGGCCAGCCCGAAACCACCCAGCAGCAGGCCGGACCGCCCGCGGTCGAAGTACCGAAGAACGAGCTGTCCTGGCGGGAGTGCACCGACCAGGTGTTCGGCGATGCGGCCGTCGACCCGGTGCCCGGTGTGACGCTGGACTGCGCCACCTACGACGCCGACCTCGACCCGATCGACGGTGCGTCCGGCTCGGTCTCCATCGGCGTCGTGCGGGCCACCTCGCCGCGCACGCCACAGGACGCGGGCCCGGTGGTGATGACGACCGGCTCGGATCTGCCGTCCTCGGTGCAGCTGCCGGTGTGGCTGGCGCGTTCGCAGGCACTGGTCGACAAGCATCCGATCGTCGCCGTCGACCGTCGCGGGATCGGCCTGTCAGGGGCGTTGGAGTGCCGCGACCTCGACGACCGTCAGGAGATGATCGAACAGGCGCAGTTCGCCTACGGCGACGATCCGGTGGCCAACCTCCGCGCCATCACGATGACGGCGACGACCAGCTGCACCGACACGATCGCGCCCGGCGACTCGGCCTACGACAACGCGCACGCCGCCGAGGACCTCGAGCGGCTGCGCAGCACATGGGACGCCCCGGCGCTCTCCCTGCTCGGGATCGGCAACGGCGCCCAGGTCGCGCTGGCCTACGCCGGATCGCACCCCAACAAGGTGGCCCGGTTGGCGCTCGACTCACCGCTGCCGCTGGCGATCGGCGCCGAAGCCGCCGCCGAACAGCGGGTCCGGGGTGAACAGGCCGCGCTCGACGCCTGGGCCGCGCAGTGTGTGGCCATCGGCTGCCCGGCGGCCCCCGACCCCAAGGGGGTCGTCGACGGACTGCTCGCCGCGGCCCGCGCCGGGAACGGCCCCGGTGGCGCGTCGGTGGCCGCGGTCACCGACGCGATCTCCACGGCGCTGGCGTTCCCCAAGGGCGACGGTGTCACGGCCACCAACGACCTCGGCGCGGCACTGGCCGGCGCCCGGTCCGGCGACACCGCCCGGCTCACCGCACTGACCGCCGCCGCCGAGGGGTTGCGCCAGACCGACGGTCAGTTCGTCAACTCCTGCAGCGACGCGCTCAACCGCCCGACACCCGACCGGGTGCGGGAACTGGTGGTCGCCTGGGGTAAGCAGTACCCGCAGTTCGGCGTCGTCGGCGCCCTCGACCTGGTCAAATGCCTCAACTGGCCAAGTGGCTCGGCGCCGCCGGAACCCAAGGACCTCCCGGTGCCCGTGCTGCTGCTCGGAGTGCAGCACGATCCCATCGTCGGCAACGAAGGCGTCGCCGCGGTCGCGGCCACGGTCCTCAACGCCGGCGCCTCCAACAAGCGGGTGATGTGGCAGGGCATCGGTCACGGGGCGAGCGTCTACTCCCCGTGCGCGCTGACGCCGGTGGTGGGTTACGTCGACACCGGCGCCCCGCCGGCCACCGACACGTACTGTCCGGCCTGACGACTCGGCCGCGGCCGCCGGTGTACGGTTCGCTCGTGGCGGCAGCAGACTCTCTTCGCACCGGCCTGTCCAATGCCTTCCGGCCACGTACGTCGCCTCCGGGTGTGGCGACGGTACTGCGCAGCGTGTTGTGGCCGCTGGCGATCATGACGGTGATCCACCGCACCTATGTCCTGGCCACCAACGGCTACATCACCGACGACTTCGGGCCGGTGTACCGCGCGGTGTCCAACCTGCGGCTGGGTCTGGACATCTACAACGAGCACTTCGACCACGTCGACCCGCACTACCTCTACCCGCCCGGCGGGACCCTGTTGCTGGCGCCGTTCGGATTCCTGCCCGAATTCGCCTCGCGCAACTGGTATTTCACCCTGAACAGCCTCGCCACGCTGGCCGCAGCGTATTTCCTGCTGCGGATGTTCAACTACACGCTGGCCTCGGTGGCCGCCCCGGCGCTGGTGCTCGCGATGTACTGCACCGAATCGGTCACCAACACCATCGTGTACACCAACATCAACGGCTTCATGCTGTTGGCGGAGGTGCTGTTCTTCCGCTGGCTGCTCGACGGTAGAGGCAGTCGCGAATGGCTGGCGGGCGTGGCGATCGGCCTGGCGCTGGTGGTCAAACCGTCGCTGGCGCCGCTGTTGTTGCTTCCGCTGCTCAATCGTCAGTGGCGGTCGCTGGTCACCGCCGTCGCGGTGCCCGTGGTCTTCAACCTCGCCGCCTGGCCGCTGGTGAGCGACCCGATGAGCTTCTTCACACGCACGCTGCCCTACATCATGGGAACGCGCGACTACTTCAACAGCTCCATCCAGGGCAACGGCACCTACTACGGCCTGCCGCCCCTGCTGATCCTCGCGCTGCGAATCCTGTTCCTGGCGCTGACGATCGGCAGCCTGGTGCTGCTGTACCGCTTCTACCGCACCCGTGACCCGCGCTTCTGGATGCTGACCTCCTCGGGGGTGCTGCTGACCGCGTCCTTCCTGATCCTGTCGCTTGGCCAAGCCTACTACTCGATGATGCTGTTCCCGTTCCTGATGACGGTGGTGCTGCCCAACTCGGTGCTGCGCAACTGGCCGGCGTGGCTGGCGGTGTACGGCTTCATGACGATGGACCGGTGGCTGATGTGGCGGTGGCCCACCACCGGCCGGTTCCTCGAATACATGAAGGTGACCTACGGCTGGTCGCTGATGCTGCTGGTGGTGTTCGCGGTGCTGTACTTCCGCTATCTCGACGCCAAGGCCGACGGCCGCCTCGACCGGGGCATCGACCCGCTGTGGCTGACCGACCCCGCCGAGGACCCTGCCCAGGTGAAGCGGGCCGCGCCGACAGCGTAGTAACTTGGGGGCATGACTGCTCCGAAGGTGCAACTGACCGACGACGAGTGGCGTGAGAAGCTCAGCCCCGTGGAATTCGCGGTGCTGCGACGGGCGGGCACCGAACGTCCCTTCACCGGCGAGTACACCGACACCAGGACCGAGGGTGTCTACCAGTGCCGGGCGTGCGGCGCGGAACTGTTCCGCAGCTCCGAGAAGTTCGAGTCCCATTGCGGCTGGCCGTCGTTCTTCGACCCGGCCGATTCCGACGCGGTGATCCTGCGGCCCGACGATTCGCTCGGGATGAGACGGGTCGAGGTGGTGTGCGCGAACTGCCACAGCCATCTGGGCCACGTGTTCGAAGGCGAGGGCTATCCGACGCCCACCGATCAGCGGTACTGCATCAACTCCATCTCGCTGCGGTTGGTGCCGGCGGGCGGATAGTCTCCGCCCTCAGCATCGCCGCCGTACCGGGCGCGCTCAGTGGCGTGATGTAGTGGAAACCCTGGGCCACATGCAGCCGGCAGGCCCCCTACGGCAGCCGCGTGACGAGTTCCTCGACCCCGACGCGCGGACCCGTGAAGAACGGGATCTCCTCGCGGACGTGGCGCCGCGCGTCGGTGGCGCGCAGATCCCGCATCAGGTCCACGATGCGGTGCAGTTCGGGCGCCTCGAAGGCGAGGATCCACTCGTAGTCACCGAGTGCGAACGCCGGCACGGTGTTGGCGCGGACGTCCTTGTAACCGCGCGCGGCCATCCCGTGTTCGGACAGCATGCGACGGCGCTCGTCGTCGGGCAGCAGGTACCACTCCAGCGAGCGGACGAACGGGTAGACGCAGATGTAGTTGCCCGGGTCCTCGCCCGCGAGGAAGGCCGGGATGTGGCTCTTGTTGAACTCCGCGGGACGGTGCAGCGCGACGTTGCTCCAGACCGGTGAGCTGGCCCGGCCGAGCGCGGTGGCGCGGCGGAAGTCGGAGTAGGTGGCCTGCAGCGCCTCGACGGTGTCGGCGTGGGTCCAGATCATGAAGTCGGCGTCGGCCCGCATCCCGGCGATGTCGTAGAGACCACGGATCACGACACCGTGTTCCTCCTGCTGTTTGAGGAAGGTGGCGGTCTCGTCGACGACTGCCGCGCGCGCCCGGTCGTCGTAACCGAGCTCCCCCGGACGTACCGAGAACACCGAGAACATGAGGTAGCGGATGGTGGAGTTGAGCGCGTCGAAGTCGAGCTTGGCCATGCCCCTATCGTGCCACGCCCTGGGTGGCCAGCGACGCCACCGCCCGACTCGCCGACGCGACACAGGCGGGCACGCCGATACCGTCCAGGTAGCCGCCGGCCACCGCGACACCGCGCGGCAGACCGGCCCGCAGTTCGGCGACCAGGTCGGCGTGCCCGGGCCCGTACTGCGGCATCGCATCGATCCAGCGCTGCACCAGGGCGTCGACCGGTTCGGTGTCGATGCCGAAGACCGTCCACAGGTCGGCCGCGGCCCAGGCCAAGAGGTCATCGTCGCCGGTGCTGCGGGCCAGATCGTCGCCGAACCGACCGTAGGACAACCGCAAGAGTTCGACGTTCCCGCGCCGGCCCCACTTTCGCGACGACAGCGTGATCGCCTTGGCGTGCACGGGCCGTCGGTGCTCCTCGCGTGGGCGCTGCTCTCCGGTGGCCACCAGCACCCCGGACTGCTGGGGCAGCGGCGTTCCTCCGGGCAGCGCGAGCGCCACCACTGCGGCAGAGGCCACCGGGATCCGGCGGGCGGCGGCCGCGGTGCGCGGCGCCATGCGCTCGACCAGCCCCGGCAGCCGCGGGGCGGGCACCGCCAGCACCACGGCGTCGGCGGGCCGGCGGTTGCCCTCGTCGTCGACGATGTCGACGCCCCGGCCCACCAAGTCGACCCGTTCGACCCCCACCTGGGCCCAGTGAATTCCCGCCTGGTGGCGCAGCGCGTCGAGCAGCACGGCGTACCCGCCGTCGACCGCGCCGAAGACCGATCCCGTGGCCGGTGGCGGCAGCGCGTCGCGCACCGCTTCGGTGAGGTTGCGCGCCCCGCGGTCCAGCGCCGCGGCCAGCGCCGGCGCCGCCGCGCGCACACCGATGGTGGCGGCCGAACCCGCATAGACGCCCCCCAGCAAGGGATCGACCGAGCGCCTGACGACCTGCTCGCCGAACCGGTCGGCGACCAGATCCGCCACGGTGGGATCCGCACCCTGCCGCCACCGCAGCGGTCGCATGGGTTCGTCGGCGATCCGGGCGATCGTCGCTTCGTCGACCAGACCCGCCAGCGTCGAGGCGTCCGACGGAATGCCCTGCAGCGTGCCCTGCGGCATCGGATGCAGCCGACCCTGGCTGTAGATGAGCGGACGGGCGCCCGTCGTGCCGATCTGCCGGTCGGCCAGTCCGAGTTCGGCCAGCAGCGCCGGCACCTCCGGCCGGCGCGCCACGAAGGCCTCGGCGCCGACGTCGAGCAGTTGACCGCCGACGCGTTCGGTGCGCAACACCCCGCCGAGGCGGTCCGCGGGGTCGAAAAGGGTGATCGTGGCGTCCGGCCCGGCAGTCACCCGCAGCCGGTAGGCCGCCACGAGGCCCGAGATGCCGCCCCCGACAACGGCGTAGGTCGCGCTCAACGGGAACTCACAGCGAGTGCACCAGCTCCACCGTCGCGGTCACGATCTCCGGATCGGTCGCCGGCAGCACGCCGTGCCCGAGGTTGAACACATGTCCCGCCGCCCCGGCGTCGACGGCGCGCCTGCCGTCCTCGACCACGGCGCGCACCGCACGTTCCACCACGGGCCACCCGGCGAGCAGGACAACCGGGTCGAGGTTGCCCTGCAGCGCGCTGCCGCGTTCGACCCGCCCCGCAGCGTCGGTCAGCGAGGTGCGCCAGTCCACGCCCACCACACCGGGCGCTCCGGACGCGGCGACGGCCTCGGACAGGGCGCCGAGCAGTTCGGCGGTGCCCACCCCGAAGTGCGTCATCGGCACCCCCGCCGGTGCGAGCGCCTGAAACACGCGGGCGCTGTGCGGCAGCACGTAGGCGCGGTAGTCGGCCGGCGACAACGTGCCCGCCCAGGAGTCGAACACCTGCAACGCGTCGGCACCCGCGTCCACCTGGGCCTGCAGGAACGCGATCGTCACGTCGGTGAGCGCCGACATGAGCGCATGCCAGGCGTCGGGCGCACCGAGCATCATCGCCTTGGTGTGCTCGTGGTGCTTGCTCGGACCACCCTCCACCAGATAGGAGGCGAGGGTGAACGGGGCGCCGGCGAAGCCGATCAGCGGGACGTCGCCGAGCGCCGCGGTGAGCATCCGCACCGCCTGCTCGACGGGTTCGATCGTCTGCCGATCGAGCGGTCTGATCGCGGCAACGTCGGCGGCTGTGCGCACCGGATGGTCGATCACCGGCCCCACGTCGGGCACGATGTCGAGCGCGATGCCCGACGCCCGCAGCGGGACGACGATGTCGGAGAACAAAATCGCGGCGTCGACTCCGTGCCTGCGCACCGGCTGAAGCGTGATCTCGGTGATCAGGTCGGCGTCGAAGCAGGCCTGCATCATGGTGTTGCGCGCCCGCAGCAACCGGTATTCGGGCAGCGACCGACCGGCCTGCCGCATGAACCACACCGGCACCCGGGCGGGTTTGCGGCCGCGGGCGGCGGCGAGATAGGGCGAGTCGGGCAGTTCACGGCGGGTGTTCATCGCCCCCAATGCTGCCACGACCGGCAACGGTTCCGCGGCTGCCCGGGATCACCATCGGAAGTCGGATCGGCGCGCCTGCGTGCAGGTACGGCCGAATGGTCTAGCGTCACCCGCGTGACCACCGCCGAACCGGCTCAGTTCCGTGCTGCGGTGGCGGCGATGAATGCCGCCACCGTACGAGCGGAGATCGAACTGGGCCCGATCCGCCCTCCGCAGCGGCTGGCGCCCTACAGCTATGCACTGGGCGCCGAGATCCGGCATCCCGAGACCGCGATCGTGACCGAACGTTCCGAAGGCAATGCCTTCGGCCGGTTTATCCTGCTCCACGACCCCGAGGGCGCCGAGGCGTGGGATGGCACCATGCGACTGGTGGCCTACATCCAGGCCGACCTCGATTCCAGCGAGGCGGTCGACCCGCTGCTGCCCGAGGTGGCCTGGAGCTGGCTGGTCGAGGCGCTGGACTCCAAATCCGAGCAGGTCACCGCACTGGGCGGCACGGTCACCGCCACCACGTCGGTGCGGTACGGCGACATCTCTGGACCCCCGCGCGCGCATCAGCTGGAACTGCGGGCGTCGTGGACCGCGGTCACCGCGGAACTCGGTCCCCACGTGGAGGCCTTCTGCGAAGTGCTCGAGCACGCCGCGGGGCTGCCTCCCATCGGGGTGACCGACCTCGGTTCCCGTACCCGCGCATGAGATGAGCGAGACGCCCAACACGCACCCCGAGGGCCCCGATCAGCAGGACGCCGACGCCGAGTCGACGGCCGTCCCGCTGCTCACCCCTGCCGACGGGGTGCCCGACCTCGCGGTGACCACCGAGGAGATTCTCGCCGCCGCCGAACTGCTCGCGGGGGGCCACGGTCCTTTTGCCATCGACGCCGAACGCGCCTCGGGATTCCGGTACTCCAACCGCGCCTACCTGGTGCAGATCCGGCGCGAAGGCGCGGGCACCGTGCTGATAGACCCGGTCAACCACGGCGAGGACCCGACGATGGTGATGGCTCCGGTAGCCGATGTTCTCGACACCGACGAATGGGTGCTGCACGCCGCCGATCAGGATCTGCCATGTCTTGCCGAGCTGGGCATGCGGCCGCCGAAGCTCTACGACACCGAACTCGCCGGCCGGCTGGCGGGCTTCGCGCGGGTGAACCTCGCGACGATGGTCTCCGAACTGCTCGGGCTGCAGCTGATGAAGGGCCACGGCGCCGCCGACTGGTCGAAGCGGCCGCTGCCCGACGATTGGCTCAACTACGCCGCGCTCGACGTCGAAGTGCTGCTCGAACTGCGCGACGCGGTCGCCGCGGTACTGGACGATCAGGGAAAAACCGATTGGGCCGCACAGGAATTCGAACACCTGCGTACTTACGAGTCGGCCCCTACCCGCCGTGACCGGTGGCGCCGCACCTCCGGGATCCACAAGGTGCGCAACCCACGGGCATTGGCGGCCGTACGCGAACTGTGGGCCACGCGCGACCAGATCGCACGCCGGCGCGACATCGCGCCGGGCCGCATCCTGCCCGATGCCGCGATCATCAACGCCGCCACCGCCGATCCCGACAGCGTCGAGAAGCTCACCGCACTGCCGGTGTTCGGCGGCACCCGGCAGCGCCGCAGCGCCCAGGTGTGGCTCGACGCGCTCGACCGGGCGCGCCACAACCTCGATCCGCCCGACTCGGCCGAACCGCCCAACGGTCCGCCGCCGCCGTCGCGGTGGGCGCGGCGCAAACCCGAGGCGGCCGCACGCCTGGAAGCCGCCCGCGCCGGCCTGTCCGCGCTGTCGGAGCGGGTATCGGTGCCCTCGGAGAACCTCGTCACCCCGGAGGTGGTGCGCCGGCTGTGCTGGGACTGGCAGCCGGTCCCCGACATCGCCGCCGCGGTCGAGGAGTTCCTCGTGGCCGCCGCGGTGCGCCCATGGCAACGCGATCTGGTGGTGCCGGTCCTGACCGCCGCGCTCGCACCCTCTGCCGTCGAATGACCCGCGTCGCGTTTGGATAATTGACCAGCGGGGAATCGCCGAGCGGCTGCGTGCGGTGTTCGGCTCCTGCCGCTACCCCGAGACCGGCGTTGAGGAGATCGACCCGGAAACTCGGCGCAGCCGGCCCGGTGTTCGGCAACACCATAGCGACGCTGTTGCTTTCGGGCCGGAAGGCCGAGGTGCTGTTCGAGCAGCCCGATAGCCCGACCGAACTCCGCGAGGTCACCCGCATCCCGCTCGGCGGGCGCAGTCCGACCCTCAGTCCAGTCGCTCGCTGACCTCGGCGTCCGCCGGCGTCGCGCCGAGGGCCGCCACCCACCCGGTGATCTGCCGGGAGATGTTGCGGTCGGTCAGGCCGACGTCGGCGAGCACCTCACCGCGCGAGGCATGGCCGAAGAACTGCTGCGGCAGCCCGACGTCGCGGCACGGCGTGTCGATGTCGGCGTGACGCAGCGCCGCCGACACCGACGAGCCGATCCCGCCGTGCAGGCCGTTGTCCTCGACGGTGACCACCAGCTTGTGGGCGGCGGCGAACTCGGTGAGCACCTTGGGAACCGGCAGCACCCAGCGCGGGTCGACGACGGTGACACCGATGCCCTGTTTGCGCAGGCTTTCGGCGACGGTGAGCACCATCGACGCGAATGGACCGACCGCCACGAGCAGCACGTCGTCGGACAGGCCATCGGCCGGCTCGGCGAGCACGTCGACCCCGCGGCACCGGCGCAACGCCGGAATGTCCTCGCCCACATCACCTCTGGGAAACCTGATCGCGGTGGGTCCGTCGTTGACATCGAGCGCCTCGCCGAGTTCCTCGCGCAGTCGCGCACCGTCGCGAGGTGCGGCCACCCGCATTCCCGGCACGATGCCCAGCACCGACAGATCCCACGTCCCGTTGTGGCTGGCACCGTCCGGACCGGTGACACCGGAGCGGTCCAGCACCAACGTGACCGGCAGTTCGTGGAGCGCGACGTCCATCATCAGCTGGTCGAACGCACGGTTGAGGAACGTCGAGTAGATGGCCACCACGGGGTGCAGGCCGCCCATCGCCAGGCCCGCCGCGGACGTCATCGCGTGCTGTTCGGCGATGCCGACGTCGAAGTAGCGGTCCGGGAACCGGTCGCGAAACGCGCTGAGACCGGTGGGGCCGGGCATCGCCGCGGTGATCGCGACCACGTCGCGGCGCTTGGCGCCGTAGTCGATGAGCGCCTCCGAGAACGAGGACGTCCAGCCCGGCGCCGCTACCTTCGTGGCGCGTCCGGTCACGACGTCGATGACGCCGCACGCATGCATCTGTTCGGCCTCGTCGTTCTCGGCCGGGGCGTAACCCATACCCTTGCGGGTCACGGCGTGCACGATCACCGGGGCGTTGAAGCCGCGGGCGTGGCGCAGTGCGGACTCCACGGCGTGCTCGTCGTGGCCGTCGATGGGGCCGACGTACTTGAGCCCGAGGTCGGTGAACATCACCTGCGGCGACAGGGCGTCCTTGACGCCCGCCTTGACACTGTGCATGCACTGGTAGCAGAATTCGCCAATCACCGGCAGTCCGCGGACCGCCTTGCGGCCCTCCTCGAGCACCCGTTCATATCCGGGCTGCAGGCGCAGCGCGGCCAGGTGGTCGGCGAACCCGCCGATGGTGGGCGCATAGCTGCGTCCGTTATCGTTGACGACGATCACCACGGGCCGGCGCGCGGCCGCGATGTTGTTGAGCGCCTCCCAGCACATGCCGCCGGTCAGAGCGCCGTCGCCGACGACGGCGACCACATGGCGGTTGCGGTGCCCGGTCAGCTCGAAGGCCTTGGCGAGCCCGTCGGCGTAGGACAGCGCGGCACTGGCGTGGCTGGACTCCACCCAGTCGTGCTCGCTCTCGCTGCGCGACGGGTAGCCCGACAAGCCGTCCTTCTTGCGCAGCGAGTCGAACTCGTGGGAGCGCCCGGTGAGCATCTTGTGCACATAGGCCTGATGGCCTGTGTCGAAGATGAGCGGATCGTGCGGCGAGTCGAAGACCCGGTGCAGGGCGAGCGTCAGCTCGACGACACCGAGGTTCGGGCCCAGATGCCCGCCGGTGGCAGCAACCTTGTGGATGAGGAACTGACGAATCTCCCCGGCCAATTCGCTGAGCGCAGACTGCGAAAGGTACTGCAGATCGGCGGGACCGCGGATCTGTTCAAGCATCCCGTCAGTCTACGCACGACCTCAGCGCTCAGTCGCGTTCAGACTGGTACACGTCGGGCACTCCATCGCGGTCCGTATCGGCCTTCTCCTGCAGACAAACTGCCCGGTAGTGGCGGTTGCGGACCCTCAACAGCACCGCCGCGATCGACGCCGCGACCAGGGATCCGGTGAGCACCCCGACCTTCACAAAATCGTCACGATCGGACCCCAGACCGTAGGCGAGGTCGCCGATGAGCAGGGACACCGTGAAACCGATCCCGGCCAGCAACGCGACGCCGAACACGTCGATCCAGCGCAGCGCGTCGTCGAGGTTGGCCCGGGTGACCGCGGTCAACACGCGGGTCGTCAGGAAGATGCCGACCGGTTTGCCCACCACCAGGCCCAGGATGATCCCGAGGGTGATCGGATCGCTCAATGCCCTGGTGAGACCGCTCACTCCGCCGATCGCGACCCCGGCGGCGAAGAAGGCGAACACCGGCACCGCCACTCCCGCCGACAGCGGACGCAGGCGGTGCTCGAAGTGCTCGGCCAGCCCCGGCCCGGCCTCGGGTCCGCCCGTGGCGGCGCTCCGCAGGACCGGAACGGTGAATCCGAGCAGGACCCCGGCGACGGTGGCGTGCACACCGGATTCGTGCATCAGCACCCAGGTGGCCACGCCGAGCGGCAACAGCAGCCACCACGCCCGGATCCGCCGCTGCACGCAGAGACCGAACAGCGCGAGCGGGACGACCGACAGGCCGAGCGCTGTGAGGTTGATCTCGTCGGTGTAGAACACCGCGATCACCGTCACCGCGAGTAGATCGTCGACGACGGCCAGTGTCAGCAGGAAGGTGCGCAGCGCAGCAGGCAGATGGGTGGAGATCACCGCGAGCACGGCGACGGCGAACGCGATGTCGGTGGCCGTGGGGATGGCCCAGCCGCGGGTGGCGCCGTCACCGACATGGGCGGTGACGGCCACGAAGATCAACGCGGGCACCACCATCCCGCCGACGGCCGCGGCCATCGGCAGTGCCGCCCGCGCCGGATCCCGCAGATCGCCCGCGACGAATTCCCGTTTGAGTTCGAGGCCGACGACGAAGAAGAAGACGGCCAGCAGGCCGTCGGCCGCCCAGGTGCCCAGGGTGAGGTTCAGGTGCAGGCCTATCGGCTCCGCCCCGATCCTCAGGTCGCGCAGCGCGAAGTAGGACTCGGCCCATGGCGAGTTGGCCCACACCAGGGCGACGGCCGACGCCACCAGCAACACCGCACCGCCGACGGTCTCCTTGCGCAGGATCGCGGCGATGCGCGCCGACTCCGACCAGGATCCCCGGGACAGCACCGGGCGTCGTGCTCGCGGGGTGGGTTTGTTCGTCAAATCGGCCTCACCACGGGTAGGGGTCATCACATCGCCGACCAGACTTCCCGGCACACCGTATCCGTACACCACCCTAGGCGATCGGACCCGCGGGGCCGACCCGCGGAGTACATTCTCCCTGCCATCCGCGGTGCGCCGGGAAGTCTGGTCGGCAGACAGTCACGTCGTCAAACACCACTGACCCGACTCCTGGACGGGCTTTACGGTGCATGCGATCCACCAGTGAGCGGTCGGCCGACGTCGAGCTGCGGCGGGAGCGCTCGCTCTCGTCCTGACCAGTCACTGTCTGCAACACATGATGTCCAGGGTGCCCGCCGCACTGCTTTTCACCGAACAGCCCACGCTGACGACCGGAGACCTCGCCGCCCGCCTGCAGGCCAGCGACGACGTGTGGGCGGTGTTCCGCCGAGGACGGGGGATCACCGTGAGTCCGACCGGATCCGCCGCGCGAACGCGACTTCTGGAGATGCGGGACTTCTACGCATTCCTGCTGGACGAAATGCCCGCCGTTCTCGACCGCTGGCGGGCACACAGGTCAAACGCGAGCGTGGCGGAGAAACTGTAGTACCGTCGCACCCGGAGCGCCGGGAAGTCTGGTCGGCACAGCAGCTGCCGTACACCCGAGGGCGGATGGCGGTCGAGACTTCCACCGAGAGGCGTCCGTGACTCCCCCATCCTTTGCCCGTTACGCGCAGCGAAGCCACTCGGCCGGATCTCGCGAACTGGTGTATCTCGTTGCGCCGGCCGGGCATCCGAACTACGGCGACGAGTTCATCCTGAGAACGTGGCTGCGCTACCTGGCCCGGGCACGTCCGGAGGCCGACATCGTGGTCGACTGTCACACGCCGGGACAGGCTGCGGTGCTGTTGAGCGGCTGCCATCCCCGGACCACATTTGTCGACACAGTATGGCGGATCTCCTTCAGGGCGGCCGAGCTCGGCAGGAGCGAGGCGATCGCCTTCGCCGGTGAGGTGGTCACGGATCCCGGCCGGATGCCCACGATCGTGTCGGGTATCGAGCTGCTCGCCCGTGCCGACACGGTGCACATGGTCGGCGGCGGCTACCTCAACTCCGTCTGGGCGCACCATATGACGTTGCCGGTGATCGTGCTGGCCGCGGTACGGCGATCCGGGGGACGTGCGCTCGCCACGGGCCAGGGCCTGCTGCCCGTGGGCGACGAACAGCGACTGCGTCTGATGCGTGAACTGGCCGGCCAGTTCTGGCATTTCGACATCCGCGACGAGGCGTCACAGCGCGCCGTCGCGAGGTCGGCGCCGAACCTGTCCGGCACCGGCGACGACGCCTGGCTCGGCATCGGCGACGACGGCGTGTACGACGCGGATTCCGAGGCGGCACAGCGCAGGTACGTCTTCTGCCTGCAGTCCGACCTCGTGGACGACTTCGCCGGCGGCGACGGCGTGGACGGCCTGGCCGAAGTGGTCAGGCGCGTGGGCGAACGGTGGCGTATCAGCGGTCAGGACGTCGCCTTCATCGAAGGCATACCCGGGGCGGACCGCGTCGTGTTCGACCGGGTCGCCCACTTGCTTCGCGGAGTCCTGTTCGTCCCCTTCACCGACGTGTGGACCCGTGGGCTGCCCGCACGCCCGGAGCAGACGTGGATCACCACCCGCTTCCATCACCACTTGCTCGCCGCCGCCGCGGGCGCGAGCGGGGTGGCGTTGACCGGTCACACCGACTACTACGTCGTCAAACATCACTCGTTGCTCGACGTCGGCTCACGGTGGCGCGTGACCGACGACTACGACCTGCCCGTCGCGCCGCCACGTGAAGGGGGGCTTCCGTGCGATGCAGTGGCCCGCCTGCACGCGGGGAAGAAGACGCTCGCCGCCCGGCTGTACCCACAGCAGGCGCCCTCCGCGCTGCGGCGCGCCGCCAAGGCGCTGGGTATGACGGGTCGCCCGCCAAGATGATCCTCGGCCCGACGGGCAGTCACCGTCCTGCGAGCGTCGCATCCGACCACAGCGGCGCCCCTGCGGGGCCCAGCAGCAACTTGCTCTGGTCGCCCGCGAGCAGCGTGGCCCGCCGCGCCGAGCCGCCGGTCGGCAAACGGGATGCGGGGGTGGGTCCCCCGAGTGCGGCGAAGCCAGGGATCGACGCCATGCCCGCCGGGCGTCGTCTCCTCGCCGACGAACTCCAGCCACGCTGCGCGCAGGGCGTTCACCGGGTCAGCACCGCGACACATTCGACGTGGTGGGTGAGCGGGAAAGAGTCGAACACCCGTACCGCCTCGACGGTGTAACCGGCACGCAGGTACAAACCGACGTCTCGCGCGAAAGATGCTGCCTCACAACCGAAGTGAATGATCCGCGGCACTCCGGCAGCGCTGATGACGTCGATGATCTCCCGCCCCGCGCCGGCGCGCGGCGGATCGAGCACCGCCACGTCGGCGGCGCCACGCTCCGCCGACAGCGCCCCGCGCACCGAATCGGTGACGACGCTGACCTGCGGGAGGTCGGCCAGTGCGGCGCGCGCCGACCGGCCCGCCGCGCGCGAGGTGTCCACCGTCAGCACCCGGCCGCCGTCACCGACCTGCTCGGCCAGCGCCGCGGCGAAAATCCCTGCGCCACCGTAGAGATCCCACGCGGTCTGTCCGGGACGCAGCGCCGCCCACTGCCGAACGAGCTCGCTGTAGCGGCGTACCGCGTCGCGATGGGCCTGCCAGAACGCCGTCACCGGCACCCGCCACACGCGTCCACCGATACGCTGGGTCGCCTGGTAGCTGCCGGACACCACTGTCGTCGGCGTACCGCGCCCCGCGCGCGGACCCCTCTGCACGATGTGGCGGGCACCGTCGTCGTCGATCGCGACGTGCACGTGCGCACCCGGCGGGAAGCGCAGCAGATGCACATCGTCGAGCAGTTCGGGCGGCACCTGGGCGCACCGCAGATCGGTGAGCAGTTCCGCGCTGTGGTAGCGGTGGAACCCCGGCGCACCATCGACATCGGTGTCGAGCCGGACCCTGGCGCGCCACTGCGTCGCCGCACCGCCGCCGATCGCCTCGGCACTCGCACGGTCCTCGTCACACCACTGGAATCCGCCCAGCCGAGCGAGCTGATTGGCCACCACGGCACCTTTGAGCCGTCGCGCACCATCGGGCGTGACGAACGCGAGATCGCAGCAGCCCGCCCCGTCCACACCGGCGATCGGACATACAGACGGGATCCGTTCGGGCGACGGTTTGATCACCTCGATGACGTCGGCGTGCCAGTAGGACCCGCGGTCGGACTGCACGCGAACCCGAACGGTCTCCCCCGGCAACGCATGCCGGACGAAGATCACCCGGCCGTCGTGACGCGCGACGCAGCTGCCACCGTTGGCGGGAGGACCGGCCTGCAAGACGAGTTCGGCTGGCGCGCCGTCGGGTTCGCTCACTTCAAAAAACCACGTCGGGCATCCCCGGGCGCGGACTGCGGCTCGAGCAACTTCAACCGCTCCGACGAATTGAGCTGCCACGGAACCGATGTCACCATCACGTTGGGCATGAACAGCAGCCGGCCCTTGAGCCGCAACGCACTCTGGTTGTGCAGGACCTGCTCCCACCAGTGGCCCACGACGTATTCCGGGATGAACACAGTCACCACCGTGCGCGGCGACTCCTTGGTGACCCGCTTGACGTAATCGAGCACCGGGCGGGTGATCTCGCGGTACGGCGAGGCGATCACCTTCAGCGGCACGGTGACATCGCTGTCCTCCCACTGGTGCACCAGCGTCCGCGTCTCGGCGTCGTCGACGCTCACGGTGATCGCCTCGAGCACGTCCGGCCGGGTGGCCCGAGCATACGCCAGCGCCCGCAGCGTCGGCAGGTGCAGTTTCGACACCAGCACGATCGCGTGGTTGCGGCTCGGCAGCACGATGTCGCCGCTTTCGTCCTCCTGCTGGGTGAGCTCGCGCGCGACCGTGTCGTAGTGCCTCCGGATCAACTTCATGATGATGAACAGGCTGCCCATCGCCAGGATCGCAATCCACGCGCCGGCAACGAATTTGGTCACCACCACGATGACAAGGACCGTACCGGTGCAGGTCAGGCCGATACCGTTGATCACCCGCGAGCGCATTATCCGGTGCCGCACCGCCGGTTCGGTCTCGGTGCGCAGCAGCCTGGTCCAGTGCCGCACCATCCCGACCTGGCTGAGGGTGAACGAGACGAACACCCCGACGATGTAGAGCTGAATCAAAGCGGTGACCTCGGCGCGGAAGGCCACGATGAAGGCGACCGCAGCCAAGGCCAGCATCAGGATGCCGTTCGAGAAGGCAAGGCGGTCACCACGCGTGTGCAGCTGACGCGGCAGGAAGCGGTCCTGCGCCAGGATCGAGCCCAGGACGGGGAATCCGTTGAACGCCGTGTTGGCGGCCAGCACGAGGATCAGGGCGGTCACGCCCGCGATCAGCAGCAGGCCGATCGACGAGCCGTGGAAGACCGTATTGGCCAGCTGAGTGATCAACGTCTTCTGCTGATATCCCTCCGGGGCACCGCCCAGCTGCTCTGCGGGACGCTCGGCCACCTTGGCGCCGGTTGCCTGAGCCAACATGATGATGCCCATGAAGAGGGTGATGGCGATCACGCCGAGCAACGCCAGCGTGGTCGCGGCGTTCCGGGACTTCGGCTTGCGAAAGGCAGGGACGCCGTTGCTGATCGCCTCGACCCCGGTCAACGCGGCGCAGCCCGAGGAGAACGCCCGGGCAACCAGGAAGACCAGCGCGAATCCCATGATGTCGTCTTGTTCGGCGTGCAGTTCGAATCCCGCCGATTCCGCCTGCAGCGGCTCGCCGAGCACGTGTATCTGGAACAGCCCCCAGCCCAGCAGGGCGAACATGCCGATCATGAACAGGTACGTCGGGATCGCGAACGCGGTGCCGGACTCGCGGATGCCT
The DNA here is from genome assembly GCA_034189785.1 of Actinomycetota bacterium. GTDB lineage: Bacteria > Actinomycetota > Actinomycetes > Mycobacteriales > Mycobacteriaceae > Mycobacterium. The sequence continues at coordinate 26,355 of JAXHUG010000032.1, forward strand.
CGTAGGTTCGCCGAGGCCAACAGCAGGATGGCGGTGACGGCGAACAGCACCTTGTGCTGGCCGACGAACGGGATCGCCGACCCGATGTTCGACATCGCCGAGGCCATCGAGACAGCCACGGTGAGCACGTAGTCGACCAGCAGCGCACTCGCCACCGTCAGCCCGGCGGTCGGCCCGAGGTTGGTGGTCACCACCTCGTAGTCACCGCCGCCGGACGGATACGCATGCACGTTCTGCCGGTAACTGGCGATCACGATCAGCATCACGCCGGCCACCGCGAGGCCGATCCACGGCGCCATCGTGTATGACGTCAGCCCGGCCACCGACAGCACGAGGAAGATCTCCTCCGGTGCGTACGCCACCGACGACATGGCGTCGGAGGCGAACACCGGCAGCGCGATCCGCTTGGGCAACAGCGTGTGGGAAAGCCGGTCACTGCGGAACGGCCGCCCGAGCACCAGTCGCCGCGCCGCGGTAGAAAGCTTGGACACGAGGTCCAAGGGTATGCCCAGAGATGCAGGGCTGTAGCGTTCGGTGGCGGAGATTCGCCACTGGCTTCACAGCAGCAGAGCCGAAAGGAACCGCAGGTGCGTGTAGTGGTGATGGGATGCGGCCGGGTGGGGGTCTCCCTGTCCGACAGCCTGTCGCGGATCGGTCATGACGTGGCTGTCATCGACCGGGACGCGACCGCCTTCCACCGGCTCAGTCCCGGGTTCGCGGGCGAGCGGGTGGTGGGCATGGGCTTCGACAGGGATGTGCTACTGCGCGCCGGTATCGAGGAGGCGGGTGCGTTCGCCGCGGTCTCCTCGGGCGACAACTCCAACATCATCTCCGCCCGGGTCGCCCGGGAGACGTTCGGTGTGGAACGCGTGGTGGCCCGCATCTACGATGCCAAACGCGCCGCAGTCTATGAACGCCTCGGCATCCCCACCGTCGCCACGGTGCCGTGGACCACCGACCGGCTGCTCAACGTGCTGGCGCGGGAGACCGAGACCACCAAGTGGCGCGACCCGTCGGGCAACGTCGGGGTGGCCGAGTTGCCCCTGCACGAGGATTGGGTGGGCCACCGCGTCGCCGAGCTGGAGGCGGCGACCAGCGGTCGGGTGGCGTTCCTCATCCGCTTCGGCAGCGGTGTGCTGCCCGACGCCAGGACCGTCATCCAGGCAGGCGATCAGGTCTACATCGCCGCCGTGGCCGGCCAGATAGCGGAGGCGATGGCGATCAGCGCGCTGCCACCGGGTGAAGGGGACTCGTGAAAGTAGCCATCGCCGGGGCCAGCGCCGTCGGCCGGTCCATCGCCCGGGAACTCCTCGAGAACAACCACGAGGTGACGCTGCTCGAACGCAACCCCGACCACATCGACGTCGACGCGATACCCGCCGCGCACTGGTGGCTCGGCGACGCCTGTGAGATCTCCGTGCTCGAGTCGGTCCACCTCGAGGATTTCGACGTGGTGATCGGCGCCACCGGCGACGACAAGGTCAACGTGGTGGTAAGCCTGCTGGCCAAGACCGAATTTGGGGTTTCGCGGGTGGTCGCGCGGGTCAACGACCCGCGCAACGAGTGGTTGTTCGACGAGAACTGGGGCGTCGACGTCGCGGTGTCGACACCCCGGATGCTGGCGTCTCTGGTCGAGGAGGCTGTCGCCGTGGGTGATCTGGTGCGGCTCATGGAGTTTCGGAAGGGGCAGGCCAATCTCGTGGAGATCACCTTGCCCGACGACACGCCGTGGGGCGGTAAAGCGGTCAAACGCCTCGAACTGCCGCGGGATTCTGCGCTCGTCACGATCCTTCGCGGTCCGCGGGTCATCATCCCGGAGGGCGACGAGCCACTCGAAGGCGGCGACGAGTTGTTGTTCGTCGCGTCCGCGGAGGTCGAGCACGAGCTCAGCCGCCTGCTGCTCAATCCCCAGCAGCGCTGAGCATCAGTCCGTCCGGGTCACGGCGGTGGAGCGCTCCTGCGCGGCCAGCGCGGTGTGGAGGGCACGCTGGGCGCTGCGGATGGCGAGATAGGTCACCAGGGCCGCGACGGCGGTCAACGGCCAGCCCATCGCGATGCGGGCGACGCCCAGCCACCCTGTCTGGTCGGCGTCGTAGAGGTGGCGCTGCACGATGAACCGGGACAGGAAGACGGTCACCCAGGTCGCGGTGGCGAAGTCGAACGCCCGCACCGCCGTTGGCATCTTGCGCCACCCGTCGCTGTGGCCGTTGATCCAGCCCCAGAGGTAGCCGACGACGGGCCGCCGGGCCAGCACCGACAAGGCGAACACGCTCGCCCAGAACAGCGACATCCAGATCCCGAGCAGGAAGTAGCCCCTGGACTCGCCAGCCAGGTAGGCAATGAGCGCGCTGATGCCCACCCCGATGAATCCCGAGATCGCGGGCTGCACGGTGTCCCTGCGCACGAGCCGCCACGCCAGGATCAGCGCGGCGACACCGAGTGCGGCGACGATCGCCGGGACCAGGCCCGCGATCGAGGAGACCGGCACGAATGCCACGACCGGCAGCGAGGAGTAGATCAGGCCGCTGACGCCGCCCATCTGGGCGAGGATCGCCTGTGCGCCCGTCGGTTTGTCCGGTTCGGCGGCCTCGTCTGAGTCGGTGACCGGGTCGCTCACTTCTGGATTTCGTAGTGCGGGTTGTAGATCGCCTTCGTCCCGTTCTCGAGCTTGCCGACACGGCCGTGCACCCGCAGGGTCCGACCGGATTCGATGCCCGCGATACGCCGCTGCCCGAGCCACACCAGCATCACCGTGTCGGTGCCGTCGAAAAGCTCGGCACGGACACCGCCCGCGCAACCCTTGGAGTTCGCCTCCACGCTGCGCAGGGTGCCGACCATCGTGACTTCCTGACCGCGTTGACAGTCGATCGCCTTCTGGGCGCCGGTCTGCGCGGCTTCATCGCTGAGCTCCTCGACGTCGAGTTGCTCCGGGTCCTCCGTCAGACGTCGGGTGAGCCGACGCAGATACCCTTCAGCCGTGGCCATGGCCTCTCCTGACCTTTCGCAGATCCACCGCGGACCCGCTCTCAATCCAACGCCACGGTAGACCTGTTGGTTCCCCTATGCCATGCGGGGTTGCCACGCCGCGCGGTTCTCACCGCGCCGGTTCTGCGGACAGTGCAGGATCGTGTGATGACGGTCGATCTGCGCGGTATGACGACGGTGCTCCTGCCCGGAACCGGGTCCGACGACGACTACGCGTACCGGGCGTTCTCGCCCGCCCTGCACGAGGCCGGCGCGGTCGTGGTCACCCCGCCGCCGCAGCCCGGTCGGCTGCTTGCGGGGTATCGGAACGCACTGGAGGAGGCCGCCGCCGCCGGACCGGTGGCCGTCGGCGGCGTGTCGATCGGCGCGGCGGTCGCCGTCGAGTGGGCGCTCGCCCACCCCCGTGGTGTGGTGGCGGTGCTGGCGGCGTTGCCGGCGTGGACCGGCTCGCCGGTGACGGCGCCTGCGGCGATGATGGCGCACCACTCGGCGCACGTGTTGCGTCGCGACGGGCTGGTGGCGGCGACGTCGCAGATGCGCGCGTCGAGTCCGCCCTGGCTCGGTGAGGAGCTGACCCGCTCGTGGGTTTCGCAGTGGCCGTCACTGCCCGAGGCGATGGACGAGGCGGCCGGCTATGTCGCGCCGACGTGCGCGCAACTGGAGGCGCTGAGGGCGCCGATGGGTGTGGCCGCGGCCACCGACGATCCGGTGCACCCGCTGGAGGTGGGGATGGAGTGGGTGTCCGCGGCGCCGTGCGCGGCGCTGCGGACCGTCACCCTCGACGAGATGGGCGCCGAACCCGCGGTGCTCGGCGTCACGTGCCTCGCAGCGCTCGCCGAAGCATGCGACCGGGTGCCCTAACCGCCGGTGATGGTGCGCAGCTGCTGCATCGCCGAGCCCTGTGCGCTGCGGCGTGCGGCAGGTTTCGGCGGCGGGGGCGGGGACTCCTGCTGGGCGGGCGGCTGGCCCTGCTGCGCGGCGGCAGCCGCCCGCAACTGCGCGGCCATCGGCTCGGGCAGCTGCACCGTCAGCGGCGTGCGCACCGGCAGCGGTGTGTCACCGCGGCGAACCACGGTGTCGCGCAGGGCTTCCCGCGCCTCCTGGGTGAGGGCCTCGATGCTGTCGGCGACGCCGTTGACGACACAGCGGATCATCCATCGGTAGCCGTCGACACCGATGAACCGGACCATGCCGGTCGCCGTGCCGACCACCTCGCGGCCCCACGGACCGTCCTGGATGCTCACCGCAGCGCCGTCCTTGCGCAGCGAGTCGGCGAGTTCACCGGCCACCTCGCGCCACAGCCCCGCCGATTTCGGCGCCGCGTAGGCGGCGATGGTGAAGCGGCCGTTGGGGGTGACCACCCACACCGCGCTCGGCACACCGGCCTCGCTGAGCTCGACCTGCACCTGGCCCGCGGCGGGCATGGGCACCAGCACCGAGCCCAAATCCAGCCGACCCTGGGCGGCCACCCCCGGATCGTCGAAGTCGTCGATGTCGAACGGACCCTCGAGGTCCTCCTCACCCGCCGATTCGACGACCGGTTCGGCGGTCGGCGCGGGGGCCGGCTCACCGATCTTGCCGCTGCTCTTGCGTTTTCCGAATGCCATCACAAACTCGCATGTCCGCCGGAGGATCCGTGGCCGCCTTCGCCACGGGTGGTCTCTGCCAGCCCGGCTTCGTCGAACGACGTCACCTCGACCAGCTCAGGTAGTTCAACCCGCTGCACCAGCAGCTGGGCGATGCGGTCCCCGCGACGGATGACGACCGGCGCGTGCGGATCGAGATTGATCAACGACACCTTGATCTCGCCCCGATAGCCGGCGTCGACCGTCCCCGGGCTGTTGACGATCGAAAGTCCCACGCGCGCAGCCAAACCGGACCGCGGATGAACCAGGCCCACCATGCCGTGCGGAATCGCCACGGCGATCCCCGTCGGCACCAGCTCCCGTTGCCCGGGGGCCAGTTCGACATCGCGGGCGCTGAACAGGTCGACGCCCGCGTCACCGTCGTGAGCCCTGGCGGGCATCGGCAGCTCGCGGTCCAGACGCAGGACCGCCAGAGAGGTGGACACGACGTCACAGATTACTCTGAGGCCCGTGTCCGACACGCGCGCAACCACCCAAACGGTGCGCTACCGCGAACGGCTCTCCGTGCCGCGATGGTGGTGGCTGCCCGGACTCGGGCTGGCGGGACTGATCGCCTACGAGGTCAACCTCGGTGTCGAAGCCCTGCCGGACTGGGTGCCGTTCACCGTTCTGCTCCCAGTGGCCGCCGTGGTGTTGGCATGGTTCGGCCGCGCCGAGATCCGCGTGGTCGGCGGCCCCGCCGGCGAGACCGAACTGTGGGTCGGAGATGCGCACCTGCCGGTCAGTGTCGTCGCGAAATCGGCGGAAGTGCCCAAGACGGCGAAATCCGCGGCCCTCGGACGCCAACTCGACCCGGCCGCCTATGTCGTACACCGGGCCTGGGTCGGCCCGATGGTCCTGCTCGTCCTCGACGATCCCGAGGATCCCACGCCCTACTGGCTGGTGAGCACCCGCCACCCCGATCGGGTGCTGTCAGCGCTCGGCCGCTGACGGTCAGGCCGCGCAGTCCGAGCAGATCATCACGCCGTTCTTCTCGCTGGCGAGACGGCTGCGGTGGTGGACCAGGAAGCAGCTGGAGCAGGTGAACTCGTCGGCCTGTTTCGGGATCACCCGCACGGAGAGTTCCTCCCCGGACAGATCCGCGCCGGGCAGCTCGAAATTCTCGGCGGTCTCCGATTCGTCGACGTCGACGACCGCGGACTGCGCCTCGTTCCGCCGCGCCTTCAATTCTTCCAGCGAGTCTTCGGAGACGTCGTCGGTCTCGGTACGCCGTGGAGCGTCGTAGTCGGTTGCCATCGTCTGGGTCCCCCTCCGGTGAGCCTTGCAGCAGTGCTTTGTACCAGCGTCGAACGCATTCACCAAACGATTCGTGCCCGTTACCCCCTTCGTCATGATGTGATTTACATCATATTCTTGCGACGGCGGTGACGCGACCGCCAGTGATCAGCACGGCCGGGGGCTCTAGAGTGCATAGGTGGTCTCGAGCATCACCGAAGGCACCGCGTTCGACAGACACGGTCGCCCCTACCGCCGGCGCAACTACGCGCCCGGCCTCCTCACCATCGGCGTACTCGCGGTCGCCGCGTTGGTGGTGTGGATGATCGCCCTCAACCAGCCCACCGACGTGCGCGAGGCCGCAGTCTGCAACCCGCCACCGGCGCCTGCCACCGAGCCGCCACCGCCCGCCCTCGGTAAGCAGGTGTCACGCGTCGACATGATCGACGTCACCCCTGCGAAACTGGCCGACACCAGGATCCGCGTGCTCAACGCCAGCGGTCAGGGGGGTCAGGCCGGTGAGATCGCCGGCGAACTCCGGGATCTCGGATTCGCCCAGCCCGAGGCGGCCAACGACCCGATCTACGTGACCGCGCGTCTGCAGTGCCAGGGGCAGATCCGATTCGGCCCGTCCGGACGCGCCGCGGCCGCCGCCGTGTGGCTGGTGGCGCCGTGCACCGAACTGTTCGAAGACGAACGGCCCGACCCGACGGTCGATCTGGCCATCGGGACCGAGTTTGGCGGACTGACCGCCAGCGACGACATCGACGCGGTGCTGGCGAGCCTGCGCCCGGACGCCACCGCGCCGGCCGATCCCGAACTGCTCAAGCGGATCCACACCGGCACCTGCTGACCGGGATCAGGCCCGCACCCCGGCGCTACGCAACGCCTCGTCGAGCTCCGCGGCGATACCGGGGGCCGCGGCGATGACCAGTCCGGCCCCGCCGATCGCCCCTGCGGGTGTCGGCAACGACACCACGGCCCCGGCCTCGGCGGCGACGAGCGCCCCGGCCGCCCAGTCCCACACGTTGACACCGTCCTCGTAGTAGGCGTCCAGCTGTCCGGCCGCGACCATGCACAGATCCAGGGCGCACGATCCGATCCGGCGGACGTCGCGCACCCGGGGCATGAGCTCGACGAGGAGTTCGGCCTGTCGGCGGCGACGTTCCGGCGCATAGGCGAACCCGGTGCCCAGCAGCGCCATCGCGAGCCGCTCGAGAGCGTTGCAGCGTAACGCGCGCACCGCGCCGTGGCGGCGCAGCTGCGCACCGCGTCCGCGCGCGGCGGAGTACACCGCGTCCGCGGCCACGTCGGCGACCGCACCGGCCACCGATTCGCCGTCCCGCTGCACAGCGACCGACACCGCGTACGCCTCGATGCCGTAGACGAAGTTCACCGTCCCGTCGATCGGGTCGAGTACCCACGTCAGCTGGCCGGCGCCCGCATCGGCGACGCCGCCCCCCTCCTCACCCAGGATCTGCTCACCGGGCCGGTACTCGGCGAGGCGGTCGCGCAGCAGCCGTTCGGTCTCGGTGTCGACGACGGTCACCGGGTCGGTCGGTGTGCTCTTGGCGGCCACCGCACCCGTGGCCGCGTCACCGGAGGAGGCGCCGAACACCTCGCTGCGCCGCGTGCGCACGAATGCGGCTGCCTCCGCGGCCAGTTGCTCGGCCACCGCACGCAACACCACCGGATCGTCATCATCTCTTCGTTCAGCAGCGTCTCTTCGTTCAGCGGCGTCCATCCCGACATCGCATCACGCCGGCGCGAAATTGTCTCTGCCGGTCGCCCGACCGTCGCCCGTGCCCTGCCGGTAGCCACTAGGGTTGTTGGGACGCGTATACCGCCGGGGCCGCCACTGTAAGGAGCGTTGATGACCGCCACCGATTCGCCCGTCGCAGATCCGGACGCCGCCGGTAGGGACGCGCCCCGCGGATTCGGTATCGACGTCGGGGGCAGCGGTGTCAAGGGCGGCGTCGTCGACCTGGACACCGGTCAACTGATCGGCGAGCGGTTCAAACTGCCCACCCCGCAGCCCGCCACCCCCGACGCCGTCGCCGAGACGATCGCCGCGGTGGTCAGGGAATTCGGCTGGACCGGAAAGCTCGGCGTCACCTACCCCGGCGTGGTCACCCACGGGGTCGTGCACACCGCCGCGAACGTCGACAAGTCGTGGCTGGGCATCAACGCCCAGGAGATCTACAGCGCCGCCCTCGACGGTCAGCCGGTCACGGTGCTCAATGACGCCGACGCGGCAGGGCTGGCCGAGGAGCGTTTCGGCGCGGGCCGCGACAACACCGGCGTCATTGTGTTGCTGACCTTCGGCACCGGCATCGGTTCGGCGGTCATCCACAACGGCATCCTGCTGCCCAATACCGAATTCGGTCACCTGGAAGTGGGCGGTAAGGAAGCCGAGCACCGCGCTGCGTCGTCGGTCAAGGAGCGCAAGGGCTGGAGTTACGAGCGCTGGGCCCAGGAGGTCACCAAGGTCCTCGTGGCGATCGAGAACGCGATCTGGCCCGACCTGTTCATCGCCGGAGGCGGTATCAGCCGCAAGGCCGACAAGTGGGTGCCGCTGCTCGAGAACCGCACGCCGGTCGTGGCCGCCGCGCTGCAGAACTCCGCCGGAATCGTCGGCGCGGCGATGGCCGCTGAGGTGGATGTAACAGCTACCAACCGGTAACCACGCCGTCCCGGCTCGCCCGGGCGGTCGATTTTCGCCGCTCGGCACGGCGTCCCCCCACAGTGTCGTTACAATGGACCCCGGCGGCCGCCGACCGAATACGCGGCAGATATCCGAGTTGAGATCACGCCGACATTCGACATAGCCGACATTTCGGGCTGGCGCCTGCTCCCCAACATCCGTTGGGGTCCCGGGTGCCCACCGGAACAGTAAGACCGAAAGGGTGTACGTGGCAGCGACAAAGGCAAGCCCGGCAACCGATGAGCCGGTGAAGCGCACCGCTACCAAGACCCCCGCGAAGAAGACCACCGCGGCGAAGGCCCCGGCGGC
>JAXHUG010000033.1:0-4465 GCA_034189785.1 Actinomycetota bacterium
TGCTCCCGTCGGACACCTTCGTCGAAACCAGCCGCGCCGACCTGGTGGACCGGGTAATCGGCGGGTCCGAAGGCAAGATCAGAGCCATCATCGACAGCATCATCGACAGCGGCGGCGGAGTGCTGTTCATCGACGAGGCCTACGCGCTGACCGACTCCGGTTCAGAAAACGACTTCGGGCCCCTGGTCATCGCAGAACTGTTGCGCGCCATGACCAATGAGTCCGGCAAGCTGATGGTTATCGCCGCCGGCTACGCCGACAAGATGCAAGAGTTCCTCGACTCCAATGAGGGACTGCGCTCCCGGTTCACCCGCGGGATCACCCTGCCGTCCTACTCGGTCGACGAGCTGGTCGAGATCACCGTCCGCAAGGCCGCCAAGGGCGGCAGCATCATCGCCGACGTCGAGCCGCTGCGCGAGGCCTACAGCGAGCTGACGACCGCCACCGCTGTAGACACCACCGGCCGGCGGCGCCCGGCCCTCGACGTGCTGGGAAACGCCCGCTTCGCCGAGAACCTGATCGGATTCGCCGAAGAGGAACGCGATCATCGTCTCGACCTCACCGGCAAGCTGGGCCCAGACACCACAGCCGAGGACCTGCAGACCGTAACCGGTGACGATCTGCGCGTCGCGGTCAAGCGTGAACTGGACCGCGCTGACAAAGAGCAAGGGATCGAACTGTTCAAGGGTGCGACAGGAGGTGCCCGATGACGACGCCGCTGCAGCCGCGCCGCGGATTCCGTTCCAAGAGTTCCGAACCCGGCCCCAACGCCGCGCGCAGCCGGCCGTGGGGATTCGTCACCAAACATCAAGTGTCAGGGTGGCGGTTCCTCATTCGGCGGATCAGCAACGGCGTCGCCCTGCGTGACACCCGCATGCTCACCGACCCGCTGCGCCGGCAGGGCCGTGCCTTGAGCATCGGCGTGATGCTCGGCGTGGTACTGCTCGGCGGGGCGTTCATTCTGTCGATCCTGCGGCCTGCCGGACTGGCGGGAAATCGGCCCGTGTTGGCCGACCGCTCCACCAACGCGCTCTACGTCATGGTCAACGATCAACTGCACCCGGTGCTCAACTTGGCCAGCGCGCGACTCATCGTCGGCAAACCGGAAGAGCCCAGCCTGGTGAAGTCCGATGAGATCGACAAACCGCCGCTCGGCAACACCCTGGGTATTCCCAACGCCCCGTCGAGGATGGTGCAAAACCCGACCCGGGACGCCAAGTGGATGGTCTGCGATGCCGTCGGTGGGCCCGATGCCGGCACGACGGTGATCGCCGGAGATCCGGTCGGTGGTTCCGGGCACGCCACGCCGTTGCCGGCCTCCTCGGCGATCCTGGCCACGAGCGACGGTGGTGAGACCAACTGGCTGATCTGGGGCAACAAACGCAGTGAGATCGACTTGGAGAACGCCGCGGTCACCGCCGCGGTCGGCATCAACGTCGACACCCCGGCGCCGCGGCGCATCGACCGGTCGCTGCTGAATCTGATCCCCGAATCGCCACCGCTGGTCGTGCCGTTCCTAGCCAACGCCGGTGATCCGCCGCGTTTCGTGTGGCCTGTTCGCGGAGAGCAAGCGCCCTCAATCGGCGCCGTGGTCGTAGACCGCGATCAGGACAACGCCCTGCGCTACTACGCGGTCACCGCCGAAGGCCTGCAACCCATCTCACCAGTCATCGCCGGGATCCTGCGCGCCAACGACGCCTACGGTCTGGTCGAGCCGCCCGCCCTGACTCCCGACCAGGTGGCCAAAGCTCCGAAGTCGGAAGCGATCCCGGTCGACAACTATCCCGAGCAACCCCTCGACGTGCTCGATCCAAGTACCGAGCCGGTGTCGTGCGGCCAGTGGACCAAGCTCGACGGCGCACCGACTTCCCAGTTGACGCTGCTGGCCGGCCAGAGCTTGCCGGTGGCCGACGACGCTACGCCGGTGTCGCTGCTGGGCGCGGGCGCCACCACCGCCCAGCGGGCCATCCTGCCCCGCGGCAGCGGCTACTTCGTTCAGGTGACCGGTCAGCAGCCCGACTCCGCGACCAAGGAATCGGTGTTCTGGGTGTCCGACCTCGGGGTTCGCTACGGCATGGAAGCCCAAGGTGAGGGGCAGACCGCCAGCCCGGCCGAGTCGCTCGGCATGACCGCCGAGCCGCTGCCGATTCCCTGGTCAGTTCTGAGCTTGTTCGCCCCTGGCCCCACATTGTCCAAAGCCGACGCGCTGGTGGCGCACTAAACCGAAGGTGGCGTGATGCGACACAGATTCTTCCAACGGCGCCGCGTAGCCGGGCCGAAGAGCAAAGCCGGTGACTTCACCTTCGAGGCGCCGCCCGAGCTGCCGCGCACCATCGAGGTCAGCGCCGTCAAGAAGGCACTGCCCTGGGTGTTCGGTGTGGTCATCGTCGGCATGGTCGTGATGATGTTCGTCAGCGGCTTCCGGCAGATGAATCCGCTCTACCTGATCTTCATGGCCATGATGGGCATCGCGCTGTTCCAGTCGATGCAGCAGCAGGGTGGCAACTCGGAGATGTCGACCCCCGAGGTCAACTCCGAACGCGCCGAGTATCTGCGTTACCTGTCAGGCAAGGCTGCCGAGATCCGCGAAGTCGCGGCGGCGCAGAAAGCTAGCGCCGAATGGTCGCACCCCGATCCCGACGTGCTGGAAGCCGCCCTGGGTTCCCCGCGTATGTGGGAACGCGGTGCCAGCGACCCCGACTATCTGCACATCCGCGTCGGCCGCGACGAAGTGAAGCTCGATAGCAAGATCAAGGTCAAGCCGGTCGACTCCGAACTCGACCTCGAACCGGTCGCCAAGACAACGCTGCAGCATCTGCGCGCGGTGCAGCAGTCAGTCCCGCACTGCCCCAAGGCTATTAACTTCGCCGGGTACGGCATGATTGGTGTTTACGGTGACAGGTCGGTGTTCGCCGCCGCCATGCGTGCCTGGATCGCGCAGCTGGTGTGCTGGCACACGCCAAACGACACCGCCCTGGCCGTGGTCTCCACTCACCTGGAATCGCAGTGGGATTGGGCGAAATGGCTGGTGCACACCGAAAGTCAGGACATCGACGGCGCCGGACCGGCCCGGTTCCTGGGCACCTCGCTGCGTGACGTCGAGGCCATGCTCGACCCGATGCTCAAGGACCGCACCAAGCTCGTCGACGACAAGGGGGCGGTCAACGAGGCAGCGGTGACGAAATCGAACAAGCACATCGTGCTCATCGTCGACGACCCGGACGCGCCGCCGGCGGTGGTGCGTCGTATTTCTGCCCGCGACGGCGTGACCGTCATCGCCTACCGCGATACCGCCGGCCCCGACCGTGACTACGCCACCCATCCCCGCGAGCTGCTGCTTCGAGCGGAGGCTGCCAGTGAGGGCGCCGTACGGATGGACCGCTGGCACAGCTTCCGGTGGCAGACCTTCTGCGCCGAGCCTGATGTGCTCGACTCGCAGGTCACCCGACACCTGGCCCGGCAGATGTCGAAGTGGGACGCCGGCACGATCGGTCGCCAGGACGCAGAATCGGCGGCCGCGCAAAACATGCTCTCGCTGCTGGGCATCTCCAACGCCGCCAAGCTCGACGTCGGTGCGTTGTGGGCGCCGAGAACCCTGCCCGTGGGTACCGGGGAACCCGTCGACCTGGAGCCGCTGCTGCAGGTGCCGATAGGACTGCAGCCCAGCGGCGCGCCGCTGACCATCGACCTCAAAGACGAAGCCGACGGGGGTAACGGCCCGCACGGGCTGATGATCGGCATGACTGGATCCGGTAAGTCGACGCTGCTGAAGTCGATGGTCTTCGGGTTGTTCGCCCGACACTCCCCCGACGCGGTGCAGGCCATCCTCACCGACTTCAAAGACGGTGCAGGGTTCGATGCTTTTGTCGACTACCCCCACGTCGTGGCTGTCATCACCAACATGGAGGAAAAGCGTTCTCTCGTCGACCGTTTCGGTGAGACGCTCTTCGGCCTGCTCGACCTGCGCGGTCGCATCTTCAACGAGACCGGGAACCAGATCAAGGGCGCAGCGTTCGAGGGAATCCGGGAGTACAACGAAGCACGTGCCACCCCGGCCGGGGCGCACTTGCCCCCCATGCCGTACATGTTCGTGTGGGTCGACGAGTTCTCGCTGCTGCTCAAGGATCACCCTGAGATGGCCGACGTGTTCGACACTGTGACCCGCAAGGGCCGCTCGCAGGGCGTGTTCTTCCTGTTCGCCAGCCAGACCCTCGACGAGGGCGTGATCAAGCGAATTCCGGACAACACTCAGTACCGCATCGGGTTGAAGGTCGCCTCGGAATCCATCTCGCGCCGTGTGATCGGCAGCGGCGACGCCTACCACATCCCGGATGGCAAATCAGTCAAGGGCACAGGCTATTTCGTGCGCGCGCCCGGCGCCGAGCCGGTGAAGTACCGAGGCTTCATGCTCCCGGATCGCTACGAGCCGCCCACCACCATCAACCGTCGGGTGATCAGCGCCAAG
>JAXHUG010000034.1:0-40535 GCA_034189785.1 Actinomycetota bacterium
GTCACCGTCGGGATCGGAACGTACCGCCGCCACCGCGGCCAGTACGACCAGCGCCGCTGCGGCGATGCGGCGCGCAGCCACCGTGCGGGTCCAGTCCGGCCGCAAGCCGGTCAGCCGTGCCAGCGGTGTCGGATCGAGGGATTCGCCCACGCCACCACGTTAGGCAGCAAGCGCCGCCCCGCGCGCCTGGCCGGCGCGAGCCTGTGGATAACGTCCGGGATCAGCTGGAGGCGGCCGCGGCCTGCGCGGAACTCGCCGAGGAATTCGACCCCGCACTCGACGCCGAACTCGACGCCGAACTCGACGAGGAATCACTCGAGGACGGCGAGCTGGACTTCTCCGAGGAACTCGTCGACTCCGACGAGCCCGTGGCCGAGCCGTTGCTCGCCGCCGTCGCGGACTCGCGGCTGTCGGTGCGGTAGAAGCCGCTGCCCTTGAACACCACTCCCACCTTGCCGAAGAGCTTGCGCAGGCGGCCGCTGCACTGGGGGCATGCGGTCAGCGCATCGTCGCTGAACGCCTGCACGGCATCGAACCGATTGCCGCATTCGGTGCACGCATAGGAATAGGTAGGCACGAAAACCTCCGAGGTCGTCAAACTAGTTAGCACTCTACCGGCTCAAGTGCCAGAACGGCTACGCGGTCACTGCGATTCCCGCAGAGCGACCAGCCCCCACCCCGGTGTGAGCGCATGCGTCATCGGCACGTCGTGGGCTTCGGCGGGCACCTTCTCGACCACCTCGTCGTCGCGCACCACCGCCACCAGCAACGCCGTCGCACCCGCCCGCTTCAGCGAGCGGTCGTAGAACCCGGCGCCGCGCCCCAGGCGTGCCCCGGAGCGGTCCACCGCCAACGCCGGGACGAGCACCACCTCGGCGTCGGCCACCGCATCGGCGGTCAGCCACGGCGGCGCCGGCTCGCGCAGTCCGAACCGTGCGTCGACCAGATTCCCGGGGCGGTACTGACCCCACTGCAGCGGCGCCGGGGCGCCCGCCTCGTCGTGCCGCGCCACCGGCAGCAGGACGCGTGCGCCGCGCGCCAGCAGTTCGTCGAGCATCGCCAGCGATCCCGGCTCGGAACCGATCGGCGCGTAGGCGCACACGGTTGCACCGGGGGCGGCGATTCCAGCAAGGTGCGCGGCGAGCGCCGCGGCCTCCCGCTCGTGCGCCTCCGGCGTCACTGTGCGGCGTGCCCGCAACACCTGCGCGCGCAGCTCGGGCTTGGTCGGCGACGTCACGCCTCCACGATGTCATCCCGCCGACATCCCGCCCGCGGAATTCATGTGCCGCCATGACGGGTTCAACCAGCGCCCAACGGTTAATCTGTCTTCGATGAGCCGGCCAGAAGTACCCATTCCGCATACCGCTGTCGTGCCCGCCGCAGGCCTCGGTACGCGCTTCCTGCCCGCCACCAAGACGGTGCCCAAGGAATTGCTGCCCGTCGTGGACACCCCCGGGATCGAATTGGTGGCCGCCGAGGCCGCCGAGGCGGGCGCCGAACGGCTCATCGTCATCACCTCCGAGGGCAAGGACGGCGTGGTCGCGCACTTCGTGGAGGACCTGGTGCTCGAGGGGACGCTCGAGGCCCGCGGTAAGAAGACCATGCTCGAGAAGGTCCGTCGCGCGCCCGCGCTGATCAAGGTGGAATCGGTGGTGCAGGCCGAACCGCTCGGTCTCGGTCACGCCGTGAGCTGCGTCGAACCGTCGCTGTCGGACGACGAGGACGCGATCGCCGTGCTGCTGCCCGACGACCTCGTGCTGCCGACCGGGGTGCTGGAGACGATGTCGAAGGTCCGCGCCAAACGCGGCGGTTCGGTGTTGTGTGCGATCGAGGTGCCGTCCGAGAAGATCAGCGCCTACGGCGTCTTCGACGTCGAAGTGGTGCCCGACGCCGCCAACCCCAACGTGTTGCGCGTGAAGGGGATGGTGGAGAAACCCGAGGCCGGGGATGCGCCGTCGCCGTACGCTGCCGCCGGCCGCTACGTGCTCGACCGGGCGATCTTCGACGCACTGCGGCGCGTGGAGCGCGGTGCGGGCAACGAGATCCAACTGACCGACGCGATCGCGCTGCTGATCGACGAAGGCCATCCGGTACACGTCGTCGTCCACCGCGGAACCCGACACGACCTGGGAAATCCCGGCGGCTACCTCCAGGCTGCGGTTGACTTTGCGTTGGAACGCGACGACTACGGCCCCGAACTGCGGCAGTGGTTGGTCGAGCGATTGGGCCTGACCGGGAACTAGAACCGCGCGACAGGCCCGAAGGACAGGAGAAAGGCGTGTTGTGCGTTCGGTTGAGGAGCAGCAGGCTCGGATAGCCGCGGCCGCGGTGGCTCCGCGACCGGTACGGGTTGCCATCGCCGAAGCCCAGGGCCTGATGTGCGCCGAGGAGGTGGTCACCGAGCGGCCGATGCCCGGATTCGACCAGGCCGCGATCGACGGTTACGCGGTGCGCAGTGTCGACGTCCTCGGCGTCGGCGGCGGTGTCGCCGATGACCACGACGGCCGTGACGTCAGCCTCCCGGTGATGGCCGTGATCGAGGCCGGTGCCCGGACCCCGAGCCGCTTACAACCCCGGCAGGCCGCCCGGGTGCAGACCGGTGCGCCGATGCCGACGTTGGCCGATGCGGTGCTGCCGCTGCGGTGGACCGATGGCGGCGCCAATCGGGTGCGGGTGCTGCGCGGGGTGCGCTCCGGTGCATATGTGCGCCGCGCCGGCGACGACGTACAGCCCGGTGACGTGGCGGTGCGTGCGGGCACCATCGTCGGCCCGGCGCAGGTGGGTCTGCTGGCGGCGGTCGGACGGGAGCGGGTGCTGGTCCATCCGCGCCCGCGGCTCTCGGTGATGAGTGTGGGCGGTGAGCTGGTCGACATCTCGCGCACCCCGGGCAACGGCCAGGTCTACGACGTGAACTCCCATGCCCTGGCCGCCGCCGGCCGCGATGCCGGTGCGGAGGTGAACCGGGTCGGCATCGTCGACACCGACCCCGCCCGGCTTCGGGAGATCGTCGAGGGACAGCTCAGCCGGGCCGAGATCGTGGTGATCGCCGGCGCGGTCGGCGGCGCTGCGGCCGAGTCGGTCCGCACGGTCCTCGCGGAGCTGGGGGAGATGGAGGTCTCCCGGATCGCGATGCACCCCGGTTCGGTGCAGGGCTTCGGCCAGCTCGGCCGCGACCGGGTCCCGGTGTTCCTGTTGCCGGCCAATCCCGTCAGTGCGCTGGTGGTGTTCGAGGTGATGGTGCGGCCGTTGATCCGGTTGTCGCTGGGCAAGCGGGCGCCGATGCGCCGCACCGTCACCGCGCGCGCCCTGTCGCCGATCGCCTCGGCGGCCGGCCGCAAGGGTTACCTCCGCGGTCAGCTGATGCGCGACCAGGACACCGGCGAGTACCTCGTACAGGCGCTCGGCGGCGCCCCGGGCGCCTCGTCGCATCTGCTCGCCACGCTGGCCGAGGCAAACTGTCTGGTGATCGTCCCCACGGACGTCGACAAGGTCCGTACCGGTGACACCGTGGACGTCGCCTTCCTGGCCCAACGCGGCTGAGTACGGCCGATCGACGTCGAGGTGAACCTGCTGCGGTCGAGTTCTCTCCATCCCGGATGGCCGATGCCGGCGGGCCCGCTGCGGGTGGCCGCCGGGGTGGTGCGACTACGCCCGGTCCGGCTGCGCGACGCCGCGCAGTGGAGCCGTATCCGGTTGGCCGACCGTGCGCACCTGGAGCCGTGGGAACCGGTCACCGGGGTGGATTGGCAAGTGCGGCACGCCGTTTGGTCATGGCCCTCGGTGTGCTCGACGCTGCGGTCGGAGGCCCGCAAAGGGCGGATGCTGCCGTATGTGATCGAGGTCGACGGGCAGTTCGCGGGACAGTTGACCATCGGCAACGTCACCCACGGCGCCCTGCGCTCGGCCTGGATCGGCTACTGGGTGGCCAGTGAGCGCATCGGCGGGGGAGTGGCGACCGCGGCGCTGGCGCTCGGGGTGGACCACTGCTTCGGGCCGGTGATGCTGCACCGTGTCGAGGCCACCGTACGGCCGGAGAACGCTCCGAGCCGACGGGTGCTGGCAAAGGTCGGCTTCCGCGAGGAGGGTCTGCTCAAACGCTATCTCGACGTCGACGGCGCGTGGCGTGACCACCTGCTCGTGGCGATCACCGTCGAGGAACTCAGCGGGTCGGCGTCGTCCATGCTGGTGCGCTCGGGCCGCGCCGGCTGGACCTGAGCGCTGTTACTGATGTGACACGTGTGACTGGTGGTGCTTGTCACAAGCGAATGACAGGTGTGTAATTGTCTCGGCGCGTCGCCCCCAGGTGCGCTGGTCAACCGACCTAGCCTGTAGGGGAAAGGAGCAGGCGAATGCCAAGCATCCCCCAATCTCTGCTGTGGATCTCACTCGTGGTGCTCTGGCTCTTCGTGCTGGTGCCCATGCTGGTGAGCAAGCGCGATGCCGTGCGGCGCACCAGTGACGTCGCGCTGGCCACCCGCGTGCTGAACTCGGGGCGGGGTGCTCGACTGCTCCGTCGGTCCGGTCCGGCGGCCGGCCACCACTCCGACCCGGATTGGCGCCCGTCCGCCGACACCCTCGACGCCGACACCCTCGACGCCGACACCCTCGCCGACGAGCCGCAGGGCGCCGTGGTGCCGGCCGCCGCGCCGCAGCGCGAAACCGAACCCGACTACCTCGATGTCGACATCGTCGAGGAGGACTCCGGGGCGCTGCCCGTCGGCTCCGCCGCCGACGAGCCACTCGAGGACATCCTGCCCACCGCGGACGGGGCGCCCGAGTTCGACGCCGAGTCCGAGGACCAGGCCGGCGACCAAACCGGTGATGTCGCAGCGGATTCGGGCGACGCCGAATTCGCCGGGGACGGCACCGAAGAGGAATACGAGTACGTGCCGGACTCGTCGGGGATCGAGGCCGCCCCGGACGCCGAGCCGGCGGGTGCGGTGCGCAGACGGCGCTACGAGTCGAAGACGGCCGAGGCCGTCAGCGCCCGCAAATACCGGTTCCGCAAGCGCATGGTGACGTCGATGGCGGTGACGCTGCTGGCCTCGGCCGTCCTCGCCTATCTCGTCGCGCCGTGGGCCTGGTGGCTGTGCGCTGCAGTGGGCGCGGTGACCGTTCTCTACCTCGGCTACCTGCGGCGGCAGACGCGCATCGAGGAGCAGTTGCGGCGCAGGCGCGCGCAGCGCATCCGCCGCTCGCGGCTGGGCGTGGAGAACGCCGAGGACCCCGAACTCGACGTGGTGCCCGCCCGCCTGCGCAGGCCCGGTGCGGCGGTGCTGGAGATCGACGACGAGGACCCGGTCTTCGCCCACCTCGACGAGGTCGCGTTCGCCCGGCACTTCGATCTGCCCAAGGCTGCCGGGCAGTAGGTCGATTTCGACCGGTGCGTGACGGCTGGTAGCCTTCCGTACCGGTACCAGGGGCTATGGCGCAGTTGGTAGCGCGACTCGTTCGCATCGAGTAGGTCAGGGGTTCGATTCCCCTTAGCTCCACTTCAGAGGCCCTTCGACGACGGGCCATCCACATTCATGGCAATAGAGATTCATGGCGATAGAGCCGAAAATTCACCGAATCCGCCACCTGCGTGCAGTGCGGGGTACCCCCTTCCCTGATAATCTGATGATCCGCGTCAGCGCGCTCGAGGTCAACAGGTCCGGGATCCGATCCCGCAGAGAAAGGGGTGGCAGATGGCCGAACACGCCGAAGCCCTCGTCCGTAGAACGAAGAAGCTGGGCATCATGGGATTCGGTGCGCTCGCCGTCACCGGAGCCTTCCTGGCGTTCGGAGCCGGAACCGCAGGCGCCGACGTCGACGACGTCGAGGGGGACTCCTCGGCGCCGTCCGCGTTCCCCGTCGCCGAAGACGGTATCCGCGTCGCCGGCCTCGGTGTCGCGAACGCCGGACCCTCGGAGGTGCGTGCCGCCCGCATCGGCGCGCCGCTGCCGCCGGCCGGCGGTGAGTCGAAGGACTCGCTGCGCGCCGTGCCGTCCACCACCGCCCGCACCTACTTGTGGGGACCCATCGACGATGGGATCTTCGACTCGGGTGGGCCCGAGATGTTTGAGTGGTGACCCGCGCCCAGCCGCTCTGAAGCACCGAAGAGCGCCCGGATCCGTTTCGACGGACACCGGGCGCTTCTCGTTGTCGGGTTCGGCGGATTCGCCGTCCCCTCGGACCAGTAGCCTTGGACCGATGGCCGGTGTGACTGCCGCCCGCGTAGATGAGCTCGCGGCGCTGGACTTCTTCGCCGGCTGCTCCACCGGGAATCTGGAGCCGCTGGCGGCGCAGCTGCGGCCGCTGAGCGCGGCGCCCGGGGAGATCCTGATGCGCCAGGGCGAACACGCGGTGTCCTTCCTGCTGATCGGTACGGGGCGGGTCGAGGTGAGCCATACCGGTGCCGAAGGTCTGCACGCCGTCGTCGACGTCCACCACGGCATGATCGTCGGCGAGATCGCCCTGATGCGCGATGCCCCACGCACCGCGACGGTCATCGCGCTCGACGAGGTGACCGGCTGGGTCGGTGCCCACGAAGCGTTCGCCACCATGCTCGACGTCCCGGGCATGATGAACAAGCTCGTCCGCCTCGCCCGCCAACGCCTCGCGGCGTTCGTCACGCCGATTCCGATCACGGTGCGTGACGGCACCCAACTGTTCATCCGGCCCGTCCTGCCCGGCGACAACGAACGGACGGTCAACGGTCCGGTCGAATTCTCCAGCAAGACTCTCTACCGGCGGTTCCAATCCGCGTGTAGGCCCACGCCGCGCCTGATGGCCTATCTGTTCGAGGTCGACTACGCCGATCATTTCGTCTGGGTGACGACCGACGGCGTCCATGGACCGGTCGTCGCCGATGCGCGGCTTGTCCGCGAGGAAGGCGACCCCGCCACCGCGGAGGTGGCGTTCACCGTGGGCGACGACTACCAGGGCCGCGGTATCGGCACGGTCCTGATGTACGCGCTCGTCGTCGTGGCGAGCTACGACGGTGTCCGCCGGTTCACCGCCCGCGTGCTGAACGACAACTACGCGATGCGCAGGATCCTGGACCGGTTCGGGGCGCATTGGGAGCGCGCCGATCCCGGCGTGGTGACCACCACCGTCGACGTGCCCGACCCGGCCACGCTGCCGTTCCCGCCGGAACTGACCGGCCGGATCCGCGACGTCACCCGCCAGGTCATCCGGGCCGTCGGCTGATGGGCGGCCGGCACGAACCGAAGAAGGCCCAAAGCGACCCCGGACGCCGCCTCACCGGCGCGGGGCGCACGTTGTGATATCAACGCCGGGTGCGCCGCTTCGCGGTCATCGTGGCCGCCGCCGTCAGTGTCAGCTCCTGCGGTCAACCGTCGCCGTCGCCCCCTGCCCCGCCGACCATCGAAGCCGCCGGTGCCATCGACCCGTCGCGGATGAGCCGGGCCCGTTACGAACTGCCGCCGGGCTATGAGGTGGCCGAACTGCAGGGTCGTGTCACACCGCTCGCGCAATGGGGGTACGGCCCGACCTGGTCGGCGGAGCCACCACAGTGCGGCGCCCTCGCCGAGCCCGTAGTCGAACCGTCGACGGTGCGCGGATTCTCGGCATCGGGCGAAGGCGGCATCGCATACGCGGTGGCGGCCGACGGCGCGGCGCCCGCCGACCCCATGCTGCTCGCCGAGTGCGGCGAGTGGACCATGACGGCCGGCCCGACGACCGGCACCGTGCGCCTCGCCGACCGGCCGGCTGTGACCGGGGCCGTCGGCCTGGAGTTGGTGGCCGACACCGCCACGGTCGTCGAAGGGGGAACGGAAACCTTGTCGCACGCCCGGACCTTCGTCGCCTATGAGGATGCGCACCTGGTGTACGTCACCGTCGTCACCGACCCCGGATCGCCGCATCCCGCACTCGGCGACGACTTCGCCGCGGATCTGCTGACCCGCACCGTGGCAGCGTTGAGGGATTGAGCGCGGTCGCCCGGTACATTGGCGGCGATGTCCACCCCGAAGAAGGTCGCGGCCACGACGTGCGTCGGACTGCTCGCCGCCTGTGGGCCCACCCCAGCCGCCGAATCGGATCACCCCGACGCCGACATCGCCCGCATCTCGGAGGTCAAGTCGACGTTCGGGGACGGGTTCCGATACCGCGACATCGCGCCGACGGGGATCGACCCGAAACTCCTGCAACCGCAGAAGATGCCGCCCGGCATGACGTTTCAGCCCCCGGAGTGCGCGAAACTCGCCGAGGGCCGGCTACCCGAGGGCGATCTGAAGGGCAACATGGCCGCCGCCACCGCCGAGGGTGAGGGCAACCGGTTCATCGCGCTCGCGGTCGAGACCAACGCCCCGGTGCCGGTGACCGAACCCGGGGACACCTGCACGAAGGTCGATTTCAGCGGGCCGGGACTACGCGGGGCCGTCGAGGTGGTGGAGGCGCCGCACATCGACGGTGTGCAGACCAGCGCCACCCATCGCGTGCTGCAGACCGTGGTGGCGGGCGCGCCCCGGACCGGGGAGCTGTACAACTACACCGCCCGGTTCGGGACGTACATGGTGATCGTGACGGCGAATCCGCTCGTGGTCCCGGACAAGCCGGTGGCGCCGGTGAACACCGACCGGGCCCGGCGGCTGCTCGTCGACGCCGTCGCCGCCGTGCGGGGCTGAGCGTTCACCGCACGTCGTGCGGCCGGAACTGGATGCTGATCCGGGGACCGGTCGGCCGGGTGGTCTTCGGGATCGCGTGTTCCCATGTGCGCTGGCAGGATCCGCCCATCACCAGCAGGTCGCCGTGGTGGTGCCGGATGCGCAGCGACGGGCCGCCGCCGCGCGGCCGCAGCGCGAAGACCCGGGTGGCGCCGAGGCCGACGATCGCGACCATCGTGTCCTCGCGGCTGCTGCGGCCGATGGTGTCGCCGTGCCAGGCGACGCTGTCGTTGCCGTCGCGGTAGAGGCAGAGGCCAGCGGTGGTGAAGGGTTCGCCGAGTTCGCCGCCGTAGGTGTCGTTGAGCCGTCGGCGCATGCGTTTGAGGCGTGGATGCGGCGCCTCGTCCTCGACGAGGTCGTGAAAGCTGAGCAGCCGCGGCACGTCGAGCACCCGGTCGTACATCTGTCTGCGCTCGGCGCGCCACGGGATGCGCTCACGCAGTTCGTCGAGGAGGGTGTCGGCGTCCGTCAGCCAGCCCGACCGGACGTCGAGCCATGCGCCGTCGCCCAGCGTGCGGCGCTCCGCGTGCTCGAAAAGCGAGCCTTGTAGAGCCAGCTCCATGGCCGCGAGTGTATCGCACACGCGTTCGACATCCTGGAGGATAACCGGTCCCGGGCCGCTTCCGGCGGGGACGTCACCGGGGTTGGCCAGCGCCGCGCCGGCTGGTGATGAGGCCTTCGCGCTCGTAGAAGCGCAGCGCCGGGACCGCGACACCGCTGCGGGCCGACATCCCACTCGGGGTCAGCGCTACGGTGCTAGATGTGACACTGGGCTGCGATTCCGAGGTCGGCACGCTGCGTGTGGTCATCCTGCACCGCCCCGGCGCCGAACTGCAGCGGCTGACCCCGCGCAACAACGACGCCCTGCTGTTCGACGGGTTGCCGTGGGTGTCGCGCGCGCAGGACGAACACGACGCGTTCGCCGAACTGCTGCGGTCGCGCGGCGTCGAGGTGCTGCTGCTGGCGGATCTGCTCACCGAGGCGCTCAACAGCGGGGCGGCACGGATGCACGGTATCGCCGCAGCCGTCGACCCGCGACGTTTGGGTTTGCCCCTCGCGCAGGAACTCTCGGCGTATCTGCGAACGCTGGCGGCCGCCCCGCTGGCGCATGTGCTCGTCGCCGGTATGACGTTCAACGAGTTGCCGTTCGCGGCGAGCGATGTGTCGCTGGTGCGTCTCATGCACCACGGCGGGGACTTCGTCATCGAACCCCTGCCCAACCTGCTGTTCACACGGGACTCGTCGTTCTGGATCGGTCCGCGGGTGGCGATCCCGTCGCTGTCACTGCCCGCCCGGTCGCGCGAGACGTCGCTGACCGACCTGATCTACGCCCACCACCCGCGGTTCCTCGGCGTGCGGCGGGCATACGAGTCGCGCTCGGCGCCGGTCGAGGGTGGTGACGTGCTGTTGCTCTCTCCGGGAGTGGTGGCGGTCGGGGTGGGGGAGCGGACGACGCCGGCCGGTGCGGAAGCGTTGGCGCGCAGCCTGTTCGACGACGATCTCGCGCACACCGTGCTCGCCGTGCCGATCGCCCAGGAGCGGGCGCAGATGCACCTCGACACGGTGTGCACGATGGTCGACGTCGACGCCGTGGTGATGTATCCGATCGTGGTGGACACGTTGTCGGCGTTCACGATTCGCCGCAACGGCGACGGCGGCGTGCGGATCGACGATGCCGCGCCGTTCGTCATTGCCGCAGCCGAGGCGATGGGGACGGACCGGTTGCGGGTGATCGACACCGGGCTCGACCCGGTCACCGCCGAACGCGAACAGTGGGACGACGGGAACAACACGCTCGCCCTCGCCCCGGGTGTGGTGGCCGCCTACGAGCGCAATACGGAAACGAATGCGCGGCTGGCGGATTCGGGTATCGAGGTGCTGCCGATCGCCGCGTCGGAGCTGGGCACGGGTCGCGGTGGGCCGCGGTGCATGTCCTGCCCGGCGGCCCGCGACCCGCTGTGACGCCGGTTCACGACGCCCGAAGATTGCGCCCACGGCTGTGGTCCGACCCGTTTCGGGAACCGTCAGCGCGAAGTCTCAGGAGCCCACCCGCGCCGCACGAACGCCTCACGGACGCGGTGCAGGACGAACCGTCGACTGTGCTCCCTGACCACCTTGACGTCGATCCAGCCCTCGCTGTCGATGAGTTCCGCGCGCCCGATGTCGTAGACGTACCGACCCCGATCGGTGCTGTGGTGGGTTCCCTCGTAGTCCAGCCCCACCTTCGGTTCGTCATACCCCATGTCGGTGAACGCCTCGCGGTATCCGTCACTCACGCGGATCTGCGTACGTGGCCGGGGAAGCCCGCCGTCGATGAGCGTCAGGCGAAGCTCGGATTCCTTCGGCGACTGCGCACCGCCGTCCATCAGGTCGAGCGCGATGCGTGCACGTGGCAGCCCCCGCGCCCGTGGGTACCGCTCGGCGAGCGCGAGTACCTCCGCCGCCGTGATGCCGGTGGCCCGTGCCAACGCGTCGAGACGAGCCACTGCGGAGTCACGGGGCAGATGCCTCGCGAGATCGAAGGCGGTCCGACGCGGTGTCGCGACAGGCAGACCGTCTACTTCGAGAATTTCGTCGCCGGCGATCCGTTCATTGCGGACGATGATCCCGTCCGGCGGCCGCCCGCACTGCCACAGCATCTCGATGGGCGTCGGCGCGCCCACCCACAGCGCGCCGTGTGCCGCCGCGGCGGCGCGGCCGGTGATCACGCCGTTTCTGCCCGACCACGCCCCAGGCGCCGGCGATCCTCAGTCGTAGCGTCGGCGGCGACTCCTTGGGGGCGTAGACATCGGGGAAGAGCCGGCGATAGTTCCATCGCAACTGCCCGCGGGTGAGCACTCCGCTCGCCAGCAGCTCGCCGCCGACCACCGCCTCCGACATGGCTCGATGCTGGCGGTAGTCGCCGACAAACGCGGGTGGCGAGTCGAGACATTGCACGCAGGGCTGTGGATGACCGTCCGGCAACGACCCTGTGTGCAATGACGAGCAATAACGAGTACCGTCGCGCGTCAGCGCCAGCTGGGTAGCCAGATCTGCAGGTTCCACGTCGACTGGCTGAT
Organism: Actinomycetota bacterium; assembly: GCA_034189785.1. Taxonomy (GTDB): domain Bacteria; phylum Actinomycetota; class Actinomycetes; order Mycobacteriales; family Mycobacteriaceae; genus Mycobacterium. The sequence continues at coordinate 11,729 of JAXHUG010000034.1, forward strand.
CGGGATGCCGGTCAGGATCGGGAACAGCCACGCGAAGTTCGTGATGACCAGCGCCACATAGCCCGCGACGACGATCAGTCCGAGCGTGCGCCGCTCGGCGTTCTGCCGTGGCGCATGCAGGATGTCGCCGAGGATCAGCGCGATCGCCATCACCAGGAACGGCGCCATCACCGCGGCGTAGAAGAAGTACATCTGCCGGTCGATGTCGACGAACCACGGCAGGAAGCCCGCCGAATAGCCGACCAGCACAACGGCGTAGCGCCAGTCGCGGTTGACGAACGCCCGCCACACCGCCCAGCCGAGCACCGGCACCGCGATGAACCACATGGCGGGCGTGCCGACGAGCATCACGGCCTTCACGCACGACTGCGCACCGCAGCCCGGCACGTCCTGGTTGTCGATCGCATAGAGCACCGGCCGCAGCGACATCGGCCACGTCCACGGTTTGGACTCCCACGGGTGGTGGTTGCCGTCGGAGTTGGTCAGCCCGGAGTGGAACCGGTAGGCGGCGTAGGTGTAATGCCACAGCGACCGAACGGCGTCGGGCACCGGCCACGGGCTGTCCTCGCCGATGGACTGCCCGGCCTCGTGCCGGTTCACCCCGGTCTCGGAGGCGAACCACGGCGTGTACGACGCCAGGTACACGCCGAACGGGACCAGCACCATCGCGTACAGCGACGGCCCGAGGTCCCGCCGGAAGGCGCCCACCCACGGCCGGGGCACCCGGTACTGCCGGCGCGCGGCGATGTCGAGCGCCAGCGTCATAACGCCGAAGAACGCCACGAAGTACAGCCCCGACCACTTCGTCGCGCACGCCAGCCCGAGCAGCACACCCGCACTGAACCGCCACCACCGCACGCCCAGTCGCGGGCCCCACGGCGTCTCGGCGATCCGGCCCTCGAGCAGCGCGACGTGCATCCGCTCACGGACCTGGTCGCGGTCGACCATCAGGGCGCCGAACGCCGCGACGACGAAGAACGTGAGGAACCCGTCGAGCAGTGCGGTGCGCGACGTGACGAAACTGACGCCGTCCGCGATCAGCAGCAGCCCGGCGATGCCGCCCACCGCAGTCGAACGGCTGATCCGCCGGGTGATCCGCGCCACCAGCAGGACCAGCACCACCCCGCACACCGCGCCGGAGAACCGCCAGCCCAGCCCGTTGTAGCCGAACAGCGCCTCGCCGATGGCGATCAACTGCTTGCCGACGGGCGGGTGCACCACCAGCCCGTAGCCCGGGTTGTCCTCGACGCCGTGGTTGTGCAGCACCTGCCAGGCCTGCGGGGCGTAGTGTTTCTCGTCGAAGATCGGTGTGCCCGCATCGGTGGGCGAGCCGAGGTTGAGGAACCGGGTGATCGCGGCGAGCGCGGTGATCACCGCCGTCATCGCCCAGCCCTGCAACCGGTCGACGGGTCCGAAGTCGGCCACCGGCAGCAGAGGGGCGGGGCTGATGACCGGAACCGCGCGCGGAGCTTCGGTGGCGGGGGCGGTCACGTCTTCAGATCGTAGGCTGTGCTGATGTACATCCCCCGGTCGCTGCGTTCCTGCCCGCCGAAATGAGCGCTGGTCGTCTGCTGCTCGGCGCCACCCCCCTCGGCCAGCCCGGCGATGCCTCCGAGCGGCTCGTGAACGCGCTGGCCCGGGCCGACATCGTGGCCGCCGAGGACACCCGCCGTGTGCGCCAGCTGGCTCAGTCGCTGGGCGTTCGGCCCGTGGGCCGGGTACTGAGCTTCTTCGACCAGAACGAGGCGTCGCGGGTTCCGGCGCTGGTCGAGGCGGTCAAGTCGGGGGCGACGGTGCTCGTGGTCAGCGACGCCGGGATGCCGCTGATCAACGACCCCGGATACCGGCTGGTCACCGCGTGTGTGGACGCCGGGCTGACGGTGAGCTGCCTGCCGGGCCCCTCGGCGGTGACGACGGCGCTGGCGGTCTCCGGCCTGCCGTCGGACCGGTTCTGTTTCGAGGGCTTCCCACCCCGTAAGCACGTCGCCCGGCTGGCCTGGTTCCAGGCACTTGCCGGCGAGCAGCGCACCTGCGTGTTCTTCGAATCACCCCACCGCCTGCCCGACACCCTGCGCGACGCCGCCGGCACGCTCGGCGGCGACCGCCGGGCGGTGGTCTGCCGGGAGCTGACGAAGACCCACGAGGAGGTCAGACGCGGCACGCTGGCCGAGCTCGCCGACTGGGCCGCCGACGGTGTGCTGGGGGAGATCACCGTCGTGCTCGCGGGCGCGGTGCCGTCCGCAGACCTGGATACCCTTGTCGCCGACGTCAACGACCGCGTCGCGGCGGGCGTGCGCGTGAAGGATGCCTGCGCCGAGGTGATCGCCGCCCATCCCGGCGCCCCGTCGCGCCGCGAACTCTACGACGCGGTGCTGCGCTCGCGCGGCTAGGACTGGTCGGTGGTGACCGACCAGTGCGACGTCGCAATCACTTCGCCCTGTTCCAGCGCCTGCGCGCGGTGCACGTGGATCTCGTTGTACTCCTCGCTCGTGACCATCTCGAGGAACGCCGAGGGTGTCGGGTACCGAACCAGGAGGATGGCGTCCCACCACGGGCAGCCCTCGTCGCCGATCACGAACGCCGCTGACGACCCCCCGTAGACAATCGACGCGCCGACCCGTTCCAACAACGGCGCCAACGCCGCGCCGTAACGCTGATAGCTCCGCTGACCGTCGGGTTCGGCGAACTTGAGCAGATCCACCATCACGACCGGCTGGTCTGACGGGAAGTCGTTCAGCGCGGGAAGCGGCATGGGGCCCACCTCGGTGAGCTTGCCGGTCGGTTCAGTCATACCGGGTTGATTACCACAGATCGGTCTGCGCGCCGAACCGGCGAACATGGCCCGACGATGGACGCGGCCTTGTGCAGGCATTCCTCCCACTCGCGGTCCGGATCGGAATCGGCGGTGATGCCTCCGCCGACGCCGAGCACCGCGGATCCGTCCGCGCCGAACTCCACCGTCCGGATCGCGACGTTCAGTTCGCAACCCGCCACCGGAGAAGCGAGGCCGATTGTGCCGCAGTAGATACCGCGTCGATCCGGCTCCCAATTCCGCAGCAGGCTGCGGGCTCGGTCCTTCGGGGTGCCGGTGACCGACGCCGGTGGGAACGTCGCGTCGAGCACCTCGGCCATCGGTAGGCCGGTGTCGATCTCCGCGGTGACCGTGGACACCAGATGCCAGACCCCGGGCGCCCGGCGGACGGTCAGCAGTTCGGGCACCGTCACCGTCCCCGTCCGCGCGATCCGGCCGAGGTCGTTGCGGACCAGGTCGACGATCATGATGTTCTCCGCCACATCCTTGACCGAGGTGCGCAACCCGGTTGGATCTGCAGTCGACGGCAGCGTGCCCTTGATCGGGCTGGACGTCACCGCCGTGCCGCGGCGGCGCAGGAACAATTCCGGCGACAGCGATGCGACCGCACCCCAGTCGCCCGCCAGGTACGCGGCCCGGGCCGGGGTGGTGCGCCGCGCGGTGTCGACGAAGAAGCCGAGCGGGGACCCGTGCAGGCGGCCGGTGAACTGTGTGCACACGCAGGCCTGGTACACCTCGCCCGCGCCGATCGCGGCCAGGCAGCCGCTCACGCCCCGGCGGTGGGCGTCGCGATCCGGTGGCGTCCAGTCGATCTCGTGGGCCGGCGGCGCTGCGGGATGTCGAGCAGCAGCGCATAGCCACGCCGGAGCCGTTGTCCCGCTGAGGCTTTCGTACCACCAGCAGCTCTCGCGGTCACGTCGCAGCACACAGTCCGACCAGCCGCCGGCCGCCGGCGGAATACGCGGGCCGACGCCGTTCGCGCCGGGATCGGGATACGACAGGTGGCCGAACCACCCTCCGCCGACGGCGTTCCCGGCGCCCGGCGGCACGTCGAACACCTCGGTCGGGTCGACGGGAGCGATCGCCACCGACGGGGCGATGACAGCCGTGGACCCGAACCAGTCCCCGAGCAGCGCCGCGGGCGGCGGAAGACCGAGCGCGGCGCCGGCGGAGGCGACCGCGGCGAGCACCGCCGGCGCGTCGCCGAGGCCGCCGAGCCGCTCGATCCGCACCGCCTCAGCTTCTCAGACCGTGCGGGTGATCTCCCGCGGGACGTCCACGCCGACCAGTTTGTCCGGGGTTTTGTCCGGCGTTGCGCCGGGCCACCTCTTCGACGATGTCCCGTTCACCCTTCGTCGACCTGGTACCTCGGGAACACCCCGACTGGCTTCGGCAGTGCGGTACCCGCCGCGAGGCGCGTCGCAACGGCGGCGAACGTGCGCTCGTCGACAGGTTGACCGAGCAGGTCGAGCAGAGTGGCGGTCGAATCCGGCATCACGGGCTGGGTCAGCAGCGCTGCGATCCGCACGGTCTCGAGCGTCGTGTACAGCACGGTGCGGAACCGCACCTGATCGTCGGCGGCCTCCGATTTGCGCAGCACCCACGGCTCCTGGGCGGAGAAGTACCGGTTGGCTGCGCCGAGCACCGACCAGATCGCCTCCAGCGCAAGGTGCATCGCCTGCTCGTCGAAATGGCGGCGGACCCGGTCCGTCAGCGCGTCGGCGGCCTGGAGAAGTGCGAGGTCGTCGGGCGTGAACTCGCCGGGTTCGGGGACCGCGCTGCCGAGGTTCTTGGCCACCATCGACAGCGAGCGCTGCGCGAGGTTGCCCAGCTCGTTGGCCAGGTCGGCGTTGATGCGGCCGATGATGGCGTCCTCGCTGTAGCTGCCGTCCTGGCCGAACGGCACCTCACGCAGGAAGAAGTAGCGAACCTGGTCGAGGCCGAAGGTGTCGACCAGGTTCACGGGGTCGACGACGTTGCCGATCGACTTGCTCATCTTCTCGCCGCGGTTGAGCAGCCAGCCGTGCGCGAAGACCTTGCGCGGCAGCTCGAGTCCCGCCGACATCAGGAACGCCGGCCAGTACACGGTGTGGAACCGGATGATGTCCTTGCCGATCATGTGCAGATCGGCCGGCCAGTACCGTTGGAACGTCTCCGACGAGGTGTCGGGGTAGCCCACCCCGGTGAGGTAGTTCGTCAGCGCGTCCACCCACACGTACATGACGTGGTCGGGGTGGTCGGGCACCGGCACACCCCAGTCGAACGTGGTGCGGGAGATCGACAGGTCGCGCAGCCCCCCGGAGACGAAGCTGACGATCTCGTTGCGCCGGGCGTCGGGCTGGACGAATTCGGGATGGGCCTCGTAGTGGGCGAGTAGCCGGTCGGTGTAGGCCGACAGTTTGAAGAAGTAGGTCTGCTCCTCGGTCCACGTCACCGGGGCGCCGGTTTCGGTGGCGACTCGAACGCCGTCTTCGCGCAGCGTCGTCTCACCTTCGGCGAAGAACCGTTCGTCGCGCACCGAGTACCAGCCGGAGTAGGCGTCGAGATAGATGTCGCCGGCGGCGTCCATCCGCTGCCAGATGTCCTCGGACGCCTGGTAATGGTCGGCGTCGGAGGTCCGGATGAACCGGTCGAAGGAGATGTTGAGCTTCTCCTGCAGCCGCTGGAACACATCGGAGTTGCGCCGCGCGAGGTCGGCGACGGGCACACCGAGCGCCGTCGCCGTCTCGGCCATCTTCTGTCCGTGCACGTCGGTGCCGGTCAGGAAGCGCACGTCATATCCGTCGAGCCGCTTGAACCGGGCGATCGCATCGGTGGCGATGTACTCGTAGGCGTGGCCGACGTGCGGATCGCCGTTGGGGTAGGCGATCGCGGTGGTGATGTAGAACGGCTGACTCATTTGACTTCACCTTATGGTGTGGGACGTGAGTCGATCGAACCGTCCGGCACCGCCGGCCCCCGAGCCGTTGACGCCGCTGATCGATGCGCACACCCACCTCGACGCCTGCGGCGCGCGCGACAGTGACGACGTGCGGGCGATGCTGGACCGGGCGGGCGCGGTCGGCGTAGGCGCCGTGGTGACGATCGCCGACGACCTGGCCGCCGCGCGCTGGGCCGTTCAGGCCGCCGAATGGGATGACCGGGTCTCCGCGGCGGTGGCCCTGCACCCGACCCGCGCCGGCGCGCTGACCGATGAGGCGAAGGTCGAGATCGAACGGCTCGTCACCCACCCGCGGGTGGTGGCGGTCGGTGAGACCGGGATGGATCTGTACTGGCCCGGCAAGCTCGACGGCTGCGCTGAGCCGGAGGTGCAGCGGGAGGCGTTCGCCTGGCACGTCGACCTCGCCAAGCGCACCGGCAAGCCGCTGATGATCCACAACCGCGACGCCGACGCGGCCGTCCTCGACGTACTCGCCGCCGAGGGCGCCCCGGAGGCGGTGATCTTCCACTGCTTCTCTTCGGATGCGCAGATGGCGCGCTCGTGTGTGGACGCGGGCTGGCTGCTGAGCCTGTCGGGAACGGTCAGCTTCCGCAACGCGCACGCGCTGTGGGAGGCGGCGCAGCTGATCCCCGGCGAACAGCTCCTCGTCGAGACGGACGCACCTTTTCTCACCCCGCATCCGTACCGCGGTGCGCCCAACGAGCCGTACTGCCTGCCGTACACCGTGCGGGCGCTGGCCGGGGTTCGGGGCGAGCCGGCCGAGGAGTTGGCTCAGCAAACCGCCGACAACGCGATCCGCGTCTACGGACTCCGTACGGGTTGATGTCGGTAAAGGAGTTCGTTACCGTCTTGTGATCGTAAGCGGACCTGGCGCCGGGTTTTTTCATACGTTCGTTACCAAAAACTAGGGATTCTCCGGACTTGACTGCTTTGAACAGGCTGCACGAGGCGCGCTCGCCCATGCTGCGCATCGTGGTCGGCGCGCTGCTGGTGGCGTTGACTTTCGCGGGCGGTTACGCCGTCTCCGCGCACAAGACCGTCACCCTTTCGGTGGACGGCACCGAGACCACGGTGTCCACGATGAAGTCGCGCGTGATCGACGTCGTACAGGAGAACGGCTTCGAGGTGGGGGAGCGCGACGACCTCTCCCCGGCCGGGGACGCCGAGGTGCGTCCGTCGGACACCATCGTGCTGCGGCGCAGCCGGCCGCTGGACATCTCGCTCGACGGCCGGCACACCCGGCAGGTGTGGACCACGGCCTCGACGGTCGACGAGGCGCTGGCGCAGCTTCAGATGACCGACAGCGCCCCCGCCGCCGCGTCGCGCGGCAGCCGGGTGCCGCTCGGCGGGATGGCGCTTCCGGTCGTCACCCCGAAAACCGTCCACATCGACGACGGCGGGGCGATCCGCACGGTGCGCCTGGCCGCGGCGAACGTGGCCGGTCTGCTCGATGCCGCGGGCGCACCGCTCCAGCAGCGCGACAAGGTCGTGCCGGCCGCGTCGGCTCCGGTGGTCGACGGGATGCAGATCCAGATAACGCGGATCCGGGTCCAGAAGGTCACCGAGCGGCTGCCGCTGCAACCGGCCAACAGCCGCATCGACGACGTGAACCTCAATATGAGCCGGCAGATCGTCGAGGATCCGGGCAATCCCGGGGTTCAGGATGTGACTTTTGCTGTCTCCACGGTCAACGGTGTGGAAACCGGCAGGCTGCCAGTAGCCAATGTCGTCGTTTCCCCCGCAAGGAACGCGGTTGTGCGAGTCGGTGCCAAGCCCGGCACGGAGGTGCCCCCGGTGCGCGCCGGAGCGACGTGGGACGCGCTCGCCCAGTGCGAAGCCGGAGGTAATTGGGGCATCAATACCGGCAACGGATACTTCGGTGGCGTCCAGTTCGATCAAAGCACCTGGGAGCGCAACGGCGGTCTGCGCTATGCTCCGAGGGCGGATCTCGCAACAAGGGAAGAACAGATCGCGATTGCTGAGGTCACGCGGGCAAGTCAAGGTTGGGGAGCCTGGCCCACGTGTAGTGGAAGGTTGGGGGCGTCGTGACAATCCGACTACTCGGGCGCACCGAGATCCGGCGCCTCGCGAAGGACATCGATTTCCGCCCGCGCAAGTCGTTCGGGCAAAATTTCGTCCATGACGCCAACACTGTGCGCCGGATCGTCTCGGCCTCCGGTGTGCACCGCCATGACCACGTCCTCGAGGTGGGTCCCGGCCTCGGCTCGCTGACCCTGGCGCTGCTCGATCGCGGCGCGCACGTGACGGCGGTGGAGATCGATCCGCTGCTCGCCCAACGGCTTCCCACCACGATCGCCGATCACTCGCACAGCGAGATCAACCGTCTGACGGTCCTCAACCAGGACATTCTGACGCTGATGCCGTCCGATCTGGAGAACCAGCCGACCGCGCTGGTCGCCAACCTGCCGTACAACGTCGCGGTGCCCGCACTGCTCCACCTGCTCGCGGAATTCCTGACGATCCGTTCGGTGATGGTGATGGTCCAGGCCGAGGTGGCCGAGCGGCTCGCCGCCGACCCCGGTGGCAAGGATTACGGCGTGCCGAGTGCGAAGGTGCGGTTCTACGGCAATGTCCGCCGCTACGGCTTGGTCTCCCCGACGGTGTTCTGGCCCATCCCGCGAGTGTACTCGGGTCTGGTCCGCATCGACCGCTACGAGACGTCACCGTGGCCGACGGACGCCGATTTCAGGGCCCAGGTCTTCGATCTGATCGACATCGGGTTCGCGCAGCGCCGAAAGACGTCGCGCAACGCCTTCGCCGAGTGGGCCGGGTCCGGTAATGAGTCCGCGCGCCGGCTCCTGGCAGCCAGCATCGACCCGTCGCGACGGGGCGAAACCCTTACGATCGCGGACTTCGTTCGGTTGCTGCAGCGCACCGGGGAAACCGAGGAGCAGGTTCGGGTCATGTAGTGCCGCTCTGGCCCGCCGCCGGGGTTTGCACCGTCCACACGCGGGGATAGTGTCGAGCGGTGCGCAACGGCAACACCGCCTCCGAGTGGGTGCCCACCGGGTCGGTCACCGTGCGGGTGCCCGGCAAGGTGAACCTGTTCCTGGGGGTCGGCGATCTGCGCGACGGCGGTTACCACGATCTGACGACGGTCTTCCACGCCGTATCCCTGCTCGACGAGGTCACCGTCTCGACCACCGACACGCTGTCTCTGGATCTGGCCGGCGAGGGCGTCGAGTCGCTGCCCACCGACCGTCGCAACCTCGCCTGGAAAGCGGCCGAACTGATAGCCGGGCACGTCGGGAGATCACCCGACGTGGCGATCTCGATCGAGAAGTCGATCCCGGTGGCCGGCGGCATGGCTGGGGGCAGCGCCGACGCCGCGGGGGTGCTGGTCGCCGTGAACCATCTGTGGGAGATCGGCGTGCCGCGACGCGATCTGCACGCGATGGCCGCCGAACTGGGCAGTGACGTGCCGTTCGCGCTGCACGGCGGTACCGCACTGGGCACGGGTCGCGGCGAGGAGCTCGCGACCGTGCTGGCCCGCGGCACGTTCCACTGGGTGCTCGCCTTCGCGTACAAGGGGCTGTCGACGCCGAAGGTGTTCGGTGAGCTCGACCGGTTGCGTGCCATGGCCGGCGGCGCCAGGGCCGAACCCGCGCGGCTGGGCGATCCGGAGCCGTTGCTGGCGGCGCTGGCGTCCGGGGATGCCCGACAACTGGCGCCGCTCCTCGGCAACGACCTGCAAGCGGCCGCGCTGAGCCTCTACCCGGAACTGCGGCGGACGCTGCGGGCAGGACTGGACGCGGGTGCGCTGGCCGCCATCGTCTCGGGGTCGGGGCCGACGTGCGCCTTTCTGTGCGCCTCATCGCCTCAGGCGATCGACGTCGGCGCCCGCCTGGCCGGTGCCGGGGTGTGCCGGACCGTGCGGGTGGCCAGTGGACCCGTGCAGGGAGCGCGGGTCGTGTCCGCGCCCTCGCAGTCGGTGTGAGGTCATTGCGTACCGAAAGTGTGACGCACGCCTCAATCGGCGCGAGAGTTTGGCAGTTACTTAAGGGTCTCTTAAGATGGTCGGCGGTGAAAGCTGGCGGTCGAGCATTTGACGCGGGTCCTTTCCCGCCGGCGCCGTCGGCGGGGTCCGATGCAAACCCACAGGACCCGGTCCATCACCGTTTCGATACCCAACCGCTCCGCAATCGTGTGCGCGTGCCTACTCGGCAACGCTCATGGACAGGCGGAGCATGAAAAGCCGGGCAGTGGTGCCGGTCCACAGGAGGATGCCGTGAGCAGGTTCACCGAGAAGATGTACCGCAACGCGCGAACCGTGAGCACCGGCATGGTGACCGGCGAGCCGCACGATCCCGTCCGCCACACGTGGGGTGAGGTGCACGAGCGGGCCCGCCGCATCGCCGGTGGCCTCGCCGCGGCCGGTGTCGGCCCCGGTGACGCCGTCGGCGTGCTGGCCGGCTTCCCGGTCGAGATCGCCCCGACCGCCCAGGGTCTGTGGATGCGGGGCGCGAGCCTGACCATGCTGCACCAGCCGACGCCGCGCACCGACCTCGCCATGTGGGCCGAGGACACCATGACCGTGATCGGGATGATCGAGGCCAAGGCCGTCGTCGTCTCCGAACCGTTCACCGTCGCCATCCGGGTGCTGGAGGAAAAGGGCCTGCTGGTCCTGACCGTCGCCGGCCTGCTGGCCGCCGAACCCATCGACCCCGTCGAGGTCGATGAGGACGAACTCGCGCTCATGCAGCTGACATCCGGGTCCACCGGATCGCCCAAGGCCGTCCAGATCACCCACCGCAACATCTACTCCAACGCCGAGGCGATGTTCATCGGCGCGGAGTACGACGTCACCAAGGACGTCATGGTCAGCTGGCTGCCCTGTTTCCACGACATGGGCATGGTCGGCTTCCTCACCATTCCGATGTACTTCGGTGCCGAACTGGTCAAGGTCACACCGATGGACTTCCTGCGCGACACCCTGCTGTGGGCGCGGCTGATCGACAAGTACAAGGGCACGATGACGGCGGCGCCGAACTTCGCGTATGCGTTGCTGGCCAAGCGGCTGCGCCGCCAGGCCACGCCGGGTGAGTTCGACCTGTCCACGTTGCGGTTCGCGCTCTCGGGTGCCGAGCCGGTGGAACCCGCCGACGTCGAGGACCTGATCGGCGCCGGGAAGCCGTTCGGCCTCACCCCCGGGGCCATCCTGCCCGCCTACGGTATGGCCGAGACCACGCTGGCGGTGTCGTTCTCCAAGTGCGGCGCCGGTCTGGTGGTCGACGAGGTCGACGCCGACCTGCTGGCCGCGCTGCGCCGTGCCGTGCCCGCCACCAAGGGCAACACCAAACGCCTCGCCACGCTGGGGCCGCTGCTTCAGGGCCTCGAAGCCCGGATCATCGACGAGCAGGGCAACGTGATGCCCGCCCGCGGTGTCGGCGTCATCGAACTGCGCGGCGAACCGCTGACCCCCGGCTACACCACGATGGGCGGGTTCGTCCCGGCGCAGGACGAGCACGGCTGGTACGACACCGGGGACCTCGGCTATCTGACCGAGGAGGGCCACGTCGTGGTCTGCGGCCGCGTCAAGGACGTCATCATCATGGCCGGGCGCAACATCTACCCGACCGACATCGAGCGGGCCGCCGGCCGCGTCGAGGGTGTGCGCCCCGGTTGCGCCGTCGCCGTCCGCCTCGACGCCGGGCACTCGAGGGAGACGTTCGCCGTCGCCGTGGAGTCCAACGCCTGGCAGGACCCGAACGAGGTGCACCGCATCGAGCGTCAGGTCGCCCACGAGGTGGTGGCCGAGGTCGACGTGCGCCCGCGCAACGTGGTCGTGCTCGGCCCCGGCACCATCCCGAAGACGCCGTCGGGCAAGCTGCGCCGGGCCAACTCGGTCTCGCTGGTCACCTAGGGCGTCCCCGGTGCGAGCGCCCGGCAGCCACGCGGGCCTCACGCCCAGGCGTGCACGAGATTCTGAGCCGGCTCCAACCCCTGGGCGATCAGCAGTTCGGTGGCGTCGGCGGCCTGTTCGCAGATCGTCGGCACCTCAGGGCGTTCGACGGACGTGAACGGTTCCAGCACGTACGTCGCCGCGTCCTTGCGACCGGGCGGTCGGCCGACCCCTACCCGGACACGCTGGAAATCCGTGGTGCCCAACGCCGCCGCCACCGACTTGAGGCCGTTGTGGCCAGCGACGCCGCCGCCGGACTTCAGCCTGATGCGGCCGAAGTCGACGTCGAGTTCGTCGTGGATGACGATCACGTCGGCGGGTGCCACGGAATAGAACTTCGCGAGCGGACCGACGTTGCGGCCCGACTCGTTCATGTACGTGCGTGGTTTGGCCAGCACGACGGCCCTGCCCGCCAGGCGACCGGTCGCGACGTCGGCGCCGGACTTCCGGTGCGCCTTGAATCCCGAACCGATCCGCCCGGCCAGCAGGTCCGCCACGAGGAAGCCGACGTTGTGGCGGGTCTCGGCGTAGGTGGGCCCGGGGTTGCCCAGCCCCACCACCAGCAACGGCTCCGCCATGTCGTGTTACTCGGCCGGTTCCTATTCCTCGGCGGACCCGGAAGCCCCGGCCCCGGCCGCGGCGACCTCGACGGCCTGCTCCTCGAGCGACGCGCCGCCGCCCTCGGACTCCAGTTCCTCGGCGCTCGGGGCGCTGACGATGTTGACGACCAGCGTCTCCGGATCGGAGATCAGCGTGACACCCTCGGGCAGCTCGACCTTGTCGGCGGTGATCCGGGTGCCTTCCTCGGCGCCCTCGACCGACACGACCAGCTGCTCGGGGATCGACTGCACGTCGGCCTCGATCACGATGGTGTTGGCTTCCTGGGCGACCAGGGCGCCCGGGGAGGCGTCACCCTCGACGATGACGTTGACCTCGACGGTGACCATCTCGCCGCGACGCACGACCAGCAGGTCAGCGTGCTGGATGTTGCGGCGGATCGGGTGGATCTCGAGCGACTTCGTCAGCGCGAGCTGCTCGGTGCCTTCGACGTCGAGGGTCAGCACGGCGTTGGTGCCTGCGTGGCGCAGCACCGCGGCGAAGTCGCGGGCGTTGACCTCGAGGTGCCGGGGATCGGTGCCGTGGCCGTAGAGGACCGCGGGCACCCTGCCCTCGCGGCGGGCGCGGCGGGAGGCGCCCTTACCGGTCTCGGTACGGACCGCGGCGGTCAGTTTGTTCGGCGCATTCCTGGCCATGGTGTGTTGCTCCTGTATGCCGGTGGTGGACACGGCAGGGCAGGACAACAGCGTGAACAGTGTGTTCCCGTCGATAACGGTGGCCGGGCCACCCTCGCCGTGATGCGGCCTCCAGGTTACCGCACCCGGACGGTCCGGCGGAAATCCTAGAGCGGGAACCGGGTGCCGGTGAGCTGCTCGGAGAGCTCCCACAGCGCCGCGGCGGTCTTCATGTCGCGGGCCAGCGGGCTGCGCCACGCCGGACCGGTCGGCCCGCGCATCACGAACTTCGGGCCGACGAAGGTGTCCCCGGGCAGGTCCCGGGCCACCGCGTACAGGGTCTGGCGGGCGCCGAAGTCGGCGTCGGTCGCGAAGTACTTGCCGCCGAGGGCCATCACCGCGTCGGCGAGCTTGCGGCCGGACCGACCCTGCAGATTGGTGTGTGAATATCCGGGGTGGGCCGCCAGGGCGCGCACCGGCGACCCGGCGCGATTCAACCGGTTCTGCAGTTCGCTGGTGAACAGGAGGTTGGCCAGTTTCGACTGCCCATAGGCCGGCCACGCGGAGTACGGCCGCGCCTTCCAGTTGAGGTCGCCGAGGTTGATGCGCCCGAAGATGTGCATGAACGACGACACCGTCACCACGCGGTCGGTGATCTTGGGCAGCAGCAGGTTGGTCAGCGCGAAGTGGCCGAGGTGGTTCGTGCCGATCTGACTCTCGAACCCGTCGACGGTCCGTGCGTAGGGCACCGCCATGATCCCGGCGTTGTTGACCAGCACGTCCACCGTGTCGGTGCCTGCGGCGCACTCGCGCACCGACGCGAGGTCCTGCAGATCGAGCTTGCGGACGGTGACGTTGCCGGTCATGGTCGCCGCGGCCTCGTCGCCCTTGGCGGTGTTGCGCACCGCGAGGACGACGTCGGCGCCGACACGGGCCAGTTCGCGGGCGGTGACGAGGCCGAGGCCGCTGTTGGCCCCGGTGACGAGCACCGAGCGGCCGGCGAAGGAGGGAAGGTCGGCGGCGGTCCAGTCACTCATGATTGCCACTGTATAGGCTGGTGGGGCTAGTTCTTCTTCTTCGGCGCGACGGCGAAGCCGGTGAGGATCGCCTCGATGTCCTTGCCGTACTTCTCGGCCTCGTTGGCGAAGCTGGTGACGGTCAGCTGGACCAGGTAGCGCTGGTTGGCCGGCGGCGCCCCGGTCGCGATGACGATCCGGTTGTAGGTCTGCATGCGCTGGCCGTTGAGGTCGTAGGTGCCCTCGACCATCGCCGACGGCAGGCCGCGCCAGTTGTCCTGCGAGGCGTTGAGCTCCTTGAAGTTCTCCGACAGCCGGGCGTCGTCGTCGCCGTGTTTGATCGCCTCGGCGGGGTCGAACTGACCGGTCAACGCGAACACCATGAGCACCGCGATGGGGTACGTGTCGCCCTTGGCGATCACCCGGGTGCCCGGTTCGAACTGCGTGCCGGGATACGGCTGCCACCCCGGCGGCGTGGGGATGCTGACGGTGAGGTCGGGCAACTTCTCCGGCGCCACGGTCCGGCCGGTGACGCCGACCTCCTCCAGGTACTGCGCGACGGGCACCGGCGTCTCGGTGGGTGTGTCCGGCGACGGCGCAGCGCTGCTCGACGTGCTCCAGACCGATTGGTAGTCAGGGGTTTGCGCGCCGCATCCGCCGACGGGGAGGAGCAGCAGCGCGGCCGCGGCCGCGGTGACGCGGCGGGCTGTCACAGGATCCCGCGCATCGCGTCTTGGAGGTACTGCACCACGGTCGCGGTCTCTTTCATTGCTCCTCACGCAAGCCCTCGTCGGCCGCCATCTACGCCGACCCGTCGAAAAGGCTCGTCACCGAACCGTTGTCGAACACCGCGCGGATCGTGTTGGCCAGCAGCGGCGCGATCGACAGCACGGTCAGTTGCGGGAACTGCTTGTCCTCGCCGATGGGCAGGGTGTTGGTGACGATGACCTCGCGGGCACCGCATTCGGTGAGGCGTTCGCGCGCCGGATGCGACAGCACCCCGTGGGTCGCGGCGATGATCACGTCGCCCGCACCCTCCTGCTTGAGCAGTCCGACCGCTCCGGCGATGGTGCCACCGGTGTCGATCATGTCGTCGGTCAGCACGCAGGTCTTACCGCGCACGTCGCCGACCACGCGGTTGGACACCACCTGGTTCGGCACCAGCGGGTCGCGGGTCTTGTGGATGAAGGCCAGCGGCGTACCACCGAGCGAGTCGGCCCACTTCTCCGCCACACGCACCCGGCCCGAGTCGGGGGAGACCACGACCATGTCCTCGCAGGGATAGTGGTCGACGATGTAGCCGGTCAGCAGTTTCTGTGCCCGCATGTGGTCGACGGGCCCGTCGAAGAAGCCCTGGATCTGGTCGGTGTGCAGGTCGACGGTGAGGATCCGGTTGGCGCCTGCGGTCTTGAGCAGGTCGGCGACCAGGCGGGCCGAGATCGGCTCGCGGCCGCGATGCTTCTTGTCCTGCCGGGCATACGGGTAGAACGGCAGGATCGCGGTGATCCGCTTGGCGCTGCCGCGCTTGAGTGCGTCGATCATGATGAGCTGTTCCATCAGCCACTGGTTCAGCGGCGCGGGATGGGACTGCAGGACGAATGCGTCGCAGCCACGCACGGATTCGTCGAAACGTACGAAGATCTCGCCGTTGGCGAAGTCGCGCGCGGTCTGCGCGGTCACCGGACTGTCGAGCTCCTTGGCGACCTGTTCAGCCAGTTCCGGGTGCGCGCGGCCCGAGAAGAGCATCAGATTCTTGCGGTTGTCGGTCCACTCGGTGCCCACTGTGCGCCCTCGCCGGTCGGGGATCGTGTCGGCCTAATCGTACGTAGAGTGTCTGGTCGTTCGTGCCCGGGTTACCGGATCGAGAACAGAACTGGTCGAGGTCACGACCCCTGGGAGTCGTCGTGGTGGCCGAGCGCCTGCTCCGCTGCGCGTGCCGCGGCCGATCCGGGGCGTTTGCGGACCACCCAGCCCTCGATGTTGCGCTGCGACCCGGCCGAGACCGCCAGCGCCCCCGGCGGCACGTTGCGTCGGATCACCGTGCCCGCACCGGTGTAGGCGCCGTCCCCGACGGACACGGGCGCGACGAACATGGTGTCCGAGCCGGTCCGCACGTGCGAGCCGATGGTCGTGCGGTTCTTGGTCTCGCCGTCGTAGTTGACGAAGACGCTCGACGCGCCGATGTTGCTGTGCTCGCCGATGTCGGCGTCGCCGACGTAGGTCAGGTGCGGCACCTTGGTGCCGGCGCCGACCGTCGCGTTCTTCGTCTCGACGAACGCACCGAGTTTGCCCTCGGCCCCCAGGGTGGTGCCCGGCCGCAGATACGTGAACGGGCCGACGGCGGCGCCGTCACCGATGAGGGACTCCGAGCCGTGGGTGCGGACCACCGACGCGCCGTCGCCGACGGTGACGTCGCGCAGCGTGGTGTCCGGTCCGACGTCACAACGCCCGCCGACGCGGGTGCGGCCGAGCAACTGGGTGCCGGGCCGGATGACGGTGTCGCGGCCGATGGTCACGTCGACGTCGATCCAGGTGGAGCCCGGGTCGATCACCGTGACACCGGCCCGCTGATGGGCGGTGACGATGCGGCGGTTGAGCTCGGCGCCCAGCCCCGCCAGCTGCACGCGGTCGTTGACGCCGGCGACCAGGGCGCTGTCGTCGACGTGCCGGGCCCGCACGCTGAGGCCGTCCTGCCGGAAGATTGCGATGACGTCGGTGAGGTACAGCTCGTGCTGGGCGTTGTCCGACCGCAGGCGGCGCAGCGCCGACCGCAGCGCGGTGATGTCGAAGGCGTAGACGCCGGCGTTGACCTCGCGGATGGCCCGCTGCGACGGGCTGGCGTCGGCCTGTTCGACGATGCTGGTGACCTCGTTGTCCTGGGTGCGCAGGACGCGCCCGTACCCGGTCGGGTCGTCGACGGTCGTGGTCAGCACGGTGGCCGCGGCCGAACCGTGGCCGGCCAGCAGGTCGGCCATGGTGTCGGCGTCGAGCAGCGGGACGTCGCCCGCGGTCACCACGACGACCCCGGTGAAGCCGTCGGGCAGCGCCGCGAGTCCGCACTCGGCGGCGTGGCCGGTGCCGAGTTGCTGATCCTGGATCGCGACGTCGATCGGGCGGCCGAGCTCTTCGGCCAGCGCCTCGACGGCGGGGGTGATGCGTTCACGGTCGTGTCCGAGCACCACCACCAGGTGCTGCGGGGCGACCTTCGCCACGGTGTGCAGGGCGTGCGCGAGCATGCTGCGGCCGCCGAGCGTGTGCAGCACCTTCGGGATGTCCGAGCGCATCCGGGTGCCTGCGCCTGCGGCCAGCACGAGAATTGCGGTATCGGTCGATGTGGTCATCGGTGTCGTCCTCACCTAGCGCGAGCGGGGGGACCTCCCGCTCGCGGCGGGCCCCTGCGGCGCCAATTGCTCCGTCGCCAGGACTCGAACCTGAACTATCTGAACCAAAATCAGACGTGCTGCCGATTACACCACGACGGATCGATCACCTGGGATGGTAGTCGAAGCCGATACGCTCGCCTTATGGCAGCGCCCGACAAGGAAGTGCGCGCACCTCGCGCCCGGATGACCGGCACTGAACGGCGCCAACAGCTCGTCGAGATCGCCAAGTCGCTGTTCGCCCAGCGCGGTTACGAGGGCACGTCGATCGAGGAGATCGCGCAGCGCGCCAACGTGAGCAAACCCGTGGTCTATGAACACTTCGGCGGTAAGGAAGGGCTCTACGCCGTGGTCGTCGACCGCGAGATGTCGGCGTTGCTCGACGGCATCACCTCGTCGCTGACCAAAAACCGCTCGCGGGTGCGGGTGGAGCGGGTCGCGCTCGCGCTGCTGACCTACGTCGAGGAGCGCACCGACGGCTTCCGCATCCTGATCCGGGATTCACCGGCGGCGATCACCTCGGGCACCTATTCGACCCTGCTGAACGACGCCGTCAACCAGGTCAGCTCGATCCTCGCGGGCGACTTCTCCCGCCGGGGGCTCGATCCGGAGCTGGCCCCGCTGTACGCCCAGGCCCTGGTGGGGTCGGTGTCGATGACCGCGCAGTGGTGGCTCGACACCCGTGAGCCCGGGAAAGAGGTCGTCGCGGCGCATCTGGTGAACCTCATGTGGAACGGGCTGACCCACCTCGAGGCCGACCCCCGCCTGCAGGACGAGGAGTAACGCGCCGGTCGCCTAGGATGGGGTCATCATGACCGTAGCGGGGCTTCACCATGTCCAGACCCCGATTGCGGGGCTCATCGAGTTGGCGCTGCGCGATCCGTGTCTGACCGGGCTGTCCGGCCGAGCCGCCGACAAACCCGACGATCTCGCGATGGTGGGTCCGGCCGGCGCCCGGCTCCTCGTCACCGCCGCGCTGGCGCAGGCCGGCCCGCTGCTCGTCGTCACCGCCACCGGCCGTGAGGCCGACGATCTGACCGCGGAGTTGCGCGGCGTGTTCGGCGACGCCGCCGCGCTGTTCCCGTCCTGGGAGACCCTTCCGCACGAGCGGCTGTCGCCCGGCGTGGACACCGTCGGGGCGCGGATGATGCTGCTGCGCCGGCTCGCGCATCCCGACGACGCCCGCCTCGGCCCGCCGCTGCGGGTGGTGGTCACCACGGCCCGCTCGCTGGTGCAGCCGATGGCGCCCGGCCTGGCCGATGTCGAGCCCGTCACGCTGGCCGTGGGCGCCGAACCGGAGATCGCCTCCGGAGCCGCCCCGGCGGCGACATTCGACGCGGTGATCGCCCGGCTGGTCGATCTGGCCTACACGCGTTGCGACATGGTGGCCAAGCGTGGCGAGTTCGCGGTACGCGGCGGCATCCTCGACGTGTTCCCGCCGACCGCCGAACATCCGGTGCGCGTCGAGTTCTGGGGTGACGAGGTCTCCGAGATGCGGATGTTCGCCGTCGCCGACCAGCGGTCCATCCCCGAGATCGACGTCGACACCGTCATCGCGGTGCCGTGCCGCGAGCTGCTGATGTCCGACGACGTGAGAAGTCGCGCGGCGGTGCTGGCCGCAGAGCACCCGACCCACGCGAACTCCGTGCCGGGCAGCGTGCCCGACATGCTGGCCAAACTCGCCGAGGGTATCCCGGTCGACGGGATGGAGGCGCTGCTGCCGCTGTTGCGCCCGACCGATCTGGCGATGCTGACCGACCACCTGCCGGACGGGACGCCCATCCTCGTGTGCGATCCGGAGAAGGTGCGCACCCGCGCCGGGGACCTGATCAAGACCGGTCGGGAGTTCCTCGAGGCGTCGTGGTCGGCTGCTGCACTGGGTGGTTCGGGGAGCACAGCGCCGATCGACCTCGAGGCGATGGGCGCTTCGGGCTTCCTCGGTTTCGACGAGGTGCGCACCTTGGCGCGAGCCGGCGGCCACCCGTGGTGGACGCTGAGCCGGCTCTCCGACGAGAAGGCGACCGAGCTCGACATCCGGTCGGCGCCGTCGGCGCGCGGGCAGCAGTCGTCGGTCGAGGGGATCTTCGCGATGCTGCGCGCGCACGTGGCGACCGGCGGCTACGGCGCGGTGGTCACTGCCGGTGCGGGCACCGCGCACCGCGTTGTCGAGCAGCTCGGTGAAACCGACACGCCCGCAACGATGCTCGAGCCCGGTGAGGAGCCGAAGGCCGGTGTCGTCGGCGTGCTGAAGGGTCCGCTGCACGACGGGGTGGTGCTTCCCGGTGCGAACCTGGTGATCGTCACCGAGGCCGATCTGACCGGCAGCCGCGTCGCCGCGACCGAGGGAAAGCGGCTGGCCGCCAAACGGCGCAACGTGGTCGACCCGCTGGCGCTGACCGCGGGGGATCTGGTGGTCCACGATCAGCACGGCATCGGCCGGTTCGTCGAGATGACCGAACGCGTCGTCGGCGGTGCGCGCCGCGAGTACCTGGTGCTGGAGTACGCGTCGAGTAAGCGCGGTGGCGGGTCCGACCGGCTCTACGTGCCGATGGACTCGCTGGACCAGCTGTCGCGCTACGTCGGCGGCGAGGCACCGTCGCTGTCCAAGCTCGGCGGCAGCGACTGGGCCAACACGAAGACCAAGGCGCGCCGGGCCGTGCGGGAGATCGCCAGCGAGTTGGTGGCGCTCTACGCCAAACGGCAGGCCGCGCCCGGCCACGCCTTCAGCCCGGACACCCCGTGGCAGAACGAGATGGAGGACGCGTTCGGTTTCACCGAGACCGTCGACCAGCTCACCGCCATCGAGGAGGTCAAGGCCGATATGGAGAAGCCGGTCCCGATGGACCGGGTGATCTGCGGCGACGTCGGCTACGGCAAGACCGAGATCGCGGTGCGCGCGGCGTTCAAGGCGGTGCAGGACGGTAAGCAGGTGGCGGTGCTGGTGCCGACGACGCTGCTGGCCGACCAGCATCTTCAGACGTTCACCACCCGGATGACCGGCTTCCCGGTGACCGTGAGGGGGCTGTCGCGGTTCACCGATCCCGCGACGTCGCGCGCCACGATCGAGGGCATGAAGGACGGGTCGGTCGACATCGTCATCGGCACCCACCGCCTGCTGCAGACCGGGGTGGTGTGGAAGGACCTCGGGCTGATCATCGTCGACGAGGAACAGCGGTTCGGTGTCGAGCACAAGGAACACATCAAATCGATGCGCACCCACGTCGACGTGCTGACCATGAGCGCCACGCCGATCCCGCGCACGCTGGAGATGAGCCTGGCCGGCATCCGGGAGATGTCGACGATCCTGACGCCGCCCGAGGAGCGCTACCCGGTGCTGACGTACGTCGGGCCGCAGGACGACAAACAGGTCGCCGCAGCGCTGCGCCGCGAACTGCTGCGCGACGGGCAGGCGTTCTACATCCACAACCGGGTGCGCACCATCGATCAGGCCGCGGCCAGGATCGCGGCGCTGGTGCCCGAGGCGCGGGTTGTCGTCGCGCACGGCCAGATGCCCGAGGAACTGCTGGAGCGCACGGTCGAGGGGTTCTGGAACCGCGAGTACGACGTCCTCGTGTGCACGACGATCGTCGAGACCGGCCTCGACATCTCGAACGCCAACACGCTGATCGTCGAGCGCGCCGACACCTTCGGCCTGTCGCAGCTGCACCAGCTGCGGGGCCGGGTGGGCCGCAGCCGCGAACGCGGATACGCCTACTTCCTGTATCCGCCCGAGCAGCCGCTGACCGAGACCGCCTACGACCGGCTGGCCACGATCGCGCAGAACAACGAACTCGGCGCGGGTATGGCCGTCGCCATGAAGGACCTCGAGATCCGCGGGGCGGGCAACGTGCTCGGTGCCGAACAGTCCGGCCACGTGGCCGGGGTCGGGTTCGACCTCTACGTGCGCCTCGTCGGTGAGGCCGTCGAAGCCTATCGAGCCGCTGCCGACGGGAAAACCGTTGCGACACCTCAGGAGACGAAGGACGTGCGGATCGACCTGCCGGTCGATGCGAACCTGCCGCCGGACTACATCGGCAGCGACCGGCTGCGGCTGGAGGCCTACCGGCGGCTGGCCGCCGCGTACGGCGACACCGGCGTCGACGCGGTCGTCGACGAACTCGTCGACCGGTACGGACCGCTGCCCGAAGCCGCGCAACGCCTGGTCGGCATCGCGCGGCTCCGGCTGCTGTGCCGCGAGTACGGCATCACCGACGTCAGCTCGGTGTCGGCGTCGACGGTGAAGCTGTCGCCGATGGAGCTGCCGGACTCCGCGCAGTTGCGGCTCAAGCGGATGTATCCCGGCGCCACCTACCGGGCGACGACGGGGACGGTGTCGGTGCCGATCCCGCGCGCCACCGACAGTGTCGCCGCACCCCGCATCCGGGACGCCGAACTGGTCGCGATGGTGGCCGGTTTGGTTCTGGCGCTCAATGGAAAACCGCAGGCGCAGATCGATATGGCGACATTCGGGGGGGCACGAGCATGACGGTTGTCCTGGTCGATCGCCGCCGCCCCTCACTCGTCCCGGTCGAGGCGATCGGATTGCTCGCCGGCGACGTGCAGTACACCGAGGAGATGCCGATCAAGGTGCCGTGGTCGCTGCCGTCCGCGCGGCCATGGTTCTCTGACGCGTCGGATGATGAGGCTGCGCCGGTGCTGCTGTCGTCGGATCCCGACCACCCCGCGGTCAGGTCCCGGCTGGCCGCCGGAGACCGGTTGATCTCCGCACCCGATCCGCAGCCCGGCGAACGCCTCGTCGACGCGGTCGCGATGATCGACAAGCTCCGCACCTCGGGGCCGTGGGAGAGCGAGCAGACCCACGCTTCGCTGCGCTGCTACCTGCTCGAGGAGACCTACGAACTCTTCGACGCGGTGCGCAGCGGCGACGCGGACGAACTGCGTGCCGAACTCGGCGATGTGCTGCTGCAGGTGCTCTTTCACGCCCGCATCGCCGAGGACGCCTCCCAGCATGCGTTCACCATCGACGACGTGGCCGAATCCCTGATCCGTAAACTCGGCAACCGCGTGCCGGCGGTGCTTGCGGGGGAATCGGTTTCGCTCGACGAGCAGTTGGCGCAGTGGGAGGAGCGCAAAGCCCTGGAGAAGGCGCGTGAGTCCGCCATGGACGATGTGCCGACCGCCCAGCCGGCGTTGGCGCTGGCGCAGAAGGTGTTGTCGCGCGTGACGGCCGCGGGGCTGCCCGAGGACCTGATCCCCGCCACCCTCACCACGGTGCAGGTGTCGGGGGATCACGACGCCGAGAACGCGCTGCGCGCAGACGTTCTCGAGTTCATGGACACGGTGCGCGGTGTCGAGCGGGCGGTCGCGGCCGCCCGTCGCGGTGAGGACGTCGCCGATGAACTCGACAGCGCACCGCTTACCCGGATCACCGAGGAGGAATGGCGGGCGCACTGGCCGACGGCTGCGACGCCGGCCGACGAGTCCTAGTGGACGAGCTGATCCCCGAGGAAGCGGTCCTCGCCGGGCACGCCGGGCAGCATGAAGAAGAACCCGCCCCCGACGGGCAGGATGTACTCCTCGAGCGGTTCGCCCTTGAGTCGCCGCGCAACGGTCAGGAAACCCCTCTCGAGGCTGCGCTGGTAGGACACGAACGCCAAACCCTGGTCGAGGCGGCCGGCGCCGTCGAATCCCCGTGAGTACGAGAAGCCGCGCCGCAGAATGAGACTCTGCTCGGTCTCGGTGGTGCGGGGGTTCGCCAGCCGGATGTGCGCGTCGAGTTTGATGCGTTCACCGTCCGGATCTTGGGCGTAGTCCGGGTCGGCGAACTCGTCGGTCATCCCGATCGGCGCGCCACTGACCTTGCGCCGCCCGAAGATCGCCTCCTGTTCGGCGAGTCGGGTGCGGTCCCAGAACTCGACGAACATGCGGATGATGCGCACGGCCTGATACGAGCCGCCGACCGCCCAGTCCGGTTCACCGTCGTCGGGCCCCACCCACACGTGGCGGTCCATCAGCGCGTCGTCCTCCGCGTCGAGGTTCGACGTCCCGTCCTTGAATCCCAGCAGGTTTCGCGGTGTCGCCGCCTCCGACGCCGGCCCGGCGCCGATACCGCGGGCGTAGCCGTCGATCATCCAGCGCAGGACCAGGTGGCTACGGGTGCGGCGCATCAGCTGCCGCAGCGCGAACTGCACGGTGTCGGTGTGGCCGGCCTCGAGGATGATCGAGACGTCCCCGTGTGAGAGCTCGGGGTCCAGCCGGTCGTTCGCCAGAAAGGGCATCGTCTCGAGTTCGCGGGGTTTGCGGTCGGCCAGACCGAACCGGTCGTCGAACAGCGATGCGCCGACGCCGACGACCACCGACAGGTTGTCCGGCGGCGGTTTCTCCCCGAGGATCCCGGAGTCGACCGGGGGATAGGCGGGGTCGCGCACCCCGGGGGGTCTGCCCGCCATCAGGCCCCGGATCTCGTCGGTCAGTTCGGCCAGCGTCGCCGCCAACCCGGCCCGGTCGGTCGACAACACGTTGAAGGAGGCGATCAGAGCCTGTTCGGGGATCGGTACCGACGTGATGCCGGTCTGGTGTGGGCCGTCGAACGGGACGAAACGCGCTCCGAACACCGACGCCGCCGTCGGTGCGTCCGAACATCCGGACAGGGCGGCGCCGACGCCGACCGCGGCGCCGGCGCCCAGGGCGCCGGCGCCCAGGGCGCCGGCGAAGAATGTTCGGCGCGAAAGATCCGTACGCCGCGAACCTCGGGTCATGTCAGCTTCAACGCCCCCGACACCTGGGAGAGGTTCTCGGACAGACCGGCCAGCTGGGCCTTCATCGTGTCGATCGTCGCGGGATCGACGGTCACCTCGGGGCAGCGCGGTGACGGGTACGGGTCGTTCTCGGTGCAGAACAGCACGAATCCGTCGCCGCGGCGCAGCGGGCCCAGGGTCGCGGAGATCTCCGAGAACCCGGCCTCGATCGTGCCCAGCAGCGCGGGGTCGGCCTTCACGAGCGCGGGCGAGAGACGGTTCACCGCGGCCTCAGAACCCTGCAGGTTCGCCTCGAAGTCCCACAGGTCGGTCTTGGAGTAGCGGTCCTCCTCGCCGGTGATCTTGCCTTCCGACACCTCTTCGATGAGCTCGGCCGCCCCGGTCGACACGTCGACCGGCCTGACGTCGACCGTCGGCAGCTGCTTGCGCAGCGTCGCGACGTCGGCATCGAGCTGATCTGCGAACTGCGCACCGCCCTCGGTGGTGTTCTGGGAGAACAGCAGGTACTCGAGGCGGTGCCATCCGGTGAACGCCGGGTCGTCGACGTCGGCGAAGTCCTCGACGCGGGCGTCGACCCTGCCGTCGATCTCCCCGACGAGGCCGGCCAGCGGCTCGATGCGCTCCCACGGTAGGCGCGAGGGGGCGTAGGCGTCCTGTGCGGCCTGCAGGTCGCTGGCCCGCACCGCGTCGGTCAGCGTCTTGACGGCGCTGACGAGCTCGTCGGCCTGGGCGATCGCGTACGCCTTGTATGCGGTGGCCGCCTTCTCGGCTGCTGGGCCGGGCGCCGCGGCGGCCGCGGAGGACTCCGAGGCTCCCGGAGCCGACGGCGACTCGGAGTCGCCGCCGACCTCGCCGTTGCTCGAACAGCCGGCCAGAACCACAGCCAATGGCACCACCGGTACCTGCCAGGCGATATACCGTCCCATCGCACCTCCTTGATCGGGGCCGAACAATACCTGCATTGTGGCCGATAGGGTAGGCATACCTAAAAACTTGCTTCGGGGCGCCCGAGGCGACGGTCGAACTCCGCGCGAGTCGTTACCCTGGAGGCCGCCTGCCGACGCGCTGCAGCAACCTCGCCACCGGCTGGTGAAAAGGCCGTTTACGTACCGTCGCATGGGAGTATGGAGCGACGACGACCGTCGGTTGAGGGAGTGCGTTGTCTGACGAGGGGAGCCTGTCGACCCGGACAACAGGTCGCTGGATGATGGTGGCTGCCGTCGTCGTGGCGACGGTCCTGGTGCTGGCCTCGAGTTGCTCATGGCAGATCGGCATCCCCATTCCGGAGGGTGTCCCGCCCCCGGCCGGTGATCCCGTCCCCGCGGTGGACACCTACGCCGACGGCCGCCCCGCCGATGCGTTGCGCGAATGGGCCGCCGAGCGGGCGCCGCAACTGGGCATCCCGGTGACCGCGCTGGAGGCCTACGCCTACGCCGCCCGGGTCGCCGAGGTCGAGAATCCGGACTGCCACCTGACCTGGACCACGCTCGCCGGGATCGGCATGGTCGAGAGCCACCACGGCAACTACCGCGGTGCGATGGTCGCCGCCAACGGCGAGGTCACCCCGCCGATCCGCGGGATGCGCCTGGACGGTTCGAGCGGCAACCTCGAGATCGTGGACACGGACTCGGGGCTCCTCGACGGCGACGACGAGTTGGACCGCGCGATGGGGCCCATGCAGTTCATCCCCGAGACGTGGCGGCTGTACGGCGTGGACGCCAACGGCGACGGCAAATCCGATCCGGACAACATCGACGACGCGGCGCTGTCCGCGGCGGGCTATCTCTGCTACACGGGCAAGGACCTCGCCACCCCGCGCGGCTGGATGAACGGGCTGCGCGCCTACAACTACTCCGAGCAGTACGCCCGCACGGTGCGCGACTGGGCCACCGCGTACGCCGGGGGCCGCCCACTTTGAAACCGGCCTCTGGTCACGCCTCGGCAGCAGACAGCCTTTAGGCTGAGGCGACGTCCGCTCAGCCCCCCCGAAGGAGACGCCAGTGCCCATCATCGAGCAGGTCGGAGCCCGCGAGATCCTCGACTCCCGCGGCAACCCGACAGTCGAGGTCGAGTTGGCCCTGACCGACGGCACCTTCGCCCGGGCCGCGGTGCCCTCGGGCGCCTCCACCGGTGAACACGAGGCCGTCGAACTGCGCGACGGCGGCTCCCGTTACGGCGGCAAGGGTGTCGACAAGGCCGTGCTGGCCGTGCTCGACGACATCGCGCCCGCGGTGATCGGCATGAGCGCCGACGATCAGCGGCTCATCGACCAGGCCCTGCTCGACCTCGACGGCACCCCGGACAAGTCCCGGTTGGGTGCCAACGCGATCCTCGGCGTGTCGCTGGCGGTGTCGAAGGCCGCGGCCGAATCGGCCGGTCTGCCGCTGTTCCGCTACCTCGGCGGCCCGAACGCCCACATCCTGCCGGTGCCGATGATGAACATCCTCAACGGCGGCGCGCACGCCGACACCGGCGTCGACGTCCAGGAGTTCATGGTCGCCCCGATCGGTGCCCCGTCGTTCAAGGAGGCGCTGCGCTGGGGTGCCGAGGTGTACCACTCACTCAAGGCGGTGCTCAAGAAGCAGGGGCTGTCGACCGGGCTGGGTGACGAGGGCGGTTTCGCACCCGACGTGGCGGGCACCAAGGCCGCGCTGGACCTGATCTCGTCGGCGATCGAGGCCGCCGGCTTCAAGCTCGGCGCCGATGTGACGCTGGCGCTCGACGTCGCGGCCGCCGAGTTCTACACCGAGGGCACGGGGTACAGCTTCGAGAAGGCGACCCGCACCGCCGGGCAGATGGCCGATTTCTATTCCTCGCTGCTGGACGTCTACCCGCTGGTGTCGATCGAGGATCCGCTGTCCGAGGACGACTGGGACGGCTGGGTGGCGCTGACGACGCAGATCGGTGACCGGGTGCAGCTGGTCGGCGACGATCTGTTCGTCACCAACCCCGAGCGCCTCGAAGAGGGCATCGAACGCGGCGCGGCCAACGCGCTGCTGGTGAAGGTGAACCAGATCGGCACGCTCACCGAGACGCTCGACGCCGTCGCATTGGCCCACAACAGCGGGTACCGCACCATGATGAGCCACCGCAGCGGTGAGACCGAGGACACCACGATCGCCGACCTCGCCGTCGCCGTCGGCAGTGGTCAGATCAAGACCGGCGCGCCGGCGCGCAGCGAGCGCGTCGCCAAGTACAACCAGCTGCTGCGCATCGAGGAAGCCCTCGGTGACGCCGCCCGTTACGCCGGCGACCTGGCCTTCCCGCGCTTCGCCCTGGAGACCAAATAGGGATGGTGCGCTGAAAGACGATGCCCGAATCGAAGCGGCCCGATCCGAAACGTCGGTCCCCGGCCTCCCGGCCGGGTAAGCCGGGCGGGGCGAACCGGGGCCGCTCGAAGGGCACGTCGACTCCGCGCCGGGAACCGCGCGCCATCGAGGCCAGGCAGGCGTCCGAACAGCCGGACGCAGAACCGGTCGGCCATGCGATCGTGCGGCGGGCCGAACAGCTCACCGTGGCGCAGTCCGAACAGCGGTTCGGTTCGGCTGCCCGGCGCGCGGCGATCCTGGCGGCCGTGGTGTGTGTGCTGACATTGACGATCGCCGGGCCGGTGCGCACCTACTTCTCCCAGCGCACGGAAATGAGGCAGCTCGAGGCCACCGAGGAACAGTTGCGTGAGCAGATCGCCGAACTCGAGCAGCAGAAGGTGAAGCTGGCCGACCCGGTGTTCATCGCCGCGCAGGCGCGTGAGCGGCTGGGTTTCGTGATGCCCGGCGACATCCCGTTCCAGGTGCAACTGCCTCCGGGGGCGGTCGCGCCCGGCAGCCTACCGGCCGACGAGCAGCCGGACGCCCCGTCCGGGCAGCCCTGGTACACCTCGCTGTGGAAGACGATCGCCGACGAACCGCACGGGGCGCCCGCTCCGCCCGCCGTTCCGCCGGGGCCGCCGCCGCCTGCGCCTGCACCACCACCCCCGCCGCCCGGTGGTTGAGCGCAGTGATCTGGACGCCGTCGCGCGGCAGTTGGGCCGCGAGCCGCGAGGCGTCCTGGAGATCGCCTACCGCTGCCCCAACGGAGAGCCCGGCGTCGTCCAGACCGCGCCGCGGCTGCCCGACGGCACCCCGTTCCCGACGCTGTACTACCTCACCCATCCGGTGCTGACGGCGGCGGCCAGCCGCCTGGAGTCGTCGGGCCTGATGCGGCAGATGACCGAGCGGCTCTCCCAGGCCCCCGAATTGGCCGACGCATACCGGCGGGCCCACGAGTCGTTCCTGGCCGAACGTGATGCGATCGAACCGCTGGGCACCACGTTCTCGGGCGGCGGCATGCCCGATCGCGTGAAGTGTCTGCACGTGGTGATCGCGCACTCGCTGGCCAAGGGGCCGGGCGTGAACCCGTTCGGTGACGAGGCGCTGGCGATTCTGGCCGCCGAACCGGGTATGCAGGGAATTCTGGACGCGGACGTGTGGAGGTTGCGTGGTTAGGGTGGCGGCGGTCGACTGCGGGACCAACTCGATCCGGTTGCTGATCGCCGATGCGGCCGACGGCCGGCTGACCGATGTGCACCGGGAGATGCGCATCGTGCGGCTGGGCCAAGGTGTCGACGCCACAGGCGAATTCGCACCGGACGCAGTGGCCCGCACCCAGCGCGCGCTGGCCGCATACGCGGAGGTGATGCGCGCCTACGAGGTGGCGAAGGTGCGGATGGTCGCGACGTCGGCGGGGCGCGCCCGGCGCCGGGCCGCGCGCGGGCTGGAAAGTAAACCCCCCCCGCGGGGGGGGGG
>JAXHUG010000035.1:0-4519 GCA_034189785.1 Actinomycetota bacterium
TCCCCCCCCCCCCCCCCCCCCGCTTGGGGGGCGGCGCCTGTGGTGGGGCCGGGGGGGGGGGGGGCCGCCCCCCCACGGCAGGAAGGGGTCCTGACATGAAGACACTCGCAGCACTCGCCGCCGGCGCGTTGGCGGCCGGCGGGATCGCGCTGGGCACCGCCGCGCCCGCCCAAGCCGGCTGCCAGGGCGGTTGGACACCGTGGGGCGGCGGCACGACATGCGACGGGCCGATCGCAGGTGACGGCACATTCGAACGGTGCGTGACGGCCGGAGCCTTGGGCTTCGGCGGCACCAACTGCTACCTGCTCAACGTCAACAACCTCGGAAACCAGATCCCGTACGTCGGGCCGTAACGGGTCCGCCGTACGGGGTCGGTTCGATCGTCGGAATCAGGCCGGCGGCCTCATCTCCGGCGGTACGTTCTCGGGCGCGACAGGAACCGCGACACCCACTTGGGGCCGCGGAGGCGGCGCGTTCGGATCCGCGGGCGGAGGCGGCGCGTTCGGATCGCCCGGCGGAGGCGGCGCGTTCGGATCGCCCGGCGGAGGCGGCGGCGGTGGGGGCGGCGGCGCCCACGGCCGGATCGAGTTGGCGAGCGCGACCGCGGCCTCCCGGTCGACGGGGTTGGTGGCAGATCCCAGCCAGACCACGAACCACCGTTCCGGCGCACGCTGGCCACGCGGGGTGCCCGGCGCAACCGGGTTGCCGACCACACCGGCCCAGATCTGGCCGGTCGGCTTGTTCGTATCGGTGAACTTCACCTCGTAATACGACGCGACGCCCGGCATGCCGTCGGCGTTGAGCGGAGCCGTCGACTGGTTGATCCGGGTGCCGGGGAACGGCATGAAGAACTCGCCCATGTCCGACGCCAGGCGGTTGGCCGCCTTGGTGTTGTCGGTTTCGGCTCCCGCGAACAGCTTGAGGTCGAGGCGGCCGAGCAGCACGCTGGTGTCGTTGGGCGGATCGGTGACGCCTTCCGGCGGGATCCTGGTCAGCAGCGCCTGACCGTAGGACAGGTTCGTCGCGTCGGAGACCTTCCAGCCGCCAGGCACCACGTAGCTGAACCCGCCCGCGGCATTGGCGACGCGGTCCGGTTCCGGCGCGGGCGGCGCCGCGGCGTTCGGATCCGCCGGCGGCGGCGGCGGTGCGTTCGGATCCGCCGGCGGCGGCGGTGCGTTCGGATCCGCAGGCGGCGGCGCAGGAAGCTGGCCTGCCGGCGGCGGTGCCGCGTTCGGGCCAGCAGGCGGTGGCGGCGGAACAGGCCCGGGACCCGGCGGAGGCGCCGGCACCGCCGGTGAGGGTGCGGGGGGTGGCGGAGGCGGTGCGGGTTGCGCACCGGCCACCGAGGGCATCGCCAGGGCCGCTGCGGTGGCGCCTGCCACCGCAGCGATCGCCAGCGTCTCCGACAGGCCCCTGCGTCGTGTCGACTTCACGTCAGGCTCGTCCATGGTGAAAGAAACTACCGTGTTACCGCCGTGACGCAAGTGTGAAGTTGCTGTGAATGTGAGTAAAGTGGTGATTGCTGTCCGCTTGATAG
Organism: Actinomycetota bacterium; assembly: GCA_034189785.1. Classification (GTDB taxonomy): domain Bacteria; phylum Actinomycetota; class Actinomycetes; order Mycobacteriales; family Mycobacteriaceae; genus Mycobacterium. The sequence goes on from JAXHUG010000035.1 coordinate 1,538, forward strand.
CACAGATCATGGCCGGTGAACCAGGTTGCTAGGCACGACCGTTAGCGGCCGCCACGCCGGGGGCGGTCGGAACACGTTCTGCCCAGTGGATCGGACGGTGGCCGCGGGCCGTTACGGCGCCGGATACAGCGCGACTTCCTGGGCTTTCACCGCCATGTGGATGCGGTCCCCGGGCGTCAGACGCAACTCGGCGGCCGATTCCGCGGTGATGTCGGCCGCCAGCCCGGGCGCACCGGCCGCCGACTCCCCCGCCCGCACCCGAACCGCCGGACCACTGCTGTCGACCTCGGCGACCGTGACCTCCACCGTGTTGCGCGGGCTCCCGTGCGGACGCTGCCGATACACCGCGACGGCCGCCGGGCGGAAGATCGCCACCGCCGGTTCACCGCTCACCACGTCATCCGCGGCGACCCCGTGCCAGTCCACACCGCCGGCGCGCACCACGCCACGGTGCCCGACGATGCCGGTCACGAGGTTCACTCCGGCGAAGCGGGCGCCGAAGGGGCTGCGCGGAGCGGTGAGCACGGAGGTCGCCGGACCTTCCTCGGCGACCCGGCCGCCGTCGATGACGACGACCCGGTCGGCCAGTGTCGCGACGTCGACGAGGTCGTGGGTGACCAGTACCGCCGAGCGGCCGTCCCGCGTGAGTACCTCCCGCAGCACCCGACGCACCGCACCGGCGACCGCGACGTCCAGGCCGGCCAGCGGTTCGTCGAGGAGTAGCACCTCGGGTTCGGCAGCCAGCGCGCGCGCCAGCGCCACCCGCTGCGCCTGGCCGCCGGAGAGTTGTCGGGGCATCCGCCCGGCCAGGTCGGCGGCGCCCACTTCGTCGAGCCAATGTCGGGCGCTCGCAGCGGCACTCGCGCGCGATCGACCGGTGCTGCGCGCCCCGAACGCGACATTGGCCGCCACTCGCAGATGTGGGAACAGCAGCGGGTCCTGCAGCAGCAGCCCGATCCGGCGCCGGTGCGTCGGCACCTGCACACCGGCGGCGGTGTCCGTGAGCACGCGGTCACCGACCCGCACGACGCCGTCTTCGGGCCGCACCACGCCGGCGACCACGTGCAGGGCCGTCGACTTGCCGGCCCCGTTGGGGCCCAGCACCGCCAGCACCTCGCACCGGCCGACGGCGAACTCGACGTCGACACCGCGGCGCTCCACCCGCGCCCGTGCCGCCAGCCCGGTCACGTCCGGCCCTGCGCCCGCAGACGGCGACTGGCGAGGCTGACCACCACCACCGCCGCGACGACGACCAGGAGCACCGACAGCGCCACGGCCGCGTCCGGGTCGCTCTCCCGCTGCAGATAGATCTCCAGCGGAAGGGTGCGGGTGACGCCCTCGCGGGATCCCGCGAACGTCAGTGTGGCACCGAATTCGCCCAGTGACCGCGCGAACGCCAACACCGAGCCCGCGACCAGACCGGGTGCGAGCAGCGGCAACGAGACCCGCCACCACACCGTCGACGGCCGCGCGCCCAGCGTGGCGGCCACGACCTCGTAGTCGGTGCCCGCGGTCCGCGCGGCACCCTCCAGGGCGATGACGAGGAACGGCAGCGAGACGAACGTCTGCGCCAGCACGACAGCCGCCGTGGTGAACGCGATCTGGATGCCCGCCGCCTCGAGATACCGGCCGAGCAGCCCGAGGCGCCCGAACGCGTAGAGCAGCGCGATACCGCCCACCACCGGCGGCAGGACGAGCGGCAGCAGGATCACCGGACGCACCGCGCGCAGGACCCGCGACGGGCTGCGGGCCAGCACCACCGCCATCGGCACGCCCAGCAGCACGCACAGCAGCGTGCTCGCGGCCGCCGTCTGCAGGCTCAGCACCAGTGCCGCCACTGACGATTCGCTGGTGACCAGTGCGGTGAAACGCGGCCAGTCGACCTTTGCAGCGACGGAGACCACCGGCAGGCCCACGAACAGCGCGCCGGCGACTGCCGGCACGTAAATCCACCGGGGCAGCGCGGACCCTTCGGTCACGGTCACGCGATGCACATTAGGTCACCGGCGGGTGGGGATACCGCATCGTTCTGCGTGTCGGATTACCCGACATAGCTACCGTCCAGTAACATCGACGTCGATCGCGGCCCACGCGCGCGGCGATCGAGCCACACGAGGAGGTCATGGCGATGGAGGTGCTGGTTACCGGCGGCGATACCGATCTGGGCCGGACGATCGCGGAGGGTTTCCGCGACGACGGTCACCGGGTGGTGATCGCCGGCGCACGGCAGGAGGATCTCGAGATCAATGCCAAGGAGCTCGACGTCGACTCGATCGTCTTCGACAACACCGACCCGGCCGGCGCCGAAGAGGCCCGGTCGCTGTTCCCCCACCACCTCGACACCCTCGTCAACGTGCCCGCACCGCAGTACCCCGCGGCGGATCCGCGGACCTTCAGCCTGGCCGACCATGCCCTTGCCTGGCGGCGTGCCCTGGACGCAACTGTGCTGTCGGCCGTGCTGACGGTCCAGATCGTCGGCGACCATCTGCGCTCGGGCGGTTCGATCGTCAACGTCATCCCGGAGAACGTCGTCATCGCCCGGGCCTCCGAGGACAGCGTCGACGCCGCGATCAAGGCGGCGCTGTCCGACTGGACCGCCGGGCAGGCCAGCCGTTTCGGCACCCGCGGGATCACCGTCAATGCCGTCGCGACCGGTAAGAGCGCCGAGCCGTCCTACGACGGTCTCTCGAGCACCCCGCCCGCGGTGGCCGCCGAGATCGCCCGGCTGGCCCTGTTCCTGTCGACGCCGGCGACCCGCCACATCACCGGCCAGACCATGCACGTCAGCCGGCGTGCGCTCGCGAACTTCGGTTAGACCGTTAGGGTTGACGGAGTGACGATCCGACTCGGACTCCAGATCCCGAACTTCAGTTACGGCACCGGCGTCGCCGAACTCTTCCCGACAGTCGTCGCGCAGGCCCGTGAGGCCGAGGAGGCGGGGTTCGACTCCGTCTTCGTGATGGACCACTTCTACCAACTGCC
>JAXHUG010000036.1:0-8525 GCA_034189785.1 Actinomycetota bacterium
GTGGGAGCAGTTCCACTCCCCCAGCCGCACGTTGAAGGTGCGCTCGGTGTCCACCTGCGACAGCAGCTGATTGCAGTAGGTCTGCTGGTTCCTGCTCAGCGTCAGCCCGATGACGTTGACGTCGTAGCGCTCCATCGCCCGCTGCAGGGTCAGGCCCCACCCGCATCCGACCTCCAGCAATGTCATCCCCGGCTTGAGGTCGAGCCGATCGAGATGCTGATCGACGTTGGCGATCTGTGCATCGGACAGCGTGACGTTCGGCCCCGTGAAGTACGCGCAGCTGTACTTGCGGGTCGGGTCCAGGAAGATGCCGAAGAACTCGTCCGACAGATCGTAGTGCGCCTGGATGTCCTCGAAGTGCGGCCGCAACTTCTCGGCACCGGTTGTCTTGTCCGACATGATCGGCAGTTGGCCTTCCTCGCGACACGTCAAATCGTCGTTCTCCCATTGTTTCGTTGCCCGAACCCTACTCGCCCGCGGCAGCCTTCAGCCCTCCCCGGTGCGTGTCGGTCAACCCGGTCGCCCGCTGGGTGGCGCCCGCGATAGTCCGAAGCTTTGCTGCGCGCTGCGGCTACTTCACCAGGGTGAACTGGTTGACGTCGGTGTAGCCTTTGCGGAACGCGTCCGCGCACCCGGTCAGGTAGTGCATGTAGCGGTCGTAGACCTCTTCGGACTGCACCGCGATGGCCTCGTCCTTGTGCGCTTCCAGCGCCGCCGCCCAGTGATCCAGCGTCGTGGCGTAGTGCGGCTGCAGCGACTGCTCGCGGGTCAGCGTGAAGCCGGCCTTGCCGGCGTGCTCGCCCACCAGCTCGATCGTCGGCAGGTAACCGCCGGGGAAGATCTCGGTGAGGATGAACTTGATGAACCGGGCCACCGAGAACGTCAGCGGGAGGCCGCGCTCGATCATCTGCGGGATGGTCAGCGCCGTGATCGTGTGCAGCAGCATGACCCCGTCATCGGGCAGCACCCGGTGGGCCGCGGTGAAGAAGTCGTCCCAGCGGTCACGGCCGAAGTGCTCGAACGCGCCGATCGACACGATCCGGTCGACGGGCTGATCGAAATCCTCCCAGCCCTTGAGCAGCACCTGCTTGCTGCGCGGGCTGTCCGATTCGCCGAAGATCCGCTCGACGTGGGCGTGCTGGTTCTTGCTCAGCGTCAGGCCGATGACGTTCACGTCGTACTTCTCCACCGCGCGCATCATCGTGTAGCCCCAGCCGCAGCCGATGTCGAGCAGCGTCATACCGGGTTCCAGACCCAGCTTGACCAGCGCCAGGTCGACCTTGGCCCGCTGCGCCTCCTCCAGCGTCATGTCGTCACGCTCGAAGTACGCGCAGCTGTACATCTGGCTGGGGTCGAGGAACAGCCGGAAGAAATCGTCGGACAGGTCGTAATGCGCCTGGACGTTCTCGAAATGTGGCGTCAGTTTGCCCGATCGGGCCATGGTCTTGCCTTTCCCGGCGACTGAGGGCCCCCGGCGTCATCGGTCGACAGCCACATTCAGCCCAGCTGCGCTCGACTGGGGATGCTAGCCGATGAGGCGCGCGAGCCCAACTAGGAATATCGGCGTCCTGGTCAGGGCCGTTCTGCGAACGTGGTCTTGAGTTCGCCGACGACGTCGTCCCACAGCGGCTCGGGCAGCTCGTGGCCCATGCCGTCGTACAGCACCAGCCGGGCGTTGGGAATCGCCTTCGCGATGGCCTTCCCGCCTGAGGGCCGCATCAGCTTGTCGGCTTTGCCGTGAATGACGACCGTCGGTGCCGTGGTCTGCTTGTTGTAGTGGCGCAGGCTGCCGCTGCCGGTGATCGCGTTGAACTGCCGCGCGATGCCCTGCGGATAGTACGACCGCTCGTAGAACGCGATCGCATCGGCGCGCAGCTTCTCCTCGGTCGACGGATAACCGGGGCTGCCGATGATCCTGCTGACGCGGATCGAGTTCTCGATGACCACCTCGCGCGGGGCGTCCGGCGACGGGCTCCTGATCACCGCCAGCAGCTGGCGCGGCCCCGGCGGCGGCAGCAACGGCTGGTTGTTCGACGAGAAGATCACCCCGAGGGTCGTCGTCCGCTCGGCGTGCCGCGCCGCGACGATCTGGGCGATCATCCCGCCCATCGAACCGCCCACGATGTGCGCCTTGTCGATACCGAGATGGTCGAGCACCGCCGCGGCGTCATCGGCCATATCCTCCAGCGTGTACACCGCCGGGCTCCTGAGGCCCAGCAGCGAGCGGACCATGTTGCCGACCTGCGAGCCCTTGGTGCGCTGGCCGTCGAGATGGCTCGACAGCCCGACGTCGCGGTTGTCGTAGCGGATCACCCGCAGCCCCTGGTCGACGAGCTTGCGGCAGAAATCCTCCCGCCAGAACGTCAGCTGCGCGCCGAGGCCCATGATGAGCAGCACGGCCGGGTCGCCGGGGTCACCCATGTCCTCATAGTGGATCTGCAGCTCACCGGGGCCATTTCCCCGGTCGCTGCGCTCCTGCCCTCCGACGGAGGCCTTGCCTTCACGGACCTGCACCGTCAGACCTCCAGCTCTTCGTCTTCGTGTTCCTGGTGTTCGCGGCTGATGTCGACCATGAAGTTGGCGAAGTACCCCGTCAGCTGCGGGTCGCTCATCATCTGCCACGTCGGCGCCAGCAGCTTCATGTACCGCTCGACGTAGAGGAACTGCTTACCGATGAGCACCAGCTCACGCGGCAGCTTCACGTCGTAGGCGTCGGCCAGCGTCGACAGCTGCCTGCCGATCTCGGCGTAGCTCATATCGCCCAGCGTCGACATGGTCAGCGGCGTGGCGAACTTCTCCAGATCCTTGGCGGCCTGGGCCTCGGGCTTCACCGTGCCGACCGCGCCCATCATCACGACGATCTTGCCCGCCGCGGCGTGGTCCTTCTTGACCAGCAGCGCGTACACCAGTTCTCTGAGGAGCCAGCGGGTGCGCGGATCGATGCGGCCCATGATCCCGAAGTCGAAGAAGACGATGTTGCCGTCGTCGTCGATGTAGAGGTTGCCGGCGTGCAGGTCACCGTGGAACAGGCCGTGCCGCAGCCCGCCCTCGAACAGGCTGAACAGCAGCGCCTTGACCAGTTCGGTGCCGTCGAAACCCTTCTTGCGGATGGCCGCGGCGTCGTCGATGCGGATGCCCGACACCCGCTCCATCGTCAGCACCTTCTCACTGGTCAGATCCCAGTACACCTGCGGCACCCGGATGTTGCGGCCCAGCGGTGAGGCGTGCATGTGCGACACCCACGCGTCCATCGACTGCGCCTCGAGGCGGAAGTCGAGTTCCTCGGCGAGGTTGTCGGCGAAGTCGGCGACGACGTCCTGGGCGGACAGGCGCTGGCCGAGCTTGGCGAATTCCACGATGCGGGCGCCGCGCTTGAGGATCTGCAGGTCGGCGGCGACGCGGCGGCGGATACCCGGACGCTGGATCTTGACGACGACCTCTTCACCGGTGTGCAGCGTCGCGTAATGCACCTGCGCGATGGACGCCGAGGCGAACGGCTTGTCGTCGAAGCTCTTGTAGAGGTTCTTCGGATGGTCGCCGAGCTCCTCGCGCAGCAGCTTGGCCACCTGCCCCGGGTTGGCCGGCGGCACCCGGTCGAGCAGGCTGCGGAACTCCTTGGACAGCGATTCGCCGAACGCGCCCGGGCTCGACGCGATGATCTGCCCGAATTTGACGTAGGTGGGTCCGAGATCGGCGAAGGTCTGCGGGACCTGCTTGACGACCTTCTGCGCGAGGTTGCCGCGTCCGCCGAGGTTGGTCACGACGCGGGCGCCGGTGCGGGTGACCTGCCACCCGGTCGCGCCGATGCGGGCCGCCTCGACCGGCAACGGCACCCGGTCCAGCCTGGGCACCTCTTTGTGCTGGGTCTTTCGCGTGGCACTCATGACGTCCAGTGTTGCAAAATGCGCGGTGAGGGGAAAAGTGTGTGCTCCGGGTCACAGTCCGTCGGGGCGGCCGGGGCCGCAAGACCGCCGGATGCGACGCCGCTTATGCGGGCATCGTGACGATCGCGGCGATACTCGTAACGGCGGTTGATCGAACAAACACCTGCGAAGTGCGGGCGAACCATTAATTAACCAGAGTTGAAAACTTCGACACCGGTGCGCATGGGCCAATTAACGAACACTTAACGCTACTGCTACCGGTAACTGCGCAGGGCATCTCGTCTCAGCGGAATGGCGATTGCCGGAATCCCGTTCACCCGCGCGCCGTGAACTCCACACGAATGTTGGCAAACGCCTCACCTCGGGGAGATCGGAGGCCGGGGTTTCCGCTCGACGCTGAAATACCCAGGGGCGCAGGCAAATCAATGTTGTTTGGTCGGTGTTACTCGACGTGGTCCGGCTCATGGAGCAACGGTTGACCGGCTCACATTCGTCGGAGCGTCCTTCCGTGACCATGCACAGACATCGCCCGTAGCGTTGCAGGCAGTAGCGGACGCCGCCGCCGTCGGATTGCTTTCCGCCATACCACCGCCACGGGTACTCCGCGAGTTCGTGTTGACATGGTCACTAGCGGCTGCGAGACTTTTGCTCACAGATCGTTCCAAACGAAACGAAGGGTGGGGACATGTCTACTATTACGAAACAATTTCGCGGGGGACTCACGCGGCTGCAGGTGGGTACCGCAGCGTGCGCGGTCGCTGCCGCTGCCGCCTTCCCGGCGGTGGTTGCCAATGCTGAGCCGAGCGCGCCGATGCCGCTGGCTCCAGTGACACAGATGATCGACGGGCCGTTGAGCCCGGTCGTGGACTTCGCTCAGCGGCCGGATCTCGAGGAATGGCTGGAAATTGGGCGTACCAAAATTGACGAGTTCCGCCCGCTGGTCTTTGTCACCAGAGTGGCCTTGGCGCCGGTCGTCCTCGCCGCTGCCACCCCGCAGCTGATCGCCATGCTAGCCAGCGACTTGGCCGACGCATTGTACGGGGTGTTCCATCCGGGGCCCTACGGTACCGGCGGCTAGATCACCGTCGGCACGTCAGGTGCGGTCTGCCTCCAGGCAGACCGCACCAGTCCCGGAGGAAGCGTGGCTGCCCCTGTATTCGTCGACACGGATATGGTGCGCAGCCACGCTTCTTCTATGGTGGCGAACTCTGAACCACGGCACGTCGAAGTGCACCGAGACCTGACGGTCACCGGGGCGCGACCCCGAGCGTGCGCTGGATGTCGGGCTTCATCATCTCCAGCTGCTGCGCCCAGTAGCCCCAACTGTGGGTGCCGCTGTCGGGGAAGTTGAAGACGCCGTTGCGACCGCCCCCGGCCAGATAGGTCTCCTGGAAGGTCTTGTTCGTCCGAAGGGTGAAGCTCTCCAGGAACTTCGCGGGCAGGTTGTCGCCCTCGAGGTTGCCGGTCCCCAGATCGGCGGGCTTACCGTTGCCCGCGAAGACCCAGACCCGGGTGTTGTTGGCGATCAGTTCGCCGATGTTGACCATCGGGTCGTTGCGCTGCCAGGCGGGGTCCGACGACGGTCCCCACATGTCCTCGGCGCGGTAGCCGCCGGCGTCGGTCATCGAGATTCCGACCAGGGTGGGCCACCAGCCCTCCGACAGGTTCAGAAAGCCCGAAAGCGATGCCGCATAGGGGAACTGCTGCGGATGGTGGATCGCCAGGGTCAACGCCGCCGACCCCGCCATGGATAGCCCGACCGCGGCGCTGCCGGTGGGTTTGACCTGTTTCTGCGACGCGAGGTAGGAGGGCAGCTCGCTGGTCAGGAAGGTCTCCCACTTGTAGGTGCTGCACCCGGCGGTGCCGCACGCCGGCCGGTACCAGTCGGAGTAGAAGCTGGACTGTCCGCCGACGGGCATCACCACCGACAGGCCGGACCCGTGATACATCTCGAACGCGTTGGTCTCGATGTCCCAACCGTTGAAATCGTCGCGGGCACGCAGACCGTCGAGCAGGTACACCGCCGGCGAGTCGGCGCCGCCGCTCTGGAACTGCACCTTGACGTCACGGCCCATCGCCGCCGACGGGACCATCAGATACTCCACCGGCAGCCCCGGGCGGGAGAACGCCTGCGCGGTGGCCGGCGGTCCGAGAACCGCGGCCACCGCCATGACGAGCACACCGCATACCGCGGCCGTTATTCGCTTGAGCTGTCGGTTGATTCGGGACACGGGCTTCCTCTCGCAGGGGATGTCAGCGACACTGTAGCCGATGTACGTAGCTACTGCGTAGGTCAGTACGTACCTGTATGGTTGGTGTCTCCGACCCATGACCGAGGAGTTGTCCGTGACACCGGTACCACGCCGCATGGCCGCACGCACCGCGACGGCGGCCGCTTTTGCCGCCCTGATCGGCGCTTCTGTCCTGACCCTGAGCGGGACCGACACCGCCGACGCGGCCCGCCCGCCGGAGGCCGCGAGCGCGGCGCCGGCGCCCGAACGGGTGGTCGTCACCCCGGCGGCGGGAGCGGTGGACGTCGAGCCCGCCGGGGCGGTGGAGGTGTCGGCGATCAGCGGACGTCTCGGCAGCGTCTCGCTGCTCAACGAGGCCGGACGATCGGTGCCCGGCGAGATGTCACCCGACAGGTCGACGTGGCGTCCCACGGTCCCGCTGGGGTACGGACGCACCTACACCCTCGAGGCGGTGACCAAGGGCGCCGACGGGCCGCCGGCGCACACGGTGTCGAGGTTCTCGACCGTGGCGCCGCAGTCGCAGGCGGGCGTCACGCTCACCTCGACGTCCGGAGCCGAGCTGCGCGAGGGCGCCACCTACGGCGTCGGCATCGTCGTCGTCGCCGAATTCGACCGGCCCATCCCCGACCGTGCCGCCGCCGAGCGCGCCCTCACCGTCACCACCGACCCGCCCGTCGTCGGCTCCTGGTACTGGGTCGACGATGACACCGCGCACTGGCGCCCGCAGCAGTACCACGCGCCGGGCACCACGGTCTCCGTGGCGGCGAACATCTACGGCACCCCGCTCGGCGACGGTGTCTACGGCGCCGCGGACCGCGCGGTGAGCTTCCGCATCGGCGACGCGCACATCGCCGTCGCCGATGACCGCACCAAGCAGATCCAGGTGTTCGACAACGGCAATCTGGTGCGCACGATGCCGACCTCGATGGGCAAAGGCGGCACACAGACGATCGGCGGCACCACTCTCGCATTCTGGACCCAGCGGGGGGTCTACACGGTGCTGGACAAGGCGGAGTCCGTCGTCATGGACTCGTCCACCTACGGGCTGCCGGTGGACAGCGGCGGCTACCGGCTGACTGTCGACTACGCGGTTCGGTTGAGCCACAACGGAATCTACCTCCACCAGCTCGAGGACACCGTGTGGGCGCAGGGCAACACCAACGTCTCCCACGGCTGTCTGAACCTCAACGCCGACCACGCGCGCTGGTTCTACGACTTTGCGCAACCGGGTGACGTCGTCGAGGTGCGCAACACCGGTGGCGACCCGCTGCCGCTGGGGTTGAACGGCGACTGGAGTGTGCCGTGGGACGAGTGGCTGCAGGGGAGCGCGCTCGGCTGAGAACGTGATATCAATACCTACGTACCTACGACGTAGGTAAGTAAAAATGGAGTGGAGGTGACCCGTGGCCGATCCCCGTGGGGCCAATGTGGGCAGAGAGGTGATCGTGATCGGCGGCCTCGTCGTCGTCGCGATCGCGCTGATACTGGCGCTCGTCATGACGTCGAACGACGACACCACCGAGGCCGGCCCGTCCGCGCCGGTCGCCCGGATCGTCGAACCCACGGGTTCGTCCCCGGCGGGCGGCGCCTCCGGGCTGTCGATGGAGCGGCGCGTGGCAGACGACCCGCTGGCGCTGGGCGACCCCGCCGCGCCGGTGGTGATGGTGATGTTCGCCGACTATCGCTGCCCGTTCTGCGCGAAGTTCAGCCGCGACACCGAACCGGAGATGGTGGAGCGCTTCGTCGACGAGGGCACCCTGCGCATCGAGTGGCGCGACCTGCCGATCTTCGGCGAGCAGTCGATGCAGGCGGCCCGCGCCGGCCGCGCCGCCGCCGCACAGGGCAAATTCTGGGAGTTCAACCGCGCCGTGTTCGCGGACGCGCCGGACCGTGGCCACAGTGACCTCACCGACGGCGTGTTGATCGGATACGCGCGGCAGGTCGGCGTCCCCGACCTCGACCGGTTCGCAAACCAGATGCGCGGCAACGACTTCGACGCCGCGATCAACGCCGACGTCGAGCAGGGCAGCAGTATCGGGGTGCCCAGCACCCCGGCGTTCGTCATCAACGGTGTTCCGATGCTGGGGGCGCAGCCCACCGAGGTGTTCGTCGCGGCGGTCAACGAGGCCGCGGACCGCGCGTGACCGGCGTCGGGCTGGCGGGGGCCTTCCTGGGTGGCCTCGCGTCGCTGCTCAGCCCGTGCTCGGCGCTGTTGCTGCCGTCGTTCTTCGCGTACGCCTTCGACCGCCTCGGGCTGCTGGTCCGGCGCACGGTCGCGTTCTGGGCGGGGCTGTGCCTGGTGCTGGTGCCGCTGGGGGCCGGCGTCGGCGCGGTGGGCGACGCGGTGACGCGCCACCGCACCGAGGTCACCGTGATCGGCGGCATCGTC
>JAXHUG010000037.1:0-64623 GCA_034189785.1 Actinomycetota bacterium
CGATCAACAGCTTCTGGGTGGTGGACTTGCCTGCCCCGCTGGGCCCGAGGAAGCCGAAGATCTCGCCGCGGCTCACGGTGAAGTCCATGCCGCGCACGGCGGGTTCGTCCGTCTTCGGATAGGTGTAGGTCAGTTGCTGAACGTCGATGACGTTCGTCGCGGTGCTCATCGGCTGCTGTGTCGCCTTTCGTGGGTAGGGGATATCCACGTTTCCGACCAGACTTCCCGGAGCACCGCCAAGGATTGTATTAGACTTTCAGAAAATATTGAAGGGTATTCGGGGTAGGGGGTTCCGTCGTGGCTGTACCGCCCACGCCGCCGGAGTCGCAGCAGGCCGCCGAGGAGCTCGCGCTTGTGCTCACCAGCAACGGGCTGCAGCGGATGACCGCGAGAGTACTGGCGACGCTGCTGTTCACCGAGCAGCCCAGTGTGACGATGGCCGAGTTGGCCGAGGTTCTGCAGGCCAGTGCCGGGTCGATCTCGGGGGCACTCAAGATGCTCACGGCGGTCGGACTGGCCGAGCGGGTCCCCGTCCCGGGCAGCCGCCGGGAGCATTTCCGGCTTCCCCAGGACGCCTGGGCCGTCCTTTTCACCAGCAAGAACGAGACGATGCGCGCGATGCTGGAAGCCGCCGACAAGGGTATCGACGCCACCGACGACAAGGGCCTGGCCCAGCAGCGCCTCGCCGAGATGCGGGACTTCTACGGCTTTCTGATGGCGGAGATCCCAGCACTGCTGGACCGTTGGCACGAGCAGCGGGGCCGCTAGGGCAGCAACCCGATCTGGCGGTACACCGCGCGCAGGTATCGGCGCATCTCGTCGACGCCGGGCAGGTCGGGCTGCAGGACGCGGTAGGTCACCGCGCCGACCATCAGGTCGATCGCGACGTCGACGTCGTCGGAAACCGTGCCGAGCTCGCGGGCCCGCGCGAGAAACCCCCTCCGCGAGGCGCTGGCGCGGCAGGATGTAGCGCTCCCAGTAGGCGGTCATCAGCTGCGGGTGACTGACTGCCGAGCCGAACACCCTGGCGATCGTCCCGGCCTTCGGCCGATTGGGACTGGTGCCCGAAGTCGGCACCTCGTGGGCGCTGACCCGGCGTCTCGGTTACCAGGGAGCGTTCGCGTTCTTCGCCGGCGGTGGCCCGCGGGCGTGACCTTCCTGGGTAGGTTGGCCGTATGCGTGACTCGGATGCGGGCGCCGCCCGCGAGCTGTTGCGTGACTCGTTCACCCGCCTGATCGAGCACGTCGAAGACCTGACCGATGAACTGACCGACGAGGTGGCGCTCTACCGTCCGACGGCGACCGCCAACAGCATCGCCTGGTTGCTGTGGCACAGCGCTCGGGTGCAGGATGCGCAAGTGTGCGATATCGCGGGCATCGAACAGGTGTGGACCCGTGAAGGGTGGGTCGACCATTTCGGTCTCGATCTGCCCCGCGACGACACCGGCTACGGCCACAGCCCCGACGACGTCGGCAAGGTGCGGGTGTCCGCGGACCTGCTGGCCGGTTACTACTCCGCGGTGCACAAGATGACGTTGGCCTACATCGCGTCCGTGACGCCAGAAGATCTCGGCCAGATCGTCGACCGCCGCTGGGACCCGCCGGTCACGGCCAGTGCCCGGCTGGTCAGCATCATCGACGACTGTGCCCAACACCTCGGTCAGGCGGCTTATGTCCAGGGGATCTCGCGCTAAATGCGGTCTGCGCTGCACTGGTGGCCGGTGATCGCCTTGGCCATGATGTTCGCGCTCGGCTTGCTGGTGGGCAGGGGCTCGACACCGCTCGACAGCCGCCTGCTGGAGATCGACGCGCCCGACCGGCTGCTGGTGTTCGTCCAGGCACCGGCTCAGGTGGCGGCGCTCGGCGCCGCGGTGGCCTACGCCGCCGGCCTGCGCACCACGCAGGAGGACTGGGAGGCGCACAAGCGGTGGCGCTGCAATTGGATTGCGGTGGGGTGAACGTCAACGACGTGGTCTCCAACCCTGATGTGCACCACCGCGCCGATGATTGGCTGGAAGACCTTGGGCATCGGTGCGCGCTTCGGTGGCCCCGAGGGGTTGCGCACGTACTGCCGGCGGTGGTCGCACCGCGGACGAACGTCGGAGCCGGCGGCAGCTACTACAACAACTCGCCCAAGGCGCTCAAGCGGATGAACACGATGATGACCAAGCTCGCGCTGGTCCGCCCGCGCCGCATGGCCACGTAGGGCGCAGGTCTCACCGCGTGCGATTCATCCTGACAGCCCTGCTGTGGTTGTTGACGACGGTGCTGCTGGCCGCTGCCGTGCCCGCGGTGTGGGCGCAGCAGAACCTGGTCAGTGAGCAGGGCTACGCCGAGTTCGCCGAGTCCGCGGCCACCGGCACCCGCCTGCAGGACGCGATGGCCGACGAGCTCACCATGCAGGTCGTCGCGCTCGCGGACGACCGCGGGTACGGCCTCAACGAGACGCTGGTGCATCAGGTCACCTCGGCCTACACCGGTAACTCCGGTTTCCCGGGACAGTTCGCGCAGGCCAACCGCATCGCGCACCGGTGGATGTTCTCCGAGAACATCCCGCAGGCCGACGCCGACGGCCAGTGGCTGATCGACATCGCGCCGATGCTCTCGGATCCGTCGCTGGCCGCGACGCTGGGCGACCTCGACCTCGACGTGCCCGATTCGCTGATGATCCCGGTCACCGTGCCGTCGCCCGAACTGGGGCCGGGCCGTCTCCAGTTCGTGGCGACGTGGGGGCCATGGGTCAGCATCGGGTTGGCGGTGCTCGCCGCGGTGTTCGCACTGCTCACGCTGGCGAGTTCGCGCCGGCGCGGCAAAGGGCTTGCCGCGCTTGGCGTCTCGGCCCTACTCGTCGGCGCGGCCGGATGGGCCGGGGTGGAGGTGGCCAACGGCTACATCGACGACGCGCTGAACCGCACGGAGGGCAACTTCCGCCGGATCGCCGACGAGATGGTCCGGCACGCCGAGGACAGCCTGCACCACTGGCTGAATCTGACGCTGGCCACGGGTGCGGCGCTGGTGGTGGTCGGCGTGGCGGTCTCGCTGCTCGGAGGTCTGCGGCGCCGACCGGGGTGATCAGGGATCGATCGAGTGTGAAGTCCTTCCCCGGGTCCCAGCGGCCGCCGCTGTCCATCCATTCGTCCCCGCGTGCGAAGCCGCCCCGAAGTGACCTTGACCTGGGTAGAGCAGCGTCTCGAACTCTGCCATACCTGCAGTTTGGCGGGGTGCCGGCCGGGTACGTGCCAGTTCATGGGAGCGAGTGGGTATCGACTCACCGGGGCGAGGGCCGTCACGACGCTGGCCGACCTGGGTTCGGCGTCGATCGACGCCAGGGCGGTCCGCCGGACGCAGCAGCTACGGGAGGAATTCGGTGCCGGGCCGGTCGAGCTGGTGCTCCCGGGCCGGCGCATGCTGGTGGTGCTCGATCCCGACGACATCGGCCGGGTACTCGCCGGAGCGCCCCACCCGTTCCACCCGGCCAACCGCGAGAAACGCAAGACCCTCGAGTGGTTCGAGCCCCACGGCGTGCCGATCTCCCAGGGGCCGATCCGTCAGCAGCGGCGCGACCTCAACGACTCGGCACTCGACTCCGGTGCCGAGATGCACCGCCTAGCCGGTGTTTTCGCCGACGTCATCACCGCGGAGGCACGCGAGTTGGTGGACGTGGTCACCACCCGCGGCACCATGGATGCAAACCAGTTCATGGCCACGTGGTGGCGGATCGTGCGCCGCGTCGCCTTGGGTGACCGCGCCCGCGACGACGAGGAGATCACCGATGCGCTGTTGCGGCTGCGCAGGGCGGGCAACTGGTCGTTCCTGTCGCTGCCGCACTACCGCAAGCGGGCGAAGTTCCTCGAGCGGCTCTACGACTACGCGGAGGATCCGCAGATCGGAACACTGGCCGCCACGGTCGCCGAGGTCTCCACGAGCGGCGCCGTCGACCCGGTGGGCGAGCTGCCGCAATGGTTGTTCGCCTTCGACGCGGCGGGGATGGCGCAGTTGCGGGCGTTGGCCGTGCTGGCCACGCATCCGGCGGCGATGGTCAGGGCGATCGAGGACGCCGCGGAGCCGGGCCGACTGCGCCTGCGGCCGTTCTTGCGGGCGTGTCTGCTCGAGTCGGTGCGGTTGTGGCCGACCACGCCGACGATCCTGCGGGAGACCACCGAGAACACGACATGGCGCGGCGGTGCGGTCACCATCGAGAAGGGCGCCGGGTTGATGATCGTGACGCCGGCGTTCCACCGTGACCCACAGCTGTTGCCGTTCGCGAATGACTTCGTGCCCGACATCTGGCTCGACGGACGCGCCCGCTCCTATCCGCAGCTCGTGCCGTTCTCCGCCGGTCCGGCCGAGTGTCCCGGACGCAACCTGGTGCTGTTCACGACGAGCACGCTGTTGGGCAACCTGTTGAGCGCGTTGGACTTCCGGCTCATCTCGACGCCGCAGCTCTCACCGGACGAACCGCTGCCGGTGACGCTGAACCAGAACGGGGTGGAGTTCGCAGTGATCACCGCACCACGGTGGCGCCACCATCGAGTCGGATCTGCTGTCAGGTCATGAACCGCGCGGATGTCGGGTGGGCGGCGTCGCCCGGAATGCTCGCCAGCAAACGCCTATCCGCCCAACTTCCGCCACAGGAACTCGTAGATCAGCGCCGCGCGGAACGCCGCCTGCGAATTGTCGGCGGCGCCGCCGTGGCCACCCTCGATGTTCTCGTAGTACTGCACTGGCTGTCCGGCGTCCTCGAGTGCTGCGGTCATCTTGCGGGCGTGTCCCGGATGGACGCGGTCGTCGCGTGTGGAGGTCGTGATCAGCACCGGAGGGTACCGGCGTTCGGCCGAAATATTATGATAAGGAGAGTATTTCGAGATGAACTCCCAGTCGCCCGCATCGTCGGGGTTGCCGTACTCGGCAACCCAGGACGCACCGGCGAGCAGCAGGTGGAACCGACGCATATCGAGCAGCGGCACGCTGCAGACCAGCGCCCCGAACAACTCCGGGTACTGCGTGAGCATGATGCCCATGAGCAGCCCGCCGTTGCTGCCGCCCTGCGCGCCCAACCGGTCGACCGTCGTGATTCCGCGTTCGACGAGATCGGCTGCGACCGCGGCGAAGTCCTCACCCACCAGGTGGCGGCCCGCGCGCATCGCCTGCGTATGCCATGTCGGCCCGTATTCCCCGCCGCCGCGGATGTTCGCCAGCACGTAGGTGCCGCCCCGCGACAACCAGAGCCGGCCGAGAACACCGTCGTAGCCCGGCGTGCGCGCGACCTCGAAACCGCCGTAACCGCCCAGCAGCGTCGGGCCGGGCGCCTGCTGGTGGCGGTGACCGACGACGAAATAGGGGATGCTGGTGCCGTCGGCCGACGTCGCGAAGTGCTGGTCGACCTTCAGATCGGCGGCGTCGAAGAACGATGGCGCCCGCTTGATCTCGGTGAGATCACCGCCGGCCGCGCCCTGCAGCAGCCGCGACGGGGCGTCGAAACCACTGGAGTCGAGGAAGATCTCGTCGCCGAGGTCGTCGGTCGCCACGATCACCGTGTTGGTGTTGTCCGGCAGTCCCGGCACGGGCTGCGCGGTCCACTCACCGGGGGTGTAGACGTCGACCCGGCTCGCGACGTCGGCGAGCGTGACGACCACGAGTCGGTCCTTGGTCCACGCGCAGTGGTGCAGGCACGTGTGCTCATCGGGTTCGAACACCACCTGTAGAGCCCTCGTGCCATCAAGGTATTCGTCGTACTTCGCGGCCAGCAGCGACCCCGCCCGGTAGCTCTCCCAGTCACTGCGCAGCTCGATGAGCAGCCAGTCGCGGTGCACCGACACTGTCGCGTCGGTCGGGGCGTCGATGCGGGTGAGTTCGCCGGCGCGCAACTCGTACACCTCGTCGTTGAAGAAGTCGATGGCGCGGCGCACCACCGTGCGCTCGAAGCCCGGTGTCCGATCCACCGACGCGGTGACGATGACGTCGGTGGGGTCGGCGGTGAACACCGTCTCGGCCTCGGTGAGCGGGGTGCCACGGCGCCACCGCTTGACCAGCCGCGGATAACCGGATTGGGTCAGGGTGCCCTCCCCGAAATCCGTTCCCACCAGGACGGTGTCCTCGTCCTCCCAGGTGATCGCCGTCTTCGCCTCCGGCAGTTCGAACCCGCCGCCGACGAACTGCATTGAGACCATGTCGAATTCGCGCACGATAGCGGCGTCCGCACCGCCGCGCGAAAGGCTGACCAGCGCACGGGTGTGGTCGGGGTCGAGGACGTCGGCGCCCGCCCACACCCAGTTCTCCTCGTCGGTGCGGGCAAGCGCGTCGACGTCGATGACCACCTCCCAGTCGGGCTCCTCGGTGCGGTAGCTCTCCAGTGTGGTGCGTCGCCACAGCCCCCGCGGGTTGGCCGCATCACGCCAGAAGTTGTAGAGATACTCACCGCGGCGCCGGACGTACGGGATGCGGGCGTCGGTGTCGAGCACCTCGAGCGCCTCGCCGCGCATCTGTTCGAAGCGCTCACCGCCCAGATCGGCCAGGGTCGGTTCGTTGTGCCGTCGGACCCAGTCCAGGGCGTCGGCGCCGGTGATGTCCTCGAGCCACAGGTACGCGTCGTCTACCGTCACTGGTCCAGTGTCGCCCTTGGGACCTCAGCTCAGGTGCGAGTAGCGCCGCAACCCCAGTCCACTTCGCGAACGCCGCTGCGTTCAGCCGCCCGCAGACGTCCTTGTCCGGCTCGCGGATCGCGTGTAGATCGGGGTCTGGAATCGTGCATGATCCGGTACGGCAGCGAGGCCAACGTGAGGTCGGTCTTCTCGGTCGTCATGCCCGCCGCCAACGCCCGCTCCGAGTACAGGTCGCCGCGGCCGAGATCCGTCAGCGAGTCCGTTTCACGCTGTGCGTGGAGGACCGCTGGACGTGCAGGCACAGCGACTTGTGGCGTTTGCGCCACCGGGTCACCGGTCGTTCGTGCCGGGCGACGACGATGGCCGGCACGCCCGGGTCCGATCCGTGGACCGCGCCGATGCCGTCGCAGCCGTCGAGCGTCTTGACGTTCCAGGTGAACGCCATCAGGTCACGCCCGCAAGGTCGTCGAGGACTCGTGGCGCCGGCTCACGCGGGCTGGAGTCGCTGATCGTCGAGGGGGCGCACTGGGGCGAGAACGCCGTCGGGACCAACGCCACGGGCACCGCGCTGATGTCGAACGCTGCGGTGCAGGTGTTCACCGCCGAGCACTACTCTCGCAGCCACCACCCGTGGACCTGCGCGGGCGCGCCTCGCCGAATCGCATCTGCGTGAACAACACACCGCACGTTGAACAGCCACCGGATGGTCGCGGCGCGCATCCTGGCCCGCATCGGCAGCGCGTCATGGCACGCTGATGTTCCACCAGTCCGGCGGCTGCTGTGACGGGTCGTCGCCGATGTGCTACCCCGACGGCGAGTTCGTCGTCGGCGACCGCGACGTGCTGCTAGCCGTGCTCGACGTCGGAGCCGACGGTGTGCCGGTCTGGATCTCCGGCCCGCAGTTCGACACCTGGAAACACACGCAACTGGTGATCGATGTGGTGCCCGGCCGCGGCGGCGGGTTCAGCCTCGAAGCGCCCGAGGGGATGCGGTTCCTCAGCCGCGCCCGGCGCGTTCACCGACGCCGAGAACGCCGAGTTGGCCCAGGATCCGCCGGTGACCGGCGTCCGCTACGCCGCCGGTGACCGTCCGTCCGGCCGTGCACCCGTCGTCGCGGAAGCCGAAGACGTGTGCCCGATACCTGGGAGGCGCGCCGCACGCATGCAGGCTTGACGGCGCCCGGCGGCGTTATCGTCGATGCGTGATTCCGCTGCCCCGTGCCTGGCTGCTCACCAGTGCCATGCTGGTCGGCGCCGCCGGCGGGCTGGTCGCCGCCGTCACGTCGACGTTGGTGATCACGGCCCCCGTCCGTCCCGACCTCGTCATCGCGCTCGTCGTCGGTGTGCCCAGCGCGGTCGGCGTGGTCACGATCCTGTGTTCGGGCCGGCGGTGGGTCACCACGCTGGGGGCGTTCATGCTGGCCATCGGGCCGGGCTGGCTGGGCACACTGGCGCTGATCGAGGTGGTCAACGGTGGCTGACAACGGAAACGACACGGCGCCCGGCGAGCACACGTCGCCGTACCTGCCGACGTTCGACACCGGCGGGTTCAGCCAGCCCGATTCGGTGACGCCGCTGGCCGCCAGACCCGAACCCACCGTCACCCTCGACCGGGAACCCGACCCGATCGCCTACGAGGCGCTCGACTTCGAACCGAACTCCGAGCCGATGGTCGTACAGCCCGCGCAGCCGGTGGTGCTGCCCGGCTCCTACCAATTCCTCAAGCGATGGGTGTTCGCGCTGGTGCTGGCCGCGGTGTGGGTCGTCGCCGCCGCTGTCGGCGCCGGCCTTTACTACTGGTGGGTCGGCGACTTGGACCCTGACAAGACGTGGCCGGTTTATGTCGTGCTGGTCTACCTGCTCGGCTGCACGGTCGCCGGTCTGATCGTCGCGATGGTCGCCCGCAAGCCGGTTATCACGGCGCTGGCCGTCGCGCTGATGTCGGCACCGCTGGCGTCCACCGCCGGCGCCGCCGCGCTCTACGGTGCCTACGTTTTCGGCTGGATCACACGCTGACACAGCGGCAAGGACCACTAGGGTGGTGAGGGTGACCCACTATGACGTCGTCGTTCTCGGAGCCGGTCCCGGCGGATACGTCGCGGCTATTCGCGCTGCCCAACTCGGGCTGAACACCGCAATCGTCGAACCCAAGTACTGGGGCGGCGTATGCCTCAACGTGGGGTGCATCCCGTCGAAGGCCCTGCTGCGCAACGCCGAACTGGCGCACATCTTCACAAAGGAGGCGAAGACATTCGGCATCCGCGGGGAGGCCACATTCGACTATGGCGCCGCGTTCGACCGCAGCCGTAAGGTCGCCGAGGGCCGCGTCGCCGGTGTGCACTTCCTGATGAAGAAGAACAAGATCACCGAGGTCCACGGGTACGGGAAGTTCACCGACGACCACACCATCGAGGTCGATCTCAACGAGGGCGGCACCGAGACGCTCACGTTCGACAACGCGATCATCTCGACCGGCGCGAGCACCAAGTTGGTGCCCAACACGTCGCTGTCCGAGAACGTCGTCACCTACGAAGAACAGATCATGGAGCGCGAGCTGCCCGGCTCGATCGTCATCGCCGGCGCCGGCGCGATCGGCATGGAGTTCGGCTACGTGATGAAGAACTACGGCGTCGACGTCACAATCGTGGAGTTCCTGCCGCGCGCGCTGCCCAACGAGGACGCCGAGGTCTCCAAGGAGATCGAGAAGCAGTTCAAGCAGCTGGGCGTCAAGATCATGACCGGCACCAAGGTCGAGTCCATCAAGGACGACGGGGGCGACGGCTCCGTCACCGTCACCGTCAGCAAGGACGGCAAGACCCAGGAACTCAAGACCGACCGGGTGCTGCAGGCCATCGGCTTCGCGCCCAACGTCGAGGGTTACGGCCTGGACAAGGCCGGCGTCGAGTTGACCGACCGCAAGGCCATCGGCATCGACGACTACATGCGCACCAACAGGCCGCACGTCTACGCGATCGGCGACGTCACCGGGAAACTGCAACTCGCCCACGTCGCCGAGGCGATGGGCGTGGTGGCCGCCGAGACGATCGCCGGCGCCGAGACACTCGCCTTCGGCGACTACCGGATGATGCCGCGGGCCACGTTCTGCCAGCCGCAGGTCGCCAGCTTCGGGCTGACCGAGGAGCAGGCCCGCGAGGAGGGCTACGACGTCAAGGTCGCGAAGTTCCCGTTCACCGCGAACGGTAAGGCGCACGGCATGGGCGCCCCGGGCGGCTTCGTCAAGCTCATCGCCGACGCCAAGTACGGTGAACTGATCGGCGGTCACCTCATCGGCCACGACGTCTCCGAATTGCTCCCCGAACTCACGCTGGCGCAGAAGTGGGATCTGACCACCAATGAACTGGCCCGCAACGTGCACACCCATCCGACGCTGTCGGAGGCGCTCCAGGAGGCCTTTCATGGGCTTGCGGGCCACATGATCAACTTTTGAGAAACGAGATCGTCGCCGGTCTCGGCGGATTCGTGATCGGCCACATCCTTTGGTTGATTGGGATCACCCTGGCCACCAACACCTCCGACGTCAGCACCTGGGTGCTGGTGGTCGCCGCGCTGTCGTTCGTGGCGGGCGCCGCGCTGGGTTACCTCGGCTGGCGCAGGTTCCAGCGCACGGAACAGGTGTGGTCGTCGTTCGTGTGGGGTCTGGCGGTCTCGCCGGTGCTGTTCTCGATCGTTGTGCTCGGCGTGACGTATCTCTAAGGTGGCGGCGCAGGGTCGCGCCGCGCGCGACTGCGTGCTCGCCGCCGGCGAGCGTCCCGGCGGCACGCAGCAAGTTGTGCGTGATCACCGCGCAGGCCAGCCAGGCGCAGTTCGCGCCAAACAGCCCGGGATATGAGCCAGTGGCCCGTCGATCAGGTCGGCGAAGGTGGTCTCCACGATCGCGTGCTTACGGTGGGTGATGTCCGCCTCGTTGGTGGGCAGGTCGGAGTTGGTGAAAAACGGGCGATACCGCTACACCGGGAACGGCCCGTCCGGGTAGCGGGCGTCGCGGACCCGGCGCACCATCAGCCGGGCGGTGACACGGCCGTGCCCCCGCACGGTCAGGGTGTAGGGCGTTTCGGCGACCTCGGCGTCGGAGATCAGCGCGCCGGTGTCGGGGTCTTCGACCGCGCCCGGATAGTGCACCGGGGTGAACGCGTCGTCGTCGATGGCCTTGATCGCCTTGGTGACCCGGCGGTTGCGGCTCAGGGTCAGCGAGAACCCGACCTGCTCGTCCAGGCAGGCGCCGATCACCTTCTTGGTGCGCCGAACGCGGAGTCGCCCCGGGCCATGATCGTGGCGTGCGGGTCGATCGCGCGGGCGGTCCGAGCGGCGCCATCCCAGGCCCCAAACAGCCGCAACCGGAACGACCCGGCCATGTGCAAGATCAATGACGCGCAACAGCTGCTCGCCGAATGCCACAGCCGACGCGCTCAGTAGTCCAGGGTGAGAATTCTGCCGGCGGTGAATGAGAAGAATGTATTGCGATCGGCTAGCTGGATACCGGGTGCCAGGTCGGCGGAGGACTTCCCAGCGGCAGTCAGGCAGGCGGGGCAGGCCATCAATGGCACACCCTTATCGAGCAGCGCGGCGATCTGTGTCTTCGAGGAGGGGAACTGAGCGAAGGTCAGATCCGGTGAGTCCGCGAGCACGACGTTGACCCCGGTGATGTCGAAGTAGACCAACACATCGCGATCGTCGGACATTATCCGCGCCATGTTCAGTGCCATCAGTACCCGGTGCGGGTCTTCCGGGCCGTGGCTGATGTGGATGAAAACGCCGTCTCGAACGTTGTCGGCGCTCGATGCCGGCGCTCCCGCTATCGCGGCGAAGCCGGCAATCAGGCACATCGCCACGAATTTCACAATCCACTTCAACGCTTCGCCTCCTTCATGGTGCGTGATTTTGCCGCCGAGTCGCGAGGCTGCCCGTATTCCTCGGCGTAAGTAATGTCGTGTACTAACCTGATTTGGTTCCCCGCACGATCCCGGATTGCTTCCGGACGGCTCGGTCAACCGGGCACATCGATCGAGGCTGCGACGCGTATCTGGTCATCGACCTCGTAAGCGTCACCGGCCACGCCCTGTGCGTCGACCGCCAGGGACCGCCACGGTAAGCACCCAGTCACATCGGGCCGGGGCATGAACGTTTGTGGAGTCGCAGTTGCGCGGGCGCGCCGGAACAGCTCACGTTGGCAAGCGGCGCCGGCCAGCACTGTGTGTCGTCGCCGCAAGGTGGATGTCCCAGAAGGCGTGCACCAGTCGATGAGCGAGCGCGTGTTTCGTTCAATCCAGCAATCCGGCGCCCTGCGGCGCACTGTGGATAAAGCGCACCGTGGAGAAAGAAAGTAACCCGTCATCAACATCCGTTTGACCTGCGGGCTCGCGCTATTCTCTCGTCAGACGCCACGACATGTGTGGGATATCTGTACGGCGCGGCGCGGCGTGGCGCCGGTGTCAGGTCAGCAGCGCGATGGCCCAGAGCAGCGTAAGCCCGACCGCGAAGCTGGCGGTGTGCACGATTTTTTGCTGTGGGAGCGGTGAGGTGGTGATTTCCGGTAGGAGATCGGCGAGCGCGATGTAGATGAAGTTGCCTGCGGCGAACGGCACGAGAATCGCGACGTCGATCTGTCCGGCGAAGCTGTAGGCAAGTAATCCGCCGAGCGGGAATGTCAGCGCTGAGGCGACGTTGTAGAGCAAGGCATGTCGGGCACTCCAGCCGCTGTGCACGAGTATCCCGAAATCGCCCAGTTCTTGGGGGATCTCGTGGGCCGCCGCCACCAACCACGTCACGATGCCGAGGCGGATGTCGACAATGAACGCACTACCGACCGCGAGGCCGCCGATGAGGTTGTGCAGTCCGTCGGCGGCGAGGATCAGATAGCCCAGGGGCCGGTGTTCGTTGATCGGGCGATGGCAGTGATGCCAGTGCAGGAACTGCTCGAGAACATGAAAGGAGAACATTCCGGCCGCCACCCACGCATAGACCGACAGGTGGTTGCCGATCACCGCGATCGACTCGGGCAACATGTGAAACAGCGCACCGCCGAGCAGCGCCCCGGCCGCCAGCGCGACCAACGGCATCACTACGCGCGAGAACTGCCGCTCGGGCATGAGCAGCGCAGTGCTGCCAACCAACGCCACGGCGCTCATGGCCAGCCCCGCCGTCACGATCCAGCCGAGTACCGACATGGCGAAAACACTATCGGCCCAATTCACGCCGTTGGTCCTGCGCCCGTCTGTCGCGCGCCGTGCCCGGCTTGGTTCCCCAAGGAACTGGTACCCGATGGTTTAGGGACCAACGACTCCAGACCCGAGTCGCACGGTTGCCTAACATCAGTACCAGCTTTGGGCAGCTCGTCGGCCATCGTGTGTTTGTAGGTAAGCGCGGGAGTGGGAGATTCGTATGTCACCCGAACAGAGCGGCCTCGGAATCGTGGTCGGTGTGGACGGCTCGCGGTCGTCGACGGTGGCGGTCGAATGGGCTGCGCGCGATGCCGAAATGCGCAATGTTGCGCTCAGGGTGGTGCACGTCGTGGCACCCATCGTGGCTGAAATCCCGGCACCGCCCGAATCCCGGCACCGCCCGACTATGCGCGGTGGCAGGAAGACCAGGCCCGCCAGATCATCGAGGCGGCCCACAAGGTCGCCGTCGGGGCCAGCTCGCCAAACCGCGCATCGCAGGTGACAAGTGAAGTGCTCTACGCCCCGATCGTGCCCGCCCTCGTTGACCTGTCCAAGCAGGCCGACATGGTAGTGGTGGGGTGTCGCGGCGAGGCGGCAGTGGCGCGCGCCTTGCTGGGATCGGTCAGCTCCGGCCTGGTGCACCACGCGCATTGCCCGGTCGCTGTCATCCACGATGAGGATCCGCTCACGGCGCGTTCTCCCGACGCGCCGGTGGTGGTGGGCATCGACGGTTCGCCGACCTCAGAGTTGGCGACCGAGATCGCCTTCGATGAAGCCTCACGCCGCGGGGTGGGACTGGTGGTACTGCACGCCTGGACTGACATGGGCCCGCTGGAGTTTCCCAGCATCAACTGGGCGCCGATCGAATGGCGAAACATCAAAGACCAGGAGGAAGAAGTCCTGGCAGAGCGTCTATGCGGCTGGCAAGAGCGCTATCCGGATGTCGTTGTGCACAAGATCGTGATGTCCGATCGACCAGCACCGCGGCTACTCGAACAGGCACAGACCGCTCAACTCGTCGTGGTTGGTAGCCACCGGCCGCGGCGGGTTTCCCGGGATGCTGCTGGGCTCGGTCAGTACGGCCGTCGTGAACGTCGCCCAGATTCCGGTGATCATCGCCCGAATGCCTCACCAGCAAGGCGGGGTACCGGGATCGAAATAAGGAGCGAGGAGGAAGACGCTGATGAGTTGTTGGTGCGGGCACGGTCCGTGGCACTACCACGGGTATCCCTATCCACCGCCGGCGGGGTACGCGCCGCCCCCGCCGGCGTATTACCCGCCCGGCGAACCCTACGGTCGACGCCGGCGGCGCCGGGCTGATGCCGAGGAACTGGCCGAGTACCTGCACGAGCTCGAAGGAGAAATCGCGCGTATCCGCCGCGAACTCGACGAGCTGCGTGGCACGGACACTACCGAGGCCTGATCCACCAGCTGCCTGGTTGAGTTGACCGCGGTTACGACCCCTGGTTCGATAAGCCGCGGTCCACTCATGCGGACGGCCTAGGGGCCCGCCACATCTTCGCCCCACACCCCAACCCTCACAGCCGATCGGAATGCTCGACCGCCCCACCGGGGGCGCTCCGTTCTCCTCGGCGGCATTCCTACCTGAGGCGCGCTGCGGTCTGGCCAGGTGCTGATCTAACGTCTCAGTCGAGTCCCGGCATGGCTGGTGAATACCAGGAGGTCCCGCAGATTGCAGATGCATACGCCGATAATCGTCGCCTCGGTTCTGCCGGCGGACTTTTCAGAACTCGGCGAGCAAGTCAGGCAGCTGGAGAACGCAGGCGTCGACCGGATCCAGTGGGATGTGATGGACGGGAGATTCGTACCGAACCTGACCTTCGGGCCAGATGTCATCGCCGCGACTCGCGCACATGTGAGCCTCGGCTTTGAAGCGCACCTGATGGTCGACGATCCCGACCCGATGCTGCCGAGATGGGTCGACGCCGGCTGCGAAATCGTGGTCGTGCACGCGGAGGCGACGCGGCACCTACATCACACTCTTTCGGCCATCCGCGATTTTGGCGCGTGCGCCGGTGTAGCACTGAATCCCGCCACCCCGCTGGAGGCGGTGACTCACGTGATGCACTTGACCGACCTGCTACTGGTGATGACGGTCGACCCGGGCTTCGGCGGCCAGCAATATCTGGCGGCGATGGAACCGAAGATCGCCGCGGCCCGAGCGGAAATCGACCGCCGCGGCCTGCAAATCGGGCTTGAGGTGGACGGCGGAATCACCGCCGCAACGATCGGGGGGGCCGCCCGGGCCGGCGCTACCGTTTTCTGTGCAGGCTCGGCGGTATTCAACGGTCCCGGCACGATGGCCGACCGTGTCACGGCGCTGCGCGAGGTGGCCGCCGCCGCGATGACGCACACCTGAGAATCGCGCCGACGACCACGACCCATTGTGAGCCATTCACCACGATGTCGGTCGGCTGTCGTTCTGCCCCC
Organism: Actinomycetota bacterium; assembly: GCA_034189785.1. GTDB lineage: Bacteria > Actinomycetota > Actinomycetes > Mycobacteriales > Mycobacteriaceae > Mycobacterium. Next base: position 15,232 of record JAXHUG010000037.1, read on the forward strand.
GCACGCTGCAGGTTGTCGCCGCGGTTCTTATCGCCGATTCTCGCTCGTGGCCGGCGGCTGGGCAGTATCGAGAGGTGCGCACTCCAGTTCCAGTGTGACGTGGGTGAGTTCGAACATGGCTTGCAGAACTTCCCTGGTCTGATCAGCGGTGTGCTGCGCTTGGCGGAGTGTGGGCTCACCGGTGGTGACGACATGGGTGGATAGGGCCGCCACATCCGAGGCGAGGTTCCACAGGTGCAGGTAGTGGACATCAGCGACGTTGTCGACGGACAGTATGGCCGCGCGCACCCGCGCGCACCCGCGTGGTATCGATGCCGCGGGGAGCGCCTTCCATCGGGGACGTGCACAGTGTCACGCAGAATCCTTCAGGCTGCCCACAGCACCAGCACGGCACCGCCGTGGCCATCGAGAGGATGGGGTCGGCGCGCAGCCAGCCCGATCCCAGGGTCAGCAGGCCCGCGATGATGGCCCCCACAGACCCGGCCGTGTCGGTGGCCAGATGCACGAACGAGGCGCGCATGTTGAGGCTCTCGCCTTGGGCGCGGTGGACCAGCGCGCTACCCAGGTTTCGATGAGGCCGACGGTGGCCGATTCGATGAGGTCGACGGTGGCCGACCGCGGCCAATCCGGCACCGTCCACTGGGCGCGGGTGCAGGACGCGGGTACTGCCCTCGTACACGATCCAGCTGCCGGCGCCTACCAGCAGGAGCGCGCTGATTTGTGCGGCCATCACCTCCGCTCGCGCGAATCCGAAGCTGTGGCGGATGCTGATCGGCCGGGCAATCAGCGCCAGTGACCCGAAGACGATTCCGCCGGCGAATTCGACGACCAGAAGCAAAGGCTTGGCCCCAGCGCCAACCCAATGCGCGCCGTTGCCCGCTCCGAGCTGGATCCCGGCCGTGCTCAGATTCATGAGCCGTGATCGGTTGTTCGGAAACGACGCGGGCGGTCCCTGCGGAGTCGTCGCCCTCGGCTAGGGAGTGATCCACCGCAAGAGCACACCGACAGCATCGTCCCAGCGCGTTCCTGCGCGTGCACTCGGTGGCACTGCACTCGTTGCCGGTGATCGATGGACTGTGTTGCGGCACGCAGTTGCCAATTAGGGTTCATCACGGTTCACGCCAGTCGGCGGTAAAGCCACCGATGCCGGTGATGGTGCAGACCAAGTCGCGGAAGCGGCGAAAGGGTTCCATCACCACCTCGATGCGGTCGGTGAGCTGCCCAGACTCGACTACAGTCCGTTATTCGACACGCTTTAGTCCGGGAAGTCCAGCGGCACCTGCAGGGTGCTGATCGTGGCTGCCAGACCGTCGTAATGCGCTGCCAGCAGGCAGAATTCGATGAGCTGAGGATTGGTGAGATGCCGGGCCAGCACCGACCACGTCTGTGGTGACACCCCGCGGGTGACGACGAACTCGTCGGTGGCAGTGATGAGCACCCGCTGTCGGTCGGTGAGGCCCTCGGCGTCGGGGCCCTCGAAGATCCGGGCCTGAAGGTCCGCGCCGACGCCGCGGCTGCGGGCAAGTCGGCGGTGCTGCTGCAGTTCGTACTCGCTCTCGCGCAGATGGCCGACCCGCAGGATCACGAGTTCGGCGTCCTGACGGGACAGCTTGCCGAGCCGGCCGAGCAGCACACCGCTGTAGGGCAGGAAAGCCAGGAACAGCAGGCGGTGCTGGCCGAGCACGTGGAACAGGCTGAAGCGCGGTGCGCGGATGGCGCGGGCACCCGCCTTCGCGATAGCCCAGTTCAGGGGTCCCAGTTCCCGGAATCCGCCGGGTGCGACACGCGTCACGACTGCTTCACCAGGTATGGCGAGACCGTGGACCGGTGCTCGTCGAGGTCGAGGGCGCGGCCGAGCGCAGGGAACGCCCGCTGTGGGCAGTTGTCCCGCTCGCAGACCCGGCAGCCGGACCCGATGGGCGTCGAATTTTCACCAGAAAGATCCAATCCCTCGGAGTAGACCAGCCGATGCGCGTGGCGCAGTTCGCATCCGAGACCGATCGCGAACGTCTTACCCGGCTGACCATAGCGCGACGCCCGGCGCTCGACGGTCCGCGCCACCCACATGTAGTTGCGGCCGTCGGGCATCTGGGCGATCTGCACCAGGATCTTGCCCGGGTTGGCGAAGGTCTCGTAGACGTTCCACAGCGGGCAGGTGCCGCCGCTGGACGAGAAGTGGAAACCCGTCGCGGACTGGCGTTTGGACATGTTGCCCGCGCGGTCGACGCGGACGAAGGAGAACGGCACCCCGCGCATCGACGGGCGCTGCAGCGTGGAAAGCCGGTGCCCGACCGTCTCGTAGCTGACCTGGTAGAACGCCGAGAGGCGTTCGACGTCGTAGCGGAAGTTCTCCGCGACGTCGTGGAACTGCCGATAGGGCAGCACCGTGGCGGCGGCGAAGTAGTTGGCCAGACCGAGGCGGGCCAGGGTGCGCGATTCGTCGCTGGTGAACATGCCCTCGTCGACCATCTTGTCGATGAGGTCGCCGAACTCGAGGTAGGCCAGTTCGGCCGCCATCTTGAACACCTGCTGACCGGCCGACAGGTGGGTGCTCATCTCGAGTGTCTTGGTGCCCGGCTCGAACCGGTGCAGCACGGTCTCGCCGAGGTCGATGCGCCGCACGATGTGCACACCGTGCACCGTCGACAGTCGGTTGGACAGTTCACCGGCGAGGTCGCCGCGATGCATGCGCATGCAGACGGTGAGGTCTTCGGCGGCGGAGTCGAGTTCGTGCAGGTAGTTCTGGCGTTGATAGAAGTATTCGCGCACTTCTTCATGCGGCATGGAGATCGAGCCCGACCCGGAGCCGGAGCCGCTGCCGTCGCTGTAGCGGTCCTCGGTCGCAGCGGCCAACTGCGTGGTGGTCAGCCGGTAGCGACGGTGCAGGTTGACCATCGTGCGGGCCAGCGTCGGATGCGCCGCGACCATGTCGGCGATCTCGGAGACGTCGACCTCGACGCCCAGTTCGCGATCCATCGCCACTTCGCGCATTTCGGCGACGAGCCGGCTGTCGTCCTGGGAGGCGAAGAAGGTGGCGTCGACGCCGAACACCTCGGTGATGCGCAGCAGCACCGCGACGGTCAGGGGGCGGACGTCGTGCTCGATCTGGTTCAGATAGCTCGGGGAGATCTCGAGCATCTGCGCCAAGGCCGCCTGGCTGTATCCACGTTCGTTGCGCAGTTGCCGAACGCGCGACCCCACGAACGTTTTTCCCACGTCAACCAGCGTAACAACGCTGCCAACAATGGCCTTCGCAGTCTTGGCGCAGGTCGGGCTGTGGCAGTATCGGGGCGCCTGGCATCAACGCGTCGGGCAGTCAGCAGGGAGGACGACGTGTGAGCGCCATGACCACGGGGACCGGCCTGAGCAAGACGATGATGCCGGTGCCGGATCCGCATCCCGACGTCTTCGACACCGGGTGGCCGCTGCGGGTGGCCGACGTGGACCGGACCGGGCGGCTGAAGTTCGACGCCGCCACCCGGCACATCCAGGACATCGGGTCCGACCACCTGCGCGAACTCGGTTACGAGAAGACGCACCCGCTGTGGATCGTTCGCCGCACGATGATCGACCTGATCCGCCCCATCGGTTTCCAGGACATGCTGCGGCTGCGGCGCTGGTGTTCGGGGACGTCGAGCCGGTGGTGTGAGATGCGGGTCCGCATAGACGGAAGGCGCAATGGAGGCCTCATCGAATCTGAGGCGTTCTGGATCAACATCAACCGCGAGACGCGGGGTCCGGCGCGCATCGGCGACGATTTCATCGCCGGACTACAGCGCACCACCGACGTCAACCGGTTGCGCTGGAAAGCGTATCTGAGTGCCGGCAACCGTGACGACGCCCGGGAGATCCGCGAGTACCCCGTCCGGGTGAGCGACATCGACATCTTCGACCACATGAACAACTCGGTGTACTGGTCGGTGGTCGAGGATTACCTCTGCAACCATCCCGAGTTGTTGCAGCAACCGCTGCGGGTGACCATCGAACACGACCTCCCGGTCGCGCTCGGCGACAAGCTGGAGATCATCTCGCACGTCCACCCGCCCGGTTCGACCGACAAGTTCGGTGCAGATCTCACGGATCGGACTGTTAGAACGCTCACATATGCGGTCGGCGACGAGACCAAGGCCGTCGCATGCCTCTTCCCGCTGTGACGTTCCCCGTTTAACAGTACGGGCGTACTGACCAGCGGAAATCGGTTACCGGCCAGTAGCTACTGAACCGGTCAAGCCGTGCGCGCCTTCGCAACCTTCGCAAGTTCGGGGTGGCTCTTGGCAAAACTTGGCGATTGAAACGGGTGGACCTGCGGTTATGCCGTAGGGCATCCTCGTATTAGCAAGGCAGTGAACCTCCTGCCTGTGTTAACAAGCCGGAACTCCGGCAGCACACGCAGCGACGCAAGTAACCGAAGGAGCAGTCCGATGTCGACCGTTGGCACGCCGAAGTCCCCCCAAGATATCCAGAAGGACTGGGACACCAACCCCCGCTGGAAGGGCATCACCCGCGAGTACTCCGCGGCAGACGTCGTGGCCCTGCAGGGCAGTGTCGTCGAGGAGCAGACGCTGGCCCGGCGCGGCGCCGAGGTGCTGTGGAACCAGCTGCACGACATGGAGTTCGTCAACGCGCTCGGCGCGCTGACCGGCAACATGGCCGTCCAGCAGGTCCGCGCCGGCCTGAAGGCCATCTACCTGTCGGGTTGGCAGGTCGCCGGTGACGCGAACCTGTCCGGCCACACCTACCCCGACCAGAGTCTCTACCCGGCCAACTCGGTGCCCCAGGTCGTCCGCCGGATCAACAACGCGCTGCTGCGCGCCGACGAGATCGCCAAGGTCGAGGGCGACACCTCGGTCGAGAACTGGCTGGTGCCTGTTGTCGCCGACGGTGAAGCCGGCTTCGGTGGCGCGCTCAACGTCTACGAACTGCAGAAGGCGATGATCGCCGCGGGTGTCGCCGGTTCGCACTGGGAGGACCAGCTGGCCTCGGAGAAGAAGTGCGGCCACCTCGGTGGCAAGGTGTTGATCCCGACCCGGCAGCACATCCGCACGCTGGTGTCCGCCCGGCTCGCAGCGGACGTGGCCGACGTGCCAACCGTCGTCATCGCCCGCACCGACGCCGAAGCCGCCACGCTGATCACCTCCGACGTCGACGAGCGCGACCAGCCGTTCATCACCGGCGAGCGGACCAAGGAAGGCTTCTACCGCGTCAAGAACGGCATCGAGCCGTGCATCGCCCGCGCCAAGGCCTACGCGCCGTACTCCGACCTGATCTGGATGGAGACCGGCACCCCGGACCTGGAGGTGGCCCGCACGTTCGCCGAGGGCGTGCAGGCGGAGTTCCCGGATCAGATGCTGGCCTACAACTGCTCGCCGTCGTTCAACTGGCGCAAGCACCTCGACGACGCCACCATCGCGAAGTTCCAGAAGGAACTCGGTGCGATGGGCTTCAAGTTCCAGTTCATCACGCTGGCCGGCTTCCACGCGCTGAACTACTCGATGTTCGATCTGGCCTACGGCTACGCCCGCAACCAGATGACCGCCTACGTCGAGCTGCAGGAGCGCGAGTTCGCCGCCGAGGAGCGCGGTTACACCGCGACGAAGCACCAGCGCGAGGTCGGCGCCGGCTACTTCGACCGGATCGCCACCACCGTGGACCCGAGCAGCTCGACCACCGCGCTGACCGGTTCCACCGAAGAGGGCCAGTTCCACTGAGTTTGCGAAGTGGAACCGACAGCCTGAGTCACCAAGAGTCACAGGTTGACAGCGCAGGCCCCGCCCAAGAAGTGTTGGGCGGGGCCTGACGAATGACAGGAGGACGTACTTCCCCGCACGCGAGGAGGGCAGAATGGTCACCGTGAGCAATCCCACCGAACGAGTAGGCGTGATCGGCGCAGGGCAGATGGGCGCCGGTATCGCCGAGGTGTCCGCCCGCGCAGGCGTCGAGGTGCTGGTCTTCGAGACCACCGACGCGCTCGTCACCGCGGGTCGCAACCGCATCACCAAATCCCTCGAGCGGGGTGTGAGTGCGGGCAAGGTCACCGATCGGGAGAAGTCGGCGGCGGTCGGGAAGCTGAGCTTCACCACCGATCTCGCCGATATGGCGGACCGCCAGCTCGTCATCGAGGCGATCATCGAGGACGTGGCGGTCAAGGCCGAGGTGTTCGCCGAACTCGACAAGGTCATCACCGACCCCGAGGCGGTGCTGGCGTCGAACACCTCGAGCATCCCCATCATGAAACTCGCTGCGGCAACGCAGGATCCGGGCCGCGTACTGGGCCTGCACTTCTTCAACCCGGTACCGGTGCTGCCGCTGGTCGAGCTGGTCAGCACGCTGACGACGACCGATGCGGCGATCGCGCGGACCGAGGCGTTCGCCGGCGGCGTGCTCGGTAAGCAGGTGGTGCGCTGCGGCGACCGGTCCGGCTTCGTCGTCAACGCGCTGTTGGTGCCGTATCTGCTGTCGGCGATCCGGATGGTCGAGGCGGGCTTCGCCACCGTCGAAGACGTCGACAAAGCGGTCGTGGCCGGGTTGTCGCATCCGATGGGACCGCTGCGGCTGAGCGACCTGATCGGGCTCGACACCATGAAGCTGATCGCCGACGCGATGTTCGATGAACTCAAGGACGCGCACTACGCCCCGCCGCCGCTGCTGCTGCGCATGGTGGAGGCCGGTCAGCTGGGCAAGAAGTCGGGCCAGGGTTTCTACTCCTACTAGCACCGGCGCTGTTGGACGGAACCGAAGGGAACTTCCCCACGTCTGATATGCGTGGGGAGATTGTCGGGCCTGCCGAGACCGGTCACGCATATCGCGGTGAGAAACGACCGTGGGCGGGTGGTCCGTCGTATCGACATGGGCTGGATCCGCCGCTCCGACAACGTGACGATGCCGCCCGCGCTCTGCAGCACCTGGGCATCGCTCCTGGAATCGAGGTTCTCGGCTCATTGCTCCATGAACTGGGGCGGCAGGATCGGGGATGGGTGCGGTTCGGACCGGAACCTCTCGAGCGATCCGCCTACTTCGACGATGCCGCACAACGCACTCCACGACAGCATCGTCAGGTAGTCGATGAGTTCGTCGGCGCTCATCCGCGGATGCGACATCCAGGAGTGCGTGGCCAGTTGCACGCCGCCGACGATGTGATAGGCCCACGGCTCGACGCCGCCGGTGTCCATCCCGGCCTGCGCCATTCGCCGGCGCAGCATCACCGCGAGCATTCGGGCGATGATCCGTTCGGAGTCCGCAACGGCCTTGCTCTTGCTGGCCGAGTTGTTCACCATCACGAAGCGGTAGGGCTCCGGCTCGTTCGCCACGGTCTCGACGTAGACCTTGATGGTCTCCCGGGTCAGGTCGTAGCCGTCGAGGTCGGACATCAGTGCGGCAGCCATGTTCGGGATCAGTGTGGTCTGGGCGAACCGCATCATCACCGCGGTGGTGAGGTCGTTCTTGTCGACGAAGTAGCGGTACAGGACGGTCTTGGAAACGCCGATCTCCGCGGCGATCTCGTCCATGCTGACGTTGCTGCCCCTGCGGCGGATCGCTTCCAGGGTGCCGTCCACCAACTCATTGCGGCGCTCGACCTTGTGCTGGTGCCAGCGCCGCTTCCGACCATCGGTCTTCACCGCCAAAGGCGGGGTCTGTTGTGCCACTATCCCCGAAGCCCCGTTCACTAGTCCGTCTCGATACTACGGCGGATCGGTGCCGACGGCCGCGTACAGACCGCTGCGCTCACGGGATGGCGGATGATGGAACCCGTGGTATCTACACAGCAGTCCGAACGGCCCTCCTTCGCCGAGGCGATCGCGGGCGCGGACTCGGCCGCCGACGCCGAACGCCGTCGCGGTCTGCGACGCATGAAAACCGTCGCACTGGGCTTCCTGCTCGGCGCCACGGTGATCTTCCTGGTCTGCACCTGGGCGCAGTCACAGCCGACCACCGCACCGTGGGTCGGATACGTGCGTGCCGCCGCCGAGGCCGGCATGGTCGGTGCGCTCGCCGACTGGTTCGCCGTCACCGCGCTGTTCAAGCATCCACTGGGCATTCCGATCCCGCACACCGCGATCATCAAACGTAAGAAGGACCAGCTCGGCGAGGGGCTGGGTGAGTTCATCCGGGAGAACTTCCTGTCGCGGGAGAACGTCGAGACCAAGCTGCGGGACGCCGGGGTTGCGGGCCGCCTGGGCAAGTGGCTTTCCGACCGTTCGCACGCCGAACGCGTGGCCACGGAGGCCTCCAACGTGCTGCGGGTGCTGGTGGAGATGCTGCGCGACGAGGACGTCCAGCAGGTGCTCGACCGGATGATCGTCAAACGGATCGCCGAACCGCAGTGGGGGCCGCCGGTGGGCCGGGTGCTCTCGCAGTTGCTGCAGGAGGGGCGTCAGGAGGCGCTCATCCAACTGCTCGCGGACCGGGCGTTCGAGTGGTCGCTGAACGCGGGTGAGGTCATCGAGCGGGTGATCGAGCGTGATTCGCCTACGTGGTCGCCGCGCTGGGTCGACCACCTGGTGGGCGATCGGATCCACCGTGAGCTGATGGACTTCACCGACAAGGTGCGCCGCAACCCCGATCACGAGCTGCGCCGGTCGGCGACCACGTTCCTGTTCGAATTCGCCGACGACCTGCAGAACGACGACGCCACCATCCAGCGCGCGGAGAACGTGAAGGAGCAGGTCATGGCGCGCGACGAGGTGGCGCGGGCGGCGGAGACGGCGTGGAGCGCGGCCAAACGCATCATCCTCGAATCGGTCGACGATCCGTCGTCGACGTTGCGTGCCCGCATCGCCGACTCCGTCATCCGCATCGGTGAGAGTTTGCGCGACGATGCCGAACTGCGGGACAAGGTGGACAACTGGATCATCCGCGGCGCCCAGCACGTGGTCGGCGAATACGGCGTCGAGATCACCACGATCGTCACCGACACCATCGAGCGCTGGGACGCCGACGAGGCCAGCAGCCGCATCGAATTACACGTCGGCCGCGACCTGCAGTTCATCCGGATCAACGGCACCGTCGTCGGGTCGCTCGCCGGCCTCGCCATCTATTCGACAGCTCAGCTACTGTTCTGACCTGCGCTAGCTAACGCTTGCAAAAGTTAGCACCACCGCTTACGGTTAGTGGTGTCGTTGATCGGATACTCGCGTATTCGAGGGGGTCGTCACCCGTGTCGCAGGACGAGAAACTTGCCGCCGTGGTGACCAACGCCGCTCAGGACATCGGGAGCTTCATCCGGAGCCAGCGAGAAGCGGCACAGGTGTCCGTGCGGCAGTTGGCAGAGACGGCCGGTGTCAGCAATCCCTACCTCAGCCAGATTGAGCGGGGATTGCGGAAACCCTCCGCCGATGTGCTCAACCAGATCGCCAAGGCGTTGCGGGTCTCGGCCGAAGTGCTCTACGTGCGAGCCGGGATCCTCGAACCCAACGAGGCCGGACAGGTCCGCGACGCCATCCTCAGCGACACGGCGATCACCGAGCGGCAGAAGCAGGTGCTGCTCGACATCTACACGTCGTTCTGCCAGCAGAACGACGTAGCCGGAAGCGGAGTAGACGAGGAGCCGACGACTGCACACACGCCGATCAATGCCGACGCGATCCAACGCGCACTAGAAACCACACCCGAAGATCTTGGAAAGGACATCCACCATGGCTGAGAAGACCCCCCAGGTCGACATCGAAGACCTCAAGGCTCCGCTGCTCGCCGCCGTCGGCGCGGCCGATCTGGCACTGGCCACCGTCAACGAGATCGTCGCGAGCCTGCGTGACCGGGCCGAAGATGCCCGCGCCGACGCCAACAGCCGCGTCGAGGAGAGCCGGGCCCGCATCACGAAACTGCAGGAAGAGCTTCCGACGCAGGTCACCGAACTGCGTGAGCGGCTGACCACCGACGAGCTGCGCCGTGCCGCCGAGGGCTACGCCGACGCCGCGCAGAGCACCTACAACAAGCTCGTCGAGCGTGGCGAGGCCGCGCTCGAGCGGCTGCGCAGCCAGCCCGGCTTCACCGACGCCGCCAACCGGGTCGAGAGCTACACCGACCAGGCCGTCGAGCTGACCGAGCAGGCGCTCGGCAACGTGGCGACGCAGACCCGCGCCGTCGGTGAGCGTGCCGCCAAGCTGGTCGGCGTCGAGGTGCCGAAGAAGATCGAGGAGGCCGCCGAGCCGGTCGAGACGACCGCCAAGAAGGCCCCGGCCAAGAACGCCCCGGCCAAGAAGGCTCCCGCGAAGAAAGCACCGGCCAAGAAGGTCACCCAGAAGTAAGTCGAATTCGACCGCAGGATGACGCCCGCATACGCTGGTGAGGTGATACTTGCCGACCTTGCGGGCGCTATCGTTTTGGGCCTCGTCCTGATCGTGTTGGTTGTCGGCGTGTACTCGTTCGTCCACGCCGCGATCCAGCGTCCCGACGCCTATACCGCGGCAGGGAAACTCACCAAGCCGGTATGGCTGGCCATCCTCGGCGGCGGTGTCCTGATCCTGCTGCTGTTCCGCGACGCGTTCGGCGCCGCGGTGTGCGCCTGCGCGGCCGGTGTCTACCTGGTCGACGTGCGGCCCAAGATCCTCGAGATCCAGGGAAAGTCGCGGTAGGTCGGTGCGCACCTTCCTGGCCGCCGTGGCGGCGGCTCTGGTCCTGCTGCTCTCGATGAGCCTGTCGCCGGTGGTCGCCGCGGCTCAACCCGCCCCGCCGCCGCCCTACATCGACCATGTCACGTGGGCGAAATGGGGCGATCTGTCGAGCTTGCGCGTCTACCCGACGGCTGCGGGCCGGCGGGCTGCAGGCCAGGTCGGCACCGTCGCCGAAGCCGAGCAGGCTTGGGGCGAGGTGCTCGCCGCCTCGCCCGACGCAGCCGTCCCCGGGATGCGTGAACAGTTCGACTGCCACTGGCAGTTCGCGGAGTTCGCCGCACCCGGTAAGACGAGCTGGAATCTCGAGCCGTGGCGTCCGGAGGTCCCCGTCGAGCACATGGTGGCCGCCGGCTGCAATCCCGGCGGCACCGAAGAGCCCTTCTGATGAGCAGGTGGACCCGCGAACGCGTGGCCGGACTCGTCGACCACACGCTCCTCAGACCGGAGGCCGGCGAGGGGGACGTCGAGATGCTCGTGCAGGACGCCGAGGAGCTCGGCGTCTACGCCGCCTGCGTGTCGCCGTCGATGGTTCCCGCCGCCGTCCGCGTCCGCCCGTTCCGGACGAAGATCGCGGCCGTCGTCGGCTTCCCGTCCGGTAAACACCTCCCTGCCGTCAAGGCGCACGAGTCCGCGCTCGCCGTCGCCTCCGGAGCCGACGAGATCGACATGGTGATCGACGTGGGCGCCGCCCTGGCCGGTGACATCGATGCGGTGCGTGCCGACATCGCCGCGGTGCGCGCCGCCATCGGCGAGCGCACCCTGCTCAAGGTCATCGTGGAATCGGCCGCGCTGCTCGAACTGGGCGGCCGCGCCGTGCTCGTCGACACGTGTCTGGCCGCCAAGGCCGTCGGCGCCGAGTACGTCAAGACCTCGACGGGGTTCCACCCCCTCGGCGGCGCCTCGGCGGGCGCGGTCGAGATCATGGTCGCCGCAGTCGGGCCGCAGGTCGAGGTCAAGGCCAGCGGTGGCATCCGCACCGCCGCCGACGCGGTCGCGATGCTCGACGCGGGTGCGAGCCGGTTGGGTCTGTCGGCCACCCGCGCCGTACTCGACGATCTGGACTGAACCGGGCTCAGAGCCCGTTGAAGCAGGGGTCCTCGTCGCTCTTGGGGATCTCGGCGTTCTGCGTCGAGAACAGTGCCGTCACCCCGGTGTCGGTGACCTCGACGCTCTGCGCCTTGATGTCCATCGGGTAGTTCCGGGTCAACCCCGAGGTGAAGGCGTCCAGCGCGGGCTGCACGGCTTCGCGGGGCAGGGTGAACCCGAGCCCGGAGAGCTGCTGCACCTGCAGGGTGATTCCGCCGTTGCTGACCTGCGGTTTGGCGGTGATGCTGCCGAGCGCGCCCTCGAGTTCGATGGTGCCCGCCGACGGGTTGGTGCTCACCCCGTTCAGGAAGCTGCCGAACAGCGGGATCGCGTCCTGGACGGTCTGGGTGATGCCCTCCGACGACCAGGTGATGTTCGCGGCCAGCGAGCCGATGGTGCCGTTGGAGTTCATCGTGTCCTCGAGCCGGACGTCCTGGATGTCGATGCCGACCTTCATGCCCTTGGCGTTGCGGATCTGATTGCCCGCGGTTTCGATGCCGATGTTCGTGTAGTGGCCGGTCATGTGCTGCAGCAGGAACGGTGGCATCGCACCGAACGATGCGGCGGCCTCGTCCTCGACGACACAGGACACGACGCGGGAGACCACGTCGTCGGCCCGGCTGCGGGCGTACAACTCCCCTCCGAGCAGACCGGCCGCGATGAGCGCCACCACGATGACCACGGCCAGCACGATCGACAGCGGATCGCTGAACATGTCCTTGACCTTGGCCAGTACAGAGCCCCGTTCCTTCGGTGGTTGCGCGCCGCGGCCGGGCGCCGACGGCGGCGCACCCTGCGGGAACGGCGGGGGAGGCCCGACTGGCTGCTGCTCGGCCGGACGGGCCCAGGGATCAGTCACGCCCGCGATTCTGCCCTACCGGGCGAGTCGACCTCCGCGCGGTTGTTCAGCACCGCGATGGTCTCGCGCACCGTGCGTGCCGCGTCGAGGTCGAGGTCGGCGACCATCAGCTGCGGGTCCGCGCCCGCGTTGACCACCACGTCTCCGGTGGCCGAGGCGACCAGGCTGCCGCCGATCCCGGTCGGGCCGGAGGCGGCCACCTCGTCGCCGGGATAGGCCTGGTCGACGGCGGCGAGGTAGCCGGTGGTGTCCAGCGCCCGGGCCCGCGCCAGCAGTGTCCACTGGTCGAGCTTGCCGGGCCCCGCACCCCACGAGGCGTGCACGGTGATCAGCTGGGCGCCGCGGCGCGCCAGCTCGACGTAGAGCTCGGGGAAGCGGATGTCATAACACGTCGTGAGGCCGACCTCGACACCCGCGACGGTGATCGTGACGGGCTCCGAACCCGGTGCGACGGTCCGGGATTCGCGAAATCCGAACGCATCGTAGAGGTGGATCTTGTGGTAGTGGCTGTCGACTCCGCCGCCGGTCGCGATCAACGTGTTGAGGACGCGGCCGTCGCCGCTGGGGGTGAACATGCCGGCGACGACGGTGATGCCGATCCGTTCGGCGATCGACCGCACCGCCGACGCCCACGGTCCGTCGAGCGGTTCGGCGACCGGTGCCAGCGGGACGCCGAACCGGCACATCGTCGCCTCGGGGAGCAGCACCAGTTGCGCACCCGCGTCGACGGCGCGGCCGGTGTAGTCCTCGAGCACCTCGAGGTTGGCCGCCGGGTCGGTGCCCGCGGCGATCTGTGCGCACGCGATCCGCATGAACTCAGCCTACGGGCGCGGCGACCCGGTCCTACGGCGCGCCCGCCGGCGCCACCGTCTCCCACGGCACGGTGAGCACCCCGTCGCGCATCCGACGCCGCGGCGGCTCGACCGGAACCCCTTCTGCGGCGAGCAGATCCAGCATCGCGCGCCAGCGAATGCGCGGACCGAACACGCCGTGGCCCGCCACGCTGGCCCATGCCAGGTCCGCGGCGGCGAGCAGCCGGTGGATGGGCTGACCGGGCACGTTGTGGTGGATCAGCACCTTGGGGAGGCGTTCGGCGAGATCGGACGGACGCTCGATGGCGAACGGATCACACGCCAGCGTGAAGCTGACCGGGCCGGCGGCGTCGAGCAGCACCCAGGCGCACCGGCGCCCGAGCTCGTCGCAGGTGCCGTCGACGATCAGACCGCCGGGCGCCAACCGGCTCCGGATGACCTCCCACGCCCCGGCCACGGCGTCCACCGGGTACTGGCGCAGCACGTTGAACGCCCGCACCAGCACCGGCCGCAGCCCGGCCAGTTCGAAACCGCCCAGTGCGAACTCCACATCCGACGGTGCGGTGGCGCGGGCGGCCGCCACCCGCTCGGGGTGGATCTCCAATCCGACCACCCGCGCGTCGGGGCGCACCGACTGCAGCCGCGACGACAACTCCAGCGTGGTCACCGGCAGCGCGCCGTAGCCGAGGTCGACGACGAGCGGATCGGCGGCCGACCGCAACGCGGTGCGCACGCGCGGCGAGTGCACCAGCCAGCGGTCGCTGCGACGCAGCCGGTTGTGCCCGGTGGTGCCGCGGGTGAGGACACCGATCGGGGTGTTCGGACTATGCATCGTCGGCTGTCAGCGGCGGCCGCAGACCCGTTCGGCGGTGAAGCGTTGTTCACCGTCGAAGAGGGTGCGCATGTTGGTCAGGATGAGGTCTTCGAGTGTGCCGCCGACCAGTGGAATGGAGACCTTGCAGGTGCTGTGCACCAGTAACCGGCTGCCGGCCGGGGTGTCGGACAGTTCGTAGTGGCCTTCGAGCCGGCCCGGTGCGCGCGGCATCGTGGCGGCGAACCTGCCGTGGGCGCGCGTGGCGCCGGCGTCGAACGGTTCGAAGTGCTGTTCACGGGTGATCACCAGGTCGACGGGCATCACCTTGCGCGCGATCGGCGGCAGATCGTCACGTGGCATCACCTGCCGCAGTGCGATGTCGGTGCCACGCCCGTCCGAGCGGAACAGCGTCAGCGCGGTACGCGGGTTGAGTGCGCGGTACACCTCGGTCAGCTCGCGCCAGTAATCCTCGGAGGTGAACTGCGCGTGAACGTGTGTTGCCGGCGCGTCGAACGCGACGGTGTGCTCCATCCGCCCTCCCATGGGGACTCACGGTACGCGTCGGGTCAGACGTTCTCGGCGATCCAGACCGTGGTGAACCGCTGTTCGGCGATGATCAGGTCGACCAGGCCGTTGCCGATGAAGTTCTCGATCTTGCCGCCGACGAGCGGGATACGCACCTCCACGGTGGCCGTGAGTTCCAGGCGCGAACCGCCGGAGGCGCCGGGGGACAGCGTCGCCGTCCCCGTGAGCGTGACCGGGGCCCCGGGGACGGAACCGGTGACCGTCGCGGTGGCCCGGCCGTCCCGCACGCCGGTCCACGTCTCCACCCGCTGGATCTCCAGATCGCCCCGGTGGAACTGGGCCACCACACCGGGCAGCCGGTCGGCGCGCAGCGTCTGCGTGGTCGTGACGTCGATGCTGCCGTCGTCGCCGACGGTCATCCCGTCGAGCGTCGCATGGTCGGCGCCGGAGTCGGCCAGCCGCGCCAGCCAGTACCGCTGGTCGCTGAACGCCCGGTGGACCTCTTCGACGGTGCCCTCGTAGTCGGCGGCCAAGTCGAATGAACGCGGCATAGCTGGCCACGCTACCGTTACGGCCCGTGGGTAGCGGCGGGCTGGAGCGAAGCGACCCGGGGAGGCACTTCGGTCAGGAACTCGCGGGTGCTCAGGTCGAAGCCGACGTCGCGCTGGCTCCGCTGACCACGCTGCGGGTCGGACCGGTCGCGCGGCGGCTCATCACCGCGACCAGCACCGAACAACTCATCGCGGCACTGCGCGCACCCGTCGGCCGGGAGGCGCTGATCCTGGCCGGAGGCTCGAATGTGGTGCTGGCCGACGACATGGCCGACCTCACGGTGATCCGCGTGGCCAACAGCGAGATCACCGTGCGCGGCGGCATCGTGCGTGCGGAGGCGGGTGCGAACTTCGACGACGTCGTGGTCACCGCGCTGGCACACGGCCTCGGCGGGTTGGAGTGCCTGTCGGGCATCCCCGGTTCGGCAGGGGCCACACCGGTGCAAAACGTGGGCGCCTACGGGTCCGAGGTCGCCGACACCATCCGGCGCGTCCGACTGTTCGACCGACGCACCGGCCGAGACAGGTGGGTGACACCGCAGGACATGGGCTTCGGGTACCGCACCAGCATGTTGAAGCACTCCAACCACGCTGTCGTGCTCGAGGTGGAGTTCGCTCTCGACGTCGGGGGCCGCAGCGCGCCGCTGCGCTACGGCGAACTGGCCGGTGCGCTCGACGTGGAACCGGGCAACCGCGACGATCCGGCCGCGGTGCGCGACGCGGTGCTCGCGCTGCGCCGCGGTAAGGGCATGGTGCTCGACGAACCCGACCGCGACACGTGGAGTGTCGGATCCTTCTTCACCAACCCCGTGGTCACGGCGGCGGACCACGAACGCCTCGCCGCCGCGGTGGACGGTCCGGTGCCCCGCTACCCCACCCCGGGCGGGGTGAAGCTGGCCGCCGGTTGGCTGGTGGAACACGCGGGGTTCGGCAAGGGTTACCCGGGCGACGACGCCCCCGCCCGGTTGTCGACCAAACACGCGCTCGCTGTGACCAATCGGGGCCAGGCAACCACCGCAGACGTGATCGCGCTGGCCAGGACGGTGCGCGACGGTGTGCACACCACCTTCGGGATCGAACTCACAGCTGAACCGACACTGGTCGGCTGCACTCTCTGAAGCGTGTCGAACAACTCTGGTGAGTGTTCGGCACCGCCCTTCTCGGGCGTCGCCCGGTTCAGGCCCGGGGTGCGGCCTGTGCAGGTGAACACCCGGTCGGCCAGACTCAGGTCGGTGCGACGTCACCGTGTCCCGGCCGGCCGCGCACAAGCACTTCCCACCGCTGGTGCCGCAACGGCAGCCGCCCTACCACTCCCCAGACTCGACCGCAGCCAGTCATTCGACACGCTTCAGGTATGTTGGGTACACGTGAGTGTCGCCGACAAGCTGCCGCCGGTGAATCGGCGGCGCGCCCTGACCGCCTTGGCGGTCGGACTCCTCGCGCCCGGAGCGCTCGCGGCGTGCAGCCGCTCGGGCAGCAATCCCGGTGAAGCTGCGCAGGCGCCCGCGTCGGCGTCGCTCGCATTCGAACCGGCCACCTCCACCACCGACGTCTCACCCACCGACCCGGTACGGGTGGAGGTCAGCGGCGGCTGGTTCCAGCGGGTCGCGCTGACGAACCCCCAGGGCAAGACGGTCGTCGGTGCCCTGAACCAGGACCGCACCGTCTTCACGGTGAGTGAACCGCTCGGCTACGGGGTGACCTACAGCTGGTCCGGTTCGGTGGTCGGGGAGGACGGCAAGGCCGTCCCCGTCAGTGGCCAGTTCACGACGCTCGACCCGGCCACCCAGGTCAACGGCCGGTTCCAGCTGTCCGACGGACAGACCGTCGGCGTCGCCGCCCCGGTCATCCTGCAGTTCGACGCCTCGATCGACGAGAAGGACCGGGCGACGGTCGAGAAGGCGGTGTCGGTCACCACCAACCCGCCGACCGAGGGCAGCTGGGCGTGGCTGCCCGACGAGGCCGCCGGGTCCCGACTGCACTGGCGCAGCAAGGAGTACTTCGCGCCCGGCACCACGGTGCGGGTGGACGCGCGGTTCTACGGGGTGAGATTCGGTGAGGACGCCTACGGCGCCGCCGACTCCTCGCTGGACTTCACGACCGGCCGGCGCCAGGTGGTCCGGGCCGACGCGTCATCGCACCGCATCCAGGTGATCGACGAGGCCGGCGCGGTGATCATGGACTTCCCGTGCAGCTACGGCGAGGGCGACCTCGACCGCAACGTCACCCGCACCGGCATCCACGTGGTCACCGAGAAGTACGAGGACTTCTACATGACCAACCCGGCCGCCGGATACGCCAACGTCCGCGAGCGGTTCGCGGTGCGGATCTCCAACAACGGCGAGTTCATCCACGCCAACCCCGCCAGCCTGGGCTCTCAGGGCAACAGCAACGTGACCAACGGCTGCATCAATCTTTCCGAGTCGGACGCCGAGCAGTACTTCCGCACCGCGCTCTACGGTGACCCGGTGGAGGTGACGGGCACCCGCATCCAGCTCTCCTACGCCGACGGCGACATCTGGGACTGGGCCGTGCCGTGGGAGGAGTGGAAGTCGATGTCGGCGCTGTCGGATCAGGCGTCGACGGCGGGCATCCCGAGCACCGCACCCGTCACCCCGGTCAACGCCCCGCAGCCGGTGAACAGCCGCCCCGGCGGCTAGTTGCCCGCCTCGCGCAGCGCCGAGCCGGCCTCACCTGCGGTTGAAGCGTGCGCCGCTGGCCCCGCTGACCTGGTCGCGCGGGCGGACCACGATCAGGTCGAGGTCGACATGCGAAGGCCGGCTGGCGACGAATCCGATCACCTCGGCGATGTCCCCGGCGACCAGCGGGGTGACCCCCTCGTAGACCTTCGCGGCGCGTTCCTCGTCGCCTTCGAACCGGTTGAGCGAGAAGTCCGTCTGCACCATGCCGGGCGCAACCTCGGTGAGTCGCAGCGGTTTTCCGAGCAGCTCGCTGCGCAGCGTGCGGTGCAGGACACCCTGGGCGTGTTTGGCCGAGGTGTAGCCGCCACCGTTGTCGTAGATCTCCACCGCGGCGATCGAGGTGACCGTGACGATCAGCCCGTCGCCGGAGTCGATGAGCTTCGGCAGCAGTGCGCGCGTCACCAGCAGCGTGCCGAGCACGTTGGTCTCCCACATCCACCGCCAGTGCTCGATGTCGGCTTCGGCGATCGGGTCCAGTCCGCGAGCGCCGCCGGCGTTGTTGACCAGCACGTCCACCCGATCCAGCGCCGCGGCCAACGCGGCCACCGCCTCGGTGGACGTGACGTCAGCCACAATGGCGGTCCCGCCGATCTCGTCGGCGAGCGCCTTGAGGGGCTCCTCTCGGCGGGCCACGCAGACCACGTGGAAGCCTTGGGCGGCAAGGGTTCTCGCAGTCGCTGCGCCGATACCGGCGCTGGCGCCGGTGACCACCGCGACGCGTCGGTCGCCTGGAGATGTCGTCATCTGCCCAACTCTAGCCAGGGTGCTAGAGTCACTTGCGTGTTCTCCGGTGGCCAGGTCCTCGATGCGCGGCACTGTTGTCGTCGTCGCGCATTGTGCCGCGCCTGACCGAACCGGGGGAGTAGTCCCGCTGAGTCGCAGGTGTGGCCAGGACCCACCAGCCGACTCTCCCGAAGGACCATCCCGTGCGTGCCACCCTCGATTCAGCTCCCGGCGCTTCGGTCGCCGTTCGCCGTCTGCCGGCATCCAAGCGGCCCCTCGCCGCGTCGCCGCCGCGCATCGCCCATCGGCGCCACGTCGTCGCCCCCGCGCTGAGAGTCGCTGACGCGGCGGCCTCGTCGGTCTTCGCCGCCGCCCGCGTCCGCGGTCCGATCGCCCGTGACGCCATCGCCCGCGTCACCGGGATGAGCATCGCAACCGTGAACCGCCAGGTCAGCGCGCTCCTCGACGCCGCGATCCTGCGCGAGCGGTGCGACCTCGCGGTCTCCGGCGCGGTCGGCCGCCCCCGTGTGCCGGTCGAGGTCAACCACGAACCGTTCCTCACCCTCGGCATCCACATCGGCGCCAAGACCACCAGCATCGTGGCGACCGACCTGGTCGGTCGGACGCTCGACGTGGTGGAGACGCCGACGCCGCGGGGCCCGCAGGACGCGGCGCTCGCGGTGCTGTCGGCCAGCGCCCGCACGTACCTGAGCCGGTGGCACCGGCGCCGTCCGCTGTGGGTCGGGGTGGCCGCAGGCGGTGTCGTCGACGGCATCACCGGTCACCTGGACCATCCACGGCTGGGCTGGTCGCACGCCCCCGTCGGCCCGGTGCTGGCCGAATCGCTGGGGTTGCCGGTGTCGGTCGCCTCGCACGTCGACGCCATGGCCGGCGCCGAGTTGCTGCTCGGTGCGCGCGGGCCGACCGTGGCGCCGTCGCCGACCAGCCTCTACGTGTACGCCAGGGAGACCGTCGGTTACGCGTTGTCGATCGACGGGCGGGTGCACTCACCGGCGAGCGGCCCCGGGACCATCGCCGCCCTACCCGCCCGGTCCGAGTTGCTCGGTGGCAGTGGCAAATTGGAGTCGACGGTCAGCGACGAAGCCGTTCTGACCGCGGCCCGTGGGCAGCGCATCATCGCGCCCGGCGGCCCCACCTCGACGATGGCGGCGGTGCTGCGCGCGGCGCGGCAGGGCAACGACGCCGCGCAGGCGTTGCTGGCCGAGCGGGCACGTGTGCTCGGTGAGGCTGTCGCGTTGCTGCGCGACATGCTCAACCCCGACGATCTGGTGGTCGGTGGGCAGGCGTTCACCGAGTACCCCGAGGCCATGCCGCTGGTCGAGGCGACGTTCGCGGCACGCTCTGTGCTGCCGGGCCGCGACATCCGGCTGACGACGTTCGGCAACCGGGTGCAGGAGGCCGGTGCCGGGGTGGTGTCGCTGGGCGGTCTCTACGCCGACCCGATCGGCGCGATGCGCCGGTCGGCCGCCCGCCGCCCGGAGGCGGCGTCCTGACGGCCAACCGATGACAGAGGTGTAGACATGAGTGTGTGCGCCTAGCAACGGACCAGGTCGGTCGGCCGCCCCAGCGCGTGGCCGTGTTGTCGGTGCACACGTCACCGCTGGCGCAGCCCGGCACCGGCGATGCCGGCGGGATGAACGTGTACGTACTGCAGAGCGCACTGCACATGGCGCGCCGCGGCGTCGAGGTGGAGATCTTCACCCGCGCCACGACATCGGCCGATCCGCCCGTCGTGCGGGTGGCGCCGGGCGTACTCGTCCGCAACGTCGTGGCCGGCCCGTTCGAAGGGCTCGACAAATACGATCTGCCCACCCAGCTGTGCGCGTTCACCGCCGGGGTGCTGCGCGCCGAAGCCACCCACGAACCCGGTTACTACGACATCGTGCACTCGCACTACTGGCTGTCCGGTCAGGTCGGCTGGCTGGCGCGGGACCGCTGGGCGGTGCCGCTGGTGCACACCGCCCACACGCTCGCGGCGGTGAAGAACGCCGCACTGGCCGAGGGTGACTCACCCGAACCACCCCTGCGTGCCGTCGGCGAGCAGCAGGTGGTCGACGAGGCCGACCGGCTTATCGTCAACACCGAACTCGAAGCCGAACAACTGGTTTCGTTGCACAACGCTGACTCGTCACGCATCGACGTCGTGCATCCCGGGGTCGACCTGGACACCTTCACCCCTGGTGATCAGGCAGCCGCCCGGGCCGCGCTCGGCGTGGACCCGCGCGAGGCTGTCGTCGCGTTCGTCGGCCGGATCCAGCCGCTCAAGGCGCCCGACATCCTGCTGCGGGCGGTGGCGAAGCTGCCCGACGTACGTGTGCTGGTCGCCGGCGGACCCTCGGGGTCAGGTCTGGCCGCGCCGGACAACCTGGTTGCCCTCGCCGACGAACTGGGTATCTCGGAGCGCGTGACGTTCTTACCTCCGCAGGCGCGCGAGGATCTGGTGCGGGTGTACCGCGCCGCCGATCTTGTTGCGGTGCCGAGCTACTCGGAGTCGTTCGGGCTGGTCGCCGTCGAAGCGCAGGCGTGCGGCACTCCGGTGATCGCGGCCGCCGTGGGCGGGCTGCCGGTGGCGGTGCGCGACGGGGTGAGCGGGGCGCTGGTCGACGGTCACGACGTCGGCGACTGGGCGCACACCGTCGACTTGCTGCTGTCCCGCGGTCCGGCCACCATGCGGCAGGCTGCGGTCGAGCACGCGGCCACCTTCTCCTGGGCCCACACCGTCGACGACCTGCTGGCCAGTTACGGCCGGGCGATCAGCGACTACCGCGACCGGCGTCCGCACGCCGACGAAACGCTGTCTCGCCGCTCCGCGCGGCGGTTCTCGAGACGGCGGGGGGTGCGCGCGTGAGTGATCCGTTGGGGCAGCGAACGGACGACACCGTCCAGCGGACGATCGTGGACACCCTCGAGGAGCATGATCTCGCCTACGCCTTCCACGAGGGCGCCCACGGCGGACTGCCCGGCATCATCGTCGAACTGCCCGGCGAACGACGCCTGAAGACCAACACGATCCTGTCGATCGGTGAGCACTCGGTGCGCATCGAGGCGTTCGTCTGCCGCAAACCCGACGAGAACCACGAGGGCGTCTACCGGTTCCTGCTCAAGCGCAACCGCCGCCTGTACGGCGTTGCCTACACCCTCGACAAGGTCGGTGACATCTATCTGGTCGGCCGGATGGCGTTGCACTCGGTGACCGCCGACGAGATCGACCGCATCCTCGGCCAGGTGCTCGAGGCCGTCGACAACGACTTCAACACCCTGCTCGAACTCGGGTTCAAATCCTCGATCCGGCGCGAATGGCAGTGGCGGGTCTCGCGCGGCGAATCGCTGAAGAACCTGCGCGCCTTCGAGCACCTCATCGACGACTGACGTGCCCCGCCGTCGTCGGCACCGGGTGTGATCACCACCCCCGTGAGAAGATGCAGACATGGGAGATTCCACGCTGATTCTGCTTCGTCACGGCGAAAGTGACTGGAACGCGAAGAACCTGTTCACCGGGTGGGTGGACGTCGACCTGACCGACAAGGGCCGGGCCGAGGCCGCGCGGGCGGGTGAGTTGATGGCCGATCTGGACCGGCTGCCCGAGGTGCTGTACACCTCGCTGCTGCGGCGCGCGATCACCACGGCCAACATCGCGTTGGACAGGGCGGACCGGCACTGGATCCCGGTGTACCGGAACTGGCGGCTCAACGAGCGGCACTACGGGGCGCTGCAGGGGCTGAACAAGGCCGAGACCAAAGAGAAGTACGGCGACGAGCAGTTCATGGCCTGGCGGCGCAGTTACGACACCCCGCCGCCGCCGATCGAGGCCGGCAGCGAGTACAGCCAGGACCGCGATCCCCGCTACGCCGACATCGACGGCGGACCGCTCACCGAATGCCTGGCCGACGTGGTGGCCCGCTTCGTGCCCTACTTCGAGCAGACGATCGTGCCGGATCTGCGCGAGGGCAAGACCGTGCTGATCGCCGCGCACGGCAACTCGCTGCGCGCGCTGGTCAAGTACCTCGACGGCATGTCCGACGAGGACGTGGTCGGGCTGAACATCCCGACCGGCATCCCGCTGCGCTACGACCTGGACTCCGATCTGAAGCCGACGGTGGCCGGCGGCACGTACCTCGATCCGGAGGCCGCGGCGGCCGGCGCGGCGGCGGTGGCATCCCAGGGCGCGAAGTAAGGGCCCCAAGTCAAGGGCCCCAAATCAAGGGCCCCAAATCAAGGGCATTGCGCAAACACGCGGTGAACTGCGGTCGAACTCCTGCGTTTCGCGGTGTGACGTGTCGCGATTTGGCCGCACGCTGCTGGGATGACGTTCACCGGATGCGTACGATTTCGCTGTGAGTGTGGCATCCGCACTGCTGATGACGGCAGTCGTGGCGCTACTCACGCTGCTGGTGGGCGTGGGAGTGTGTGTCGCGCTCACCCCTCGGGTGGCAGAGCGCCGTCGGCGGCGGGCGGTCGAGGCGGCGGGGATCACCGTCTCGCAGATGCTCGCCCACATCGTCTCGTCATCGCCCGTCGGCATCGCCGTCGTCGACAGATTCCGTGATGTGGTCTACAGCAATGCGCGGGCCGAGGAACTGGGTCTGGTCCGGGACCGGCTGCTCGACGAACGGGCGTGGGAAGCCGCGCAGCACACCCTGAGCACCGGTGAGGACGTGCAGGTCGACCTGTCCCCGCGTCGGGTCGTCCACCCCCGCCGCTCCGGCCTGTCGGTGCGCGGTGCGGTGCGGTTGCTGACCGAGGCGGACCGCCGTTTCGCGGTGGTCTACGTCGACGACCACTCCGAATACGCCCGGATGGAGGCGACTCGCAGGGACTTCGTGGCCAACGTCAGCCACGAGCTCAAGACCCCGGTCGGGGCGATGGGCCTACTCGCCGAGGCGCTGCTGGCCTCCGCCGACGACCCCGAGACCGTGCGCCACTTCGCCGGCAAGATGGTCGACGAAGCGCATCGACTCGCCGACATGATCGGCGAACTGATCGAACTGTCCCGCCTGCAGGGCGGTGAGCGGTTGCCCGACCTCGGCCTCGTGGACGTCGACACCGTCGTCTCCGAAGCGTTGTCGCGCCACAAGGTGGCCGCCGACAACGCCGACATCGCGATCGCCACCGATGCGCCGACCGGCTTCAAGGTGCTGGGCGACCAATCGCTGCTGGTGGCCGCGCTGGCCAACCTGGTCTCCAACGCGATAGCGTACTCGCCGCGGGGGACCCCGGTGTCGGTGAGCCGGCGCCGCCGGGGCGACAACATCGAGATCTCGGTCACCGATCGCGGGATCGGCATCGACAAAGGCGATCAGGAGCGGGTTTTCGAACGCTTCTTCCGCGTCGACAAGGCCCGCTCTCGGGCGACCGGCGGTACCGGTCTGGGACTGGCGATCGTCAAACACGTCGCCGCCAATCACAACGGAGCCATCCGGCTGTGGAGTCAGCCGGGCACCGGATCGACGTTTACGCTGTCGATTCCGGCGTACCCGCGACCTGAGGAAGCGGACGACGAACCGAGCCAATAGGAGGACCCGACACCAATGACCAGTGTGTTGATCGTGGAGGACGAGGAGTCCTTGGCCGATCCCCTGGCCTTCCTGCTGCGCAAAGAGGGCTTCGAGACGACCGTCGTTGCCGACGGGCCCTCGGCGTTGGCCGAGTTCGACCGCGTGGGCGCCGACATCGTGCTGCTGGACCTGATGCTGCCCGGAATGAGCGGCACCGACGTCTGCAAGCAACTGCGCGCCCGGTCCAGCGTGCCGGTGATCATGGTGACCGCCCGCGACAGCGAGATCGACAAGGTCGTCGGACTCGAACTCGGCGCCGACGACTACGTCACCAAACCGTATTCGGCCCGCGAGCTGATCGCGCGGATCCGGGCGGTGCTGCGCCGCGGCACCGACTCCGACGACCCCGGCGTCCCCGGCGGGGTGCTCGAGGCCGGGCCCGTGCGGATGGACGTCGAGCGCCACGTCGTCAGCGTCAACGGCGAGGCGATCACGTTGCCGCTCAAGGAGTTCGACCTCCTCGAGTACCTGATGCGCAACAGCGGGAGGGTGCTGACGCGCGGTCAGCTCATCGACCGGGTGTGGGGTGCGGACTACGTCGGTGACACCAAGACCCTCGACGTCCACGTCAAGCGGCTGCGGTCGAAGATCGAAGTGGATCCGGCCAACCCGGTGCACCTGGTGACGGTGCGCGGTCTGGGATACAAGCTCGAGGGTTGAACCCGCTCTGGAAACTGGGCGTCAGACACCTATCCCGTTGTGCCGCCCATGATCTCGAAGACCTCGAAGGTGTTCACCCCGGCGAGGACCGAGGGGTCGTGTCTGCCGATCTCGAGGACCTCGGCGCGGTCCGCGGCGCGCAGCACGCCCAGATCCCACACTCCCTCCGGATCGGCGACCGGACCGTAGACGACGACCTTGCCGGCCGCGAGGAGGTCCCGCCAGTAGTCGTGGTGACCGGCCATCGCCTGCTGTTCGTCGGCCGTCATCGTCTGCGCGAAGTCGGCGCGCGGCGGCACAAGTTTGAACAGGAACACCCCCTGCCTGCTCACTGCGCGGCCCGCGTCGCCGGATGGACCGCGACGAGTCCGAGCCCGCTGCGCCGCCGGCACATGGCCGCCAGTTCCGCGTACGCCTTCTCGCCGAGCAACTCGGTCAGCTCCGGTTCGCAGGACTGGTACACCTGCCGCGCGCCCACATGGGCCGCCGGGTCGCCGGTGCAGTACCAGTGCAGATCGGCACCACCCTCACCCCAGCCGCGGCGATCGTATTCGGTGATCGTGGTCTTGAGGATCTCCGAACCGTCCGGCCGGGTCATCCAGTCCTGGGTCCGTCGGATCGGCAACTGCCAGCACACATCCGGTTTCATCGTCAGCGGTTCGACGCCCAGCTTCAGCGCCTTGGTGTGCAGCGCGCAGCCGATCCCGCCCGGGAAGCCGGGGCGGTTGAGAAAGATGCACGCGCCCCTGTACGTCCGCGTCCGCAGGTTGGGCTTGTCGTCGTACTCGTCCATCTCGAGGTAGCCCTTCTTGTCCAGGCCCTTGTCCCGGAACTGCCAGTCGTCGGCGGTCAGCTGTTCGACGGACGCGTCGAGGCGGGCGCGGTCGTCGTCGTCGGACAGAAAGGCCCCGTGCGAACAGCAGCCGTCGTCGGGCCGGCCCTCAACGGTTCCCTGACAGGCCGGGGTGCCGAAGACGCAGGTCCACCTCGACAGCAGCCACGTCATGTCCGCGGCGATCAGGTGCTCTGGATTGTCCGGGTCGTAGAACTCGACCCACTCACGGGCGAAGTCGAGCTCCACCTCACCGGGGTGGGCTGGCATCACGGGTGAAACGCTACCCGCCCCCGCGGGGCGCCGCGGTATCCGAGATGGGGTTGCCAGCATGGCCGGCGAGGGCTGACGGTCTAGGTTGGAAGCGTGCGACTCGGGGTGCTCGACGTGGGCAGCAATACCGTCCATCTGCTTGTGGTGGATGCGCGACGGGGTGGCCACCCGACCCCGATGAGCGCCACCAAGGCATCCCTGCGGCTGGCCGAGGCGATCGATGACTCCGGCAAGCTGACCCGCAAGGGGGCCGACCGGCTCGTCGCCACCGTCGACGAGTTCGCCAAGATCGCCACCAGTTCCGGCTGTGCGGAGCTGATGGCGTTCGCCACCTCCGCGGTGCGCGACGCCACCAACTCCGAGGACGTGCTGGCGCGGGTGCTGGCCGAGACCGGGGTGCGGCTACGGGTGCTCAGCGGGGTCGACGAGTCACGGCTGACCTTCCTGGCCGTGCGGCGCTGGTATGGCTGGAGCGCCGGCCGCATCATCAACATCGACATCGGCGGTGGCTCGCTGGAGCTGTCCAACGGCGTCGACGAGGAGCCCGAGGTGGCGCTGTCCCTGCCCCTCGGCGCAGGACGGCTGACCCGCGAGTGGCTGCCCGACGATCCACCCGGCCGGCGCCGCGTGGCGATGCTGCGCGACTGGCTGGCCAACGAGCTCTCGGATGCCGGCACAGAGCTGCTGGAGGTGGGCAGTCCCGACCTCGCCGTCGCGACGTCGAAGACGTTCCGGAGCCTCGCGCGGCTCACCGGGGCGGCGCCCTCGGGGGCCGGACCGCGGGTCAAGCGGACGCTGACGGCGATCGGGTTGCGGCAGGTCATAGCTTTCATCTCTAGGA
Organism: Actinomycetota bacterium; assembly: GCA_034189785.1. Lineage (GTDB taxonomy): Bacteria > Actinomycetota > Actinomycetes > Mycobacteriales > Mycobacteriaceae > Mycobacterium. The sequence continues at coordinate 42,096 of JAXHUG010000037.1, forward strand.
TGACCGCGGCTGACCGCGCGGAATTGGAAGGGGTGAGCGCCGAGCGAGCGCCACAGATCGTGGCTGGAGCGTTGGTGGCCGAAGCAAGCATGCGGGCGCTCGGGATCGAGTCCGTGGACATCTGTCCGTGGGCGTTGCGGGAGGGTTTGATTCTGCGGAAACTCGACAGTGAGGCCGACGGCAGCGCTCTCGTCGGCGGGACGGGGGTCGGTGGCGCCGACGACCTCACCCGCGTGAGCGGTATGGACGATCTCGCCGCGGTGGAGACGCCGGTGCGGGATGCTGGACCCAAGGCGCTCAGCCCAACTGCCACTAAAGGCAACACACGATGACAGAACCAGATAACAGCTCCGGCAGCACCCGGCCGATCTCGGTCGCCGAGTTGCTCGCGAAGAACGGCACCATCGGCGCGCCCCCGGTCGGTGGCCGGCGTCGGCGCCGCCGCGGCAACGCCGAGGCGGTGACCGTCGCCGAACTGACCGGTGAGGTCCCGATCGTCACCGATCGCGCCTCGGACACCCGCGAGGAGCCGGCCGACCAGACCACGCGGATTCCCGTCAACGGCGCCGCTCAGGAGACGATCACCGAACCTGCGCCGGAGGGCGTCACCGAGGTCGGCGAGGAACCGGCTGACGTCGTCGAACCCGAGACCACCGAGGTTGCCGAATTCGAGACCGAGGAGCCCGACGACGTCGACGTCGACGAGGACATCCGGCTCGAACAGGACACCGTCGTCGGCGCCGAGGACATGAGCCCCGACCCGCTCCTCGACGAACCGGCGCGCGAACGCTCCGAGACCGACGACGAGTTGCCGTCGTATCTGCGTTCGTCGGCCGGTCCCCTGTTCGGCGGCGGCACCGTGGCCGACGACCTCGCCCGCCGCGGCAAGGACGCCGACAGCGACACGATCGACGAGCACGAACTCGACGAGCACGAACTCGACGAGCACGAACTCGACGAGCAGGACCTCCGCGATGACGTCGAGTCCGGCGGTCGCATGTCGGCGTTCCTGCGCGGCGCCTGGATCGTCGGACAGTGCGTCATCGCCGTCGCCTTCGGCGCGGGCCTGTTCATCGCATTCGACCAGCTGTGGAAGTGGAACAACATCGTCGCGCTCGTGCTGTCGGTGCTGGTGATCCTCGGGCTGGTGGTCGGGGTGCGCGTGGTGCGCAGGACCGAGGACATCGGCAGCACGCTGATCGCCGTGGCCGTGGGCGCACTGGTCACGCTGGGACCGCTGGCGTTGCTCCAGTCCGGCTAGTCACCCTGTGCGCCCCGCCATCAAGGTCGGTCTGTCGACGGCCTCGGTCTATCCGCTGAGGACCGAGGCCGCCTTCGAGTACGCCGCCCGCCTCGGCTACGACGGCGTCGAACTGATGGTGTGGGCCGAAGCCGTCAGCCAGGACATCGAAGCAGTGTCGCGGTTGTCCGCTCGGTACGGGGTGCCCGTGCTGAGCGTGCACGCGCCCTGCCTGCTGATCTCGCAGCGGGTGTGGGGCGCCAACCCGATCCCCAAACTCGACCGCAGCGTGCGCGCCGCCGAACAGCTCGGCGCCCAGACCGTCGTCGTGCATCCGCCGTTCCGCTGGCAGCGCCGCTACGCCGAGGGCTTCAGAGAGCAGGTCGCCGAACTCGAGGCGGGCAGCGACGTGATGGTCGCGGTGGAGAACATGTTCCCGTTCCGGGCCGACCGGTTCTTCGGCGCCGGCCAGACGTCCATCGAGCGGATGCGCAAACGCGGCGGCGGGCCCGGACCGGGCATCTCGGCGTTCGCCCCGTCCTACGACCCGCTGGACGGCGATCACGCGCACTACACGCTCGACCTGTCACACACCGCGACGGCGGGCACCGACGCCGTCGGGATGGCGCGGCGGATGGGCATCGACGGTCCGGATGGCCTGGCGCACCTGCACCTGGCCGACGGCAGCGGCGCGTCGGCCGATGAGCACCTGGTGCCCGGCCGCGGCACCCAGCCGACCGCCGAGGTGTGTCAGATGCTGGCCAACGGCGACTTCAGCGGCCATGTCATCCTCGAGATCACCACGTCCGGGGCGCGCACCGCCAACGAGCGCGAGGCACTGCTGCGCGAATCGCTGCAGTACGCCCGGGCGCACCTGCTGCGCTGAGCCACGGCGGATCCCGATGTCCGGGTCGGCCCTGTTCCCCGACGCCATGGTGCCCGCCGCGCAGTGGTGCGCGCCGGATGACGGTGCCCGCGCGGGGCATGCCATGCTTTGGCGCATGGCCAGAATCGCGATCATCGGTGGCGGAAGTATGGGTGAGGCGCTGCTGTCGGGGCTGCTCCGGGCCGGCAGGCAGGTGAAGGATCTGGTGGTCGCCGAGAAGCATCCGGACCGTGCGAAGTTCCTCGCCGAGAAGCACTCGGTGCTGGTGACCTCCGTCGTCGAAGCCACCGACAACGCCGACTACGTCATCGTCGCGGTGAAGCCGACCGACGTCGAGCACGTCATCGACGACATCGCCGAGGCCGTCGCCAACGCCGAGGCCGACACCGCCGAGCAGATCTTTGTCACGGTCGCGGCCGGCGTGTCGACCGCGTACTACGAGAACAAGCTGCCCGCGGGCGCCCCGGTGATCCGCGCGATGCCCAATGCGCCGGTCGTGGTCGGCGGGGGAGTCAGCGCTCTGGCGCCGGGCCGCTTCGCGACGCCCGAGCACCTCAAGGAGGTCTCGGCGATCTTCGACTCCGTAGGCGGCGTGCTGACCGTGCCGGAGTCGCAACTGGACGCGGTGACGGCGGTGTCGGGCTCCGGGCCCGCCTATTTCTTCCTGATGGTCGAGGCGTTGGTCGACGCCGCGGTGGCCAGTGGGCTCTCGCGCACGGTGGCCACCGACCTGGTGGTCCAGACGATGGCGGGTTCGGCCGCGATGTTGCTCGAACGCCTCGACGAGGAGGACCAGCCGGTGGGTGATGCGGCCATGGGAACGGCAATGGACACCACGGCGGCGCAACTTCGCGCTACGGTTACCTCACCGGCCGGTACCACCGCCGCTGGGCTGCGGGAACTCGAACGCGGTGGTTTCCGGTCGGCGGTGGCGAATGCGGTGGCAGCCGCGAAAACCCGCTCTGAGCAGCTGGGAATTACATCGGCGTAGTTCATCGATTTCGGATGGATTCGGATGGATTGGCCCACACCCGTCGCAGCAACCCCATCCGCCACGCTATTCTCCTCGTGTATGCACGGGTCGGTGCCAGCGGTGGGGAAGCCGCTGGAACTGCCCGCGCCTGATGGATTGGGTTGCGATGACGTCTATGAACGGGCCATCTGCACGTGATTCGGCTGGTGATAAGGCTGGTGATAAGAGGGAAAGCGGTGCCGACGGTCAACAGCCACGGGCTCAGTTCCTCACGGTCGCCGAAGTGGCGAGCCTGATGAGGGTCAGCAAGATGACGGTGTATCGCCTGGTGCACAGCGGCGAGTTGCCCGCGGTGCGGGTGGGCCGGTCGTTCCGGGTGCACGCCAAAGCCGTCCACGACATGTTGGAGAGTTCGTACTTCGACGCGGGCTGAACAGCCGACGGAGCGGGCCGACGGGCACCGACGTTTTCGTTCAGCTGCGCCCTTTGGGTAAGGTGGCCGGGTTGGACGTCAATCACCGACGTCGGGCTGATCGTGGGGTCGGGCCCCGTGTCGGACCGAGGAAAACCTAGGTAGCGGAGTTCATGGGTTCAGTCATCAAGAAGCGGCGCAAGCGCATGTCGAAGAAGAAGCACCGCAAGCTGCTTCGTCGGACCCGGGTGCAGCGCAGAAAACTCGGTAAGTAGTCGCCTCGGCCATCGCCCAGGTTGCTCTGCCCAGGTTGCTCTCAGCCGCAGCCGTTAGGCTGGCGTGGTGGATTCGAGCACCTCGGGCGACGTCGGTTCGTACCCGAAGGTCGTCCTGGTTACCGGGGCGTGCCGGTTCCTCGGCGGCTACCTGATCGCGCGGTTGGCGCAGAACCCCCTGATCAACCATGTGATCGCGGTTGACGCGATCGCACCGAGCAAGGATCTGCTGCGGCGGATGGGCCGCGCCGAGTTCGTCCGCGCAGACATCCGTAATCCGTTCATCGCCAAGGTGATTCGCAACGGCGATGTGGACACGGTGGTACACGCTGCCGCCGCGTCGTACGCTCCGCGCGCAGGGGGCCGGGCCGCGTTGAAAGAGCTCAACGTGATGGGTGCGATCCAGCTCTTCGCCGCCTGCCAGAAGGCGCCGGCGGTACGCCGGGTGATCCTGAAATCCACCTCGGAGGTGTACGGCTCGAGTCCGCGCGATCCGGTGATGTTCACCGAGGACACCGACGCGCACCGGCCACCCGGCGAGGGCTTCGCCCGCGACAGCATCGACATCGAGGGCTATGCCCGCGGCCTCGGCAGGCGTCGCCCCGACATCGGGGTCACCATCCTGCGGCTGGCCAACATGATCGGGCCGGCGATGGACACCGCCCTGTCGCGGTATCTGGCCGGACCCGTCGTCCCGACGGTGCTCGGACAGGACCCTCGGCTGCAGCTGCTGCACGAGCAGGACGCGCTGGGGGCGCTGGAGCGCGCGACGACGGCGGGGAAGTCCGGCACGTTCAACATCGGCGCCTCCGGGATCATCATGATGAGCCAGGCGATCCGGCGTTCGGGCCGGGTCGCGCTGCCGGTGCCGCGTTCGGCTCTTTCGCTCGTGGACTCGTTGAGACGGGCAACCCGATACACTGAGCTCGATCGGGAGCAGCTGGACTATCTGAGCTACGGCCGGGTGATGGACACCACTCGCATGCGTGAAGTCCTCGAATTCCACCCGAAGTGGACCACGGCGGAGGCTTTCGACGATTACGTGCGTGGCCGCGGATTGACACCCATCGTCGATCCGCGGTGGGTACGGTCGGTGGAGGACCGCGCGGTGGGGGTGGCGCAGCGATGGGGACGTTAGAGACAACTGGCGAATCGGTGGGGTGAAGAGTACGTGTCCGGCGAGTCGAAGGCCAAAGTCATTCCGCTGCATGGGACTTCAGGGCGCCACGCGGCGAGGCAGGCGGCCCGGCGCGCGGACAGCGCCCGTCGTCACCCTTCTCTGCTGTCCGATCCCGGTAGCCGCGCCTCGGCCGAGCAGATCGCCGCGGCGGTGCGCGAGGTCGATCAGCACCGCGCAGGCGGTATCGGTACCGGGGTCGAGGAAGCCCCCACCGAACTCGCCAAACGCATCGCGGCGGTCGCCGAGTTCGTCCGCAGACGGATGTCGGGCGACTACACCGTCGACGAGTTCGGCTTCGACCCGCACCTCAACAGCGCCGTCGTCCTGCCCATCCTGCGGGTGCTGTTCAACTGGTGGTTCCGCGTCGAGGTCAGCGGCACCGAGAACCTACCCGCCGAGGGCGCCGCGCTGGTGGTCGCCAACCACGCCGGTGTGCTCCCCTTCGACGGGATGATGCTGTCGGTGGCGGTCAAGGACCACCACCCCGAGCACCGGGATCTCCGACTGCTGGCCGCCGACCTGGTGTTCGACCTGCCAATGGTCGGGCAGGCCGCACGCAAGGCCGGCCACACGATGGCCTGCACCTCGGATGCGCACCGGTTGCTGGCCGCCGGTGAGCTGACCGCGGTCTTCCCCGAGGGATACAAGGGGCTGGGCAAGCAGTTCAAGGACCGCTACAAGCTGCAGCGGTTCGGCCGGGGCGGCTTCGTCTCGGCGGCGCTGCGCACCAAGTCCCCGATCGTGCCGTGTTCGATCGTCGGGTCCGAGGAGATCTACCCGATGATGGCCGACGTCAAGCTGCTCGCCCGGTTGCTCGGCCTCCCGTACTTCCCGGTCACCCCGCTGTTCCCGGTGGCCGGTCCGCTCGGTCTGGTGCCGCTGCCGTCGAAGTGGCACATCCAGTTCGGTGAGCCGATCTCGACCGAGGACTACGACGAGTCCGCCGCCGACGATCCGATGATCACGTTCGAGTTGACCGACCAGGTGCGCGAGACCATCCAGCACACGCTCTACCAGTTGCTTGCCGCCCGACGGAACATGTTCTTCGGCTGAGCCTTCTCGCCTGACGGGCCGGGGCTACTCGGCGTTCTGCCCGGACACCATCTTCGCGATCGCCGCATCCCGGCGGGCCTTGACGGTCGCGCTGATCTCGTCCGCCTCGCTGTCGTGGGCGGCTTCGCCGATGACGGTGACGACGCTGGTCAGCACTGGTTTCCCAGCCGCGTCGCTGACTTCGCCGCGGACCTCGGTCACGACCGTGCCGTGCGACTCGATCACCGAGTCCAGGTAGGAGTCGAAGAACAATTTGTCGCCGGCCAGGATCGGCCGGTGGAACGTGATCTTCTGGTCGCGGTGCAGCACCCGCTCCATGTTGATCGGCACGTTGAACTGGTTGAAGATCTCGGCCTGCACCTTGCGCCCGGCCACCGCCAGGAACGTCAGCGAGGCGATCAGCGCGTCGTAGCCGGACTCCTTGGCGGCCTCTTCGTCGTGGTGCGCCGGGTGGTCGTCCTTGACCGCGCGGGCGAACTCACGGATCTTCTCCCGGTCCACCTCGAAGTGGTCCGGATACCGGTAGTGGGTGCCGATGATCTCTTCAGCGATGGCCATGCTTCGCGTACTCCCAGCGTCGACGTGCTTGGCGGGCGTGAGCCTATCAGCGCCAGCCGGTACGGCCGTCCTGGCGGCGTGACACCACCGCCGCCAGCGCACCGCCCAGCGCGCCGAGCGCCACCGCCGACGGCACCCCAATACGCGCCGCTTTGCGGGCGGTGCGGAAGTCGCGGATCTCCCAGCCGCGTTCGCGGGCCAGGCTGCGCAGCGCGGCGTCCGGGTTGATCGCCACCGCGGTGCCGACCAGCGACAGCATCGGCACGTCGTTGTAGCTGTCCGAGTAGGCGGTGCAGCGGCGCAGGTTGAGGCCCTCGCGGATGGCCAGCGAGCGCACGGCGTGCGCCTTGCCGGTGCCGTGCAGAATGTCACCGACCAGCCGGCCCGTGAACACCCCGTCCACCGACTCGGCCACCGTGCCCAGCGCACCGGTCAGGCCCAGCCGGCGGGCGATGGTCGCGGCGAGTTCGTAGGGCGTCGCGGTGACCAGCCACACCTGCTGGCCGGCGTCGAGGTGCATCTGCGCGAGCGCACGGGTCCCCGGCCAGATCTTGGAGGCGATGATCTCGTCGTAGATCTCCTCGCCGAGCGCCACCAGCTCCGCCGTCGACCGGCCTTCGATGAACGACAGCGCCTTGCTTCGTCCGGTCGCCACGTCGTCGCTGTTCTCCCGGCCGGTCAGCTGGAACTTCGCCTGGGCGTACACGAAACCCAGCACGTCGCCGTAGGTGAAGTACTTGCGCGCGGCCAGCCCGCGGGCGAAGTGCACCAGCGACGAACCGTGCACGAGCGTGTTGTCGACGTCGAAGAACGCCGCGGCGGTCAGATCGGGCGGCGGCGCGGGCGGCGCCGGGACGGGTTCGGTCGCCAGCTCGGTGACCGCGGCCGCCGCGCTGGCGTCCCCGGCGATATGTTGCCCCTCGGCGTGCGTACCCCCGGTTTCGGACACGTCTCAACCCTAGGACACCGGTCCCGGATACTGTGGTGGTGGACCATGCAATCGAGTTGCTGACGCGGGCCGGGTGCGATTCGTGCCGGCAGGCGGCCGCCCGGCTTGCCGAGCTGTCCGGCGAACTCGGCTTCGGGCTGACCGTCACCGACGTCGACGCCGCGGCGGCCGGCGGGGACCGCGCGCTGCGCGCCGAGTACGGCGACCGGCTGCCGGTGGTGCTGCTCGACGGCGCCGAACACAGCTACTGGGAGATCGACGAAACCCGGCTGCGGGCGGATCTGCGGTGAGGAGAATCCCGCTTTGGTGACAAAGATGACGAGGTGAAATTTGGTCGGCACGCTCGTAAACGGATACCGTGGATGACGTGGTGATGAAGCCATGAGCGTGTTGCTGTTCGGGGTTTCGCACCGCAGTGCCCCGGTATCGGTCCTCGAGCAGTTGAGCACCGACGAGTCCGACCAGGCCAAGATCGTCGACCAGGTGTTGCAGTCGTCGCTGGTGACAGAGGCGATGGTGCTGTCCACCTGCAACCGCGTCGAGGTCTATGCCGTGGTCGACGCCTTCCATGGTGGGCTGTCCGTCATCGGGCAGGTTCTCGCCGGGCACGGTGGCATGCCGCTCACCGATCTGACCAGGTACGCCTACGTGCGCTACGCCGAGGCCGCCGTCGAGCATCTCTTCGCCGTCGCGAGCGGACTGGACTCCGCGGTCATCGGCGAGCAGCAGGTGCTCGGGCAGGTACGCCGCGCCTACACCTCCGCCGAGGCCAACCACACCGTCGGCCGCACGCTGCACGAACTGTCGCAGCGCGCGCTGTCGGTCGGCAAGCGGGTGCACTCCGAGACCGGCATCGACGCCGCGGGCGCCTCGGTCGTCTCGGTGGCCCTCGACATCGCCGAAACCAAACTCGGCTCGCTGGCCGGTCGTACCGGCGTCGTCATCGGGGCCGGATCCATGGGCGCCCTGTCGGCCAAGCACCTGCTGCGCGCCGGCATCGAACGGGTGCACGTGGTCAACCGGTCGCTTCCGCGCGCCCGCCGTCTCGCGCAGAGCCTGCTCGACCAGGGTGTCACCGCCGATGCGCACACCCTCGACGACATCCCCCACGCGCTGGCCGACGCCGACGTGGTGATCACCTCCACCGGCGCGGTCCGGCCGGTGGTGTCACTGGCCGACGCCCACCGCGGGCTGAGCGGCCGTCCTGAGCACCGTCGGCTGGTGATCTGCGACCTGGGCATGCCCCGGGACGTGGAACCGGCGATCGCCGGGCTGCCGGGTGTCAACGTCATCGACATGGAGCGCATCCAGCGCGAACCCTCGGCGCGCGCCGCGGCCGCCGACGCCGACGCCGCCCGCTCCATCGTGGCCGCCGAGGTCGCGAACTACCTCGCCGGACAGCGGATGGCGGAGGTCACCCCCACCGTCACCGCGTTGCGGCAGCGGGCCGCCGACGTGGTCGAGGCGGAGTTGCTACGCCTGGACAAACGGTTGCCGGAGCTCGACGCCGCCCACCGCGCGGAGGTCGCCAAGACCGTCCGCCGGGTCGTCGACAAACTCCTGCACGCCCCGACCGTGCGCGTCAAACAGCTCGCCAGCGCGCCCGGCGGCGACAGCTACGCCGAGGCGCTGCGTGAGCTCTTCGAGCTCGACCAGCAAGCGGTCGACGCGGTGGCCGCCGGCGAACTTCCCTTGCCGCCTATCGACCTCGACAAGTCCGAGTAAAGCTTGAGCAACGCCGACACGCCCATCCGGATCGGCACCCGGGCCAGCCTCCTCGCGACGACGCAAGCCGGCGCCATCCGAGACGCGCTGATCGCCAGGGGGCATGCCGCCGAACTGGTGCTCGTCTCCACCGAGGGTGACCACAATCAGGGTCCGATCGCCGACATCGGCGTCGGGGTGTTCATCGCGGCGTTGCGCGAGGCGATCCACGACGGTCGCGTCGACGCCGCCGTGCACTCGTACAAGGATTTGCCGACCGCGGCCGACGAGCGGTTCACCATTCCCGCGATCCCGCGCCGTGAGGACCCGAGGGACGCCCTGGTGGCCCGCGACGGGCTGGTGCTGGGGGAGTTGCGGGCCGGTTCCACGGTCGGCACGTCGAGCCCGCGCCGGGCCGCGCAGCTTAGAGCACTGGGTCTCGGTTTGGAAATCCGCCCCCTAAGAGGCAACCTGGATACCAGGTTGAACAGGGTCGGCAACGGTGAGCTCGACGGCATCGTGGTCGCCCGGGCGGGTCTGGCCCGCATCGGACGGCTGGGCGATGTCACCGAGACTCTCGAGCCGGTGCAGATGTTGCCAGCGCCGGCTCAGGGTGCCCTCGCGGTCGAGTGCCGCGCAGGTGACACCGGACTGATCGCGCTGCTGGCGGAGTTGGACGACGCCGACACGCGCGCGGCAGTCACCGCTGAACGGGTCCTGCTCGCCGAACTGGAGGCGGGTTGCTCCGCACCGGTGGGCGCGATCGCCGACGTGGTCGAGTCTATCGATGAGGACGGCCGCGTCTTCGAAGAGGTGTCGCTTCGCGGGTGTGTGGCGGCGCTGGACGGATCCGACGTGATCCGTGCGTCTGGCATCGGAACTCCCGGCCGGGCCGCAGACCTCGGGGTCTCGGTGGCCGCGGAACTGTTCGAACTGGGTGCGCGGGAGCTCATTGCGGATCACCACTGAGCTGTAGAGCGGAGTGAGCGACAGATGACTCGGCAGGAGAGCGGGCGTGGGCGCACGATGAAGCCCGGCCGCATCACCTTCGTGGGCTCGGGCCCGGGCGACCCCGGCCTGTTGACCTCACGGGCCCACAGTGTGCTCGTCAATGCCGCGCTGGTCTTCACCGACCCCGACGTCTCCGAGGCGGTGCTGTCCCTGGTGGGCGCGCACCTGCCGCCACCGTCGGGCCCTGAACCGGCCGAGCCGGCGGACGGCGTCGACGAGCAGGCGGGCTCGACCATCCCCGGCGGCCCGGACATCCGGCCCGCGCTGGGCGATCCGGTCGAGGTGGCGAAGGTCCTGGCCGGCGAGGCCAAGCACGGTGTGGACGTGGTCCGGCTGGTGGCCGGCGACCCGCTGTCGGTCGACGCCGTCATCGCCGAGGTGAACGCGTTGGCCAAGAGTCACGCGAACTTCGAGATCGTGCCCGGCCTGCCGAACACCACCGCGGTCCCGACGTACGCCGGCCTGCCGCTGGGTTCCACCCACACCGTCGCCGACGTGCGCGACCGCACTGTGGATTGGGCGGCCCTGGCCGCGGCACCCGGCCCGCTGATCCTGCACGCGACCGCCTCGCATCTTCCGGACGCCGCGCGCACGCTGATCGAGTACGGCCTGGCCGAGACCACCCCGGCGGTGGTCACCGCCAACGGCACCACCTGCCGGCAGCGCTCGGTCGAGTCGACGCTGTCCGGGCTGCTCGACAAGGCCGCGCTGATCGCACCGGACGCGAGCGGTGCGCCGGCCGGACCGCTGTCCGGCCCGCTGGTCGTGACGCTCGGCCGCACCGTCACCAACCGGGCCCGCCTGAACTGGTGGGAGAGCCGCGCACTGTACGGCTGGACCGTGCTGGTGCCGCGGACCAAGGACCAGGCCGGGGAGATGAGCGACAAGCTCGCCGGCCACGGCGCCCTGCCCGTCGAGGTGCCCACCATCGCCGTCGAACCGCCGCGCAGCCCCGCGCAGATGGAGCGTGCGGTCAAGGGTCTGGTCGACGGCCGGTTCCAGTGGGTCGTGTTCACCTCCACCAATGCGGTGCGCGCGGTGTGGGAGAAGTTCAACGAGTTCGGGCTCGACGCCCGCGCGTTCTCCGGTGTGAAGATCGCCTGCGTCGGTCAGGCGACGGCCGAGCGGGTGCGCGCGTTCGGGATCAACCCCGAGCTGGTCCCGACGGGGGAGCAGTCCTCGCTGGGTCTGCTCGACGAGTTCCCGCCGTACGACGACATCTTCGATCCGGTGAACCGGGTTCTGCTACCGCGCGCCGACATCGCCACCGAGACGCTGGCCGAGGGGCTGCGCGAACGCGGTTGGGAGATCGAGGACATCACCGCCTACCGGACGGTGCGTGCCGCGCCGCCGCCGGCCTCGACGCGCGAGATGATCAAAACCGGCGGCTTCGACGCGGTGTGCTTCACGTCGAGCTCGACGGTGCGCAACCTGGTCGGCATCGCCGGTAAGCCGCACGCCCGCACGATCGTCGCCTGCATCGGGCCCAAGACCGCGGAGACGGCAGCCGAGTTCGGCCTGCGCGTCGACGTGCAGCCCGAGGTGGCCGCGGTCGGTCCGCTGGTGGAGGCGCTCGCCGAGCACGCCGCCCGGCTGCGCGCCGAGGGTGCGTTGCCGCCGCCGCGCAAGAAGAGTCGCCGCCGCTGATCATGCGTCAGCGTCCGCGTAGGTTGCGTTCGACACCGGCCATGCGCCGGCTGGTTGCCGAAACCTCTCTGGAGCCAAGGCATCTCGTGCTGCCGATGTTCGTCGCCGACGGGATCGGGGAGCCGCGGCCGATCTCGTCGATGCCCGGGGTGGTGCAACACACCCGCGACTCGTTGCGCCGGGCGGCTGCCGACGCGGTGGCTGCCGGGGTGGGCGGGCTGATGTTGTTCGGGGTGCCCCGCGACGAGGACAAGGACCCGTGCGGTTCGATCGGCATGGACCGCGAGGGCATCCTCAACGTGGCGCTGCGCGACCTCGCCAGCGACCTCGGCCAGGACACCGTGCTCATGGCCGACACCTGCCTCGACGAGTTCACCGACCACGGTCACTGCGGGGTGCTGGACGACCGGGGCAGGGTCGACAATGACGCCACCAACCAGCAGTACGTGAGACTTGCTGTGGCCCAGGCGCAGTCGGGTGCCCACGTGGTCGCGCCGAGCGGGATGATGGACGGTCAGGTGGCCGCCATCCGCGACGGGCTGGACGGCGCAGGCCACACCGACGTGGCGATCCTGGCGTATGCGGCCAAGTTCGCCTCGGCGTTCTACGGCCCGTTCCGCGAAGCCGTCGGATCGAGTCTGCAGGGCGACCGCCGCACCTATCAGCAGGACAGCGGCAACGCGCGCGAGGCGCTGCGCGAGATCGAGCTGGACCTCGCCGAGAGCGCCGACATGGTGATGGTGAAGCCGGCCATGTCCTATCTGGACGTGGTGCGCGCATGCGCCGACATCTCCCCGGTGCCGGTCGCCGCGTACCAGATCTCCGGTGAGTACGCGATGATCAGCGCCGCCGCCGCCAACGGCTGGATCGATCTGCAGGCCTCCGCCCTCGAAGCGCTCACCGGTATCCGGCGGGCCGGTGCGGACATCGTGTTGACCTACTGGGCGGCAGACGTGGCCGGCTGGCTGGAATGACCGGACCCGCTCCCACCCGGCCGCCTGACGTCGACACCGGGTTCTGGCTGTGGGTGGCCGCGCTGCCGCTGCTGGTCATCGGCTACCTGATCGACAACCTGATGGTGCCCGTGGGCGGCGCCCCGGTGTTCCTCAAGGGCATGGCGGTGATGATCGTCGTCGTGGTCTCGGCGATCGTGGTGACGTTCCTGATCCTGCTGCGGCAGGGCTACCGCTGGGCCCGCACCCTGCTGACCGCGGGCGGGTTCGGGTCGGTGGCCTACACCGTGACGAACCTGTTCACCGTCGAACGGGAGTCATCGGTGGCCGCCTTCGGCTATGCGGTCACCGCGATCATCGGGTCGGTGCTGATCGCGGGCGGTATCTTCCTGCTGCACCGAAAAGACGCCAACGCCTTCTTCATCCGCTGACCCGTTAGGCTGACCTGACCATGACCGCTTCGCCAAGACCGTCGCGGCCGCGCGTCGTCGAATTCGGGTTCTGGGCACTGGTCGCCGGGGCCGTGCTGCTGGTCTTCGGCGGGCTCATCGCCGCCACGGTCACGTTCGAGACCGCCCGCCCGGCCGTCGACCCGGAGATGTCGAACGACCAGCTGCGCGACTACCTCACCGTCTATCGGGGGATGGGTATCGGCGCTGTGGTGGCCGGCGGGTTGCTGGCGTTCCTGGCGAGCAAGGCGCGCCGGGGTGATTCGAATTTCCGGCGGGCGACGATCGGACTGTCATTGGCGATCGCCGTGGTGCTGGTGCTGCTGGCCGTGGGGGCCGGCCTCGGTCAGCCCGTCACTCTGCTGGCGCTGGTGCCGATCGCCGTCGGCACCGTTCTGTTGACGCGGCGCAGTGCCGCCGGCTGGTTCGATCAAGGTGAGGCCGATGACGAACCCGTCCGGTGATCCGACGACCGAGCGACTGTTCTACGAGCCGGGCGCCAGCTGGGCATGGCTGCTCGCCGGGCCCGCGGCGGGTGGGGCGATGCTGGCGATCCAGATCTCTGCCGGGTACGGCCCGCAGCCGTTGGTGCCGGGATTGTTGCTGGTGTTGGTGTCGGGCTTCCTCGCGGTCCAGGTGAAGGCCGCGCGCATCCACACCTCCGTCGAACTGACCTCCGAGACCCTGCGGCAGGGCGCCGAGATCGCCGAACTGTCCGGGATCGTCGCGGTGTACCCACCCGCGACGGGGCCCGAGATGCAGAAGTGGCAGTCGGCCCGAGCGCTCGGCGAGCTGACGGGCGTTCCGCGTGGCCGCACCGGGATCGGACTCGAACTGTCCGGCAGCCGCACGGCGCAGGCGTGGGCGCGGCGGCATGCGACGCTGCGCGCGGAGCTGGCCAGGCTGGTCGAGGAACGGGTGCCGTGAGCGCGCGGAGTCGCGCGCTGGTCGAACTGGTGTCGGCCGCGGCCGCGGCGGTCGGCTGCGTGCTGAGTTGGGCGGCCGCGGGCAGGCCGGCGACGGCGGCGCCGGTCATGCCGGGAGAGCCCGAGACCGTCGTGACGGTGTACTCCGCGCCGCTGCTGGTGGTGGCACTGCTGCTGGCCACCGTCGCGGGCGTGCTGCTCGTCGTCGGTGTGGCCCGGCTGCGGCGACGCTGAGCTGGACGCAGGGGTTGTCAACTGCTCCCACTACACCCTGTAGTTGACGGGTTCGACGCGGCTGGGACACTGGTGGTCATGGGTGCTCACCACACCGCGACCGAGCAGTCGGCGCGGCTGTTCGCTGATGCGTGCGCTGTCATCCCCGGCGGGGTCAACTCCCCGGTCCGGGCGTTCAACGCCGTCGGCGGAACACCCCGTTTCATCACCTCGGCCAACGGCTACTGGCTGACCGACGCCGACGGCAACCGCTACGTGGACCTGGTGTGCTCCTGGGGTCCGATGATCCTCGGCCACGCCCACCCGGCCGTCGTCGAGGCGGTGCAGCGCGTCGCGGCCGACGGGCTGTCGTTCGGTGCGCCGACCCCCTCGGAGACCGAACTCGCTTCCGAGATCATCTCCCGCGTCGCGCCCGTCGAGCGGGTGCGGATGGTCAACTCCGGCACCGAGGCCACGATGAGTGCGATCCGGCTGGCCCGCGGGTTCACCGGCCGACCCAAGATCGTCAAGTTCTCCGGCTGCTACCACGGCCACAGCGATGCGCTGCTCGCCGACGCCGGTTCGGGCCTCGCCACGCTGGGGCTGCCGTCATCGCCGGGTGTGACGGGTGCGGCCACCGCCGACACCATCGTGGCGCCCTACAACGACGTCGACGCGGTCGAGGAGGTCTTCGGGGCGGTCGGCGACCAGATCGCCGCCGTCATCACCGAGGCCAGCCCGGGCAACATGGGCGCGGTCCCGCCGGAGCCCGGCTTCAACGCGGCGTTGCGCCGCATCACCGCCGACCACGGCGCGCTGCTGATCCTCGACGAGGTGATGACCGGGTTCCGGGTCAGCCGGTCGGGGTGGTACGGCATCGATCCGGTCGACGGCGACCTGTTCACCTTCGGCAAGGTGATGAGCGGCGGTCTGCCCGCCGCGGCGTTCGGCGGTCGCGCCGAGGTGATGGAACGGCTCGCGCCGCTCGGCCCCGTGTACCAGGCCGGTACCCTGTCGGGGAACCCCGTGGCCATGGCCGCCGGACTGGTGACGCTGCGCACCGCCGACGACGCGGTGTACGCGGCGCTCGACGTCAACGCCGACCGGTTGGCCGGGCTGCTCACCGGCGCGCTCACCGACGCCGGTGTCACCCATCGCGTCCAGCGCGGCGGCAACATGCTGTCGGTGTTCTTCACCGCCGAACCGGTTGGCGACTTCGCCACCGCCCGCGCCAGCGAAACCTGGCGGTTCCCGCCGTTCTTCCATGCCCTTCTCGACGCCGGCGTCTATCCGCCGCCCAGCGCGTTCGAGGCGTGGTTCGTCTCGGCGGCCCTCGACGACGAGGCGTTCGACCGCATCGCCGCCGCCCTGCCCGGCGCGGCCCGCGCCGCTGGAGAGGCGAGCAGGCCCGCATGACCGAGAAGACGATCGTTCACGTGATGCGGCACGGTGAGGTGCACAACCCCGAGCGGATCCTGTACGGCCGGCTGCCGGACTACCACCTGTCCGAACGCGGGCGGGCCCAGGCCGAGGCCGTCGCCGCCTGGCTCGCCCACCGCGACGTCATCTACGTGGTGGCCTCCCCGCTGGAACGGGCCCAGGAGACCGCGGGCCCGATCGCGGCGGCACACGGGCTGTCCATCGACACCGACGACGAACTGATCGAATCGCTCAACGTCTTCCAGGGTAAGAGGGTCTCACCGGGCGATGGTGCGCTGCGCAATCCGGCCAACTGGCGCCATCTGCGCAACCCGCGCACCCCGTCGTGGGGTGAGCCGTACCGCGACATCGCCGAGCGGATGACCGCGGCGCTGCACCGGGCGCGGGAGAACGCCGCCGGCCACGAGGCGGTGTGCGTCAGCCACCAGCTGCCCGTGGAGACGCTGCGCCGCGCGGTCACCGGAATGCCGTTGCACCACTTCCCGACCCGGCGGCTGTGCAACCTGGCCTCGGTCACCTCGTTCTACTTCCACGGCGACGAACACGTCGGCTGGGGTTACGCGGAGTTGTCCGGGCAGTGAGGCGGTGGCGGATCGTGCTGGCAAGCGTGGCGGTGGTCGCGCTGGCCGGCTGCTCCACCGGTGACGACGCCGTCGCCCAGGGCGGCACCTTCGAGTTCGTCGCGCCCGGAGGCAGAACGGACATCCTCTACGATCCGCCCGCCGACCGCGGCAAACCCGGCGCGCTGTCCGGCCCGGACCTGCTGGACCCGGCCAGGACGGTGTCGCTCGACGACTTCGCGGGCCAGGTCGTCGTGATCAACGTCTGGGGTCAGTGGTGCGCGCCGTGCCGCACCGAGGTCGGCGAACTGCAGCAGGTCTATGAGGCGACGCGCCACCTCGGTACGGCCTTCCTGGGCATCGACGTGCGTGACAACAACCGGGAGGCCGCCGTGGACTTCGTCCGTGATCGCGGCGTCACCTTCCCGTCGATCTACGATCCGCCGATGCGCACCATGATCGCCTTCGGCGGTAGGTACCCGACGACGGTGATCCCGTCGACCGTCGTGCTCGACCGCGAGCACCGGGTCGCGGCGGTGTTCCTGCGGGAACTGCTCGCCGAGGACCTGCAGCCGGTCGTCGAGCGGCTGGCCGCCGAGAAGGGGACGCAACCGCAACCCGAACCGGGACAGCAGCGGTGACCGGATTCGCCGAGATCGCCGCGGCCGGCCCCGTGGTCCTGGCGATGGGGCTCTGCGTGCTGGCCGGGCTGGTGTCGTTCGCGTCGCCGTGCGTGGTGCCGCTGGTGCCGGGCTACCTGTCCTATCTGGCCGCGGTGGTGGGCGTCGAGGACCAACCTCGACCAAACGAACCAACGGGCGCGAACGTGCGAGACGGGTCCGCCGTTTCGTCGGTCTCGGCGGTGCGGACCGGACGGCTGCGAGTCGCCGGCGCCGCCGCGCTGTTCGTCGCCGGGTTCACCGCGGTGTTCCTGCTCGGCACCGTCGCGGTGCTCGGCATGACGACCACGCTGATCACCAATCAGCTTATGCTGCAACGCATCGGCGGTGTCGTCACGATCATCATGGGTCTGGTGTTCATCGGGTTGATCCCCGCGCTGCAGAGGCAGGCTCGGTTCACCCCGCGTCAGCTGTCCACCGTCGCCGGTGCGCCGCTGCTGGGCGCGGTGTTCGCACTCGGCTGGACGCCGTGCCTGGGACCCACGCTGACCGGGGTCATCACGGTCGCGTCGGCGACCGACGGTGCGAGCGTCGCCCGCGGCGTCGCGCTGGTCATCGCCTACTGCCTGGGCCTCGGCATCCCGTTCGTGCTGCTGGCGTTCGGTTCGGCGCGCGCGGTGCAGGGGCTGGGCTGGCTGCGTCGGCACACCCGCACGATCCAGATCTTCGGGGGGGTGCTGTTGCTGATCGTGGGAACCGCACTGGTAACCGGGGTGTGGAACGACTTCGTGGCGTGGGTGCGCGACGGGTTCGTCAGCGACGTCAGGCTGCCGATCTGATGCCCCGACCGTTCTCGAGGCTGCTCGCCTACGCGCGCAACACCTGGCGGACGCTCACGTCGATGGGCACCGCGCTGGTGCTGCTGTTCCTGCTGGCGCTCGCCGCGATCCCGGGCGCCCTGCTCCCGCAGCGCAGCCTCAACGAGGCCAAGGTCGCCGAGTACATCGCCGAGCGCCCCACGCTCGGCCCGTGGCTGGACCGTCTGCAGGCCTTCGACGTGTTCTCGAGTTTCTGGTTCACGGCGATCTACGTGCTGCTGTTCATCTCGCTCGTGGGCTGTCTGACACCGCGCCTGATCGAACACGGCAAAAGCCTGCGCGCGGTTCCGGTGCGGGCGCCGCGGAACCTGGGCCGGCTGCCCAAGCACCATACCGCCGAGGTCGCCGGCGACCCGCAGCAGGTGGCAGCCGCGATGAGCGAGGAGCTCAAGGGCTGGCGGAGGACCTCCCGCCATGACGGGACGATCGAGATATCGGCCGAGAAGGGCTATCTGCGGGAGTTCGGCAACATCGTCTTCCACTTCTCACTGCTGGGCCTGCTCGTCGCGATCGCCGCGGGCAAGCTGATCGGCTACGAGGGCAACGTCATCGTCATCGCCGACGGTGGCCCCGGCTTCTGTTCGGCCTCACCGGCGGCGTTCGACTCGTTCCGCGCGGGCAACACCGTCGACGGCACCTCGCTGTACCCGATCTGCTTGAAGGTCAACGGCTTCGAGGCCGACTATCTGGACAACGGTCAGGCCACGTCGTTCTCCGCGGACATCGAGTACCAGGCCGGCGGGGACCTGAGTACCGGCACCTGGCGACCCTATGAACTCAGGGTCAACGAGCCGCTGCGCGTCGGCGGTGACCGGGTGTACCTGCAGGGCCACGGTTACGCACCGACGTTCACCGTGACGTTCCCCGACGGGCAGACCCGCACCCAGACCCTGCAGTGGCGTCCCGACGACCAGACGACGTTCCTGTCGTCGGGGGTGATGCGGTTCGATCCCCCGGCGGGCACCTATCCCGACGCCGACGAACGCCGCCAGAACCAGATCGCCATCCAGGGGTTGTTCGCGCCGACACAGCTGCTCCACGGCAGCCTGCTGTCATCCAGCTTCCCCGCGATGCGCGACCCCGGCGTCGCGATCGACATCTACCGCGGTGACACCGGCCTCGACTCCGGTCGCCCCCAGAACATCTTCTCCCTCGACGAGCGGCTGATCGGGCAGGGCCGGCTCACCCGTGAAGCGCGGGTGAACCTCGATGCCGGGGCCCGGACGCGGCTCGACGACGGCACCGTGGTCCGGTTCGACGGGGCGGTCCCGTTCGTCAACGTGCAGGTCTCGCACGATCCGGCGCAGATCTGGGTGCTGGTGTTCGCGATGACGATGATGGCGGGTCTGGTCGTATCGCTGATCATCCGTCGCCGCCGGGTCTGGGTTCGGATCACACCGACAGGTCCGGGTACCGTTGGCGTCGAACTCGGCGGGCTGGCCCGCACCGACAACTCCGGGTGGGGCGAGGAGTTCGAGCGGTTGACGGTGCGGCTGCTGGCCGGCCACCCCGACGCTGGTCACACCGACACGCACGCCGACGCCGTGTCCGGAGAGAGAGTCACATGAACAGTCCCGAGATCGACCTCGGTCTGGCCCGGTACTCAGACTGGGCGTTCACCTCATCGGTCGTGGTGCTCGTGGCAGCGCTGCTGCTGCTCGCCGTCGAACTGGCCGACAGCCGCAGCCGCAAGGTGGAAAGCCGCGAGCTGGTCGGAGCTGCTGTCGGCGCCGACAGCGCAGGCCCGGGCATCGTCGCCGACGTCCCCAGCCGTCCGCTCGGCGAGCGGATCGGCTCGTCGGGGGTGGCCCTGGTCTACGTCGGCACCGCACTGCTGCTGGCGTGCATCGTGCTACGCGGGTTGTCCACCTCGCGGGTGCCGTGGGGCAACATGTACGAGTTCATCAACCTGACGTCGTTCTGCGGTCTGGTCGCCGCCGCGGTGGTGCTGCGCCGGCCGCGGTACCGCGCGCTGTGGGTGTTCGTACTCGTCCCGGTGCTCATCCTGCTCACGGTGTCGGGTCGGTGGCTCTACTCCCACGCCGCCCCCGTCATGCCGGCGTTGCAGTCGTACTGGCTGCCCATCCATGTGTCGGTGGTCAGCCTCGGCTCCGGGGTGTTCCTCGTCGGCGGTGTCGCCAGCATCCTGTTCCTGGTCAGGATGTCGCGGTTCGGTGAGACCGGGCACGACGCCGCGGTGGCGCGGATCGTGCAGCGGCTGCCCGACGCGCAGACCCTCGACCGCATCGCCTACCGCACGACGATCTTCGCGTTTCCGGTCTTCGGGTTCGGCGTGATCTTCGGCGCCATCTGGGCCGAGGAGGCGTGGGGCCGCTACTGGGGCTGGGACCCCAAGGAGACGGTGTCGTTCATCGCGTGGGTGGTCTACGCCGCCTACCTGCACGCCCGCTCGACGGCAGGGTGGCGGGACCGCAAGGCCGCGTGGATCAACGTGGCCGGGTTCATCGCGATGGTGTTCAACCTGTTCTTCATCAACCTCGTCACCGTCGGCCTGCACTCCTACGCCGGGGTCGGCTGATGGGTGACCACGCGGCGGGCGGCTTCCGGGCTCAGCAGCGGTTCCGCGATCCGGCGGCCGACGAGCCGCAGGCGCCGCCGGAGTGGTCTGCCCCCACCCCGCCGACCGGCATCCCGGTCGTCGACCCGGCCGCGGTGGCGCCGGCACCGTCTGTCGCCGAACCGCAGCGGGAGTCCCGGCCGGTTTCGCACCCCGTCTCACAGCCCCTGCCGGTGCCACCCACCCCATACGTCGGCCTGTCCACCGTGGCCCTGCTGGGCCGGCCTCAACAGGCGCCGTCACACGGCTGGCGCAAGTGGCTGTACTTCGCGACGTTCAAACTCGTCAACATCGGTGAAAGCCCCAAGGCCGCCCAGCAGGACAGCCTCGTCACCCGCGCGAAGCAGCCGTTGGGCGGCTGCTATCGCATCGCGGTGCTGTCATTGAAGGGCGGTGTCGGTAAGACCACGATCACCGCCACCCTGGGCGCCACGTTCGCCTCGATCCGAGGGGACCGCGTAGTGGCCGTTGACGCCAACCCCGACAGGGGCACGCTGAGTCAGAAGGTGCCACTGGAGACGACGGCCACGGTGCGGCACCTGCTGCGCGATGCGGAGGGCATCGAGCGCTACAGCGACGTGCGCGCCTACACCTCCCAGGGGCCGAGCCGGCTCGAGGTGCTGGCGTCGGAGACCGATCCGGCGGTGTCCGAGGCGTTCAGCTCCGACGACTACACCCGCACGCTCGAAGTCCTCGAACGCTTCTACAGCCTGGTGCTCACCGACTGCGGCACCGGGTTGATGCACTCGGCGATGACCTCGGTGCTCGCGCATGCCGACGTGCTGGTGGTGATCAGTTCCGGTTCGGTCGACGGTGCGCGCAGCGCCTCGGCCACCCTGGACTGGCTCGACGCGCACGGCCACCAGGCGTTGGTGGCCAACGCGATCGCCGTCATCAACGCGGTGCGGCCGCGGTCGGGCAAGGTCGATCTGCAGAAGGTCTCCGACCACTTCTCGCGGCGGTGCCGCGCGGTCCAGGTGGTGCCGTTCGATCCGCATCTGGAAGAGGGTGCCGAGATCAGCCTCGACCGGCTCAAACCCGCGACGCGGCAGGCGCTGCTGGAACTGGCGGGTGTGGTGGCCGACGGATTCGCCGGCGCGGCGCGGCGCGACGGGGACCGCGGGTAGCGGCCGACGAAGCGGGCTACTGCCGCGGGTTGTTGTCGTCCTGGCCGAGACGCCGGAGAAAATCCGGGTCGTCGTCGGGTCCGATCACACGCCGCTGCGGCCGGGTTGCACCGACCCGAATGAGCCGCCAGCCGGTGTAGACCAAGCCGGCCAGAACCAGTATCAGGAGCAAATACGCCACTCAAAAACCTCCTGACGTCGAATATACGCGCCGTCGGTAGGCTCGGGTGCGTGTCACAAGGTCGACAAGGTGCCCGTCTCGTCGCCGATGTACTGATCTACGCCGGGGCCCGCTTGCTACTGGTGGCGGTGCTCGCCGCGGCGATCCTGGGCGTCGGCCACCTGCTCGGTTTGCGGGAGTTCCCGTTGGTCATCGCCATTCTGTTCGCACTCGTGATCGCCCTGCCCCTGGGCATCTGGATGTTCGCTCCCCTGCGACAGCGGGCGACTGCGGGCATCGCCGCGATCGACGAGCAGCGGCGCAAGGACCACGAACAGCTGCAGGCCCGACTGCGCGGCGAGGAGTCGCCCGGCGACCCGCAGGCATGACGCCACGTCAGATGCTGCCGCACCGGAACGCTCACGACGGACAGCTGGTACGGCCTCGGTTGACCTAACACCGCCCAAACAGTCCCACCGCCACCATGGTATGCGTAGGAGCGATTGCGCTTCTGCGGGAATCGGTAATAAGGAGGCAACAAAGTGACCAAGGTACGAGTTCTAGTCAGCAGGGCAGTCGGAGTTGCGCTCGGCGCCGCTGCACTGTCGGTGCTGCCTATGGCCGTTTCTGCTGGTGTGGCAGTGGCTGATCCGGGACCCGGCTGGGGTGCGCCCGGCCCGGGCATCCTGCCGGGCCCAGGCCCGACGCGGGCCCACCAAATCCGCCCAGGCCCGGG
>JAXHUG010000038.1:0-141745 GCA_034189785.1 Actinomycetota bacterium
AGCCGACCGTAAAACGACCGCTCCGGCGCTGGTGGCTGTGAAACCTGAATCCAGCAATGGAAGCGCCTCACCGCAAGGCGAGGCTGCATGATGATCACCAAAGATCACTCACATGCAACGGGTCGAGGAGTTCGACCGCATCGAACGTGGCTGTGGCAGGGGCGCTGCAGAAGCGGTGAGACGCTCACCCCGGCCGACGGCCCGGAGTAGCGGCCGACATCGTGCCCTCGGTGAGATTCGAACTCACACTGTACGGGTTTTGAATCCGTTTCCTCTGCCAATTGGGATACGAGGGCGTGCGGTGTTCCACCATAGAGGATGGCCCCGAGGTCGCTGATCGCACGGGTTACCGCCACAATGACATCCATGACCGGCTCACCGACCGACGCGCCGACGCCCCGCCGCGTGCTCATCGCCGAAGACGAGGCACTCATCCGGATGGACCTGGCCGAGATGCTGCGCGACGAGGGCTACGAGATCGTCGGCGAGGCCGGCGACGGGCAGGAAGCCGTCGAACTCGCCGAGCAACTGCGGCCGGACCTCGTCATCATGGACGTCAAGATGCCGCGCCGCGACGGGATCGACGCCGCCTCGGAGATAGCGAGCAACCGGATCGCCCCGATCGTCATCCTCACCGCCTTCAGCCAGCGCGACCTAGTCGAGCGGGCGCGCGACGCCGGGGCGATGGCGTATCTGGTCAAACCGTTCAACGTCAACGATCTGATCCCCGCCATCGAGGTGGCGGTCAGCCGCTTCAGCGAGATCCACGCGCTCGAGCAGGAGGTCGCGACGCTCTCCGACCGGCTGGAGACGCGCAAGCTCGTCGAGCGTGCGAAGGGGCTGCTGCAGGCCAACCAGGGCATGACGGAACCCGAAGCGTTCAAGTGGATTCAGCGCGCCGCGATGGACCGTAGGACCACCATGAAGCGAGTGGCCGAAGTCGTGCTCGAGACGCTGGACACTCCGAAAAGCGAGCCGTCCGCCGGCTAGCTGCGTCGAACTTCCACCTGCGCGGACGCCCCGCGCGTTTGCGACAACACGCACCATCGCCGGGTGTTGGCTATGTTCTACCGGAAGGTTCTACCGGAAGCGTCAGCACCCAGGCCGTTCCGGCCCCGGGGGTCGATGCCGACGACAACATCGACCAGGAGGTGTAACGTGCGCGGTCGCGTGGCACGGAACGCATTTGCTCTCGGTAGCGCGGGACTGTTGGCGCTCGCCCTTGGCGGCTGCAGTCAGTCGACACCCGAAGAGGAAGCGGCGCAGACGAATCTGAAGATCGTCGAGCAGGTCCAGATCGACGAGAACGGCGCGGAGGTCCAGGCCACGGAAGGGGCCGCCCCGGCCGATCCCGCCGGTGACGGAACGGCGACCTGCCCACCGCTGTCGATCGCGATGGCCGGCGCGCTCACCGGCCCGGACGCGGCTTTGGGCATCAACATCAAGAACGGTGTGCAGCTCGCCGTCGACAAGCACAACGCCGCCAACCCCGGCTGCCAGGTCCAGCTCAAGACGTTCGACACCGAGGGTGACCCGCAGAAGGCCAGCGCAATCGCCCCGCAGATCGTCGACGACCAGTACACGATCGGCCTCGTAGGCCCAGCCTTCTCGGGTGAGACCAACGCCACCGGCGACGTGTTCAACCAGGCCGGCCTGGTCGCGGCCACCGCCTCGGCCACCAACGTCACGCTATCGGAGAAGGGGTGGCGGACGTTCTTCCGCGGCCTGGCCAACGACGGTGTGCAGGGCCCGTCGGTCGCCAACTACCTGAAGAACACGCTCGGTCACCAGAAGGTGTGCGTCGTCGACGACAGCACCGACTACGGCCTGGGCCTGGCTCAGGCGGTTCGCGAAACTCTCGGACCGGTCGCCGATCCGGCGTGCAACATCTCGGTGAAGAAGGGCGACAAGGACTTCTCGGCCGCCGTCACTCAGATCAAGGGGGCGAGCCCGCAGTCGGTGTTCTTCAGCGGCTACTACGCCGAGGCGGCGCCGTTCGTCCAGCAGCTCAAGGACGGCGGTTTCGAGGGCACGTTCGTCAGCGCCGACGGCACCAAGGATCCGGAGTTCGTCAAGCAGGCCGGTGAGGCGTCGAAGGACACGCTGCTGTCGTGCCCGTGTGGCCCGGCCACCGGCGGCTTCGCCGACGAGTACACCCAGAAGTTCGGCCAGGAGCCCGGCACCTACAGCACCGAGGGTTACGACCTGGGCACCATCCTGGTCAAGGGAATCGATTCCGGGGCCATCACCCGCCAGGCGCTGCTGGACTACGTGCGCAACTACAACGGCCAGGGTGTGGCGCGCAGCTATCAGTGGACACCGCAGGGTGAGCTCACCACCACCCTGATCTGGATGTACAAGGTCCAGTGATCGACTAGGCGAGACGCGCGTCCGAACGAGTTGTGCTCGGACCCGTCTCGTGCAGCACTCCCACCGCGCCGAGGAGCCCACCGCACCGATGATCGCCGAGTGCGTCGACCAGTATGCCTGTCGGGCGGCGAATATCAGCTTCAACTTGGATGGCCTGCGAAACGGCTTCTGGCAGTTGACGATCGACGGATTCTCCTGGGGCGCCATCTATGCTCTGGTGGCGGTCGGCTACACGCTGGTGTTCGGCGTGCTGCGGCTGATCAACTTCGCGCACTCCGAGATCTTCATGCTGGGAATGTTCGGAGCCTACTTTTGCCTGGACTTCATCCTCGGTTTCACCCCGTCCGGCAATACTTACAACAAGGGCATCGCGCTGACGGTGCTCTACCTGGTGATCGCGATGCTGTTCGCGATGCTGGTGTCCGGATCGGCGGCCCTCGGTCTGGAGGCGGCGGCCTACCGGCCGCTGCGAAGACGGGGAGCGCGACCGCTGACGTTCCTCATCACCGCCATCGGAATGTCGTTCGTGTTGCAGGAATTCGTCCACTTCATCCTGCCGAAGATCATCAAGGGTTACGGCGGCAGCAATGCCCAGCAGCCGATTACGCTGGTACAACCGAAGACCCAGTTAGAGATCTTCGGCGCGTCGGTCTCGAACGTCACACTGGTGATCATCGCGGCGGCGCTGTCCTTCGCGCTGCTCACCGACATCACCATCAACCGCACCAAGTTCGGGCGCGGTATCCGTGCGGTGGCGCAGGATCCGAACACCGCGACATTGATGGGGGTCTCACGGGAACGGGTGATCATGCTGACGTTCATGATCGGCGGCCTGCTGGCCGGGGCCGCGGCGCTGCTCTACACCCTCAAGGTGCCGCAGGGCATCATCTACTCCGGCGGGTTTCTGCTCGGTATCAAGGCGTTCTCCGCCGCGGTGCTCGGCGGGATCGGTAACCTGCGCGGCGCGCTGCTCGGCGGGCTCATCCTGGGGGTCATGGAGAACTACGGGCAGGCGGTGTTCGGTACCCAGTGGCGTGACGTCGTCGCCTTCGTCCTGTTGGTGCTGGTCCTGCTCTTCCGCCCCACCGGCATACTCGGTGAAAGCCTCGGGAAGGCGCGGGTATGAGCGGTCAGCGGGCGAACGTGTGGCAGGCGCTGATCACACGTGTGGGGGCGGTGTGGGCGATGCTCGTCGAGCGCACGCGGCCGGTGTGGGAACGGTTGCGTCCGGTGTGGGGGTGGATCCTTCGCACGCGTGACCGCCTTCGCGAGTGGTGGGCGAACCTGACGCGGGTCCAGAAGTGGGTGGTCGGCGCCGTCGTCTTCCTGGCGATCGGGCTGCTGCCCATCTTCACGCCGTCATGGCTGGACACACCCGGTATCAGCTTCGGCGGCACCATGGCTCAGTTCGCGATGGTGGCGATCATCGCGATCGGCCTCAATGTCGTTGTGGGGCAGGCGGGTCTCCTCGATCTCGGATATGTCGGCTTCTATGCGGTCGGCGCCTACACCGTCGCTCTGCTGACCAGTCCGAGCAGCCCGTGGAACCAGGCGGGGCCCGGCGGCTGGTTCGCCACAGACTGGGCGTGGCTGGCGTGTGTGCCGCTGGCGATGGCCGTGACGGCGCTCGCCGGACTCATCCTGGGCACGCCGACACTGCGGTTGCGCGGTGACTACCTGGCGATCGTCACCCTCGGATTCGGAGAGATCATCCGCCTGCTGGCCGACAACCTCTCCGATATCACCAACGGGCCCCGGGGCCTCAACGAGGTCGCGTACCCGCGGGTGGGGGAGACTGAGCGGCTCCCCGAAGGCGTGTTCTCCCGTGCCAATTCGACGGGAGAGGCGAACTACGGCACCTGGTGGTTCTGGCTCGGTCTGCTGCTCATCGTCGGGATCCTGCTGCTGGTCGGTAACCTCGAACGCAGCAGGGTCGGCCGGGCATGGGTGGCGGTGCGTGAGGACGAGGATGCCGCGGAGGTCATGGGGGTCAACACCTTCCGCTTCAAGCTCTGGGCGTTCGTGATCGGCGCCGCGATCGGCGGGCTGTCCGGTGCGCTGTACGCCGGCCAGGTCCAGTACGTGGCGCCGCCGACATTCAACATCATCAACTCGATGCTGTTCCTGTGTGCGGTCGTCCTCGGCGGGCAGGGCAACAAGCTGGGCGTGATCTTCGGTGCGTTCATCATCGTCTACCTGCCGAATCGGCTTCTGGGTGTTCACTTCGTGGGCATCAATCTCGGCGACCTGAAGTATCTGTTCTTCGGCCTGGCTCTGGTGGTGTTGATGATTTTCCGCCCGCAGGGGCTGTTCCCGGCGCGTCAGCAACTACTCACCTACGGCAGGGCCGCGAGTGACCTGTTGCGCCGGGCGCCCAGCGAGAACGAGGGGGCGATGCGATGACGATCGAGGAACCCGCCGGTGCACACCGGGAGATCTCAGCGGCCGAGGGTGAGATGCTGCTGCAGACCCACGATCTCACCGTGAAGTTCGGCGGGTTGACTGCGCTGGATTCGGTGACGTTCGGCATCCGGCGCGGGGAGATCCTCGGGCTGATCGGACCCAACGGCGCGGGCAAGACCACCTGCTTCAACGCCATCACCGGTGTCTACCGGCCCAGTTCGGGTTCGGTGACCTTCGACGGTAAACCGCTCGGCCGTATCAAACGCCACCAGATCACCCGCCGTGGCATCGCCCGGACGTTCCAGAACATCCGGCTCTTCGGGGAGATGACGGCGCTGGAGAACGTCATGGTCGGTACCGACGCCCGGCACCTGACCTCGGTGCCCGGAGCGCTCGTCCGGACGCCGCGCCACCGCCGAGAGGAGAAGTCGGCGATCGAGCGGTCGGCGGCGTTGCTCCGTTTCGTGGGTATCGCGCACCGCGGTGAGGAGAAGGCGAAGAACCTGCCCTACGGCGATCAGCGGCGGCTCGAGATCGGCCGCGCGCTCGCCACCGAACCCAAGCTGCTGTGCCTCGACGAACCCGCGGCCGGCTTCAACCCCGCGGAGAAGGCGGCGCTGATCGACCTGATCCGCAAGATCCGCGATGACGGATACACCGTGCTGCTCATCGAACACGACATGCGGCTGGTGATGGGGGTGACCGACCGGATCATCGTCCTGGAGTTCGGGCGCAAGATCGCCGACGGACTGCCTGCCGAGATCCGCGAGGACCCCAAAGTCATCGCCGCCTACCTGGGAGTGCCTGATGACGACATCGGGTGAGGCGCGCAAGGTGCTGCTCGAGGTCCGCGACATCGTCGTGCACTACGGCCGGATCCGGGCGCTGCACGGGGTGTCGCTCAAGGTTCACGAAGGCGAGCTGGTCACGCTGCTGGGGTCCAACGGTGCGGGTAAGACCACGATGATGCGGGCGATCTCGGGGCTGCGCCCGCTCACCTCGGGATCGGTGTGGTTCGACGGCAGGGATGTCTCGCGGGTGAAAGCGCACCGCCGGGTGACCGACGGGCTGATCCAGGTGCCGGAGGGCCGCGGTGTCTTCCCCGGTATGACGGTTACCGAGAACCTCGAGATGGGCTGCTACGCGCGGAGCTCCGACACGAAGGCCGAGCACCGTGAGCGGTTGGACCGGGTGTTCGAGACATTCCCGCGGCTGGCGGAGCGGCGTTCCCAGGTGGGAGGGACGCTGTCGGGCGGCGAACAGCAGATGCTGGCGATCGGACGGGCGTTGATGGCGCGGCCGAAGGTACTGCTGCTCGACGAACCGTCGATGGGCCTCGCCCCGATGGTGATCTCGCAGATCTTCAAGATCATCGCCGACATCAACAGCCAGGGCACGACGGTGCTGCTGGTGGAGCAGAACGCGCAGCAGGCGCTGTCACGTTCCGATCGCGCCTACATCCTCGAGACCGGTGAGGTCACCCGAACCGGGAACGCCCGGGAACTGCTGCACGACGGCAGTGTCCGCGCGGCCTACCTGGGCGTCGCGTGACCACTCGTCGAGTTCCAAGGCGGTGGACAGGTCGTAGGCCTCGGGGATGCTCAAATCCTCCGGCGGACGTCCTCGAGGGAGGATTCCTTGCCGGTAGCGGGCGTTCGGGTTGTCCGGTCGGGCATGGCCCGGGAGCACCTGTGTGTCGGCGGGGATGCATAGAGTTGAGCCCGTGAGCCCAGTCAGCGCCTCGACCGACAAGAAGGCGGCCACCAGCCAGAAGACGGACGACAAGCCGACACTGATGCTGCTGGACGGCAACTCACTGGCGTACCGCGCCTTCTACGCGCTCCCCGCCGAGAACTTCAAGACCCAGAGCGGGCTGACCACCAACGCGGTCTACGGATTCACCGCGATGCTGATCAACCTGCTCCGCGACGAGCAGCCCTCCCATGTGGCCGCCGCGTTCGACGTATCCCGGCAGACGTTCCGCGTCGACAAGTACCCCGAGTACAAGGCCGGCCGCTCGTCGACTCCGGACGAGTTCCGCGGGCAGGTCGACATCACCAAGGAGGTGCTCGTCGCGCTGGGCATCACCGTGCTGGCCGAACCCGGCTTCGAGGCCGATGACATCATCGCCACGCTCGCCACCCAGGCCGAGGGTGAGGGTTACCGGGTGCTGGTCGTGACCGGGGACCGCGACGCGCTCCAGCTCGTCAGCGACGACGTAACGGTGCTCTATCCGCGCAAGGGGGTCAGCGAGCTGACCCGCTTCACTCCCGATGCGGTGCAGGAGAAGTACGGGCTGACGCCGCAGCAGTATCCGGACTTCGCGGCGCTGCGGGGCGATCCGAGCGACAACCTGCCCGGTATCCCGGGCGTCGGGGAGAAGACGGCGACCAAGTGGATCGCCGAATACGGGTCGCTGCAGGGCCTCGTGGACAACGTCGACCAGGTCAAGGGCAAGGTCGGCGATGCGCTGCGGGCCAACCTGTCCCACGTGGTGCTCAACCGCGAACTCACCGACCTCGTCAAGGACGTCCCGCTTCCGCACACTCCCGACACTCTGCGGGTGCAGCCGTGGGACCGCGATCAGATCCACCGGCTGTTCGACGACCTCGAGTTCCGGGTGTTGCGCGACCGCTTGTTCGAGACGCTGGCGGCCGTCGAACCCGAGGTCGAACACGGTTTCGACGTGCGGGGCAAGGCGCTCGAACGCGGTGAACTCGCGGCCTGGCTGTCAGAACACAGCCTCGGCAACCGGTTCGGGCTCGCGGTCGTCGGCACTCATCTCGCCTACGACGCCGACGCCACCGCGCTGGCCATCGTCGCCGCCGACGGCGACGGCCGCTACATTGACACGACCTCCCTCGACCCGGACGACGAGGCGGCGCTGGCGTCGTGGCTGGCCGACCCTGGCCCGCCGAAGGCGCTGCACGAGGCCAAGCTCGCCATGCACGACCTCGCCGGCCGCGGCTGGAAGCTCGCCGGTGTTACCTCCGACACCGCGCTGGCCGCATACCTGGTGCGGCCCGGGCAGCGCAGCTTCAGCCTCGACGATCTGTCGCTGCGCTACCTGCGACGTGAACTGCGCGCCGACAACCCTGCGCAACAACAACTTTCACTGCTCGACGACAGTGACGGCGGCGACGACCAAGCCGTCCAGGCGCTGATCCTGCGAGCCGTGGCGGTACTCGACCTCGCCGACGCCCTCGACGAGGAACTCGCCCGCATCGACTCGTCGTCGCTACTGGGCCGGATGGAGTTGCCTGTGCAGCGGGTGCTCGCCGAGATGGAGCATACCGGCATCGCCGTCGACATCGATCAACTGCGGCAGTTGCAGAGCGAGTTCGCCGACCTGATCCGCGACGCCGCCGAGGCCGCCTACGCGGTGATCGGCAAGCAGATCAACCTCGGCTCGCCCAAACAGCTGCAGGCGGTGCTGTTCGACGAACTCGAGATGCCCAAGACGAAGAGGACCAAGACCGGATACACCACGGATGCCGATGCGCTGCAGTCGTTGTTCGACAAGACCGGGCATCCGTTCCTGCAGCACCTGCTGGCCCATCGCGACGCCACCCGGCTCAAGGTGACCGTCGACGGCCTCTTGAACTCCGTCGCCTCCGACGGCCGTATCCACACGACGTTCAACCAGACCATCACCGCGACCGGTCGGCTGTCGTCGACCGAACCGAATCTGCAGAACATCCCCATCCGCACGGAGGCGGGTCGGCGCATCCGCGACGCCTTTGTGGTCGGAGACGGATACGCCGAACTCATGACCGCCGACTACAGCCAGATCGAGATGCGCATCATGGCGCATCTGTCACAGGACGCCGGTCTGATCGAGGCGTTCAACACGGGGGAGGACCTGCACTCGTTCGTCGCCTCGCGCGCGTTCGACCTGCCCATCGACGAGGTGACCCCGGACCTGCGCCGCCGGGTCAAGGCGATGTCGTACGGGTTGGCCTACGGGCTGAGCGCCTACGGATTGGCCGCGCAGCTCAAGATCTCCACCGAAGAGGCCAAGGTCCAGATGGACCAGTACTTCGCCCGTTTCGGCGGTATCCGCGACTACCTGCGCGACGTCGTCGACCAGGCCCGCAAGGACGGCTACACCTCGACGGTGTTCGGTCGCCGGCGGTATCTGCCCGAACTCGACAGCAGCAACCGCAATGTCCGCGAGGCCGCGGAGCGGGCCGCGCTCAACGCCCCGATCCAGGGCAGCGCCGCAGACATCATCAAGGTCGCGATGATCGACGTCGATCAGGCGATCAAGGACGCCGGCCTCTCGTCACGGATGCTGCTGCAGGTGCACGACGAGTTGCTGTTCGAGGTAGCCGACGGTGAGCACGAGACGCTCGAGAAGCTGGTCCGCGACAAGATGGGCAGCGCGTACGCCCTCGACGTGCCGCTCGAGGTCAGTGTCGGGTACGGCCTGAGTTGGGACGCGGCGGCGCACTGACGAATGGCGCACTGTGCAGCGCCGGCGATGCCGCCCTGGCGGCATACAGCGCGTAGGTGGTCCAGCCGCAGGTAAGCCAGCACGACGACGGCCATCGCGATGCTGGACAGGACGAACCCGACTGCCGTCCCGACCGGCGCGACCGCGCCGCGGTTGTCCCGAGCTGATCGCCGAGGCCCAGCGCAACCCGGGGCTCGGCGACGCCCTGAAGGCCTACGTAGGCCGGCCCGGGCGCGCTCAGGTCGTCGAGGTCCTCGAACGCGCGGCCGACCGCGGTGAGAACCGGGGTTTGTCCTGCGTGGACCGAGTCGAGTAGGCTCGTCAGGTATCTATGTGCGCGATAACAGATCACTCAACAATCAATCCGCCCCTACGAGTAAACTTGTCCGGAGCAACCCAACAATTATGCCAAGTCCCGTCGCCACCTCGCCGCAAGTAGCCGTCAACGACATCGGCTCGGCTGAGGATTTTCTCGCCGCCATCGACAAGACCATCAAATACTTCAACGATGGCGACATCGTCGAAGGGACCATCGTCAAGGTCGACCGCGACGAAGTCCTGCTCGACATCGGCTACAAGACCGAAGGTGTCATTCCTTCCCGTGAACTTTCCATCAAGCACGACGTCGACCCCAATGAGGTTGTGTCCGTCGGCGATGAGGTCGAAGCCCTCGTTCTCACCAAAGAGGACAAAGAAGGCCGCCTGATCCTGTCCAAGAAGCGCGCTCAGTACGAGCGCGCCTGGGGCACCATCGAAGAGCTCAAGGAAAAGGACGAGGCCGTCAAGGGCACCGTCATCGAGGTCGTCAAGGGCGGCCTGAT
Source organism: Actinomycetota bacterium (assembly GCA_034189785.1). Taxonomy (GTDB): domain Bacteria; phylum Actinomycetota; class Actinomycetes; order Mycobacteriales; family Mycobacteriaceae; genus Mycobacterium. The sequence goes on from JAXHUG010000038.1 coordinate 10,051, forward strand.
CCTCGACATCGGCCTGCGTGGCTTCCTGCCTGCATCGCTGGTCGAGATGCGTCGCGTCCGCGATCTGCAGCCGTACATCGGCAAGGAGATCGAGGCCAAGATCATCGAGCTCGACAAGAACCGCAACAACGTGGTGCTCTCGCGCCGCGCGTGGCTGGAGCAGACACAGTCCGAGGTGCGCAGCGAGTTCCTCAACCAGCTGCAGAAGGGCGCCATCCGCAAGGGTGTCGTGTCCTCGATCGTCAATTTCGGCGCGTTCGTCGATCTCGGCGGCGTCGACGGCCTGGTGCACGTCTCCGAGCTGTCCTGGAAGCACATCGACCATCCCTCCGAGGTCGTCACCGTGGGCGACGAGGTCACCGTCGAGGTGCTCGATGTCGACATGGACCGCGAGCGGGTTTCGCTGTCGCTCAAGGCGACCCAGGAAGATCCGTGGCGCCACTTCGCCCGCACCCACGCGATCGGCCAGATCGTGCCGGGCAAGGTCACCAAGCTGGTACCGTTCGGTGCGTTCGTCCGAGTCGAAGAGGGCATCGAGGGTCTGGTGCACATCTCGGAGCTGTCCGAGCGCCACGTCGAGGTCCCGGACCAGGTGGTCCAGGTCGGCGACGACGCGATGGTCAAGGTCATCGACATCGACCTGGAGCGTCGCCGGATCTCGCTGTCGCTCAAACAGGCCAACGAGGACTACACCGAGGAGTTCGACCCCTCGAAGTACGGTATGGCCGACAGCTACGACGAGCAGGGCAACTACATCTTCCCCGAGGGCTTCGACTCCGAGACCAACGAATGGCTCGAAGGATTCGAGAAGCAGCGTGAGGAGTGGGAGTCCCGCTACGCCGAGGCGGAGCGACGGCACAAGATGCACACCGGGCAGATGGAGAAGTTCGCCTCCGCCGAGACCGAGGAGGCCGCGCGTCCCGTGTCGAACGGATCGTCTCGCTCGGACGAGTCGACCGGCGGAACGCTCGCCAGCGACGCCCAGCTTGCCGCGCTGCGGGAGAAGCTGGCCGGTAGGTAACGCCTAGGAGCAGTCATCTCGACGAACGCCCCGGCTCACGGCGAGCCGGGGCGTTCGCCGTATCCGGGTCCTGACAGACTGGTGCGGTGCTGAGAATCGGATTGACCGGCGGTATCGGGGCGGGCAAGTCGACGGTGTCAGCGACATTCGCCGACTGTGGCGGGGTCGTCGTCGACGGTGACGTCATCTCCCGCGAGGTCGTCGAACCGGGCACCGAGGGCCTCGCCGCACTCGTCGAGGCCTTCGGTGAGGGCATCCTGCTTCCTGACGGTGCCCTGAACCGGCCCGCGTTGGCCGCCAAGGCGTTCCAAGACGACGAACAACGCGCCAAGTTGAACGGCATCGTGCACCCGCTGGTCGGCAAGCGCCGGCAGGAGATCATCGACTCGGTTGCCGAGGGCACCGTCGTGGTCGAGGACATCCCGCTGCTGGTGGAAACCGGTCTGGCACCCTTCTTCCCGCTCGTCGTGGTGGTGTGGGCCGACGAAGAGACGCGGGTGGCCCGTCTCATCGAACGCGGACTGCCCGAGCATGACGTCCGCGCGCGGATGAAGGCGCAGGCGTCCGACGAGCAGCGGCGTGCCATCGCTGATGTGGTGCTGGACAATTCGGGCACCCGGGAGGAACTCGTCGAGAAGGCGCGGCAACTCTGGTTCGACCGGATATTATCCCTCGCCGAGAACATCCGCACCGGTGAGGTGGTGCGAACGGCGCCCCGGTTGGTGGCGCACAAGTCGGCGTGGGCCGCGGATGCACAGCGGATCGTCAACCGCATCAAGGCCGCCGCAGGGGGCAAGGTGCTGCGCGTCGACCATGTCGGATCCACCTCGGTCGACGGCCTGGACGCCAAGGATGTCGTCGACATCCAGGTGACGGTGGCCTCGCTCGAGGATGCCGACGAGATCGCCGGGGCGCTGGCGGCCGCCGGCTTTCCGCGGGTGTCGGACGTCGGCTCCGACGTGGCGCACGACGACTCCGGACGGTGGGGTAAACGCTTGCACGGCGCGGCCGATCCAGGCCGTCCCGCCAACATCCATGTGCGGGTCGACGGCTGGCCGAACCAACGGTTCGCACTGCTGTTCCCGGTGTGGTTGGCCGCCCACCCGGCGTTGAGCGATGAATACCTGCAGGTCAAGCGCGCGGCGTTGAGCGCGCCGGACTACGCCGAGGCCAAGGAACCGTGGTTCGCCGAGGCATACCCGAAGGCGTTGGCGTGGGCCGAGGCCACCGGCTGGCGACCCTGAGTGGTCAGATCCCCCGGCGCAGCGTCCGCCGGGGGTGCGGAGGGATCCGCCGGAAGCGGCGGTTGGGCTGGCGCGGCGGCCGGCGTGGTGACCGGCGCCTCGCACGTCAGTGCCGCGTAGTCGGGGTCCTGCGGCAGGAACCGCGGCGCGACGAAATCGTCGGCCTGCGCAACGAGCTGGTCGTCGATGAGGATGTCGCAGTGCAGGTTCGCCGTGTAGGGCCACTGCACCGACACCTTCATCGTCGCCACGTCCGTCTCGGGTAGGACGGTGTGCACCTCGAACACCCGGCCCGGCACCATGGTCGGGTTGGCCGTCTGGGTCTGGTCGCCTTCGCCGCTGTAGGTGATCGTGGCGCCACGGGACACTCCGTCGATCCGGGCCCGGTAGATGATGTTGCGCAGCACCTGCGGGCTCTCCTGGGCGGCCGGTTGCGGCTGAACGTCCGGGTCGGCGAGCGCGACGGCGGGACTCAACTGGTAGCCACCGACGACGCTCATCACCACCGCGCCTGCGGTCAGTCCGCGCATGACGGAGTTCATATAGCCGACCTTACTATGTTTGCCAGGTCACAATCATGCCGTTGCCGGCAAGCCAGCGGTGGAGGTCGTAACCGTGTCGGGCGAGTCCGTCGAGGGTGCTCGCGGCCGTCTGCACGGCCTGTTCGCCGACCTCCGGGGTGAGCAGGTTGTGCCGGACCGCGGTGAGCAGTTCGTCCACATCGCGCAGCTCGGCCCCGATCCCTGAGCGCACCACCAGGTCGAGATAGTGATCCTCGGCCGTCCACCGGTGAGGGCCCGGTGTGTAGCTGCCGATATCGAGGTAGAAGTCCTGCTCCCGCTCGAAACCCGGGTTGAAGTGGAACACCGACGCCCGCAGGTTCAACGACGGCAGCAGCCACGACTCGAGATAGTGGAACTGGGCGCGACCGGGTGTCGGTCGCGCCATGTAGAGCCCCCAGGGCTCCACCGAATAGACGTCGACGGCCCGCACGATGCCCTTGGGGTCGATGTTCGTGCGGGCGAGCAGGTCGAACGTCTCGTGTTTGGGTGGGTGGATACCTCAGCATAGAACCGGGAACAAGAATCTGTCGGTGGCTGGTTCTACCCTGGTGAAATGGCTTTCGCGACCGAACATCCAGTGCTCGCGCACTCCGAGTACCGCCCGGTCGAGGTGATGGTGCGGACCGGCAACCGGTTCGAGGTGGTCAGCCCGTACCAGCCCGCCGGTGATCAGCCCGCGGCGATCGACGAGCTGGAGCGCCGCATCAGGGCGGGGGAGCGTGACGTCGTGCTCCTCGGCGCGACCGGCACCGGCAAGTCGGCGACCACCGCGTGGTTGATCGAACGGCTCCAACGGCCGACGTTGCTGATGGCCCCGAACAAGACGCTGGCCGCCCAGCTCGCGAACGAGCTCCGAGAGATGTTGCCGGACAACGCCGTCGAGTACTTCGTGTCGTACTACGACTATTACCAGCCCGAGGCGTACATCGCCCAGACGGACACTTACATCGAGAAGGACAGCTCCATCAACGACGACGTGGAGCGGCTCCGGCACTCTGCGACTTCGAGTCTGCTGTCGCGGCGCGACGTGGTTGTGGTGGCGTCGGTGTCCTGCATCTACGGTCTGGGCACGCCGCAGTCCTACATGGACCGGTCGGTCGAGTTGAAGGTGGGCGACGAGGTGCCGCGCGACGGGCTGCTGCGGCTGCTCGTCGACGTGCAGTACGCCCGCAACGACATGGCGTTCACCCGCGGCACGTTCCGTGTGCGGGGGGACACCGTCGAGATCATCCCGTCCTACGAAGAACTCGCGGTGCGCATCGAGTTCTTCGGTGACGAGGTGGAGGCGCTGTACTACCTGCACCCGCTGACCGGTGACATCGTCCGCCGCGTCGATTCGCTGCGGATCTTCCCGGCGACCCACTACGTCGCCGGTCCGGAGCGGATGGCGCAGGCGATCTCCAGCATCGAGAAGGAACTCGAGGACCGGCTGGCCGAGCTCGAGGGCCAGGGCAAGCTGCTCGAAGCGCAACGGCTGAGGATGCGCACCGATTACGACATCGAGATGATGCGCCAGGTCGGGTTCTGCTCCGGCATCGAGAACTACTCTCGGCACATCGACGGTCGCGGTCCCGGCACGGCGCCCGCGACGTTGCTCGACTACTTCCCGGAGGACTTCCTGCTGGTCATCGACGAGTCTCACGTGACGGTGCCGCAGATCGGCGGTATGTACGAAGGGGACATGTCGCGTAAGCGCAACCTCGTCGACTTCGGGTTCCGGTTGCCCTCGGCGGTCGACAACCGGCCGCTGACGTGGGAGGAGTTCGCGTCGCGGATCGGCCAGACGGTGTACCTGTCGGCCACCCCGGGTCCCTACGAGCTCAGCCAGTCCGGCGGTGAGTTCGTCGAGCAGGTGATCCGCCCGACGGGTTTGGTCGATCCGCAGGTGGTCGTCAAACCCACCAAGGGTCAGATCGACGATCTGATCGGGGAGATCCGCAATCGTACGGAACTCGACGAGCGCGTGCTGGTCACGACGCTGACCAAGAAGATGGCCGAGGATCTCACCGACTACCTGCTCGAGTTGGGCATCAGGGTGCGCTATCTGCACTCCGAAGTCGACACGCTGCGCCGCGTCGAGTTGCTGCGCCAGTTACGGCTCGGCGAGTACGACGTGCTGGTGGGTATCAACCTGCTGCGCGAAGGTCTGGACCTGCCCGAGGTGTCGCTGGTGGCGATCCTCGACGCCGACAAGGAGGGCTTCCTGCGGTCGACGCGCAGCCTCATCCAGACCATCGGCCGCGCCGCCCGCAACGTGTCGGGTGAGGTCCACATGTACGCGGACAAGATCACCGACTCTATGCGCGAGGCGATCGACGAGACCGAACGTCGCCGCGCCAAACAGATCGCGTACAACGAGGAACGGGGCATCGACCCGAAACCGCTGCGCAAGAAGATCGCCGACATCCTCGACCAGGTCTACCGCGAGGCGGACGACAGTGAGACCGTCTCGGTGGGCGGTTCGGGCCGCAACGCGTCGCGGGGCCGGCGCGCTCAGGGCGAGCCGGGCCGCGCGGTCAGCGCCGGCATCGTCGAGGGACGCGACACCGCCAACATGCCGCGCGCCGAACTGGCCGATCTGATCAAGGACCTGACCGAGCAGATGATGACCGCCGCCCGCGATCTGCAGTTCGAACTGGCCGCCCGCATCCGCGACGAGATCCAGGACCTCAAAAAGGAGCTGCGCGGTATGGACGCCGCGGGCTTGAAGTGACACGTGGTTGACCTCAACCGCCGTTGAGTTCATAGCGTGGCGGCGTGACTGACGGTTCCACGCCTGGGTGACGACGGTGTACCTGGTGGTCTCGGTGGTCGCTGCGACGACCGTGCACCCGCTCCTGATGCGCCTGGGGCCCGGCGGGCATACTGGTCGGGTCTGAGTGTGTTCGCGGCCGGCAGCCTGGTGTGTGCACTCGCCCAGACGATGGAATTGCTCCTCGTCGGCCGGGCGGTGCAGGGCGCGGGCCTCGGGTACGCCGTGATCAACACCGCGCTTCCGAGCCGATTGTGGACGCGCGCATCGGCGTTGGTGTCCGCCATGTGGGGACTCGGGACACTCGTGGTGGTGTTGTGGTCGTCCCGGCTGCCGGCTCGGTTCCCGTTGTGGCCCCGCCGGCGCCCCCGGCTCCGGGTGTCCCGGCAGGCAGTTCGGTGCCCGCCGTGACGCCGCCCGCTTCGCAGGCGCCTCCGGCCGGTGGTTCGGCCACGGTAAACGTCGGCACGCCACCAGCGCCTTCGGTGCCGCCGGCAAGTGGCTCGACTGGGGTGAACATCCCGACGCCTCCGTACCCCGCCGCACCGGGTGCGTCGCCCAGCGGTGACGGCATCTGTGCCGGAACCGGTGGGCTCTGGTCGGCGAGCGCGGCTCCCGGGGCCACGCCGGCCACGGCACCGGCCACCAGCCCGGTCTCGGAACGTCACGATTGGTGACCTGCCCTCGGGGCGAACGCAGTGATCGGGCAGCGTCTCACGCCGGGCCCGACGCGTTCAACGTGTCGCGGGAAGCCGCAACAACAGCCGTGCTCCGCCCATCGGACTGAGCTCCAAAGACGCTGTTCCGCCGTGCAACTCGGCCTGCTGCTCGACAAGGGCCAGGCCCAATCCCGAACCGGAGCGCGATGCGGTCGACCCGCGGGAGAAGCGCTCGAAGACCAACTTGCGCTCCTGCTCGGGCACACCGCTGCCGTTGTCGTCGACCACGATCTCGACATCCTCGCCGGACCGGATGGCGCTCAATCGGATCTGCGTGGCATTGCCGTGCTTGACCGCATTGGCGATGGCGTTGTCGATGACCAGGCGTAGCCCGGCGGGGAGGCCGAGGATGCGCACCGGCGCCGAGGGCACCAGGGACACGTCCAGGCCGGGGTAGCTCCGCAGCGCGTCGTGCGCGGCGCGGTCCAACAGCTCGGTGATGTCGACTGGGACGTGGTCCTCGGCGGTGGTCAATTCCCCTTGGGCCAACCGTTCCAGCGCGGTCAGTGTCGCCTCGATCCGGGTCTGCGTGCGTTCCACGTCGTTGATGACCTCTTTGCGCTGCTCGTCGGTCATGTCGAGCGTCGACAACACCTCGAGGTTGGTGCGCATCGCCGTCAACGGCGTCCGCAACTCATGAGATGCCACCGCGGCGAAGTCGCGGGCCGACTCCAGCGCCGCCTTGGTCCGCTGTTGCTCCTCGCCGATGCGCGCCAGCATGCCCTCAACCGCCTCGGCGATCTCGGCCGCCTCCCAGACGCCGCCGACCTGCACCTCTTCGGGTTTGGACTGCGCATTGATGGCGCGGGCCTGCTGCGCCAACAACCGGAACGGGTTGATCATGATCAGCCACATCACCCAACCCACGATCACGGTGCCCGCGATGACGCCGCCGCAGATCAGCACGACCCGAAGATGCAACTGATCGATCCGGCGGTGCGTCTCCGACAGCGGTGAGCCCAACGCGATGGTGGCGGGCCCCGCGGCGAAGGTGCGCACCCGGTACTCGACTCCGTCGATCGTGGTGTTGGCGTACCCGATGTCCAGTTGTGGCAGCACGGTGTCCTTGGGCACCGACACGGTCACCCCGCCGACGCGTGCCGTCCGCACCAACGTCCGGTCATCGGGCGGATCAGCCGGATCGTCATCGGTGCTCGTCGCGTTCAACAACGTCCCGAAATCCCCGAGGCTGGTCACCGAGTCGAGCTGCCGATCCAACTGGCTGTACTGCTCGTTCGTCACGCCGATCCATACCCACGTGCCGAGTGTGAGCACCAGGACGACGACCGACAGCGCAGCCACGATCACGATCGTGCGCAGCGACACGATCGGCATCGGCATGACGCGCCGTAACCGCTCGTCGACGCGCACTATCGGGCTGGCCGCACGACGCCCGGCGGGCGCGGAGAGGTCGCAGCGCTGTCCACGCCGCTCATCTTGCCTGACCGGTGCGGCGTGATGCCGCGGCGTCCGGCATGATGCCCCGGTGGTAGCGCGGACACCCTCGGAAATCCTGACGACCCTGGATCTCGAACACATCGCGGATGACGAGTTCCTCGCGACGGGTGCTGGCGCGCCAGCGCGACCAGGCGCTGCTCGAAGCGCTCGTGTCGTTCACCGCACCGCTGGACAGCTTCGAACACCAGCAGCCGATCCCCGACGTCCCGGGCCCGGAGCCGCTGCCATCGGTGCAGGAACAGCTGAGCCCCTACCCGGATGAGCACGGGGGCCACTGGGTGCGCCCGCAGCCCTTGATCATCTGCGATACGTCGACCCGCCGGCGCGCCTGGCGCTCGACCGGCCCGTCCCATCGCCGCGCATCAGGCTGTGGTGGCGTCCCACCGAACCGATGCCCGACGACCCCATCGTCAACAGGCCTGTTGACGTACGTGTCGGGCACCGCGTTGCTGGAGACTGCGATGGTGGTGCGCCGGACGACGCCACTGACGTCCCTTTTCGGCACTGATCGACCACGCGGTGTGGTTTCATCGACTGGCCGACTTCTCGGACTGGGCGCTCTCGGATGTTGTCGCTCCCAGCGGTGCCCACGGTCGCGCCCTGGCCACCGCGACGATGTACAACCGCCCCGGAGCGGTCGTCGGCACCGCCACCCAGGAGATCTACTTCGGCCACGACCGCCGCTGACGTTGGTCGCAGCGCATCAAGAGGGCGACGATCGTGATCGACTCAGCCGAGGTCGACGATGACCTGGTGGGCGATATGACCGAGATTCTGACCTCGATGTGTGCGCGGCTCTACGGGAAACGCGCTGCTGCTGACCGTGCTAAGCGTGCCGTCGCTGCGGCGGCTGACGGCGGGGAACGCCTGAGGTGGTGAAGTTCGAGATTCCTGAGGGCTGGGTGGTGCGGGCGTTCCGGTTCACGCTGGATCCGACCGGGGAGCAGGCCCGCGGGTTGGCGCGGCATTTCGGTGCGCGTCGCAAGGCGTACAACTGGACCGTGGCCGCCCTGAAAGCCGACATCGAGGCGTGGCGCGTCACCGGGATGGCGGCAGCGAAACCGTCGCTGCGCGTGCTGGGCAAACGCTGGAACAGCGTCAAGGACGACGTGTGCGTCAACGCTGAGACCGGTGTCGTGTGGTGGCCGGAATGCTCGAAAGAGGCCTACGCCGATGGCATCGACGGTGCGGTCGACGCTACCGAACAACCCCGAGACGGGGTGCGAGTCGCGTGACCACTAAAGATCACTCACTCGCAACGGCCCATCATGCGCCGGCGATCGCCGCGGATATCGCCGCGCCCGGGTTGATCCGGGTCACGCCGAGAGCCCGGTGCGACGGCGGGCGAAGGTCCCGCGGCGCGACGACTCGGTCACTGTGCCGACCGTCACGCCTTTGCCGAGCGCTAACATCAGTGCCGGTTGAACGCCGTCGGTCGCACCAAGCTGGCTCGCCGGGTGTCGCGATTGGCACCCGTGTTCGTCGAGCAACGCGTTACTGTCTCGGTTGGCCTTGGAAATGACTCTGGGAGGGTATGGATGAGCGCCTATCGCACCGTGGTGGTCGGCACCGACGGATCGGACTCGTCGTTGCGGGCAGTCGACCGCGCGGGCCAGATCGCTGCAGGATCGGGTGCCAAGCTCATCGTCGCCACCGCCTACTTCCCGCAGAGCGAGGATCAGCGCGCCGCCGACGTGCTCAAGGACGAGGGCTACAAGATGTCGGGCAACGCCCCGATTTACGCCATCCTGCGCGAGGCCCGCGACCGCGCCAAGGCCGCCGGCGCCGCGAACGTCGAGGAGAAGGCCGTCGTCGGTGCGCCCGTCGACGCCCTGGTCGAACTGGCCGCGGAAGTCAAGGCGGATCTGCTCGTGGTCGGCAACGTCGGCCTCAGCACCATCGCCGGTCGGCTGCTCGGGTCGGTGCCCGCCAACGTGGCGCGGCGTTCGAAGACCGACGTCCTCATCGTGCACACCACACCCTGATCCGATCGGCTGGGGTCGTTCATTTCTGACCCGGCGGCGATTCCGAGTGCCGTTCCCAGAAGTCGACGCGAACCTCGCTCGGCATGAGATCCTGGTGCTCCACTCGGAGTTGCGCCGTCGGGTGCCCGACATAGTGGCGGTCTCGGAGCCGGCGATCCTGCGGTCGGCGGTTCGTGCACGCCGGGCTGCGGCACCACCTGCTCGTCGTTGACGGTGCAGCGGTCCACCGACGCGCCCATGACCGCGGCGGCGCCGGCGGTCGCCTCGAGTCGCGGGGTGGGGTTCGGATAGGTCCACGCCGGAACCGGTCTACCAGCCACGGTCGCGCCATTCGCCGAGGTGCGGCCGTTCCGCGCCCAGTGTGGTGTCGTCGCCGTGCCCCGGGTAGACGACGGTCGAGTCGGGATACACGTCGAACACCCGGGTGATGACGTCGCTCAGCAGCTGCTCGAAATCGCCCTCCTGCCACGTCTTGCCCACTCCACCTGGGAACAGGCAGTCGCCGGTGAACAGGTGCACTGCGTTCCCGGCGGCGGGACCGTGCAGCGCCAACGCGATCGAACCCGGGGTGTGCCCGCGGAGGTGGATTACGTCGAAGGTGAGCTCGCCTATCCGTAGCGTGTCCCCACCGGCGAGGTAGCGGTCCGGGGCGACCGGCAGCGGTTCGGCGTCGAGTTCGTGAGCGGCCGTGGGTGCCCCGGTTGCCTCGACCAGTGCCTCCAGCGCCTGCCAGTGGTCGAAGTGCTGGTGGCTGGTCAGGATGAGTGTCACCGTCGGCGCCAGTTCCCGGACGAGGTCGAGCAGGAGGTCCGCATCGTTGGCCGCGTCGATGAGTAGGGTCTCGCCGGTTCGGGAACAGGTCACCAGGTACGCGTTGTTGTCCATGGGGCCTACCGAGACCTTGACGATCGTCGCGCCGGGAAGAGTGCGCCTGGCCGCGGTCCGGGATTCGACATGGCCGGTGTAGTTGTCGTCGATGACTGTCATGAGAGCCACGGTAACGGGCTTGTCGGTGGCGACACCTAGCATGGATCAAAGTGTGTTGACCATGTCTGAGTCAGGGAAGGACCGAGTTGGCTGACCGCCTGATCGTCAAGGGTGCGCGCGAGCACAACCTGCGAAGCGTTGACCTTGACCTACCGCGTGACGCCTTGATCGTGTTCACCGGTCTGTCCGGTTCGGGCAAGTCGTCGCTCGCATTCGACACGATCTTCGCCGAGGGGCAGCGCCGCTACGTCGAATCGCTGTCGGCGTACGCCCGTCAGTTCCTCGGGCAGATGGACAAACCCGATGTCGACTTCATCGAGGGCCTGTCGCCCGCGGTGTCCATCGACCAGAAGTCGACCAACCGCAACCCACGGTCCACGGTCGGCACCATCACCGAGGTCTACGACTACCTGCGGCTCCTGTACGCGCGGGCCGGCACTCCGCACTGCCCGGTGTGTGGTGAGCGGATCGCCCGGCAGACCCCTCAGCAGATCGTCGACCAGGTCCTGGCCATGGACGAGGGTCTGCGTTTCCAGGTGCTCGCACCCGTCGTCCGCACCCGCAAAGGCGAGTTCGTCGATCTGTTCGAGAAGCTCAACACCCAGGGGTACAGCCGTGTCCGCGTCGACGGGGTCGTCTATCCGCTGACCGAACCGCCCAAGCTCAAGAAGCAGGAAAAGCACGACATCGAGGTGGTGGTCGACCGGCTCATGGTGAAGGCCACCGCCAAACAGCGGCTGACCGATTCGGTGGAGACGGCGCTGACGCTGGCCGACGGCATCGTGGTGCTCGAGTTCGTCGACCGTGAGGACGACCATCCCCACCGTGAGCAGCGGTTCTCCGAGAAACTGGCGTGTCCGAACGGCCACCCCCTGGCCGTCGACGATCTCGAACCGCGGTCCTTCTCGTTCAACTCGCCCTACGGCGCCTGTCCGGAGTGCGCCGGGCTCGGCGTCCGCAAGGAGGTCGACCCCGAGCTCGTCATCCCCGACCCGGATCTGACCCTGGCCCAGGGCGCCATCGCCCCGTGGTCGATGGGCCAGACCGCGGAGTACTTCACCCGCATGCTGACCGGCCTGGGTGAATCGATGGGCTTCGACGTCGACACGCCGTGGAAGAAGCTGCCCGCCAAGGTGCGCCGCGCGATCCTCGAGGGCTGCGACGAGCAGGTGTACGTCAAGTACCGCAACCGCTACGGCCGCACCCGCTCGTATTACGCCGACTTCGAGGGTGTCATGTCGTTCCTGCAGCGCCGCATGGAGCAGACCGACTCCGAGCAGATGAAGGAGCGCTATGAGGGCTTCATGCGTGACGTGCCATGCCCGGAGTGCGACGGCACCCGCCTCAAGCCCGAGATCCTGGCGGTTACTTTGGCCGCAGGCGACCACGGCGCGAAGTCGATCGCCGAGGTCGCGGACCTGTCGATCGCCGACTGCGCCGGCTTCCTCAACGCGCTCACCCTCGGCCCCCGGGAGCAGGCCATCGCCGGTCAGGTCCTCAAGGAGATCCAGTCTCGGCTGGGCTTCCTGCTCGACGTCGGGCTGGACTACCTGTCGCTCTCGCGCGCGGCGGCCACGCTGTCCGGCGGCGAGGCGCAGCGGATCCGGCTCGCCACGCAGATCGGATCGGGTCTGGTGGGCGTGCTCTACGTCCTCGACGAGCCGTCGATCGGTCTGCACCAGCGCGACAACCGCCGCCTCATCGACACCCTGGTCCGGCTGCGCGAACTGGGCAACACCCTCATCGTGGTCGAACACGACCTCGACACCATCGCCCACGCCGATTGGGTGGTCGACATCGGTCCGGCCGCCGGTGAGCACGGCGGGCGGATCGTGCACAGCGGCACCTACAAGGATCTGCTGCGCAATCCGGAGTCGCTGACCGGTGCCTACCTGTCCGGTCGCGAGAGCATCGAGGTGCCGGCGATCCGGCGTCCCGTCGACCGCAAACGACAACTCACGGTCATCGGCGCGCGTGAGCACAACCTCAAGGACGTCGACGTCGCATTCCCCCTCGGGGTCCTCACGTCAGTCACCGGGGTGTCGGGTTCGGGTAAGTCGACGCTGGTCAACGACATCCTGGCGTCGGTACTGGCGAACAAGCTCAACGGTGCCCGCCAGGTACCCGGCCGGCACACCCGCATTAACGGCCTCGACCAACTCGACAAGCTGGTGCGGGTGGACCAATCGCCGATCGGGCGGACCCCGCGGTCGAACCCCGCGACCTACACCGGTGTGTTCGACAAGATCCGGTCGCTGCTCGCAGCGACCACCGAAGCCAAGGTCCGCGGCTATCAGCCCGGCCGCTTCTCGTTCAACGTCAAGGGTGGGCGCTGCGAGGCCTGTTCGGGTGACGGCACCATCAAGATCGAGATGAACTTCCTGCCGGACGTGTACGTCCCGTGCGAGGTGTGCCACGGTGCCCGCTACAACCGAGAGACGCTCGAGGTGCACTACAAGGGCAAAACCATCGCCGAGGTACTCGACCTGTCGATCGAGGACGCTGCGGAGTTCTTCGAACCGATCAGCTCGATCCACCGCTACCTCAAGACCCTGGTGGACGTCGGCCTGGGGTACGTCCGGCTCGGCCAGCCCGCGCCAACGCTGTCCGGTGGTGAAGCACAGCGCGTGAAACTGGCCGCCGAACTGCAGAAGCGGTCGACCGGCCGCACGGTCTACATCCTCGACGAGCCGACCACCGGCCTGCACTTCGAGGACATCCGCAAGCTGCTCAAGGTCATCAACGGTCTGGTCGACAAGGGCAACACCGTGATCATCATCGAGCACAACCTCGACGTGATCAAGACCTCCGACTGGATCATCGACATGGGTCCCGAAGGCGGCGCCGGCGGCGGCACCGTGGTCGCGCAGGGCACGCCCGAGGACGTCGCGGCCAACACCGACAGTTACACCGGCCATTTTCTCGCCGAGATGCTCGAGGTGCCCGCGCCGACCCGGAAGCGGCGCAAGGTCAGCGCGTAAGCGCCGCCTCGTCGGCGCCCCGGCCCACCGTTCGGTGGGCGCGAAAGAACGCAGCGCTCAGTCCTTTTCGTGCATCTGGGCGCGTATCTGGGCTAGCCGTTCGGCGGCCGCGCGTTGCCGTTGCGCATACTGTTCGTCGGCGGTGCGGCCCTCCGGGGTCTCGGCGGCCAGTTCGGCGGCACCGATCGCGGAGCCGTACCGGCCCTCGATCTTCTCGCGCACCGACTCGAAGGTCGGCACACCACCCGGCGTGTAACCGGTGTCGAGCGCTCCGGCGGGAGGCGGTGGCGGTGCGGGGGTGGGGGGTTCGGGAGCAGGCTGCGGTTCGTCGGCCATGCCGTCACGGTACTCGGACGCCGCCAGCGAATTCCGCGGTTCGCAGCTACGTCACCGTGGCCGGCACGACCGAGGCCGTCACCTGAGGTCGGGGCAGCGGGGGTCGGTGTTGTGGAGTCGAACCAGGCCTCGGCATCGCGGTAGCGGCCGTGCCAGGTCATCACCATGGTCGGGTCGTAGGCCGCCCAGGCTGCCGATGCGACGAACTCGTATGTGGCGACGGCGAAGCCACCACCCATCACCACATGGTCGGCAGTGTAGCTTGGCGGCGGCTGTCAGACCGCTGCTCAACGTGGTTTGGCCAAGGGGAACGGCAGTGTCTCCCGTATGCTGCGACCGGTGATCAGCATGACCACCCGGTCGACGCCCATGCCCAGCCCGCCGGTGGGCGGCATGGCGTACTCCATGGCCTGCAGGAAGTCCTCGTCGAGTTCCATCGCCTCCGGGTCACCGCCCGCGGCCAGCAGCGACTGCTCCTGCAGTCGGCGACGCTGCTCCACAGGATCGGTGAGTTCGCTGTAGGCGGTGCCCAATTCGACGCCCCAGGCGACGAGGTCCCACCGCTCGGCGACGCCGGCAATGCTGCGGTGCGGACGTGTAAGGGGGGATACGGATGTCGGGAAGTCCCTGTAGTAGGTGGGTTTCTCGGTGCGGTCCTCGACCAGGTGCTCGTACATCTCGAGCACCACCGCCCCCTCGTCCCAGTGGGTCAGATAGGGAACCCCGGCCGCGTCGGCCAGCTTGCGCAGCGTCGGCAGTTCGGTGGCGGCGACGATGTGTTCGCCGAGCGCCTCGGATACCGCCTCGTGGACGGTCTTGACCGTCCATGGTCCGGAGATGTCGACGGGTTCGAGGACTCCGTCGTCACGCGGGCGGAGGAACACGTGCTCACCGTTGGCGGCCATCGCGGCGTTCTGGATGAGTTCACGGCACCCGTCGATCCACACGTGGTAGTCGGCGTGGGCCTGATACGCCTCCAGCAGTGTGAATTCGGGGTTGTGGGAGAAGTCGATGCCTTCGTTGCGGAACGCGCGGCCGAGTTCGAACACCCGCTCCACCCCACCGACGCAGAGCCGCTTGAGATACAGCTCGGGCGCGATGCGCAGATACAGGTCGAGGTCGTAGGCATTGATGTGGGTCAGGAACGGCCGTGCGTTGGCGCCACCGTGGATCTGCTGCAGGATCGGGGTCTCGACCTCGAGGAAACCCTTGTGGTAGAGCGTCTCCCGGATCGCGTGCAGCACACCGCTGCGTGCGCGGATCAGATCCCGCGCCTCGGTGTTGACCGCCAGGTCGACGTAGCGGGTCCGGACGCGGGCCTCCCGATCGGTCAGGCCCTTCCATTTGTCCGGCAGCGACCGCAGGCATTTACCGGTGAGCCGCCAGCGCCGCACCAGCAGCGAGCGGGTCCCGTTCTTGCTGTAGCCCATGGTGCCGGTCGCCTCGATGAGGTCGCCGAGGTCGATGGCCGCGGTGAAGTCGGCGGGGCCGCCCTGCTGGAGCGTCGAATTGTCCAGCAGCAGTTGCACTTCACCCGACCAGTCCCGCAGCTGGGCGAACAGCACACCGCCGTAGTCGCGGACGCGCAGCACCCGGCCCGCGACATCGAGTTCGATGTCGTCGGGGGAGTCGACGGCCGCCGCCGCGGTGTGGCTGGGTGGCCGACCGACCGGATAGGCATCCACGCCGTCGGCCTGTAGGGCTTTGAGCTTCGCCATCCGGACCCGCACCTGCTCGGGCAGCCGGGGTGGCGCGTCGTCGGCGGCGTCGGCGCGCAACCCGGACATGTCGGGTGCGGTGCCGTCGTGGTGGAGCAGGCCACTGGCGACGAGGTCCCGCGGTGCAGACGTGTGGTGGCCGGTGTGTTGTTTGTTGCGCTGCGAGAACGGCAGCACCAGGAAGCCCTCGGCGATCACCGATGCCACCCCGACGCGGGGAATGAGGCGCGCGTCGTCGTAGCAGGCGTAGCGCGGCACCCACTGCGGTTGGTATTTCATGTTCGACCGGTACAGCGTCTCCAGCTGCCACCACCGGGAGAAGAAGACCAGCAGCCAGCGCCACAGCCGGGCCACGGGTCCAGCGCCGAGTTTCGCGCCCTGCTCGAACGCCGACCGGAACATCGCGAAGTTCAGGGAGATGCGGGTCACGCCGATGCCCTCGGCCTGCGTGGACAGCTCGCTGACCATCAACTCGATGGTGCCGTTGGGCGACTGCGGGGAACGCCGCATCAGGTCGAGTGAGGCGCCGTTGCTGCCCCACGGAACCAGGGACAGCATGGCCACGAGCTGCTCGCCCTGGATGGCCTCCACCAGCAGGCAGTCGTTGTCGGCCGGATCGCCGAGGCGGCCCAGCGCCATCGAGAATCCGCGTTCTGTCTCGGTGTCGCGCCAGGCGTCGGCGTGGGCGATCACCTCGGCCATCCGTTCGGGTGAGAGCTCCCGGTGTCTGCCGATCCGCACGGTCACCCCGGCACGGCGAGCCCGCGTGACGGCCTGGCGCACAGCACGCATGTCCGGCCCCGAGAGCCGGAAGCTGTCCGGATGCAGGATGGCCTCGTCGCCCAGTTGGATCGCGCTGAGGCCGGCCACCCGGAATGCTTCGGCTCCGCCCATGCTGGCACCCATGACACCCGGTGCCCAGCCGTACGTCCTGCACAGCGCCAGCCACGCGTCGATCGCCTGCGGCCAGGCATTCGGGTCGCCGACCGGGTCTCCGCTGGCCAGGCAGACTCCCACCTCGACCCGGTAGGTGATCGCGGCGCGTCCGTTCGGTGAGAACACCACGGACTTGTCCCGCCGGGTGGCGAAATACCCCAGCGAGTCGGTCTTGCCGTAGAGCTCGAGCAGACCACGGATCGCCGATTCGTCTTCGCCGGTGAGCGCGTTCTCGGAGCGCTGCGACTGGAACAGCACGATCGCCGCGGCCATCAGCGCCAGCGCTCCGAACAACCCGAGCAGCGCGTTGACGATCACGTGTGGGTGCTGACCGTCGAACGCGTCGGGGTCGACGCCGGCGAACGCGAAAACCCGGTTGGCCGCATACGCCAACCGGTAGTCGCGTTCGAGGTCGCCGGGGAACATCTCGAGCAGACCCCAGCCGACGACGACCCCGACCGCCATTCCGGCGGCCAGCACACCGGCCGCCTTGAACAGCGCACCGCGCCGCACGCGGGCCCAGAACAGCGGGCGGGCCAACAGCAGGAAGGCGACGGCCGCAAGGTGGAAGACGAGGCCGATGACCTCGCCCATCTCCTCGACGACCGATTCGTCACCGGTCCACAGATCGGCGACGTTCCACCCGACCGCGGCCACCATGTACAGCAGCAGCACCCACCAGGCGATGCGTTTGCGGGCGGCCAGCGCGCCCGCCAGCAGCGCCAGCACGAACGCCCAGGCGAAGCTGGTGTCGGGGAAGTTGAAGATATAGTCGTTGACGAACTCTCGCGGCACCCGGATGATCCACCGGACCAGCGGTGAGACGCTCGCGACGAGCGACAGGGTGGCGATGACGCCGACGGTCCAGCCGGCGGCCGCGGGTACCCAGCTGTAGCGGGAGTCGGCGCGCGTCCTCGGCGGACTGGTGAGCGTCATGGGCGGGGACAATATTCGCTCAGGGCCCCATATCCCATATGTGGGGACGTGATCACCAGACCGGACCGGTGTATTTCTCGCCGGGACCCTTACCGGGTTCGTCGGGGGCGGCGCTGGCTTCCCGGAACGCCAACTGCAAGGTCTTGAGACCGTCGCGAAGGGGTCCGGCGTGCGGGCCCAGGTACTCCGCGGAGGCGGTGACCAGACCGGCCAGGGCGGTGATCAGCCGGCGGGCTTCGTCCAGGTCGCGGTGCGGGCTCTCGTCGGTGTCGTCGTGGGAGAGCCCCAACTTCTCGGCTGCCGCGCTCATCAGCATCACCGCTGAACGGGTGATCACCTCGACGGCGGGAATATCGGCGAGTTCGCGCGTGCTTGGATCATCGGTCACGCCTGCTAGACTGGCATGCGCGACCGTCCTGGCTGACGTCAGGACAGCAAGTGGAGTCCCACTCCCACCGCTGGCCAACCAGGCGCAGCGGTCCGGTCACCGGCATCGAGCACGCCGGTTCTGTGCTGTTGGCACGGGCGGCGTAAGCCGTGATCGGTCGGCAACGGGTCCTGCAGTGCAGGGCCCTCCTGCTCTCGCGGGCAGGCGCTGAATGGGCCGGTGGACTCCCTGGAGAACCCACCATAGGAGGCCCCATCAGCACTGAGACCCGCGTCAACGAGCGCATCCGTGTACCTGAAGTTCGCCTGATCGGACCGGGCGGTGAGCAGGTAGGCATCGTGCGCATCGAAGATGCACTCCGCGTCGCCGCGGATGCCGATCTCGACCTCGTCGAAGTCGCACCGGACGCCAAGCCGCCCGTCTGCAAGATCATGGACTACGGAAAGTTCAAGTACGAGACGGCACAGAAGGCGCGCGAGTCTCGCAAGAACCAGCAGCAGACCGTCGTCAAGGAACAGAAGCTCCGTCCCAAGATCGATCCGCACGATTACGAGACCAAGAAGGGTCACGTCATCCGCTTCCTCGAGGCCGGGTCCAAGGTCAAGGTGACGATCATGTTCCGCGGACGTGAGCAGTCGCGGCCCGAACTGGGCTTCCGTCTCCTGCAGCGCCTGGGCGCCGACGTGGCCGAGTACGGCTTCGTCGAGACGTCCGCGAAGCAGGACGGACGCAACATGACGATGGTGCTGGCCCCGCACCGCGGCGCGAAGACTCGCGCCAGAGCTGCGGAGCAAGCAGAACGTCCCCGCGAGCCGGCCCCCGGCCCGGACGCCACCTAGCACTGCCCCACACCGAACAGAATCAAGAGGACACCCATGCCCAAGGCCAAGACCCACAGCGGCGCGTCCAAGCGCTTCCGGCGCACCGGCACCGGAAAGATCGTGCGCCAGAAGGCCAATCGGCGCCACCTGATGGAGCACAAGCCCACCAAGCGCACCCGCCGTCTCGCCGGTCGCACCCAGGTGTCGGCCAACGATGCCCCGCGCGTCAACAAGATGCTCAACGGCTGAGCGACGAACCCGACCTTTCCAGTCCGTACGAGATAGGAACTACCCATGGCACGCGTCAAGCGCGCAGTCAACGCCCAGAAGAAGCGCCGCACAGTTCTCAAGGCCTCCAAGGGTTACCGCGGTCAGCGGTCCCGCCTCTACCGCAAGGCCAAAGAGCAGCAGCTGCATTCACTCACCTACGCCTACCGTGACCGGCGGGCGCGCAAGGGTGAGTTCCGCAAGCTGTGGATCTCGCGGATCAACGCCGCGGCCCGCGCGAACGACATCACCTACAACCGGCTGATCCAGGGCCTGAAGGCCGCCTGCGTCGAGGTTGACCGCAAGAACCTCGCAGAGATCGCCGTCAGCGATCCCGCCGCGTTCACCGCGCTGGTGGAGGTGGCCAAGGCCGCGCTGCCCGAGGACGTCAATGCGCCGTCCGGAGAGGCCGCCTGAGCCTGCTCACTGAGCGCTCCACCCGGGTGGTGGCAGCGGTCAAACTCCACCGACACGTCGGTCGCCGCCGCGCCGCACGTTTCCTCGCCGAGGGGCCGAACCTCGTCGAGGCCGCGCTGCGGCGCGGTGTCGTCTCCGAGGTCTTTGCCACCGAGGACGCCGCGGCGCGGTTCGCGGCGCTGCTCGCCGGCGCCGATGTCCATCTCGTCACCGAGCGTGCGGCAAAAGCACTGTCGGACACGGTGACTCCGGTCGGCCTCGTCGCCGTGTGTCGGATGCCCGAGGTGTCGCTCGACGACGTGCTCGGTGCGTCCCCCCGACTCGTGGCGGTCGCGGTCGAGACGTCGGAGCCCGGGAATGCCGGCACGTTGATCCGCCTCGCGGATGCGATGGGCGCCGACGCGGTGATCCTGGCCGGCAACAGCGTGGATCCCTACAACGGGAAGTGCCTGCGTGCGTCGGCGGGCAGCATCCTCGCGGTGTCCGTCATCGAGGCGCCCGACACCGCCGGTCTGGTCGCCGCGATGCACGGCGCCGGGCTGACCGTGCTGGCCACCACGCTCGACGGTGAGGTCAGCCTCGACGATGCGGAGCTGTCCGCCCCGACGGCGTGGCTGTTCGGCGGCGAGGCCCACGGGCTCGCACCGGAGGTCGCCGCGCTCGCCGATTCCCGGGTCACCATCCCGATGGCCGGCAGCGCCGAGAGCCTCAACGTCGCCGCCGCCGCCGCGATCTGCCTGTACCAGAGCGCCCGCGCGGCGCGCGGGCGTTAACTAATGGGGACACAGTGCCGCGTCGTGCGATGTGCGCAAGCCGATGTCGTGTACAAGAGCGCCGACGGTTCTCGGCGAGCGCCGCCGACGTGGCATCGGCCACCTACTCTGCCATCTACGACGTCCCCGAGGAAACTCTGCTTCATTTGACCGCGTTGCTGCACGTGCACCGGCGCGAGATCGGCACCCGCGCCGGGCGACGCGTGGGCACGGCGCCGCTAGCGCTTGTACTTGGCGGCGAAGTAGGTGTTCTTGGATCGGGCTGCCGACGGCGCGGCGATTCCGAGGACGCCCTTGAGGTAGCGGTTGCCAGGCCGCGTTTTGGTGGACTTGACTCGGCCGGCGGACTCGTTGGAACCGGGCATCGCCACCCGCCGCGGCCCGATGCGCGCCATCGTCGCCATTGAACACGCCATGATCATCGCCGGCCACAACATGCTCACCAACGGCGACTTCTACTGCGACCCCGGCGCTGACTACTACACCGCCCACCAGCCCGCCCGCACCAAATCCCGGGCCATCAACCAACTCGAAACCCTCGGCTACCGAGTCACTCTCGAACCACTCACCGAATCCGCCTAACCCACCAGGTCACCCGTTGCGGTCACCCAATTTTCGTGTCAATTGGTCGAGACGATGAGCCGTAGCGCGAGTTGGCCGGCGTTCGAGCAGAAAGCGTCCAGAGTTGTACCCGCCCCGAACCAACAATGCCGGTACCAACCGAATACCAACCCGGTGATGCAAAGGTTAGCGCCGCACGCCGGTCCCGGCGGCACCGACGGTGACGAGTCTGCTGAAGACTAACGACGGAGACGCCATGAAGTCCGCAAGGTCCGGAACCGGTGAAGGGGTCCGATCGTGAGGGGGCAGCGTTGACCGTCCCGACGGGGCTCACTGGCTTGGTCGGGGACCGGTTGAGGGGTCCGCTGGCACACGTCGGCGGTTTCGCCCGGATGTGCACACTGGCGGGTAAGGCCCTGTTCCGCGGGCCACTGGAATGGCGTGAACTGATTCTGCAGAGCTGGTTTCTGCTGCGCGTGACCATCTTGCCCACCATCATGGCCGCGATACCGCTGACCGTGCTGTTGACGTTTACGCTGAACGTCCTGCTGGCCGAGTTCGGCGCGGCCGATATCTCGGGTGCGGGCGCGGCGCTCGGCGCTGTCACGCAACTGGGCCCGCTGACCACGGTGCTGGTGATCGCCGGCGCGGGTTCAACCGCCATTTGCGCCGACTTGGGTGCCCGCACCATCCGGGAGGAAATCGACGCCATGGAGGTGATGGGAATAGACCCCATCCGCCGGCTGGTGGTGCCACGGGTGCTCGCCGCGACGGTCGTCGCCACCCTGCTCAACAGCCTGGTGATCACCGTCGGCCTGGTCGGCGGTTTCGTCTTCAGCGTGTACCTCCAGGACGTGTCCGCCGGGGCGTACCTGTCCACCCTCACCCTCGTCACCGGCCTGCCCGAAGTGGTCGTCGCGACGACCAAAGCGCTCACCTTCGGCCTGATCGCCGGGCTTGTCGGCTGCTACCGGGGTTTGACTGTGTCAGGTGGCGCCAAGGGCGTCGGCACAGCGGTAAACGAAACCGTCGTGCTGTGCGTGATCGCCCTGTACGCGGTTAACGTGATCCTGACCACCATTGGCGTGCGTTTCGGGACCGGGTACTGACATGTCCAATACCGCAGTCCTGCGCGCTCGTTATCCGCTGGCGGCTTCCCGATTCGACCGCTACGCCGGTGCCCCCGCCCGGGCGCTGGACGCTTTCGGGCAGATGGTGTGGTTCACCGTGGTCAGCGTCGGCCAGATCCCGTTCACGCTGCGCCGCTATCGCGCGGAGACGATACGGCTCATTGCCCAGATCGGCATGGGTACCGGAGCGCTGGCCGTTGTGGGCGGCACGGTTGCGATTGTGGGCTTCGTGACCTTGTCGGGCAGTTCCCTAGTGGCAATCCAGGGCTTCGCTTCGTTGGGCAACATCGGCGTCGAGGTATTCACCGGCTTCTTCTCTGCGCTGGTCAATGTGCGCATCGCCGCACCAGTCGTCACTGGTATCGCGCTGGCGGCGACGGCCGGCGCCGGGGCTACCGCCGAGCTGGGCGCCATGCGCATCAGCGAGGAGATCGATGCGCTGGAGGTGATGGGGGTCAAGTCGATCGCGTTCCTGGCGTCGACGCGGATAATCGCCGCGATCGTGGTAATCCTGCCGGTGTATGGACTGGCGATGGTGATGGCGTTCGCGTCTCCCCAGCTGGTGACAACCGGACTTTATGGGCAATCAAGCGGGACCTACGACCACTACTTCCGCACGTTCTTGCGACCCGACGATGTCTACTGGTCGTTCGTGGTCGCTGCGGTCATCGCGGTGGTCGTGATGATCACTCACTGCTACTACGGCTACACCGCCGCCGGGGGCCCAGTCGGTGTCGGCGAGGCTGTCGGCCGGTCGATGCGGTTCTCACTGGTCGCCGTGGTCGTGGTGGCGATGGCGGCGTCGTTGGCGCTTTACGGCGTCGACCCGAACTTCAACCTGACGATGTAACCATGACGATGACCAATACCGAGAATGCGCCGCGCACCCCGCCGTTCAAGACCGCCGCTGCGGTGGCGCTGGTGCTGTTGACGCTTGCCGGCGTCGTGATCTTCGTGCAGTTCCGGGGAGGGTTCGCGGCCAAGGAGCCGCTGACGATGCTGGCTGACCGGGCGGGTCTGCTGATCGGCCCGGGATCGAAGGTCACCCTCAACGGCGTCGAAGTGGGCCAGGTCGCCAGCATCAGCGAGATCGAGCGCGACGGCCGGCCGGCGGCGAAGTTCATTCTCGACTTATCCCCGCAATACGTTGAGCTGATTCCGGTCAATGTGGAGGCCGCGATCAAGGCCACGACCGTGTTCGGCGGCAAATACGTGGCGCTGTCCTCGCCGCGGAATCCCGGAAAGCCGATCACCAGCTCCGATGTGATCGACGCGTCGTCGGTGTCGACCGAGATCAACACCGTCTTTCAGACGCTGACCTCGATTACGCAGACGGTGGACCCGGTCAAGCTGAATATGACGTTGAGCGGGGCCGCCGAGGCCCTGTCGGGGCTGGGTGACGAATTCGGCGACTCGCTTATCAACGGCAACACGATCCTCGACAACCTCAACCCGCAGATGGATCAGGTGCATCACGACGTCCGGCAACTGGCCGAGGTGGCCGACGTCGTGGCCGACGCATCCCCGGATCTGTGGAACGCCGTCGAGAACCTGACGACCACCGCCCGGACGCTCAACCAACAGCAACAAGACCTGGATGCGACGCTGTTGGCGGCGACCGGGTTCGGCAACACCGGCGCTGACGTGCTGGACCGCAGCCGGCCGCAGCTGGCGCAGACACTGCTTCAGCTGGTGCCGACGAGCCGGCTGCTCGACACCTACAGTCCCGAACTGTTCTGCACCATCCGCAACGTCGCCGAGGTGCGGGACGCTGTCGCCGCCGCGGAAGGCCTCGGAAACGGTTACTCCCTGCGGGCACACACGCAGGTGGTGGGTGGCACCAACCCGTACGTGTTCCCCGACAATCTGCCGCGGGTCAACGCCCGGGGTGGCCCCGGCGGTGCGCCCGGCTGCTGGCAGAAGATCACCCGAGAGCTGTGGCCGGCGCCGGCGTTGGTGACCGACACCGGTGCCAGCATCGCTCCCTACAACCACTTCGAGATCGGCTCGCCGTGGGCCAACGAGTACGTGTGGGGACGCCAAGTGGGGGAGTACACGATCAATCCATGAGAATCACCGCAACCGCCGTCAAGCTGGCCGCCCTCATGTTGGTGCTGCTGGTTTTCACCGCGATGATCGTCGTCATCTTCGGGCAGATACGTTTCGACAGGACCGTCGGCTATTCCGCGGAGTTCTCCTCCGTCAGCGGATTACGGGAAGGCCAGTTCGTCCGGGCCTCCGGTGTGGAGGTGGGCAAGGTCAAGAGCCTGCGGATTGTGGAAGGCGGCAAGCGGATACGGGTGGACTTCGACGTCGACCGGTCGCTGCCTCTGTATCAGTCCACCACGGCGCACATCCGCTACGCCAACCTGATCGGCGAGCGCTACCTGGAGCTCAAGCGCGGTGAGAACGGCGACCGTGTGCTGCCGCGAGGCGGCGTGATTCCGCTGGAACGCACTCAGCCTGCGCTGGATCTGGATGCGTTGATCGGGGGTTTCCGCCCGGTGTTTCGCGGGTTGGACCCGGAAAAGGTCAACACCATCGCGTCGGCGATCATCACGGTGTTTCAGGGCCAGGGCGGCACCATCAACGACATCCTGGACCAGACCGCGCGGCTGACCTCGGCGCTGGCCGACCGCGACGAAGCGATCGGCGCGGTGGTGGACAACCTGAACACCGTGCTGGACAGCATCGTGGAGAAGGCAGGGGACGTCGACGCGACGATCGTCAACCTCGAGACGCTGATCAGCGGACTGTCCGAGCGGCGTGAACCACTCGCCGACAGCGTCGCCAGCTTGAGCGACGCCAGTGGTGCGCTCGCCGATCTGTTGAGCGAAAACCGGCCACTTCTGCAGAAGACCGTCACCTCAGCGCAGGGCATCCTCGGACCGCTCGTCGAGCAGTCCGGCGAGCTGGACGACCTGCTGCACGGGTTGCCGACCGCGCTCACCCTGCTGGGTCGCAGCGCGGGCACCTACGGCGACTTCCTCAACCTCTACCTGTGCGACATCACGTTGACACTCAACGGCCTGCAGCCCGGCGGCCCGGTCCGCACAGTCCGAGTGACGCAGCAACCGACGGGAAGGTGCACACCTCAATGAGGGCACTCGAACCCGGAAACCGGGTCAGGATCGGGATCATGGCGATCATCTTGGCCGTGCTGGCCACCGCCGTGGGCCAAAGCTTCACCAGTGTGCCGATGCTGTTCGCCGAGCCGCGGTACTACGGCGAGTTCACCGACTCCGGTGCGCTGCGCGCCGGTGACAAGGTGCGCATCCTCGGCATGGACGTGGGCCTGGTGCAGGAGGTGAAGATCTCCACCCCGCGCGTGGTGGTCCGGTTCACCCTCGGCGGCCACACCATCGGCACCCACAGCCGATTGGCGATTCGCACCGACACGATCCTGGGCAGGAAGGTGCTGGAGATCGAACCGCGCGGCGATCAGCCACTGGCGCCCGGCGGGACTTTGCCGGTCGGCCAAACCACCGCCCCGTACCAGATCTACGAGGCGTTCGACGACGCCACGAAGGTCGCCGCGGGCTGGGATCTGGACACCGTGAAGCAGTCGCTGCGGGTGTTGTCGGAAACGATCGGCCAGACCTATCCGCACCTGAGCGCCACGCTCGAGGGCGTGGAGAGGTTTGCGGACACGGTGGGCAAGCGTGACGAGCAGGTTCAGCACCTGCTCGGGGAGACCAGCAAGGTGGTCGGCGTGCTCGGCGTCCACGGCGACCTGGTCAACCGACTGTTGGTCAACGCGCAATCTCTGCTGGCCGCCGTCAACGAGCGCGGCCGCGCGGTCGACGCCTTGCTCGGCAACGTCACGGCCCTCTCGACGCAGGTTCGGGGACTGATCAACGACAACCCGAACCTGAACACGGTGCTCAACCAAGTGAACACGATCAGCGAGGTGCTGGTGCAGCGTAAGGAGGACCTGGTCACCACGGTCACCGAACTCGGCAAGTTCGTCGGATCCCTTTCCGAGATCGTGTCCTCGGGTCCGTACATCAAGGCGGCGATAACCAACCTCGCGCCGTATCAGGTGCTGCAGCCGTTCGTCGACGCGGCGTTCAAGGAGCGCGGCATCGACCCGGAGAACTTCTGGCGCGGCGCCGGGCTGCCGGCGTTCCAGTGGCCCGACCCCAACGGCACCCGATTTCCCAACGGCGCTCCGCCGCCGGCGCCACCGGTGTTGGAAGGCACCCCCGAGCACCCGGGTCCGGCCGTGCCGCCGGGTTCGCCGTGCTCCTACACGCCACCGGCCGACGGCCTGCCGCGGCCGGGCAATCCGCTGCCCTGCGTCAACTTGGACGTTGGCCCGTTCGGCGGACCCGGTTATCCGCCGCCGGTCGACATCGCGACCTCCGCGCCGAACCCCGACGGCCCGCCGCCGGCACCGGGGGTCCCGGCCGCCGCGGTGCCTGGCGCGCCGCCGCCGAACGCTCCCGGCACACCGGTGCCGCTACCGCCGGCGCCGCCGGGCGCCAGGACGGTGCCGCTGGCCCCGGCACCCCAGCACGCAGGAGGTAGCGGCCAGTGAGCACCGTATTCAACGTTGAAGCCCTGCGGTTCTCCCGAAGGTCGCTCATCATCGCCTCGCTGGCCGTGGTGGTGGCCCTGGTTGCCGGCTATGCGGGTTGGCAGCTGTACCGCAAGCTGACGACCAACACGATCGTCGCCTACTTCGAACAGGCCAACGCGCTGTACCCGGGCGACGACGTCGCGATCATGGGCGTGACCGCCGGCGCGGTCGACAACGTCGAACCGGCGGGCAACAAGATGAAGGTGACGTTCCACTACGCCAACAAATACAAGGTGCCCGCCGACGCCAAGGCGGTGATCCTCAATCCCAGCCTGGTCGCTTCGCGCAACATTCAACTGGAACCGCCCTACGACGGCGGCCCGGTGTTGGCGGACAACACGGTGCTGCCGGTCGAACGGACCCAGGTGCCGGTGGAATGGGACGAGCTGCGGGACAGCATCGGCAAAACCGTGGAGGCGCTCGGCCCGACACCCGAGCAGCCCAAGGGGCCGTTCGGCGACACCATCGAATCGCTCGCCGACGGCCTTGCCGGCAAGGGGCAGGCGATCAACACCTCGCTCAACAGCCTGTCGACGGCGCTGACCGCGCTGAACGAGAGCCGCGGCGAAACGTTCGCGGTGCTGCGCGGCCTGGCCACCTTTCTCAACGCCCTGCAGATCAGCGAACAGCAACTGATCTCGCTGAACGACAATCTGGCGCAGTTGACGTCGAGCCTGACGCCCAACGACCACGCGGTCGCCGATGCGGTGGAGGAACTCAACGCCCTGCTCCCGGTGCTTCGCAAGTTCCTCGACGACAACGGCCAGGTGCTCACCACCGACATCAACAACCTGTCCGAGGCGACCACTCCGCTGGTGCAACCCGACCAGCAGAGGGCCCTCGAAACGTTCCTGCACGTGTTTCCCACGTTCGCGGCCAACGCCAACAACGCCTACCACCCCAGTCACGGATCGCTGACCATCATCCCTGCGGTGACCAACTTCGCGAACCCGCTGCAACTGGTGTGCAGCATGATCCAAGCGGGCAGCCGGCTGGGCTATCAGGATTCCGCGGAGCTGTGCGCGCAATACCTGACCCCCGTCCTCGACGCGATCAAATTCAACTACCTGCCGTTCGGCCTCATGCCGTTCAGCACGGCCGAAACGCTACCCAAGCACGTCGCTCACTCCGAGCCGCGGCTGCAGCCGCCGCCCGGATACAAGGACACCACCGTGCCTGGAATCTTCTCGCCGGACACGTTGTTCTCGCACGGCAATTACGAGCCCGGCTGGATTGCGGCGCCCGGAATGCAGGGGGTGCAGGTCCGGCCGCGCACCGCCGATCTGTTGACACCCCAGTCGCTGGCGGAGTTGATGGGCGGCCCGGACGCCGCGCCCCCGCCGGCGGGGCAGAACCTGCCCGGCCCGCCCAACGCCTATGACGAGAACAACCCGCTGCCCCCGCCGTGGTATCCGCAGCCGGGTCCGCCGCCGCCCCCTGGCGTGCCGCTGGGGCCGCCGTTACCCGCTGAAGCGCCGATAGGGCCGGGCCAGTGAGCGCGGCGGGCCCGTTGAGTGCGCATGATCGGATCCGGCGCCGCACGTGGCGCGGACTCGCGCTGCTGGCCGTCACCCTGTCCGTGGCCTCCTGCGGCCAATGGCGCGGCATCGCCAACGTGCCGGTCCCCGGCGGCCCGGGCGGCGGACCCGGCTCCTACACCGTCGATGTGCAGATACCCGACACGCTGACGCTGACGCCGAACAGCAAGGTGCTCGTCGCCGACGTCACCGTCGGGCGGGTGCGCGAGATCACCCTGAAGAACTGGGTCGCCACTCTCACCGTCGACTTGCAGCAGGGCGTCGAGCTGCCCCGAAACGCCAAGGCGAAGATCGGCCAGACCAGCCTGCTGGGCACCCAGCACCTGGAGCTGTCAGCGCCGGAGAACCCGTCGCCGCAGAGACTGCGCAACGGGGACACCATCGAGCTGGCGAACTCCTCGGCGTATCCCACGACCGAGCAGACGCTGGCCAGCGTCGCCACGCTCGTGCGCGGTGGGGGGGTGGCGAATCTGGAGGTGATCACCAACGAGGTCTACGACATCGTGGACGGGCGCGCCGACCAGATCCGCGCCCTTCTCGACAAGCTGGACACGTTCACCGCCAGGCTCGAACTGCAGATCGGCGACATCACCCACGCCATCGACTCGGCGGACCGGCTGCTGGCGATCGCCGCCGAGCACAACAACAGCCTCGAAGAGGCGTTGGTCGAGTTGCCCCCGTTGGTCGAGTACCTGGCAGATTCGCGCGGACGCGTCATCGAGGCGGTCGAGTCGCTGGGCCGGTTCGGCGACGTCGCCTTACAGACCGCCGAGCAGTCGGGGACCAACCTCAACCGCAACCTGGTGTCGTTGCAGCGGCCGCTTGCCCAACTCGTTCGGGCCGCGCCGTACGTGGTCCCGGCGCTCAAACTGGCCCTGACCGCGCCGTTCGACATCGACGCGGTGCCGAAAACGTTCCGCGGCGACTACCTCAACACCTCCCTCAACGTCGATCTCACCCTCAGCGCCATCGACAACGGCATCCTGACCGGGACCGGCGTGTCGGGCATGGCGCGCGCGCTCGAACAGTCCTGGGGTCGCGATCCGGCCACGATGATCCCCGATGTCCGCTTCACACCGAACCCGAACAACGCACCGGGCGGTCCGCTGGTGGAACGAGGTGAATGAGGGGATGAGAAGCCGAACTGTCCGAAACCAGCTCATCGCCTTCGGCGTCGTGACCCTGATCACGCTGCTCGTGCTCGGCATCTATTACCTGCGGCTGCCGTCGGTGGCCGGCATCGGGCAGTACACCCTCAAGGCTGAGCTGCCGACCTCTGGCGGTCTGTACGCCACGGCCAACGTGACCTATCGTGGCGCCACCATCGGCAAGGTCACCTCGGTGGAGCCGACGACGACCGGCGCTCAGGTGACGATGAGCATCGACGATCGCTACCAAATCCCGATCGACGCGACCGCCAACGTGCATTCGGTCTCTGCAGTGGGTGAGCAGTACCTCGACCTGGTGTCCGAAGGCGCCCCGGGCAAGACCTTCCTGCCGGGGCAGACCGTCACCAAGGGCACGGTGCCCGAAGACATCGGCGAGGCGCTCGACGCCGTTGAGCGGGGCTTGGCGGCGCTACCGAAAGACAAAATCGCGGCACTGCTGGACGAAACCTCGCAAGCGGTGGGCGGTTTGGGCCCGGCGCTGCACCGACTGGCCGACTCGACGCAATCGCTGTCGGGCGAGTTCGAGGCCAACACCTCCGACATCAACGACGTCATCGCGAACTCCGCGCCGCTGCTTGACAGTCAGGCCGCATCCGGCGACGAGATCAGGCAGTGGATCCACAACCTCAGCGTCGTCGCGGCGCAGACCGCGCAAACGGATCCGCAACTCAAGAACGTGCTGACCAACGCCGCCCCGACGCTCGACAGGGCCACCGAGGTGGTGGGCGGGGTGCGCGAGCCGCTGCCGCAGACCCTGGCAAATCTGGAAGTCGTCACCGGACTGCTGCTGCGCTACCGCAAGGGCGTTGAACAGGTGTTGGTGTTGTTACCGCAGGTCGCTGCGGTCGCCCAGACCACGACGCTGGCGTTTCCGGGTGAGGCCCGCATCGATCTGGGGCTGGCGGTCAATCAGCCGCCGCCGTGCCTGACCGGATTCGTTCCGGCGTCGCAATGGCGGTCGCCGGCCGACACCAGCATCGCCCCCCTGCCCGCTGGGACCTATTGCAGGATTCCCCAGGAGACCACGGCCAACGCGGTGCGCGGTGCGCGCAACATTCCATGCGTCGACGCTGCGGGTCGACGGGCCGCCACGCCGGAGGACTGCCGCAGCGGCGAGCCCTACGTTCCGCTGGGCACCAACCCGTGGTACGGGGATCCGAACCAAATCCGCAACTGCCCGGCACCGGCGGCGCGCTGCGATCAACCGGTGGAACCGGGCCGTGTGATACCGGCGCCGACGGTCAACACCGGGTTGAACCCGCTGCCCGCCGACCAGTTGCCGGGGACACCGCCGCCGATCAGCGACCCGCTGTCGGCGCCGGGTGCGGGAACCGTCGAGTGCAATGGGCAACAGCCCAACCCGTGCGTCTACACCCCGGCCGGACCGCCGGCCCCGACGTACGAAACCCAGTCCGGGCAGATCACCGGACCTGACGGTGTGAAGTACTCCGTCGACAACACGATCGAATCAGGAGACGACGGATGGAAGAGAATGCTCGCACCAGCGGGCTGACCTCCCGCGATGTTGGCGGCGCCACCGACGAGGTCGCCGGTTCGGGGAAGGAGGAGTCCACCGAGGTCGCGGCGGGCCCAGACCCCCGCCGAAATCCGTCGAGGCTGCACCGAAAAGCGCTGCTCGCGATCGCCGCGGCGCTGACTCTGCTGGCCGGCGGTACTGGATTTGGAGGCTATCAGGCGGTGAACGCCCACCGGAAAAGCGACGCTCTCGAGCGCGCCAACGCTGCGGCGATCTCGGCCGCCAAAGAATGTGTCGCGGCAACCCAACCGCCCGACGTGGCCTCGTTGCCCGCCGCCCAGCGCAAGCTCACCGAGTGCTCGACGGCAGACTTCGGGGCGCAAGCCGCTTGGTACGGCGCCGTGCTGACGCAGGCATACCAGGCGGTCGACGTGCGCGTCCGGGTGCCGCAAATGCACGCCGCGGTGGAACGCAACAATGACGACGGCTCGATCGTCGCGCTGGTGGCGTTCCGCGCCACGGTCTCCCAAACGGGAATGGCCGACCGGGAGAACAGCTACCGGGTGCGGGTGAAGATGGTGCCCGAAGGCGGACAATTCAAGGTCGCCGAACTCAACCAGGTGGCCAAGTGACGGTCACCGACGCCGAATTGCCGACCACCGCGGACAGCGCCGAGCTGAAGTCGGCTCCGTCGGCGACGGCGTGGGCGGCGCGTGCCGGCGCCCTCGCACTGGACCTCCTGCCCGGTGGTGCGTTGCTCGTGACCGCGGCACTGGTTGCGTTGGCGGTTCCGCTGCACGGGACATTCTGGTGGGTGTGCGTCTCGATCAGCGCCGTCGCCGTGTCGTGGACGGCCTTCAATCGGCTAGTGTTGCCCGCCATCACCGGGCAAACTTTGGGGCGGGCGGTCTTCGGCATCACCATCGTGCGCCGCGACGGCGCGGCGGTGGGGGCGTGGTGGCTGTTGCTTCGAGACGTGGCGCACCTTGTCGATACCGCTGCGGTTTTCGTCGGCTGGCTGTGGCCGTTATGGGACCCGCGTCGGCGTACCTTCGCCGATATTCTGCTGCGCACCGAGTCGCGCCCACTGCAGCCACGATGGCCGCAGACCCAACTGCGGCGGTTCACTGCGGCGCTGGTCCTCGGCGCCGCGGCGCTCTGCGGGGCCGGCGCAGCAGTCAGTTATTTCGTTGTGCGCCACCATGACCAGTCGATCGCCGACGCCCGCGCACAAATCGCGCAGCGGGGACCGCATCTGGTCGAACAGATCTTGAACTATCACCCCGATACCATCCGCGACGACTTCGACCGGGCGCAATCCGTGGCGACCGACGATTATCGTGCGCAACTGACCGCCCAGCAGGAGGCGATCCAGAAGGCCGGTGCGGTGCGCAACGAGTACTGGGTGACCGAAAGTTCGGTGCTCAGCGCCACGACAGATCGCGCGACGATGCTCGTGTTTTTGCAGGGGCAGCGGGGCGCACCGCCCGATCAGCGCTACATCACCGCAACGGTGCGGGCAACCTTTGTCAAGTCAGGCTCGGCGGGCTGGCGTGTCGACGACCTCGCCGTCGTCACCAAACCCCAGCCTCCACAGGCTCGACCATGAGTCCACGACGACAAATCAAGGACGGCGGGCAGGATTCTTTCGTTTGCGCGACGCAGCCCCGACCGCTGCTGCGGTGGGGACTGCCATTGGCCGCGATGCTCGCGGCGGCGGTGACGGCGGCGGCGATAACACTGTGCGCCCTGGTGCTAATAACTCACGAAAAGCAGTCGCGCGCAACTATCAACGACATCGCGGCGCTGGACTACGTTCGTTCTTTCATGACGGAATTCACCTCACCAAATCCGTTCCACGCCAACGACTATGCCGACCGCATCCTGGCCCAGGCGACCGGTCAATTCGCCGAGCAGTACCGCCAGAACCAGAACGCGATCCTGGTCGGGGTGGCCCAATCCGAGCCGACCACCGGCAGCGTCCTCGACGCCGGCATTTCACGACGGAACGACGATGGCAGCGTCGACGTGCTGGTGGTCACGAAGTTCACCGCGAAATCTCCTGACGGCAAACTACAGCTGGAAAGAGCAAGCCGGTGGGTCGCAACAGCCCAGCAGGAAGGAGACCGGTGGAAAATCAGCAGCCTGATCCCGATGATCTGAGCGACGACAGCCCCGACGGCGACAGCCCAACTGATGCCGCCACCGATAGCGCCGCCGCCGAAACGGACCCTCCCGCGAACGCGGACGCCAACAGCGAGGCGAGCGATGGCGACGACTTGGCGGGCGACGCCTCGCCGCGGGCCCACCGCGGGCTCGTGTGCGCGGTCGGCGTGGCCGCCGCGTTGTTCATCGGGTGCGCAGCGTTCGCCGGGACCGCATTGCAGCCCTATCTTGCCGATCGCGCCCTGAATGCAGCCAGAGTTGAGGTGGCGCGTACCGCAGCGGCTGCGGTCACCACGTTGTGGACGTACACGCCCGAAACAATCGACGCATTGCCCGATCGTGCGGCCCAGTACCTCAGCGGCGACTTCCACGCGCAGTACCGCAAGTTCGTCGAAGGCGTCGCCGCGCCCAACAAACAAGCCCAAGTAACCGACAGTACCGAGGTCGTCGGGGTCGGCGTGGAGTCTTTGAACGGAACCGAGGCCGTCGCCATCGTTTTCACCAACACCACCGCGACCAGCCCGCTGACCAAGAACATGCCGTCGCTGAAGTACGTGGGTTACCGGCTGGACATGAAAAACCAAGGGTCGCGCTGGCTGGTGACCAAGATGGCGACCGTCAGCTTCATGGACTTGACCCCCCAGCTGTAGCTGCTCTGAAACGGAGGCGGAAATGGGCCGCAACCCGGTTGCGATCGCGTGGGCCGGCGTGACGCTGGTCGGAGTGATCGTGGTAATCCTGGTCGTGTCCTGGCAGCTGTTCCCCCGGCTGACCGCCGCGCAAACGATGATCGAGGACCTGAATCCGGCGTTCACGATCGATCGAGTAACGGGCGACCGGGGCGGCATCGAGATGGTCTCCGCCGCGACCAACACTGCCGACGCTATGATGCACCCCGACGGAGCGGCGGCAGAATACCCCAAGCTGATCGACTTCATCGCGCAGCGAACCGGCCGCTCCAGAGACGACGCGCAGGCATTGATGAAGACCGATTTCGCCGCTGTCAACGGGTTCCTGGCCTCTCTACCCTTGCCTGAGGTCAGTGCCGAACTGCCGAAGCTCGTGCACTACCTGGGTACCGTCCTGGTTTTGACGCCAGACGAGGTGGACGAAATGCTGCAGAAGGACTACCCGGCCATCTGGCAAATCTACGTCAATCTGCCGGAATTGACCGACGGCTGGGACGCCATACCGGGGACCGAGAACCTGACCCGATTCGACGGCACGCCGGTACGGACGATGCCCCAGATGAGAACATATCTCAGCGAAGAGCTGGTGGCGCCCGTCGAGCGCCAGCAGGGCAACTTCCGCCCCCTCGGCGTTCGCGGCGGCGTCGGCTTCCTCGCTCCTCTGCTCCTCGTGTTGGGCATCGTGGTGATCATCTTCGGGACGCTGATGGTCATCCTGACTTGGCGGGGGGTGCCGCGGAATCCGCTGAGATTCGCGTGGGTGGTCGTCCCAGTGGTCGGAGCTGCCGTCGTCTGTCTGGTGCTCGGGCTGAACCTGTTCCCGCGCCTTATCGGCGGACAGACATTGCTCGACGACACGCGCCCAATGTTTGCGTCGGACCGCGTCGCGGGCGACCGCGCCGGGATCGAATTCGTCAGCATCTTCGTCAACGCCCTCGGGCCGGCGGTTCCGCCCGACGGGGGTGCGACCGAGGAATACCCCAAGCTCCTCGACCATATCTCCACCGAAGTCGGCATTCCCGTGCAAGACGTCCGAAACCTCGTCCACCTGTATTTCCCCCACACTGCCAACCTGCTCGACGGGGTTCCGTTCTCGGCCTCCACAGCGGATGCGACCCGGCTGGTGGGATTCCTGGCCACCGAGTCGAACACATCGACCGATGAGATGTACGAGACGCTGCGCACCGACTTTCCGCAGACTTTCCAATTGATCACCAATCTGAAACTCGTAACGGACGGTTGGAAGGAGGTGCCCGGCACCGAGAAGCTGACCCGGTTCGACGGTTCGCCTGCGCGCTCTGTTCCTCTAGTCAGGGACTACTTCCGCGACGATGTGATCCCCGCGCTGGAACGGCAGCAGGCGAACTACGTGATCGTGGACACGAATTGGCCGCCGCTTACAGTGTTCGCGCCGCTGCTCACAGCCGTCGGGGTGCTGGTGGTCGGTTACGGCTTCCTGCTCGGTTTGCTGACCAAGAGGCAACTCCGAAGGCAACGCGAAGGGCCGGGCCCGCCGGCGACCGCACCCGATCCACTGCGGCGAGCGCCCTGGCCGGCGAACGGACGGGAAACTGCGACGCCCGCCGACTCCTCTCGCAGCTTGCCGATGTTACGGGGGTACAGCCCCGCCTGACCGGGGTTCGAGCGCTACTGTGATGATTGCGGCCACTCGCCGCTCGAGAGAGGGGTCGTCGACGTGACTATCCTGGGTATCGACGCTGATTTGAGCGCTGTGCTCTCGCTGCTCGACAGAACAGCGGCGCTGCGGCGCGGCGCGGAAATCGTTCTCCGTGTACTCGGCGCGGACTTAGCGGCCGGAGCGAACCGGATCGCCGAGGACGACACGATGGAGGTCGTCGCCGTGGTGGGCGGGAACACAGAGGCGTTGAACGGACTGGTGGTCGGGCCCCAAGAAGGCCTCGGCGGTCAGGCAGCGGTGTTGCGTCGGACTGCGGTGGTCGGGGACTACTGCTTGAGTCGGGCGATCACGCACGACTTCGACCACGCAGTTCGAGCTGAGGGTTTACACGCGGTGATGGCCGCTCCGATCGTGCGCGCCCACCGGCTCTACGGGCTGCTGTACGCGGCCCGTCGGTCTGCAGTTCCGTGGACCGACGGCGACCGGACCACTCTGCTGGGCTTGGCGCGGCAAATCGCCGTGGCGATGGAGGTCGCCGATAGCGCCCGCGAGATGGCGGAGGTCGCGGTATTCGGCGAAAGGCAACGCCTCGCGATACAGCTGCATGATTCCGTTGGCGCGACGTTATTCAGCCTCCGGGTGGCGTTGACGTCGGCCCGCGCAGGGGCGGAGGCGCAGGTCGACGCCACGGTGGAACTGCTGACCGATGCCTTGGCCCTGACCGAACGGGCAACCTCGGAGTTGCGCGCTCAGACGTACTCGCTTCATCAAGCACCTGAGGACAAGGCACTCGCGGTCGCCTTGCAGGGAGAATGTCGTGACTTCTCCGAACGAACCGGTGTTGCAGCGGAATTGGTAGTGCTCGGCGATCTGCCGCTGCTGGACGCGGGCCGAACCGACGCATTGCGGCGGACCGCCCGCGAGGCCCTGCTCAATGTGGAGAAGCACGCTGGCGCTCACTCCGTGGTCGTAAGCCTGTACACCTACCAGGAGGGTGTTGGCATGGCCGTGGCCGACGACGGAACGGCCGGCGAGATCACGCTGCAGGACGAGCGCGGCTTGGGTCTTCGGGCAATGGCTGAGCGCATCGAGCGGGTCGGAGGCCAGTTGACGTGCGTCGGTAACGACGAAGGCGGCGGCACTGTACGTGCGTGGGTTCCGGCGGCTAGAGCATTCCAGCCTGCTGCGCCTTGACCACCGCGTCCAACCGGTTGCGGGCGTCGAGGTGGGCCAATAACGATTGGACATAGGACTTCACGGTGTTCGGCGCCAGACGCAGCTGCCGCGCGATCTCGGTGTTGCTCTCTCCCATGGCCAGCCGCTCCAGCACCTGATACTCGCGCCGCGACAGTGCCAGCGGATCCCCCGAACTGATCACCGGGTCGCAGAAGCGTCGTCCGGCGGCGACTTCGGCGATCGCTGTGACGAGTACCCCGCAGGCGTTGTCCTTGTGCACCACCGCGTCCATCCCGACTAGCCCCGCGATCTGCGCCACCGAGCGCTTGTTGTCTCCGGTAAAAAGCACCAGCTTCACCCCGGCGCAGGCCCCGCGGAGTGCGGCAGCGGCCTCGGGCAACGCCATATCCGGAAGGTGCAGATCCAGTAACACCACGTCGGGGCGTTCCGATGCGGCGATCGCGACGCCGTCAGTCGCGGTACGCGCCCCCTGGCACATCTGCATGCTTGGCGCGCCCTGGACCAGGCGTTCCACTCCCAAGTGCACGATCGGATGATCATCGACCACCATCACCCGCACCGTCCCGTCACTGGCACCCACCACACCTGAACGGGCGGCGTGCGGGCGTGGACCGCTGTGACCACGCCGGTGGGGGGGCATGTTTCCACGGTAACCCCACGCGTTCGCTACCACCGTCAACCGCAGCGATCGCAAACCTCCAATCGGAGGTATTCGACGGCAGAGAAAAGTGTGACGATGGTCTCAAGGCGACAGTGGCAGGCGCCGTCGTCACAATCAAACGGAGCGATATGAGGAGCGATAGATGACCGCATCGATCACGACGCAGCACGAGAAGATCAAGTCGTTCGACTGGGAGCCGAGCTACTTTCGGCGCGACGCGCTGTATCCGACGAAATTCAAGATTCCGCCGAAAACCAAGGACCCGTTCCGCACCCTGGTCCGGGAGTACGTCGGGATGGAGGAGGAGAAGGACGACCGGCAGTACGGTGCGCTCGAGGACGCGTTGAGCCGGATGAACAACACCGGACAGGCCGAGCCCCGCTTTATGGAGATCATGAAGCCGGTGCTGGCGATCGTCGACTTCGGCGAGTACGCCGCGATGAAATGCACTGCGACGCTTGTGGACACGGTGGAGAATCCGGAGCTGCGCCAGGGGTATCTCGCGCAGATGATCGACGAGGTGCGCCATACCAATCAAGAGGCGTACTTGATGCGGTACTTCGCCAAGCACGCTCCGGACCCGGCTGGGTTCAATTCGGGGTTCCAGATGCGCGCCTTCGACCCGATCGGGCGACCGGGGCGGGCGGTGTTCGAAGCCTTCATGAACGACGATCCGATCACCAATTCGCTGAATCTGCAGGTCGTCGCCGAGACTGCGTACACCAACCCGCTGTTCGTGGCGGTGACCGAGGTGGCCGCCGCCAACGGAGACCAGGCAACCCCGTCTGTGTTCCTGTCGATCCAATCCGACGAGGCGCGGCACATGGCCAATGGCTACTCGACGCTCGCGGCTGTGCTGAGTGAGCCGGACAACCTGCCGATGCTCCAAGAGGACTTCGACACGGCATTCTGGCGTCAACACGCCTTCCTGGACAATTTCCAGGGGGCGGTTTACGACTACTTTTCGAAGGTTCGGCTGAAGTCCTACAAAGAGTACTGGGACCAGTGGATCTGGGACGATTGGGCCGGAAGCTACATCGAACGGTTGGAACCGTTCGGCCTGAGGGTGCCCCGCTGGATCCATGATGCGAAGCGGCACGTGGAATGGGGCGGGCATTCCGCGGCGATGGTGTCCGCGGCGCTGTGGCCCGTGCACGCCTGGCGGTCGGATTACATGGTCGACGAGGACTTCGCCTTTCTCGAGGAAAAATATCCGGGCTGGGAAGAGCATTTCGGCGGATTCTGGACGGCGTACCGCGAGATGGGTGACCCGCGCAAGGGCCACCTCGCGTTGGAGCTGTTCCCCGCGATGCCGCCGATCTGTCGGGTCTGCCAGATGCCGTGCGTTTTCCCGCGCCCAGACATCAATGAGGTCCGGTTGTCGGTCGACGCGGCCGGTCAACGCCATGCCTTCTGCTCGGAGGCCTGCCAGCACATCTTCAAGCAGGCCCCGCAGCGCCACACCGGGATGACCTGGTGGGAGGTCAACGACGGGATCGAGCTGGCCCGCTACATCGAGGACGCCGGACTGCTGCGCGCGGACGGCCGGACCCTGATGGGTCAGCCCCATATGCACACCGAGGAACGGTGGTTGTGGACGATTGAGGACATCCGGCGCACCGGATTCGTCATCCAGGACCCGCTCAAGGCGTTGCCCGCCGACGCGTTCAGCGAGATCTGATGAGCGCCGAACTGATTTCCGAGGGTGTGGAGGCCGAGATGGTCGGAGAGGGTTTCTACTCGGCCCGGGATCTGACCTACATCCGCCCGCAGAAACGCCGACTCTCCGAGTACGAGGCGGTCATCTGCAACGCGCAACCGGACCTCGACCAGTTCGAATCCGGTGGCTGGTATCTGCTGAGGCCCGACGGTTTGGGGTGCCAGGACGCCCGGACGACGGCGCTGGCGCATCCGAACTGGTTCGAGTACCGTGACCCGTCCGGCCTGTGGCAGCGTCCTTACATCAAGCTGCAGGCCCAGCAGGAACGGTCCATCGAAGGGGCAATCACCTCAGCGAAGGCCAACGGCGCGTTCGGGGACATCGCGCCGGAGTGGCTCGATCTC
The DNA here is from genome assembly GCA_034189785.1 of Actinomycetota bacterium. Lineage (GTDB taxonomy): Bacteria > Actinomycetota > Actinomycetes > Mycobacteriales > Mycobacteriaceae > Mycobacterium. The sequence continues at coordinate 49,226 of JAXHUG010000038.1, forward strand.
GTGTCGCGCTACTACGAAGCGTTGGCGTCGTTCCAGTGGGGGATGTTCAAGGCGCACGCATTCGTCACCCGGGAAGCGTTGTCGGACACCCTGTCGATGACTTATACCTTCAGCGGCATGGATCGGCTGCGTCACCAGCAGGACATCGCGCTGTACAGCCTGGATCTGCACGAGCACGCGCCCAGCTACACCGAAGGCGCCGGCGCCGAGGCCTGGCTCCATGATCCGGCCTGCCAGGGAGCGCGCCGGCTGGTGGAGAGGCTGCTTTCGCTGCACGACTGGGGTGAAATGGTCCTGATGACGAACCTGGTGGTGGAGCCGCTGTGCACCGCCTTGATCGGCAGCGAGTTCTTTCGACACCTTGCACCGCTGCACGGAGATGTGGTGATCCCGGTGATCGAGATGACCGCGGAAGCGGACCGGCGTCGCAACCGCGCCGCGACACAGGCTTTGGTCAAACTGCTCATCGCCGATACCGACCGTGCCGGTCGTCCCGTTCCCGCCGCACGCAACCGTGAACTCATCCAAGGCTGGGTCGACTCCTGGTATCCGGATGCGATGGCGGCCGTCGACGCGTTCCTGCCGGTCTTCGACGCTGTTCCCGCGGGGACAGGATTCGGTGAAAGCGCCCGACAGCATGTCGTCGACACGACCGCTGACATCCTCACGCTGGCCGGTCTGCAGGTTCCCGCGGCGGTGGTGTCATGAGCGGCACCCAGTCCCACGGACGCAGAACGATCGGGCTCGTCCTGATGAAAAGCGAGGAGGCGCAGGCGACCGTGCATTACGTCACCGAGGACTGCCCCCAGATTCGGGTGCAGGATCGCGGCACGTTCTACCTGCTGGAGACCGAGGGGACGATACGTATCCCCTTGGCCGAGGTCGAGGAGTACCTCGGTAAACCGTTGACGATGTCGCGGTTCCTGGTGTGCATGTCCAGTTACTACGGGCGGGCGCACGTCGAAGACGATGCGTTCGTGGTAACTGCCGACATGTCGCAGCTCGAACCGGCGAAGTTCTGATTGGACAGCTGATGGCGCGCGTCACCCTGGTACCGACGGGGGAGGAGTTCCCCGTCGGCGAGAACGAGGACATTCTCACGGCCGCCCTGCACCACGGCATCAACCTGCAATACGGATGCCGGCACGGGAACTGCTCCTCATGTAAGCACTGGTTGCTCGACGGCGACGTCGACGACTCGGCGGCGTCGGTCTATGCGATCCCGCGGAACGAACGCGAAGACGGGGCGATCCTGCTGTGCTGCACGCACGCCGAGAGTGATCTGGTGATCGAGATCGACCAGCACGACGGCGTCGAGGCGCTTCCGCCGATGACACCCCCCAGCCCGCGGCGGGCCACGGTGCTTGAGCTGCATTCCCGGACGCCGGATCTGGTCGAGTTGCGGGTGGCCCTGGACGAACCGTTGAGTTTTCGGGCCGGACAGTACGCGGAATTCACTCTCGACACCGGGGAACGCCGCTCCTACTCGCTGCTGAACCCGCCGAGTTCGGGAAGCGAGCTGACCTTCTGTATCAAACGCGTGCAGAACGGAGTGTTCACCACCGTGCTCGACCGGCTCGAGCCGGGATCCCAACTGCATCTGGAGGCGCCGTTCGGCACGATGTTTTTGCGGGAGACCAGTCGCCCGGTGATTGCGGCCGGGATCGGCTCCGGGATCGCGCCGCTCCTGTCGATTCTGTCGGACGCCGCCGAGCAGAACAGCGAGGTCCCGATCCGCTTCTACTACGGAGCACGCACCAACAGTGACCTGGTGTACCTCGACGAGCTCGCCGAACTCTCGACCCGGTTGAAGGATTTCCAGTTCATCCCGTGCCTGTCGCAGGGCACACCCGACACACTTCCACCAAACGGACGCACAGGCCGGGTCACCCGGGCCATCGCCGAAGACATCAGGGACGCCTCGCCCTATGACGCCTACCTGTGCGGGGCACCCGAAATGTGTGACGCCGTCGGGCGACTCCTGGAAGCCAAGGGCCTGCCGGAGGCGCGCATTCACGCCGACAAGTTCTACTCGGCCGTCGAGTCGGCCCCAATATCGGCATGAGCGACGTGCGATCCAACCGACGCTCCGACGCGCCACCGCCTTTAGATTCCAGACACAAATTACTGCCGGGAGATTGACATGACAGCTATCGCAGAACACCCCGCCATGCCCGAGGTTCTCGGGTTCCTACGCGGCAGCAAGAAGCTGTTGATCGGCGGCGAATGGGCGGACGCCGCGTCGGGAAAAACATTTCCCACCACCGACCCGGCCACCGGAGCGGCACTCACCGAGGTCGCCCACGGGCAGGCCGAGGACATCGATCGGGCCGTGCGCGCCGCCCGAAAGGCGTTCGACACCGGCCCGTGGCCGTCGATGAAGCCCAACCAACGCGAACGCTTGTTGTGGCGAGTGGGCGACATTCTCAGCGAACGCGCAACAGAGTTCGGCCAACTCGAAGCACTCGACAACGGCAAGTCGGCGGGGCTCGCCACCGCGGTGGACGTCGCGTGGTCGGCCGATGTTTTCCGGTACTACGCCGGCTGGGCTACCAAGATCGAGGGTTCCACCGTCAATGTCTCCATGCCGTTCTCCCACGGACGAGAGTTTCACGCCTACACGCTGCGCGAGCCGGTCGGTGTGTGCGGACTCATCGTGCCGTGGAATTTCCCACTGTTGATGGCGGCATGGAAGCTGGCCCCTGCCCTGGCCGCCGGGAACACCGTCATCCTCAAACCCGCCGAGCAGACGCCGCTCACCGCACTGCTTCTTGGAGAAGTGTTCCAAGAAGCAGGGTTCCCCCCCGGGGTGGTCAACATCGTCACCGGATTCGGGGATGCGGGAGCAGCGCTGTCCGGGCACGGCGACGTTGACAAAATCGCGTTCACCGGCTCCACGGAAGTCGGCAAGAAAATCGTAGACGCGGCCAGAGGCAACTTGAAGAAGGTCTCGTTGGAACTCGGCGGAAAAAGCGCCAACGTGGTCTTCGCTGACGCCGACTTCGACCTCGCCGTCGAAGGTTCGCTCAACGCCTGGTTGTTCAACCACGGGCAGTGCTGCGTCGCGGGTACGCGGCTGTACGTGGAGGACAAGGTCTTCGGTGACTTCACCGAGGCGGTGGCCCAGGCGGCGAGCAAGGTCAAGATCGGTCCCGGGATGGATCCGTCGACCGAACTTGGTCCGCTGATTTCGCAGGAGCAGTTCGACAAGGTCACAAGCTATCTGAGGCAAGGGCTGGCCGATGGCGCCCGGGCACTGACCGGTGGTAAACGGTGGGGCGAGACCGGGTACTTCGTCGAGCCGACCGTGTTCGTCGATGTTGCACCCGAATTCAGTGTGGTCCGAGAGGAAATCTTCGGCCCGGTGGTCGCCGCGCTGCCGTTCAGTGAGAACAACGGTGTAGTAGCCGACGCCAACGACTCCATCTACGGTCTTGCAGCAGGCATTTGGACCAAAGACATCTCCAAGGCTCACCGGACTGCCAAGAAACTCAAGGCGGGTTCGGTGTGGATCAACCAGTACAACGGTTTCGATACCGCAATGCCGTTCGGAGGCTACAAGCAATCCGGCTGGGGGCGTGAACTCGGCGCTGCTGCGCTGGATCTGTACACCCAGACCAAAGCCGTCAACATCGCGCTTTGATCGTCCATGACCAATTATTCGTGAAGGAATGCACCATGAAGACCAAAGCAGCCGTGTTGCTAGAAGCTGGAAAGCCGTTCGAGATCATGGAACTCGAACTCGACGGCCCCGGCGTTGGCGAAGTGCTGATCAAGTACACCGCCGCCGGGTTGTGCCACTCGGACCTGCACTTGACCGACGGTGACTTGCCGCCCCGTTATCCAATAGTCGGCGGCCACGAGGGATCGGGCATCATCGAGGACGTCGGGCCCGGGGTCACCAAGGTCAAACCAGGCGATCACGTCGTGTGCAGCTTCATCCCGAACTGCGGAACATGCCGATACTGTTCCACAGGACGGCAAAACCTCTGCGACATGGGTGCCACCATCCTCGACGGATGTATGAGTGATGGCAGCTTCCGGTTCCACCGCGGCGGAATGGATTTCGGTGCGATGTGCATGCTCGGCACATTTTCCGAGCGCGCCACCATCTCGCAGCACTCGGTGGTCAAGATCGACGACTGGTTGCCGCTGGAGACTGCGGTACTTGTGGGTTGTGGCGTTCCGACTGGTTGGGGCACCTCGGTATACGCCGGCGGCGTGCGGGCTGGTGACACCACCGTCATCTACGGGGTGGGCGGCTTGGGTATAAATGCCGTGCAAGGGGCCGTCAGCGCAGGGGCCAAGCATGTCGTGGTGGTCGATCCGGTGGCGCTCAAGCGTGACACCGCCATGAAGTTCGGTGCCACCCATGCCTTCGCCGACGCGGCCAGCGCTGCGGAGAAGGTCAAGGAGATCACCTGGGGACAAGGCGCGGACCAGGCGCTCATCCTCGTCGGTACTGTCGACGCGGAGGTGGTGAGTGCCGCGACCGCGGTGATCGGTAAGGGCGGCACGGTGGTCATCACCGGATTGGCAAATCCGACGAAACTCACCGTGCAGGTGTCGGGTTGCGATTTGACTTTGAATGAGAAGACGATCAAGGGCACATTGTTCGGCTCGGCAAATCCGCAGTACGACATCGTGCGCCTGCTCCGACTCTACGACGCCGGCCAGCTCAAACTCGACGAGTTGATCACCAGGCGGTACCGGCTCGAAGACGTCAACCAGGGCTATCAGGACTTGCGCGACGGCAAGAACATCCGCGGCGTGATCATCCACACGTAGGTGAAGATGTCATCCGCCGGTCGGCGCAGATTTTGACCGGTCGGCACAGATTAGATTTCACGCCCCCTACCGGGGTGCACCACGGTCGGGGGCGTGGTCACGGTCATGACTCAGCAATTCGGACGAATATTACGACTTACGAAAGGGTGGGCAAGGCAACGTGGCCAAAATGATCGCCTACAACGAGGATGCCCGGCGTGCACTCCAACGGGGAGTGGACGCGCTCGCCGACGCGGTCAGAGTCACCCTGGGCCCCAAAGGGCGCTACGTCGTCCTCGGCCGCGACGTGGTCAACCCTCTTGTGACCAACGATGGTGTCACCGTCGCCCGCAGTATCGAGCTCGAGCACCCCTACGAGAAGATGGGCGCCGAACTCGTCAAAGAGGTGGCGAAGCGGACCGACGATGTCGCAGGCGACGGAACAACCACCGCAACCGTTCTCGCACAGGCCATGGTGCGCGAGGGCCTGCGTAACCTCGCCGCTGGCGCAAATCCCCTAGCGATGAGGCTCGGTATCGAAGCTGCTCTGGTTAGGGTTGTCGAGGCGATCCATCAGGCGTCCAGACCAATCCAGACGAGCGAACAGATCGCGGCGACCGCCGCGAACTCCGCTGGCGATCGGGCGATCGGCGACATCGTCGCTGAGGCTATGGACAAGGCCGGTGCGCAGGGCATCATTACGACGGAGGCGTCAGACGCTTTCGGCCTCACCCTCGAGTTCGAAGAGGGTCTGCGGTTTGAACGCGGCTATCTCAGCCCCTACTTCGTCACCGACAATGAACGGCTCGAGGCCGTTATCCACAACCCCTACATCCTGCTCGTCCCCTCGGTCATCAGCGCGGTTGGCCAACTGGTACCCATTGTCGAGAAGGTGATGGAAACCGGCCGCCCACTCGTCATCGTTGCCGAGGATGTCACCGGCGATGCTCTGGCGACCCTGGTCGTCAACAACGTCCGGCGCACCTTCACCTCTGCCGCGGTGAAGTCGCCCGGATTCGGCGACCGTCGTGAATTGATGCTGCGCGACATCGCCATCATGACCGGTGGCCAAGTCATCTCCGATGCTATCGGTGCGACACTCGAGACCGCCGGCCTGGATCTGCTGGGGAACGCACGCAAAGTGGTCATCACCAAGCACGAAACCTCGATCATTGGCGGAGCGGGCGAGGCCAGTGCGGTAGCCGCGCGAGTCCGAGACATCGAGGCCGAGATCGCGCACTCCACATCGGATTACGATGTAGACAAACTCCGGGAGCGTCTCACGACGCTAAGCGGTCGGGTAGCCGTGATCAAGATCGGCGCAGCCTCCGACATCGAACTCAAAGAGCGCAAACATCGGATTGAAGATGCGGTTCGGAATGCGCGCTCGGCGGCGGAAGAAGGAATCGTTGCCGGGGGTGGCGTTGCGCTTTTGCAGGCATCCGTCAGCGCTTTCGACGGGCTCAATCTCACAGGCGACGAGGCTACCGGCGCCAACCTGTTACGCGCAGCTCTGGAAGCACCGTTGAAGCAGATCGCCACCAACGCTGGGTTGGACGGCAGCGTCGTGGTCGAGAAGGTCCGAAATATGACTATCGGGCACGGTTTAGATGCCGCGACTGGGCAGTACGGCGACATGATCGCCGCCGGAATCATGGATCCAGTCAAGGTGACCCGATTGGCGCTGTTAAACGCTGTCTCGGTTGTGTCGATGTTCCTGACCGCCGAAGTCGTCATCGCCGACACACCCAGTATCCCGCTATCGGAAATGCCTCCGTTCTGAGACGACGACCGTGTCGCTGTCGCGCCACTGCACGCACGACTGAAGCAACTATCGATGAATAATCATGGCTCTTGTGACACTTCCGTGGGCGGGTTGCTGATCTGAGAGGGCGCACGTCGTTGTCGCTTAAGGTTTCTGGCTGGTCGAAGGTCAGGAACCAAAGGAGCGGACAACGACGTGCGCAATGTGAGGCTATGGCGGGCCGACGGTGGTGGCGGTGCCATGGGCGCGTCATCACGCCCGGACACACCTTGGCCTTCGATGACACGGTGGCCTGGCTGGCGGTGGCATGCTCGAAAACCGCGGTGTGCGAATTGATGCGGGTCGCCTGGCGCACGGTGGGGGCGATCGTAGCCCGAGTGTGGGCCGACGCCGAAAAGAGAACTGACCGCTTCGTGAACTTACTTGACTTTCGCAGTTATGCGGCGGCTGCGGCGCAGGCCAGTTTGTAGTCTCGGCATTTGTGGGGGTCGGGTTGAGCTGCGGCAACATCGGTAATTCGTGCTGCGACAAGGGTTCTGCGGAGCTTGGCGAGCATGTCTTCGGACGAGGGTTCGTCCTTGTGCGGGTACCAGGGCTGATCGTGTCGGCGGGTGGCGAGGTCATCGGGGTGGTGGCCATGCAGCGCGTACCAGACGATAACCGCGCTGTAGACGACGAACTGAAACGGCACGGTGCGTTCGACCGCGTGCTGCAGCCGATTGCGGGCCTGGCCGACGCCGAGGAGTTGCTTGCCGGCGGCGATGGCGGTCTCGATCGGCCAGCGGTGCGCGTAGCGGGCCACGATGTCCGCGGCCGGGCTGTCGGTGTCGGTGGTGAAGATCGCCAACACCTTGTCGGGCTCGCGCACCAGCACGGTACGTCCTTCGTTGTTGCCGAACGCGCCGTACCAGATGCTCGGTGTCTGAGCGAGTTCGACGGTGTCGACGGAACTTACGCCGGACCGGTATCGATGAGACTCCCTATAAGCGCCACCACAAGTACCTGACGGTGGTGGTCGATCACGACTCGGGTCGGCTGGCGTGGGCCGCGCCGGGCCGTGACTCCGCCACCCTGCGGCGGTTCTTCGATGCGCTGGGCGCTGAGCGCGCCGCGCAGATCACCCATGTGTCCGCTGATGCCGCGGACTGGATCGCCGACGTGGTCACCGAGCGCTGCCCACGTGCGATCCGCTGTGCGGATCCGTTCCACGCAAGCGCTCACCGGCCAGAAGATCCTGATCCGCGACGGGAAAGCGGTGATCGTCGAAACCGCCGCCTGACACCTACATCCAACGCAACACCCGCCCCGTCAACACACCTATCATTACCCGGGTGCGTGGTCACCTGCCCGTGCCACAGAGGATTTTCGGGTCCGGGTCAGCCAGCTAGGGGGCCGTGGGAGCGGCGTAGAGGTTCCGTTGCAGATAGCACCCGCGGTCGCGGGGCTGTCAAGCCCGGATGCCGAGCGCCTTGATCCGCGAGTACAGGGTGCTGCGACTGATCCCCAACTCGCGCGCCGCGTGGACCTTGTTGCCCGCGGCGTCAGCGAGCGCGTCGATGATCGCCTGCCGCTCGGCACGTTCGCGCCCCGCCAGATGTGCCAACCGGCCGGTGCGCTGATAGCTGGGGGGCAGATCCCGTAAGTCGATCCTGCCACTTCTTGCCTTCTGGGAGGCGGTTTGCAATACGCACTCCAACTCGCTCAGGTTGCCAGGCCAGTCCGCGGCCGACAGCGCCGCAAGGGCATCGGGCGTCAGCTGCCACGAGCCCTCGAATCCCGAAAGTATCTTGCGGGCGATCGCGCCGAACTCCAGATTTCGGCGGCGAAGCGGACGGATGTCGAGCCGACCCGGACACCGCGCGAGGACTGCCGCCACGGTCGGCGGAACGTCAGCCATGGGGCGACTCGTCAGGATGATTCGCGGTCCGAGATCGCCGTCGACAAGTTTCGCCACTGCCGGGAGTATCGGCTCAGGCAGCGACTCTACGTGCTCCACGACAACCGCCGCGGACGTGTCATTACCGGCGTCGGTCAGACGCCTCAACCACCGCGCCGTTCCCTCCACTGCGATCTGGGAGGCGTCCAGCCACAGAGTGCGCCTCGTCCCGGCGATTTCACGAGCGGTCGTGCTCCTCCCCGAGCCCGCCTCACCACACACCGCCACTGCTCCGCGTGACCGCGCGATCTCGGCGACCTCGGTGCCGAGGCGCGCCGCCACGGTTCCGACGAGTGATCCTCGCGGGACAGGACTGGCGCTTGGAAGAACCGGTCGCACCACGAACACGGCACCGCCCTCGCTGCCGCAGATCGACTGTGCCTCGACTCGTGCCGGTTCGCCACAAGCCAACTCGATGTCGATGACCCGGCGTTCGCCCGGGCGCAGTTCGGCGGCGATCTCGCGAAGCACCACGTAGTCGTTCGAGCTCAGCATGTTCGCGGCGGCGGTGTTGTGTAGCTGCATGTCGACCCCGACTGCCGCAACCGCCGCGTGCGAATGGGGTGCGAAGTCCTGGAAGGCGGCGACCAACCGCTGCTGGGACACCCTCGACCCGGCAAGCAACCGGCGTTCGATGTCGCGCACCGCGCGGTCGACGAACGGGGTAAACAGCGGATCAGCCGTGTCGGCCTCAACGGTCATGTCGAGGGCGCCTTCGACCCTGCCCGTCGCGGGATGAATGATGGGTGCGCCATAGCAGCTGAGGCGGCGAAGCCGCTCGAGGTAGTGTTCGGTGCCGTTGACGGCGACGCCGTGTCGCACCTCCAGCGGTGTTCCAAGCGACGTCGTGCCGACCGCGTCTTCGCTGAACCGGGCGCCCGTGGCGATTCCGAAACCGTCGATGCGTCGTTCAACTCGGGAGTCGTCGAACACCCGGCGTACGATCCGACCGTCGCGATCGGCAAGCAGAACGATCAGACCTGTGCCGGCGACCTCGTCACCAAGCTGTTCGAGAACCGGCTCGGCTGACCGCAGGAGACGGGAGTCGCCGTCGATGCCGTCGGTTGAGTCGACAGGCAGGGACAGGTGCGGCGCGACGCCGCTCAGCCGGGACCTGCGCCAAGACATCGCGATCTCGGGCCGCATCTGCGACACATCGTTCCTGTCAGGGAGCACTGCCTTCACCCCCCTTTTCTCGCTTGGCCGGGATCGGGATGACACCGTCGATTGTAGGCGTCTATGTGCCAAATTTTGCCCTGATGCCACGAGGTTTCGTACTCGATGCCGACATCAGGCGGCTTTTTCGACGGTTGCCCGTGGGGCGGCACTCATCGCGCGATCAGGCCATCGTCAACCCGCCACTCTCCGGCCGCCGAACCCGAGGAACTCCAATCCCACGAGGCCTCGAAGGCGGGGCCGAACATGCGGTACCAGTGGATGAGGCTGTGTTTGGTCCAGCGAAAGGGCGTTCAGGGCGCCACCAGCCAGCTCTGTCGCGGTCCAAGTCGCTCGCCACCACCACCACCACCACCACCACCACCTCGTCGCCGCACGATAGCGTCCCGGGAAATGGTGGACTTCGGATCTGGCGTGGTTCACGCGTTGTGATCAGCGAGTCTTGTTGAGCGCTAAGTGATTTGGTGTTGTTTATCCAGTGCGGCGGCGTGTTTGGCGGCGATGAGGGTGCGTAGTTCGTCCATGGAGCCATCGGAGAGATAGCGGCGGGTGAGACCTGCCATTCGTCGTGAGATTCGATGACCGCCGCGGTCGCCAGGCGCAGGAACGCCGCCGGGTTGGGGAAGATCTCCACGACATCAGCGCGGCGCTTGATCTCCTTGTTCAACCGCTCGATGGGACTGTTCGACCAGATCTTCTGCGAATGGACCTTGGGGAACGCGCTGAACGCCAGCACGTCGGTCTTGGCCTCACCCATCATCGCGGCCACCTTCGCCAACGACGCGGTCCCACTGCTCGGCGACCTCGGTGGGTCGGTGTTGTTGAGCGAAGATGGTCTTGACCGCGGCGGTCACCGCCGGGGCGTGTTTGGCCGATACCGCGGTGTGCAGGTTGTGCATGAAATGCACCCGGCACCGCTGGTAAAGAAGAATCCGGTAGTCGGTTCATGACTGCCGTCGCGTGGTGGCCAGGATGTCGTAGAGGGGGTTGAGTTCGGCGGCGGACCTGGTGTCGTTTCCGGCGCCGTAGCGTTGCGAAGTGACCATGGACTCGTGGCCGAGGAGCTTCATCAAGGTGTAGACGCTGACATTTGCGTTGGCGAGTTCGGTAGCCACGGATTCGCGTCGTTCGTGCTCAGAGAGCATAGTGGCGGGTGTAAGCCCACCCGTCGGCCATCGTGCGATGGATCCGCTCAGACCTTGCCATTGGTCTGAGGTCGGTAGGGACGCGTGCGCGGTGGTGGGCCGATCGACAATGATTGGCAGGCGTCCCGCCACAGGTTCGAGCGATACGCGCTGCCGTTGTCGGACAGGACCCGTTCGACGATGACGCCGCGTTCGGCGAACCGTGCGACTGCCCGGTGGAGGACCCTTGCGGCCGTCACGGCGGTCTCGTCGTCGTGGATCGCCGTGTATGCGACGCGGGAGTGATCGCCGAGGACTGTGTGCACGAACGCATAGCCGAGTTTGAGATTTTGCCAGATGTTCTTCGGCTTGTCGGCAGTCGCTGCACCGTTCCGCTTTCCCTGAGAGCGTCCGACGTAGCGCCAACCGCCGCCGTCGGGGATGTTCCCGAGCTTGACATGCACGAGAGATCCAGGGTGGTCGTGCTCCGTAGCGGCGGATGGGGCTCTCCGGTCGCCCTGTCGACGTAGGAGAGCCGATTCGGGTGGGCGGTCTTGAGGATGCGGTCGACCGTCGACGGCGCGATTCCGAGTCGTGTCGCGAGTTGGAGGGTGCCTTCGCGCAGGCGTAGCCGGAGGTTGACACACCGCTTGATGAGGAGGGCGGTCTTGTTCGGCGACGACTTCGGTCGAGACGAGCGGTCTTGCATGGACTCGCCGGCGAGGTAACGGTCGACCCAGCGCTTCACGGTGGGCCAAGAGACCTGGAACCGGGCGGCGACTTCGCTGATCGACCAGCCTCCGTCGACGACGAGCTGGGCGACTTTCAAGCGGGCGCGCGGGGTTGATTAAGGCCATCGAACCTAGATGGGAGGAGCGGAGTGACGGGAGACTGTCCCGCTCCGTTCTGTGGGAGTCCCGGGGTGCGATCCCCCGGGGCCACCCGGCAGGCCAGCCAGGACGAGAGGATGCCGCTGCGGTGGTAGGCTTCCCGCAGTTTGACATCCTTTAACGATCCGTCCGGCGAGGCGGAGAAGGAGGTCTGGATCGCGCGTGGGCAGTCCTGACAACCCCGACCGGGAATTGATGACCGCGGCGGATGTGACCCGCACCATTTCCCGTATCGCGCATCAGATCATCGAGAAGACCGCCCTCGACGGTCCCGACGCACCACGGGTGGTGCTCCTCGGTATCCCGACCCGCGGGGTCACCTTGGCGGGCCGGCTGGCCGAGAGGATCGAGACGTTCTCCGGTGTGACGGTCCCGCACGGCGGTCTGGACATCACGCTCTACCGCGACGACCTCGACACCAAGCCGCCCCGGCCGCTGGAGGAGACCTCGATCCCCACGGGCGGCATCGACCACGCGCTGGTGATCCTGGTCGACGACGTGCTCTACACCGGGCGCTCGGTGCGCGCCGCCCTGGATGCGCTGCGCGACATCGGCCGCCCGGACGTGGTGCAACTCGCGGTGCTCGTCGACCGCGGCCACCGCGAGTTGCCGCTGCGTGCCGACTACGTCGGCAAGAACGTGCCGACATCGCGCAGTGAGAACGTCAAGGTGCGCCTGGCCGAGACGGACGGGGTCGAGGGTATCTGGATCGCACCGCACGGAGGGCCGAAACGCTAGTGACGCGACATCTGTTGACCGCGGCCGACTTGAGCCGCGAGGAGGCCACCGCGATCCTTGACGACGCCGACCGGTTCAGCCATGCGCTGCTCGGCCGCGAGGTCAAGAAACTGCCGACGCTGCGCGGGCGCACGGTGATCACGATGTTCTACGAGAACAGCACCCGCACACGGGTGTCGTTCGAGGTCGCGGGGAAACGGATGAGTGCCGACGTGATCAACGTCAGCGCGTCCGGTTCCTCTGTGGCCAAGGGGGAGTCGTTGCGCGACACCGCGCTCACGCTGCGCGCCGCGGGCGCCGACGCGCTGATCATCCGGCATCCCGCCTCCGGTGCCGCCCAGCAGCTCGCGGAGTGGACCGCTTCCGCCGACGGCGGGGCATCCCCGGGGGCGGGAGCGGAGCGACTCGGGGGTGGGCCGAGCGTGATCAACGCCGGTGACGGCACCCACGAACACCCTACGCAGGCGTTGCTCGACGCACTGACCCTGCGTCAGCGGCTCGGCGGCATCGAGGGCAGGCGGGTGGTGATCGTCGGCGACGTCCTGCACAGCCGCGTCGCCCGATCCAACGTGCTGCTCCTGCACACCCTGGGGGCGGAGGTGGTGCTGGTGGCGCCGCCGACCCTGCTCCCGGTGGGTGTGCACCAGTGGCCGGTGACGGTGTCCCACGACCTGGACGCCGAACTGCCCGCCGCCGACGCGGTGCTCATGCTGCGGGTGCAGGCCGAACGGATGAACGGCGGATTCTTCCCGTCGGCGCGCGAGTACTCGGTGCGCTACGGCCTGTCCGACAAGCGTCAGGCATTGCTGCCGGATTCCGCGGTGGTGCTGCACCCCGGGCCGATGCTGCGCGGTATGGAGATCTCATCGTCGGTCGCCGACTCATCGCAATCAGCTGTGCTGCAACAGGTTTCCAACGGTGTGCACGTCCGGATGGCGGTGCTCTTCCATCTGCTCGTCGGCGCGGAACAGGAGGCGATCAGCGCATGAGTCTGCTGATCCGGGGCGTGCGCACCTACGGCGAGGGCGATCCGGTCGACGTGCTCGTCGAGGACGGTCAGATCGCAGGGATCGGCACCGGGCTCACCGGGGACGACGCGGTCGACGCTCACGGCCAGGTCCTGCTGCCGGGCTTCGTCGACCTGCACACCCACCTGCGCGAGCCCGGCCGCGAGTACGCCGAGGACATCGAAACCGGTTCGGCCGCAGCTGCTCTCGGCGGGTACACCGCGGTCTTCGCGATGGCCAACACCATCCCGGTGGCCGACAGCCCGGTGGTCACCGACCACGTGTGGCACCGCGGACAGCAGGTCGGGTTGGTGGACGTCCATCCGGTCGGCGCCGTCACGATGGGGCTGCAGGGCAAACAGCTCACCGAGATGGGCATGATGGCCGCGGGTGTGGGCCAGGTGCGGATGTTCTCCGACGACGGTGTCTGCGTCGACGATCCGCTCATCATGCGTCGGGCGCTCGAATACGCCTCCGGTCTGGGTCTGCTCATCGCCCAGCACGCCGAGGAACCCCGGCTCACCGTCGGCGCCGTCGCGCACGAGGGACCCCACGCGGCCCGGCTCGGGCTGGCCGGGTGGCCGCGCGCCGCCGAGGAGTCCATCGTCATCCGGGACGCGCTGCTGGCACGCGACGCCGATGCGCGCGTGCACATCTGCCACGCGTCGACCGTCGGTACCGTGGAGCTTCTGCGGTGGGCCAAGGAGCAGGGCATCGCGATCACGGCCGAGGTCACCCCGCATCACCTGCTGCTCGACGACAGCCGCTTGGCGACCTATGACGGGCGCAACCGGGTCAATCCCCCGCTTCGCGAGGCCGGTGACGCCGAGGCGCTGCGCCGTGCGCTGGCCGACGGGGTGATCGACTGTGTGGCCACCGACCACGCCCCGCACGCCGAACACGAGAAGATGTGCGAATTCGCCGCCGCCCGGCCCGGAATGCTCGGGTTGCAGACCGCGCTGTCGGTCGTGGTGCGGACCATGGTCGAACCCGGTCTGCTGACCTGGCGCGACGTCGCGCGGGTGATGAGCGAGGCCCCGGCCCGCATCGTCGGCCTACCCGATCAGGGCCGTCCGATCGAGGTCGGGGAGCCGGCCAACCTGACCGTCGTCGATCCCGACGCGACCTGGACCGTCAGCGGCTCCGCGCTGGCCAGCCGCTCCGACAACACGCCCTTCGAGGAGATGACGTTGCCCGCCGCGGTCACGCTGACCATGTTGCGGGGCAAGGTGACCGCCCGCGACGGGAAGAGTCCGGCCCTGTGAACGCCCCGCGGGGAGCGAAGGCGGATCGCGCATGAACACCGGGACCCTCGTCACCTCGCTCGTCCTGGCGGCCGTCATCGTCGTGGCGATCGGGCTGCTGATCCGGGCCATGATGCGCGGGTGGCACAGCCGAGCCCAACGGCAGCTCGAGTTGATCGGTAAGCTGCCGCCGCTGCCGGATACGGTGAGCCAGGCCATCATCCCCGCGATGAAGGGCCTCTACGTCGGCTGCACGCTGGCGCCGAGCTGGCACGACCGGATCGTGGTGGGTGACCTCGGTTACCGCACCAAGGCGGTGCTGACCCGGTTCCCCGAGGGAATCATGGTGCAGCGCAGCGGCGCCCACTCGATCTGGATCCCTGCGGAATCGGTGACCGCGATCCGCACCGAGCGCGGCATGGTCGGGAAGGTTGTCCCCGGGGGTAGGAGCGCAGCGACCGGGGGGAACACACCGCCGCACGAGGGCATCCTGGCCATCAGATGGCGGCTGCCGTCGGGCACCGAGATCGACACCGGATTCCGCAGCGACGACCGCACCAAGTACGACCGCTGGCTGGAGGAAGTAGCGTGAGCAACAACGCCGTGGCCCTTCTCGTCCTGGAGGACGGGCGGGTCTTCACCGGGGTGCCCTACGGCGCCGTCGGGCAGACACTCGGTGAGGCGGTGTTCTCGACCGGGATGTCGGGATACCAGGAGACTCTCACCGACCCCAGTTACTACGGGCAGATCGTGGTCGCGACCGCACCGCAGATCGGCAACACGGGCTGGAACCACGAAGACGCCGAGAGTCGCGACGACAGGATATGGGTCGCCGGCTACGCCGTCCGCGACCCGTCGCCGCGCGCCTCGAACTGGCGCGCCACCGGCGCCCTCGACGAGGAACTGGTCCGCCAGGGCGTCGTCGGCATCGCCGGTATCGACACCCGCACCCTGGTGCGCCACCTGCGCACCCGCGGCGCCATGAAGGCGGGCATCTTCAGTGGTGACGAGGCCGTCGCGCCGATGTCAGAACTGCTCGAGCGGGTCCGCGGCCAGCCGGGGATGCTCGGCGCGAGCCTGGCGGACAAGGTCAGCACCGACGATGTCTACATCGTGGAACCCGAAGGCGCCCACCGGTTCACCGTCGCGGCGATCGACCTCGGCATCAAGACCAACACCCCACGCAACTTCGCGCGGCGCGGGATCCGTAGCCATGTGCTGCCCGCCCGGGCCACCTTCGAGCAGATCGCCGACCTCAAACCCGACGGGGTGTTCCTGTCCAACGGGCCGGGTGATCCGGCAGCCGCCGACCATGTCGTCGAGGTCACCCGCCAGGTGCTGGGCGCCGGGATCCCGCTGTTCGGCATCTGCTTCGGCAACCAGATCCTCGGCCGGGCTCTGGGCCGGAGCACCTACAAGATGGTGTTCGGCCACCGCGGCGTCAACGTGCCGGTGATGGACCACGCGACCGGTCGCGTCGCGATCACCGCGCAGAACCACGGATTCGCGCTGGAAGGCGAAGCAGGTGAACGTTTCGACACCCCATTCGGCGAGGCCGTCGTCAGCCACACCTGCGCCAACGACGGGGTCGTCGAAGGCGTCAAACTCGTCAACGGGCGGGCTTTCTCGGTGCAGTACCACCCGGAGGCCGCGGCCGGCCCGCACGATGCGAACTATCTGTTCGACCGGTTCGTCGACCAGATGTCGGAGGAGAAGTAATGCCACGTCGGACAGACCTGCGCCACGTCCTGGTGATCGGCTCCGGGCCGATCCTGATCGGACAGGCCGCCGAATTCGACTACTCCGGCACCCAGGCCTGCCGCGTGCTGCGCGCCGAAGGCCTCACGGTCACACTGATCAACTCCAATCCGGCGACGATCATGACCGACCCGGAGTATGCCGACTTCACCTACGTCGAACCCATCACGCCGGACTTCGTCGAACGGGTGATCGCCCAGCAGGCCGAACGCGGCAACAAGATCGGTGCACTGCTGGCCACCCTCGGCGGGCAGACCGCGCTCAACACCGCGGTCGCGCTGTCGGAGAACGGCGTGCTCGAACGTTACGGCGTCGAGCTGATCGGCGCCGACTTCGACGCGATCCAGCGTGGTGAGGACCGGCAGCGGTTCAAGGACATCGTCACCAAGATCGGCGGCGAATCCGCGCGCAGCCGGGTGTGTTACACGATGGAGGAGGTCCGCGAGACCGTCGGGGACTTGGGATTGCCCGTCGTCGTGCGGCCGTCGTTCACGATGGGCGGTCTCGGCTCCGGCATGGCGTACTCGCCCGAGGACGTCGAGCGGATGGCCGGTCACGGCCTGGCCTCGTCGCCGAGCGCCAATGTGCTGATCGAGGAATCGATCTTCGGCTGGAAGGAATACGAACTCGAGTTGATGCGCGACCGCCACGACAACGTGGTGGTGGTGTGCTCGATCGAGAACTTCGACCCGATGGGCGTGCACACCGGCGATTCGGTGACCGTCGCCCCGGCGATGACGCTGACCGACCGCGAATACCAGGCCATGCGCGACCTCGGCATCGCGATACTGCGGGAGGTCGGTGTCGCGACCGGCGGATGCAACATCCAGTTCGCGGTGAACCCGAAGGACGGCCGGCTCATCGTCATCGAGATGAACCCGCGGGTGTCGCGGTCGAGTGCGCTGGCGTCGAAGGCCACCGGTTTCCCGATCGCCAAGATCGCGGCGAAGCTGGCGATCGGCTACACCCTCGACGAGATCCTCAACGACATCACCAGGCAGACCCCGGCCTGCTTCGAGCCGACGCTGGACTACGTCGTCGTCAAGGCGCCGCGGTTCGCGTTCGAGAAGTTCCCCGGCGCCGACGCCACCCTCACCACGACGATGAAATCGGTCGGCGAGGCGATGGCGTTGGGCCGCAACTTCATCGAGGCGCTCGGTAAGGTGATGCGTTCTCTGGAGACCGGCCGCGCCGGCTTCTGGACCGCGCCGGACCCGATCGCGACCGTCGACGAGGTGCTGGAGAACCTGCGCACCCCGACCGATGGGCGCCTCTACGACATCGAGTTCGCGCTGCGGCTCGGGGCGTCGGTCGAGCAGGTCGCGGAGGCCTCCGGTGTCGACCCGTGGTTCGTCGACCAGATCGCCGGGCTGGTGGCGTTGCGCACCGAAATCCTCGACGCCCCGGTGCTCGACGGCACGCTGCTGCGCCAGGCCAAGAACAACGGGCTGTCCGACCGCCAGATCGCTGCTTTGCGACCGGAACTCGCCGGTGAGGTCGGGGTGCGGGCGCTGCGTCAGCGCCTGGGCATCCACCCGGTGTTCAAGACCGTCGACACCTGCGCCGCGGAGTTCGAGGCCAAGACGCCCTACCACTACAGCAGCTACGAACTCGACCCCGCCGCCGAGTCGGAGGTGGCGCCGCAGGCTGAGAGGCCCAAGGTACTGATCCTCGGCTCCGGACCCAACCGGATCGGGCAGGGCATCGAATTCGACTACAGCTGCGTGCATGCCGCGACCACCCTGAGCGAGGCCGGCTTCGAGACGGTGATGATCAACTGCAACCCGGAGACTGTCTCGACCGACTACGACACCGCCGACCGGTTGTACTTCGAGCCGTTGACCTTCGAGGACGTTCTCGAGATCTACTACGCCGAATCAGCCTCCGGCGCAGGCGGACCCGGCGTGGCCGGGGTGATCGTGCAACTCGGCGGCCAGACGCCGCTGGGCCTGGCCGAACGGCTCGAGCAGGCCGGCGTCCCGATCGTCGGCACCAGCCCCAAGGCCATCGACCTGGCCGAGGACCGCGGCGCATTCGGTGAGGTGCTGCGCACCGCCGGGCTGCCCGCACCGCGATTCGGCCTGGCCACCACGTTCAATCAGGCCCGCCGTATCGCCGCCGACATAGGCTATCCCGTGCTGGTGCGGCCGTCCTACGTGCTGGGCGGCCGGGGAATGGAGATCGTCTACGACGAGCAGACCCTGGAGGGTTACATCACCCGGGCCACCCAGCTCTCATCGGAACACCCGGTGCTGGTCGACCGGTTCCTCGAGGATGCGATCGAGATCGACGTCGACGCCCTGTGCGACGGCACCGAGGTCTACATCGGCGGCATCATGGAGCACATCGAGGAGGCCGGCATCCACTCCGGCGACTCGGCGTGTGCGCTGCCCCCGGTGACACTGGGCCGCAGCGACATCGAGTCCGTGCGGCGCGCGACCGAGGCGATCGCCCACGGCGTCGGCGTGGTCGGGCTGCTCAACGTGCAGTACGCGCTCAAGGACGACGTGCTCTACGTGCTGGAAGCCAACCCGCGGGCCAGCCGCACGGTGCCGTTCGTGTCGAAGGCCACCTCCGTGCCGCTGGCCAAGGCGTGCGCGCGGATCATGCTGGGCGCCAGCATCGCCCAGTTGCGCGAGGAGGGCGTCCTCGACGTGGCCGGCGACGGTGCGACCACTGCCCGCAACGCGCCCGTCGCGGTGAAGGAAGCGGTGCTGCCGTTCCACCGTTTCCGCAAGGCCGACGGCGGCCAGATCGATTCGCTGCTCGGCCCGGAGATGAAGTCGACGGGTGAGGTGATGGGCATCGACCACGACTTCGGCAGCGCATTCGCCAAGAGCCAGACCGCGGCCTACGGTTCGCTGCCGTCGAAGGGCACCGTGTTCGTGTCGGTGGCCAACCGCGACAAGCGGTCGCTGGTGTTCCCGGTCAAACGGCTCGCCGACCTCGGGTTCAAGGTGCTCGCCACCGAGGGCACCGCGGAGATGCTGCGCCGCAACGGAATTCCGTGCGACGAGGTGCGCAAGCACTTCGAGGCACCGGGTGATGGCAGGCCCGCGCGTTCGGCGGTCGAGGCGATCCGCGCCGGTGATGTCGCGATGGTGATCAACACGCCGTACGGCAACTCCGGGCCACGCATCGACGGGTACGAGATCCGCTCGGCCGCGGTGTCGATGAACATCCCATGCATCACCACCGTGCAGGGCGCGTCGGCGGCGGTGCAGGGCATCGAGTCGAGCCTGCGCGGCGACATCGGGGTGATGAGTCTGCAGGAGTTGCACAGCGAGCTGGAGCACTGACATGCGCGACTTCGGGCACCGGCTTGCCGAGGCGCTGTCCGACCGGGGTCCGCTGTGCCCGGGTATCGACCCGCACCCCGAGTTGCTGACCTCGTGGGGGCTGTCCGTCGACGCCGACGGGCTGAGCCGGTTCAGTGAGATCTGCGTGAGCGCGTTCGCAGGGTTCGCGATCGTCAAACCGCAGGTGGCGTTCTTCGAGGCGTACGGCTCGGCGGGGTACGCGGTGCTGGAACGCACGATCGCCGAACTGCGGGCGCACGCCGTCCTGGTGCTGGCCGACGCCAAGCGCGGCGACATCGGGTCCACGATGGCAGCCTACGCGCAGGCGTGGGCGGGGGAGTCGCCGCTGGCCGCCGACGCGGTGACCGCGTCACCGTATCTGGGCTTCGGCTCGTTGCGACCACTGCTCGACACCGCCGCCGCACACGGGCGGGGTGTGTTCGTGCTCGCCGCCACGTCGAACCCGGAGGGCGCGGGCGTACAGCGCGCGCTGGTCGACGGCCGCACCGTCGCGCAGTCGATCGTCGACGCCGCCGCCTCGGTGAACCGCGAGACCGGGGGTCCGGGGTCGGTCGGGGTGGTCGTAGGCGCCACCGTCACCGAACCGCCCGATGTGAGCGCTCTCGGCGGCCCCGTACTGGTGCCGGGTGTCGGCGCTCAGGGCGGCCGCCCGGAGGCGCTCGGTGGCCTCGGGGGCGCCCGTCGCGGCCAGCTGCTACCGGCGGTGTCACGTGATGTGCTGCGCGCCGGGCCGGACGTGGCCGCGTTGCGCGGCGCCGCGGAGCGGATGCGCGACGACGTGGCCCGCCTCGCGCATCGAGTGTGAGCCTACGGTGAGGAATCGGCCCGAGAAGCGCCGTGGCTTCACTCTCGGCGCCGGCTACACGGTCGGCGCGGAAGTCGGGAGTGAAGAATCGGTGTCACCCAGGAACCGGTGGCGATGGCGTCCGCGCAGGCATCACCGACACGCCCGACACGCCGTGACCAGCGAAAATTTAAGTTTGCGACCCACCACCGCCGAACCCTCTACCTGCACTTCAGGCACGGCCGGGGCAGTTCGCGGGCGCGATGCGGCCGCAAAACCCCTGTTGGACAGGCAAATCGGCCGCTGTGGCGGGTCAGTCGTCAGCGCGACGCGCCGAGCCCGCGCAGCGTCGCGCACCCCTGCACGCTGGGCTTTTGATCGAGAAACGCGGGGGCGGGGTTAGCGTTCGTCGGGATGCGTGGGTACGGTCGTCGTCGCTGGCTGGTTCTACCAGCCGAGACAGGAAAAAGATGGCCGAGAGAAATCGCCAGAGACGGAGGAACCCGTGGCCCTTCCCCAGTTGACCGACGAACAGCGCGCGGCAGCGCTGGAGAAGGCTGCTGCCGCACGTCGAGCGCGTGCCGAGCTCAAAGATCGGCTGAAGCGCGGCGGCACCAACCTCAAGCAGGTGCTCAAGGATGCCGAGACCGACGAGGTCTTGGGCAAGATGAAGGTCTCCGCGCTGCTGGAGGCATTGCCGAAGGTCGGCAAGGTCAAGGCACAGGAGATCATGACCGAACTCGAGATCGCCCCGACCCGCCGGCTGCGCGGTCTCGGCGACCGCCAGCGCAAGGCTCTGCTCGAGAAGTTCGATCAGTCCTAGGGCGCACACGTTGAACACCGGCCGAGGGGCCGGACGGGTCGTCGTCCTGTCCGGCCCCTCCGCTGTCGGGAAGTCCACCGTGGTGCGGTGTCTGCGGGAGCGCATTCCCGACCTGTACTTCAGCGTCTCCGCCACCACGCGGGCCCCCCGCCCGGGCGAGGTGGAGGGGGTCGACTACTCCTTCGTCACTCCCGAGGCTTTTCAGCAGCTCATCGACGACGGCGCCCTGTTGGAATGGGCCGACATCCACGGCGGCCTGCACCGCTCCGGCACCCCGGCCCGGCCGGTTCGCGAGGCCACCGCGGCGGGTCGGCCGGTGCTGATCGAGGTCGATCTGGCCGGCGCCCGGGCGATCAAACGGGCCATGCCCGAGGCCGTCTCGGTGTTCCTGGCCCCGCCGAGCTGGGAGGTGCTGGAACGCCGGTTGGTTGGTCGCGGCACCGAAACGCCGGACGTGATCAGCCGACGGCTGGACACCGCACGCGCGGAGCTGGCCGCGCAGAGCGACTTCGATGTGGTGGTCGTGAACAGCCAGTTGGAATCTGCCTGCTCAGAATTGGTATCGTTGCTGGTGGGCCACACGTCGGCCGGCACGAATCCGGCCTGATCCGCCCCAAGCAGAGGTGAACCTCTCACCTTCCGCAGATCGCCAGGAGATTTCTTACGTGAGCACCCCGCACGCCGACGCGCCGTTGACCGCCGTGGACGACCTGACCATCGACGCGGCCGCCGCCGGCGCCTACGACACGCCGCTGGGCATCACCAATCCGCCCATCGACGAGTTGCTGGATCGGGTATCGAGCAAGTACGCGCTGGTGATCTTCGCCGCCAAGCGCGCCCGCCAGATCAACGACTACTACAACCAGCTCGGTGACGGCATCCTCGAGTACGTCGGCCCGCTGGTCGAGCCTGGCCTGCAGGAGAAGCCGCTGTCGATCGCCCTGCGCGAGATCCACGAGGACCTGCTCGAGCACACCGAGGGCGAGTAGCTCAGGGCGTCCGGAGTGGACCGCAAGCGGATCATCGTCGGTGTGGCCGGAGGTATCGCCGCCTACAAGGCGTGCACGCTGGTCCGCCAGCTGACCGAAGCCGGACACGACGTCCGTGTGCTGCCCACCGAGTCGGCGCTGCGCTTCGTCGGCGCCGCGACGTTCGAGGCCCTGTCCGGCCACCCCGTCCACACCGGGGTCTGGGATGACGTCCACGAGGTGCCGCACGTGCGCATCGGGCAGGACGCCGATCTGGTGGTCGTGGCGCCGGCCACGGCCGACCTGCTGGCCCGTGCGGTCGCCGGCCGCGCCGACGACCTGCTGACAGCCACGTTGCTGACCGCCAAGTGCCCGGTGCTGTTCGCCCCGGCGATGCACACCGAGATGTGGTTCCACCCCGCGACCGTGGACAACGTCGCGACATTGCGCCGCCGCGGTGCGGTCGTCCTCGAACCCGCCTCCGGGCGGCTCACCGGCGCCGACAGCGGTGTCGGCCGGCTGCCCGAGGCCGAGGAGATCGCCACCCTGGCCCAACTGCTGCTGGTGCGCGGTGACGCGCTGCCCTATGACCTGGCCGGGGTGAAGGCCCTGGTGACCGCCGGAGGCACCCGCGAACCGATCGATCCCGTCCGGTTCATCGGCAACCGCAGTTCCGGCAAGCAGGGCTACGCGATGGCGCGGGTGATGGCCCAGCGCGGCGCCGACGTCACGTTGATCGCCGGGAACACCTCGGGTCTGGCGGACCCGGCCGGTGTCGAGGTGGTGCACATCGGGTCCGCGGCCCAACTGCGCGATGCGGTGTCCAAGCACGCCCCCGCCGCGCACGTCCTGGTGATGGCGGCCGCGGTCGCCGACTTCCGGCCCGTCCACGCCGCGACCAGCAAGATCAAGAAGTCCAGCGATCCCGGCGAGGACGCGCCGACGATCCACCTGACCCGCACCGACGACATCCTGGCCGGGGCGGTCCGGGCGCGCGCGGACGGACAGCTGCCCAACATGCGGGCGATCGTCGGCTTCGCCGCCGAGACCGGTGACGCCAACGGTGACGTGTTGTTCCACGCCCGCGCCAAGTTCAACCGGAAGGGCTCGGACCTTCTGGTCGTCAACGCGGTGGGGGAGAACCGGGCGTTCGAGGTCGACAACAACGACGGTTGGCTGCTGGCCGCCGACGGAACCGAGAACGCGCTGGAGCACGGTTCGAAAACTCTGATGGCCAGCCGTATCGTGGACGCGATCGTCGCCTTTCTGCAGAACAGTACCGGGTGACCGGCGGGGGATTCGGCTACATCAAAGGGTTGCGCGAGGGGGTTGCGCGGGGCCCGGGTACACGCTTGGGTGCAACTGGGCACCGATACGATGTGACGGGCTGATCAAGCATGCGGAAGTACAGTACAAGTCTCATACGAGTGAGGATCAGACGTGAGTAAAGGTCGGCTGTTTACCAGTGAGTCGGTCACCGAAGGGCACCCCGACAAGATCTGTGACGCCATCAGCGACTCGGTCCTCGACTCGCTGCTCGCGCAGGATCGCCGGTCTCGTGTCGCGGTCGAGACACTCGTCACCACCGGCCAGGTGCACGTCGTCGGCGAGGTGACCACCTCGGCGAAAGAGGCGTTCGCCGATATCACCAACACCGTGCGCCACCGCATCCTCGAGGTCGGCTACGACTCGTCGGACAAGGGTTTCGACGGCACCACCTGCGGCGTGAACATCGGCATCGGCGCGCAGTCGCCGGATATCGCCCAGGGTGTCGACACCGCCCACGAGACCCGCGTCCAGGGCGCCGGCGACCCGCTGGACCTGCAGGGCGCCGGAGACCAGGGCCTGATGTTCGGCTACGCCATCAGGGACACCCCCGAACTGATGCCGCTGCCGATCGCGCTGGCCCACCGGCTGGCCCGCCGACTGACCGAGGTGCGCAAGAACGGTGTGCTCGACTACCTGAGGCCCGACGGTAAAACCCAGGTCACCGTCCAGTACGACGGTGTGACGCCGGTCCGGTTGGACACCGTCGTGCTGTCCACCCAGCACGCCGAGGGCGTCGACCTCGAGGGCACCCTCACCCCGGACATCCGGGAGAAGGTCGTCAACACCGTGCTGTCCGACCTGAACCACGACACCATGGACACCTCCGACTTCCGTCTGCTGATCAATCCGACCGGTAAGTTCGTGCTCGGCGGCCCGATGGGTGACGCCGGACTGACCGGCCGCAAGATCATCGTCGACACCTACGGCGGCTGGGCCCGCCACGGCGGCGGCGCGTTCTCCGGCAAGGATCCGTCCAAGGTGGACCGTTCGGCCGCGTACGCGATGCGCTGGGTGGCCAAGAACGTCGTCGCAGCCGGCCTCGCTGACCGCGTCGAGGTCCAGGTCGCCTACGCCATCGGCAAGGCCGCCCCGGTGGGCCTGTTCGTCGAGACCTTCGGCACCGAGACCGTCGACCCGGCGAAGATCGAGAAGGCCATCACCGAGGTGTTCGACCTGCGCCCAGGCGCGATCGTGCGGGACCTCGACCTGCTGCGCCCGATCTACGCGCCGACCGCCGCGTACGGCCACTTCGGCCGCACCGACATCGACCTGCCGTGGGAGCGGACCGACAAGGCCGACGCGCTCAAGACCGCGATCTGAGTGCCGCCTGCGCGAGGCGCCCTCGCACCGTGCACGGCGAGGGCGATCACGGTTTCGTCGCGCGCCGGTCCGCGACATCGCCGAGATCATCGGCCGTCATCTCGACGTGCCGGTCAGGTCGATCCCGTAGTCCACGGCCACCACGACCGCGTCGGCGGCCACCGCGTGGTGCCGGTACACCCGGATCGGGATGTCGCCCGCGGGTCCCGGGATCGTCCGGTTCTGCGCCTCGACGTCGGGATGGACCTCCCGCCGGGGCAGGTCGCGCAGCGTGCGGCGCACCACCTCGGCGCCCTCGTCGACCGAGAACCGGAACGGCACCGCATCCAGTACCTTTCTCAGAGTGTCGTCGATCGGTGGTTTCTCGTCGGCCACAGACACGACTTCACCGTACGCACACCGGCGGATCGCCCGGTTGTGGGCCTACGCGGGCCCCGGTTGCTGATCACCGCCGGCTTCTTCTTCGGGCGCACGCTAAACCGCCCGGAAACGTGAGCTAACCGGAGCGAAACACAGCGTGGCTAACGTCGCGCCATGAGCGGAACACACGGGTTCGGGCGCAGGGGATTCCTGCAGACGGCGGTGGTCGGTGTCGGGGCGACCGCGGTGGCCGCAGCGTGCGCCAGGGAGACCTCGTCGGCCACGACGGCCGAGCCTCCGTACGCGTCGATTCCGGTGCTGCAGCCCGGTCAGGGTGACCGCAGCGGCGACCACTACCTGTCCTCGCTGCCCGACCAGGTGCTGTGGGGTTACGTCCCGACCGTGCACGCCACGCCGGTGCTGCGGATGCGGTCCGGGCAGACCGTCACCATCGACGCCCTTTCGCACGAGGGCATCCTCGAAGACCAGGGCCGCGACCCGGTGGAATACTTCGGCGGCCTCGGTGTGAGCGAGGCCGATGTGCTAGATGACGCGAAAGCCATTGCCGCCGAGTACAACCGGACGCCCCGAAACTTCGCCAAGGACGGCCCGCACGTGGTGACGGGGCCGATCTTCGTCGAGGGCGCCGAACCCGGCGACGTGCTGAAGATCGAGACGCTCGAGACGATCCCGCGGGTGCCCTACGGCGTGGTGTCGAGCCGGCACGGGAAGGGGGCACTCGGGATGACCGCCGACAGGGCGGCGCCCGCGGGCATCTCGCTGGCCGAGGTGATGCCGCCGCCGGACACCGACGGCCGGTCCGATCCCGACCCCACCACATGGGGTGACGTCTCGGTGTTCACCCCCGTCGAACAGGGCCGCGGGGTGATGCCGGTCGGGGCAGGCGGGTCGGTGCGCTTCCCGCTCAACCCGTTCATGGGCATGATGGGCGTCGCGTTCGCCCGAGACGAGAGCCTCAACGCCCCCAACGCCAACTCGGTCCCGCCGACCCTCGGCGGCGGCAACATCGACATCAAGCTGCTTGGCGCCGGATCGACGTTCTATCTGCCGGTGTTCGCCCCGGGTGCGCTGTTCTACGTCGGGGATCCGCACATGGCGATGGGCGACGGTGAGGTGGCGCTGACGGCGATGGAGGGTTCGCTGCGGGGCACGGTCCGGCTCACGGTGTGCAAACCCGGTTCCGGTGACGCGCCGAGCGTGGCCTACCGCTACCCGTTCGCCGAGACCGAACAGGCCTGGATTCCGATCGGGCTGTCGGACCCGGACGGCGCCGTCGGCGGGCAGGGCAGCGATCTGGATGTCGCGATGCGTCGCGCCGTGGTCAACGCCCTGGACTATCTCGAACGCGACCGCGGGATGGATCGCGCCACCGCCTACGCGTACCTGTCAGCGGCGAGCGACTTCACCATCTCCCAGGTGGTCGACCGTACCGTCGGCGTGCACGGGCAGATCTGCAAGGACCACTTCGGGTCCTGATCCATGCGGCCCTGGCATCCGCGTGTCCGGGCCGTCTGCTAGAGGTGTCGGGTGATGAAAACCCGGCAGCCGGCCGAACACGAGCCGATCGCGCGTGTGCTGCCGATGCTGTCGGTGCCCCATCTCGACCGGGAATTCGACTACCTGGTGCCTGCCGAGTGTTCCGACGACGCCCAGCCCGGTGTACGGGTCCGGGTGCGCTTCCACGGCCGCCTGGTCGACGCGTTCCTGCTCGAGCGGCGTTCGGAGACCGACCATGTCGGACAGTTGGGCTGGCTGGACCGGGTGGTCTCGCCGGAACAGGTACTGACCCCCGAGGTGCGCCGACTCGTCGACGCGGTGGCCGCCCGCTATGCCGGCACCCGCCCCGACGTGCTGCGCCTGGCGGTACCGCCACGGCACGCCGGCGCCGAGAAGAAACCGGCCGCCGAGCTGCCCGCTGCCGGCGTCCCCGCGATCGACCTGACCGCCTGGCGGGCCTATCCGCGGGCCGAACAGTTCCTCAGCGCGGTGGGTGAGGGGCGTGCCGCCCGTGCGGTGTGGCAGGCGCTTCCCGGTGAACGATGGGCGACCCGCCTGGCGGAGGCGGCGGCGCTCACCGTGGGCAGCGGCCGCGGCGTGCTGGCGATCGTGCCGGACCAGCGTGGCGTCGATGCCCTGCACGCCGCCGCGGTCACGCTGCTCGCCGACGACCGGGTGGTGGCGCTGTCCGCAGGACTCGGTCCGTCGCAGCGGTACCGACGCTGGCTGTCGGTGTTGCGCGGCGGCGCCCGGCTCGTGATCGGCACGCGCAGTGCGGTGTTCGCCCCGGTCTGCGACCTCGGGCTGGTGATGGTCTGGGACGACGGTGACGACAGCCTGGCCGAACCACGCGCACCGTATCCGCACGCGCGCGAGGTGGCCATGCTGCGCGCGCACCAGGTGCGCTGCGCGGCCCTCATCGGTGGCTACTCCCGCACCGCGGAGGCCGAGGCGCTGATCCGCAGCAGGTGGGCCCACGACCTCGTCGCCCCGCGCCCGGCGGTGCGGGCGGCGGCACCGCGGGTGATCGCTCTGGAGGACAGCGGATTCGAGCAGGAGCGCGACCCCGCCGCGCACACCGCACGGCTACCGTCGGTGGCGTTGCGCACCGCCAGCGCCGCCCTGCAGGCGGGCCGCCCCGTGCTGGTGCAGGTACCCCGTCGCGGTTACCTGCCCGCGCTGGCCTGCGCCCGGTGTCGCGCCATCGCCCGGTGCAGACACTGCACCGGCCCGCTGTCGCTGCTCGAGCGCGGCGGCTCGGCGATGTGCCGGTGGTGTGGCCGCGAGGAGCTTGGATTGCGTTGTGGCCGTTGCGGATCGGAGTCGGTACGGGCGGTGGTGGTGGGCGCGCGGCGGACCGCCGAGGAGCTCGGCCGGGCCTTCGCGGGTACACCGGTCGTCACCTCCAGCGGTGAGGCGATGGTGGGCGCCGTCGCCGACGAACCCGCGCTCGTGGTCGCCACCCCGGGCGCCGAACCCGAGCCCGCCGCGGGGTACGGCGCCGCGCTGCTGCTTGACGGCTGGGCGCTGCTCGGGCGGCAGGATCTGCGCGCGGCCGAGGACACCCTGCGCCGGTGGATGGCGGCCGCGGCGCTGGTGCGCTCGCGTGCTGACGGCGGCGTGGTCACCGTGGTCGCCGAGTCGGCGATCCCGACGGTGCAGGCACTGATCCGCTGGGATCCGTCGGGGCACGCGGAGTCCGAACTGGCCTCGAGATCCGAGGTGGGGCTGCCGCCGGCGGTGCACATCGCCGCGGTCGACGGCGCCTTCGCGGCGGTGGCGGCGTTGCTCGAGACCGCGCACCTGCCCGACGACGCCGAGACCCTGGGCCCGGTGGATCTGCCCGTCGGCGCGCGGCGGCCGCCCGGCACAGCGCCGGAGGCCGCGGTGAGCCGGATGCTGGTGCGCGTGCCCCGCGATCGCGGGCTCGCGTTGGCGGCCGCCCTGCGGCGGGGGACCGGCGTGTTGAGTGCCCGTCACGACACCGAGCCGGCGCGTGTGCAGATCGACCCGTTGCACATAGGGTGAGGCGAACCGGCCGGGGTGTCCGAGCATGAGTACTCCCAGACGCCGCGCTGAGCCCTCCTAGACTGTCTCGGTGCGTCTCGTCTTCGCCGGCACCCCCGAGCCCGCCCTGCCCTCGCTTCAGCGGTTGATCGCATCGCCCCGCCACGAGGTGGTGGCCGTGCTGACCCGCCCCGATGCGGCGGCAGGCCGTCGCGGTAAGCCCGCTCCGTCGCCGGTCGCCCAGCTCGCGCTCGAGCACGACATCCCGGTGCTGCGCCCCGCGAAGACCAACTCCGAGGAGTTCGTCGCCGAACTGCGCGAGTTGGCGCCGGACTGCTGCGCCGTCGTCGCCTACGGCGCACTGCTGTCGCAGCGGCTGCTCGCCGTGCCGCCCCACGGCTGGATCAACCTGCACTTCTCGCTGCTGCCGGCCTGGCGCGGCGCCGCCCCGGTGCAGGCCGCGATCGCCGCCGGGGACGCGGTGACCGGCGCGACCACCTTCCTCATCGAACCGGCTCTGGATTCCGGCCCGGTCTACGGCGTGGTCACCGAGACGATCCGGGCGGACGACACTGCCGGCGCCCTCCTCACACGCCTCGCCGATTCCGGCGCGCATCTGCTGGAGAGCACCCTCGACGGCATCGCCGACGGCCGCCTGCGGGCGGTGCCGCAACCGGCCGACGGTGTCACCGTCGCCCCCAAGATCACCGTGGACGAGGCCCGGGTCCGGTGGGATCTGCCCGCCCACGTCGTGGACCGCCGGATTCGCGCCGTCACCCCGAATCCGGGCGCCTGGACGGCCATCGGCGACGTGCGTGTGAAGCTGGGACCGGTCACCCCTGAATCCCCCGACTCTGCCGAACCCCTCGCGGCTGGCGCCATCCGCGTGCTCAAGAACGCAGTGCTCGTCGGCACCGCGACGGAACCGGTGCGGTTGGGCACCGTCCAACCGCCGGGCAAGAAACCCATGAACGCCGCCGACTGGGCGCGCGGCGCCCGCCTCGACACATCGGCGTCGGCGCAATGACCCGCCCGCCGCACCGTCCGCAGCGCAACCGTCCCCAGCGCCGCAAACCGCTGGACCCGGCCCGCGGCGTCGCGTTCGACGTGCTGCGCGCGGTGTCCGAGCGCGACGCGTATGCCAACCTCGCGCTGCCCGCGATGCTCAACGCGCGCGGCCTCGACGGGCGCGACGCCGCGTTCGCCACCGAACTCACCTACGGGACCTGCCGCAGCCGCGGTCTGCTGGACGCAGTCATCGAAAGCGCTGCCGGGCGGCCGGTGGACCGGATCGACCCCGCCCTGCTCGACCTGCTGCGACTGGGGACCTACCAGCTGCTGCGCACCCGCGTGGAACCGCACGCCGCGGTGTCGACCACCGTCGAACAGGCCGGCCTCGAATTCGACACGGCACGAGCAGGTTTCGTCAACGGAGTGCTACGCAGGATCGCCGGCCGTGACGAGGCGTCCTGGGTTGCGGAGCTGGCCCCGCCCGCCGACACCGACCCGGTCGGGCACATCGCGTTCACCCATGCGCATCCCCGTTGGGTGGCACAGGCTTTCGC
The DNA here is from genome assembly GCA_034189785.1 of Actinomycetota bacterium. Lineage (GTDB taxonomy): Bacteria > Actinomycetota > Actinomycetes > Mycobacteriales > Mycobacteriaceae > Mycobacterium. The sequence continues at coordinate 79,625 of JAXHUG010000038.1, forward strand.
CGACGCCCTCGGCGCCCGCGCCGGTGAGCTGGATGCACTGCTCGCCAGCGACGATGCCCGCCCGGTGGTGCACCTCGCCGCCCGGCCCGGCGTGCTGAGCTCCGAGGAGCTCGCGGCGGCGGTCGGCGGCGACGTGGGTCGCTACTCGCCCTACGCGGTGTACCTGCCCGGTGGGGACCCGGGCCGGCTCGACCCGGTCCGCGACGGAAGTGCGCTGGTGCAGGACGAGGGCAGCCAGCTGGTGGCGCGTGCGCTCACCCTGGCCCACGTCGACGACGACGGGGGCCGGTGGCTCGACCTGTGCGCCGGCCCGGGCGGGAAGACCGCGATGCTGGCGGCGCTGGCCCCCGGCCCGCTCACCGCGGTGGAACCGGCGCCGGCGCGCGCCGAGATGGTGGAGGAGAACACCCGCGGCCTCGATGTCACGGTGCTGCGGGTCGACGGCCGCGAGCCCGATCTGGACCCCGGTTTCGACCGGGTACTCGTCGACGCACCGTGCACCGGCCTCGGCGCACTGCGGCGGCGGCCCGAGGCACGGTGGCGCAGGCAACCCGGGGACGTGCCGGGGCTGGCCCGCCTGCAACGTGAACTGCTGGCCTCGGCGATCCGGCTCACCCGGCCCGGCGGCGTGGTGCTCTACGCGACGTGTTCACCGCACCTGGCCGAGACTGTCGGCGTGGTCACCGACGCGGTCCGCAGGCAGCCGGTCACCGCAGTGGACACCCGGGCGCTGTTCGACCCCGTCGACGACCTGGGCGACGGCCCATACGTCCAGCTCTGGCCCCACCGTCACGGGACGGACGCGATGTTCGCCGCAGCGCTGCAAGTAATCTGATCCGCATGGCGCACCCCCCCCTCATCGCACCGTCGATCCTGTCCGCCGACTTCGCCCGGCTCGCGGACGAGACCGCCGCGGTCACCGGCGCCGACTGGCTGCACGTCGACGTCATGGACAACCATTTCGTACCGAACCTGACCCTCGGGCTGCCGGTGGTGGAGTCCCTGCTGAAGGTGACCGACATCCCGATGGACTGCCACCTGATGATCGAGAACCCCGAGCGGTGGGCGCCGCCGTACGCCGAGGCCGGGGCACACAACGTCACGTTCCACGCCGAGGCCACCGACGATCCGGTCGCCGTCGCCCGCGACATCCGCGCGGCCGGCGCCAAGGCCGGGCTCTCGGTGAAGCCGGGCACCCCCGTCGATCCCTACCTGGTGATCCTGCGGGAGTTCGACACCCTGCTGATCATGTCGGTCGAACCCGGTTTCGGCGGGCAGAAGTTCATCCCCGAGGTGCTGCCGAAGGTGGGCATCGTGCGGAGGCTGGTCGACGCCGGTGAGTTGACCGTGCTGGTCGAGATCGACGGGGGCGTCAACGAAGACACAATCGCCGCCGCCGCGGAGGCCGGGGTCGACTGTTTCGTTGCCGGATCCGCCGTGTTCAGCGCGCAGGATCCGGCCGCGACGGTGCGTTCGCTGCGTGAGCAGGCCGCCGCCGCGTCCAAACATCTGTCCTGATGACTCCCGAGGCCGCGATGGCGCTGGCCGTCGAACAGGCCGGCCGCGTCAAGGGCGGCACGTACCCGAATCCGCCTGTGGGCGCGGTCATCCTGGACGCCGACGGCGAGGTCGCCGGGGTCGGTGCGACCCAGCCGCCCGGTGGTCCGCACGCCGAGGTGATGGCGTTGCGGCGCGCCGGACGGAAGGCGGCCGGCGGCACCGCGGTGGTGACGCTGGAGCCCTGCAACCATCACGGCCGAACCCCGCCGTGCGTCGATGCCCTTCTGGCATCGGAGGTGTCGGCCGTCGTGTACGCGGTGCCCGATCCGAATCCGGTGGCGGCCGGGGGAGCGGCCCGGCTCGGTGAATCCGGCGTCACGGTGACCGCCGGGGTGCTCGGCGATGCGGTCGCCGGCGGGGTCCTGCGGGAGTGGCTGCACAAACAGCGCACCGGTAAACCCCACGTGACCTGGAAGTTCGCCACGAGTGTGGACGGCCGCAGCGCCGCCGCCGACGGCAGCAGCCAGTGGATCACCAGCGAGGCGGCCCGGACCGACGTGCATCGCCGCAGGGCGGTCGCGGATGCGATCGTCGTCGGCACCGGCACCGTGCTCGTCGACGATCCGGTGCTGACCGCGCGGCTGCCCGACGGCAGTCTCGCCGAACGCCAGCCGCTGCGGGTGGTGGTCGGCAAGCGCGAGATCTCCTCGGATTCGCGTGTGCTGAACGATGATTCGCGCACCATGGTGATCCGCACCCGTGATCCTCAGGAGGTGCTGCGGGCGCTGTCCGAGCGCACCGACATCATCCTCGAGGGCGGGCCGACACTGGCGGGTGCGTTCCTGCGGGCCGGGGTGATCGACCGGATCGTGGCCTATGTCGCGCCGATCCTGCTCGGCGGGCCGGTCACCGCCGTGGACGACGTCGGCGTGCTGAGCATTGCCCACGCCCAGCGGTGGCGCTTCGACGGGATCACCCCGATCGGGCCCGACGTCCTGCTCTCACTGGTGCCCGGCTGAGCCGAGCTCGCCGGCAAACTCGGGGTGAACAGCCGACATCCCGCAACTGGGCAAGCCAATTCGGCGGCGTCTCTCGGTACACTCCTACCAAAGCGCTTTCACCGACGATCTGCGCGCGATGAGCACGAACAAAGGACGTCACGCGTGAATGCACTACAGGAATGGTTCAGCATTCCGGCCGCCGCACCCCGCGCCGTGGGGTCGTTCGTCTGGGGTCCGCTGCGCGGTGTGCTCCCCGGCCGTCCCGACGCCCGGGAGGGCCACCGCCTGCTCCGGCCCGGTATCGAGCGCTGCTGACTCAGCCGTCGGCGCGGTGCCTGCCCGGTGTCTGCCGCGGCGGGCGGGTGCTCTGATCGGCGTCCACCCGGGGCCCTGCCACGTTGATGAACCGCGTGGGCGCATCGTCCTCGTGATCGGCACCGGCATCGGCACCGTCGGGCACGGTGGACTCGTCGGCATGCTCGTGTCTGCCGCTGATCAGCAGCCCGAGCAGTGCGCCGATCACGCAGATGATCGTGGTGACGATGAAGATGTCGCCGTACTGCAGCACGTACGCCGTGCGGTAGCGGTCTGCCTCGGAGGCCAACCGCTCGGCCAGCGTGTCGGCACCGGGCGGGAACGGCAGTGTCTGCAGGTGCTGGTTGAGTCGGTACAGACCCCACGCGGACAGCGCCGCCAGCCCGATCAGCATGCCGATCATGCGTGACACCACGACTGCGGCCGACGCGATGCCGTGTTGTGCGGCGGGCACCACGCGCAGCGATGCAGACGTCAGCGGACCGATCACCAGGCCCAGGCCGATCCCGGCGATCACCAGGTCGGTGTCCAGCACCGGCAGCGTGACGAACCCGAGATCGTGACGGGCCGAGAGCAGGTCGACCGGCCACTTCGAGATCAGGAGGTATCCGCCCGCGGCGATCATCAGGCCGGCGAACGCCACCAGCCGGTCACCGATGCGGCTGGCCAGCCAGCCACCGAGCAGCGCTCCGATCGGCAGGGCGATCAGGAACCGCAGCAGGAGCAGGACGGCTTCGGTCTGATCCTTACCGAGCACGCCTTGGCCGAACAGTTCGACGTTGACCAGGGTGACCATCAGCGCCGCACCCGCGCACAGTGAGGAACCCAATGCCGCGAGGAACGGCCGGAAGTGCACGCCGGCCGGTTCGATCAGCCGGGTGCGGGCGAACCGCTCCCAGACGAAGAAGACCACGAACGCGGCGAGGGCGCCGATCAGTGCCGGCGGGCCGTAGTCCGGCAGGATCTGTTTGCCGTCGGGGGCCGCGTTGTACAGGCCGACCACCGACAGTCCGAGCGCGACGGCCAGCAGGACGCCGCCGACGACGTCGACCTTCTCCGGTCGGTCCGGTTTGAGACGGGCCGGCAGGCTGACGTGGATCAGCACCATCGCGATCGCCGCGAGCGGCACATTGAGCCAGAACACGTCACGCCAGGTACTGAGCGCGGCCACCACGGCGATCCCGTAGAGCGGTCCCAGCACGCTGCCCAGTTCCTGCGCCGCCCCGATCCCGCCGAGCACGGCGGCGCGGTTGCGGCTCGCCCACAGGTCGGCGGCGAGTGCCAGGGTGACCGGCAGCAATGCGCCGCTGGCCACGCCCTGGACGAAGCGGCCGATCACCATGGGACCCAGGTCATTGGACAACGCGGTGACCACCGACCCGATCGCGAAGCCCGCCAGGCTGAGCTGCAGCACCAGCTTGCGCCCGAACCGGTCGGACGCCCGGCCCAGCAGCGGCATCGCGGCGATGTAGCCGAGCAGATACCCGGTGATGATCGGCGTGACGCGTTGGATCTGGTTTATCGCGATCCCGATGTCGAATATGATGTCGCGGATGATCGCGATGACGACATAGGTGTCCAGCGCGCCGAGCAGGACCGCGAGGCTGCCCGCGCTGATCGCGATCCGACGACCCCGGCTGTTCGCCGGTGCGATGGTCTGCCCGGATTCGTAGGTCTGCATCACACAGCCGGCTTTGTGACGGTGACCCGCTTACCCCAGTCCGACAGCGTCATCGTGACGCTGTTGCCCGCGCTGGGCTCCAACTTGACCTGCGCCAGGTTGTGGCTGCCCTCTTCTTCGATCCAGGCCACCGCGGGCACCGGGCCGGTCGCGCCGATCTGGGGGGCGATCGCGTTGACGGCCTCGGCGCTGACCGTGCCGGTCACGCGCACGGTGTCCACACCGCTGATGTTCTCGCGGCCCTCGGACTTCGGATCGCTGAAGTTGGAGAGCACGTTGGCCAGGCCCTTGTCGGGGCTGAGGATGGCCGCGACGTCGTAGATGTCGGCGGCGGGGCCGAAGTCCTGGAAGCTGCCCGCGCTGATGGCCCCGTACAGGTTGCCGTCGGTCACGACGAACTCGACGCCGTCGAGGCGCTGGCCGAGGAACACGATGTTCGCCTTACCCGAGGCGGCCACCGCCGGGCTGTTGGTCAGATCGCCTTCCAGCGATTCGATCGGCAACTCCTCGATCGTGCCCTGCACCGTCAGGTTCAGGTGCACGCTCTGGAGGTCACGGGTGGTCTGAGTGGAGTCCCGGAGCAACGTTGCGGCATCCGGGAGTGGTTTGTCGGCGTCCTCCGACGAGGAGCAACCCGCGACGAACATCGCGGCGGCGAAGAGGACGGCGATCAGGGCCTGGGCGGCATGGCGAGGGCTCGTCGGCATGACTGCATCGTAGAGGGTGTCCACCGGGCGATCCGGTTGCGCGGTCGGCGCGGACCCCGTCCCGCGGGGACTAGCCTGGTCGGGTGTTCACGGGAATCGTCGAAGAAGTCGGCGAGGTCGTCGGCAAAGAGGACCTCACGGATGCGGCGCGGTTGGTGATCCGCGGGCCGGTCGTCACCGCCGATGCCGGTCATGGCGACTCGATCGCGGTCAACGGGGTGTGCCTGACCGTGGTGGAGGTCGAGCCCGGCGGCGTGTTCAGCGCCGATGTGATGGGCGAGACCCTGGGCCGCTCCAGCCTCGGCGACGTCGGCGTGGGCAGCCGGGTCAACCTCGAACGCGCCGCCGCGGTCAACAGCCGCCTGGGCGGGCACATCGTGCAGGGCCACGTCGACGGCACCGGGTGTGTGATTGCGCGCACTCCCTCGGAGCACTGGGAGGTGGTGCGCATCGCGCTGCCGACGGCGTTGGCGCGCTACGTCGTGGAGAAGGGGTCGATCACCGTCGACGGGGTCTCGCTGACCGTGTCCGCTCTGGGTCGCGCCTCGGAAAACGACTGGTTCGAGGTGTCGTTGATCCCCACCACACGGGAACTCACCATCCTCGGCACCGCGCCCATCGGCACCCGGGTGAACCTGGAGGTCGACGTCATCGCGAAATACGTCGAACGTTTGATGGGCACGTCCAGGGAGTGACGCAGAGTAGCACTGGCAATAATCGGCCAGCTCCGGTGGTTCATACTAAAGCTCGTACGTTGATTATTCCTGGTTCCGCGGTTCGGGAGCCGGTAAGGGTGGCAGACAATGACCAGGCTCGATTCGGTCGAACGGGCGATCGCGGACGTCGCGGCCGGTAAGGCCGTCGTCGTGATCGACGACGAAGACCGCGAGAACGAGGGCGACCTCATCTTTGCCGCCGAGAAGGCCACCCCCGAACTGGTCGCGTTCATGGTCCGCTACACCTCCGGCTATCTGTGCGTCCCGCTCGACGGCGCGATCTGCGACCGGCTCGGCCTGCTGCCGATGTACGCGGTCAACCAGGACAAGCACGGCACCGCCTACACCGTCACTGTCGATGCGAAAAACGGTGTCGGAACCGGTATCTCGGCTTCCGATCGGGCGACCACGATGCGCCTGCTCGCCGATCCGGCCTCCACCGTCGACGAGTTCACCAAACCCGGCCACGTGGTGCCGCTGCGGGCGAAGGGCGGCGGTGTGCTGCGCCGTCCGGGCCACACCGAGGCCGCGGTGGACCTGGCCCGACTCGCCGGCCTGCAGCCGGCCGGCGCCATCTGCGAGATCGTCAGCCAGAAGGACGAAGGCGCGATGGCGCAGACCGACGAACTGCGGATCTTCGCCGACGAGCACGATCTGGCGCTGATCTCCATCGCCGATCTCATCGAGTGGCGGCGCAAACACGAGCGCCACATCGAGCGCATCGCCGAGGCCCGCATCCCCACCCGCCACGGTGAGTTCCGGGCGATCGGCTACACCAGCATCTACGACAACGTCGAACACGTGGCGCTGGTCCGCGGCGACGTCGCCGGACCCCACGGCGACGGTCACGACGTGCTCGTCCGGGTGCACTCGGAATGCCTGACCGGTGACGTCTTCGGTTCCAGGCGCTGCGACTGCGGTCCGCAACTCGACGCCGCGATGGCGATGGTCGCCCGCGAAGGCCGCGGCATCGTGCTCTACATGCGCGGTCACGAGGGTCGCGGCATCGGCCTCATGCACAAACTGCAGGCCTACCAGTTGCAGGATGCCGGCGACGACACGGTCGACGCGAACCTCAAGCTGGGCCTGCCCGCCGACGCCCGCGACTACGGCATCGGCGCGCAGATCCTCGTCGACCTGGGCGTGCGGTCGATGCGTCTGCTGACCAACAACCCGGCCAAACGCGTCGGGCTGGACGGGTACGGCCTGCACATCATCGAACGGGTGCCGCTGCCGGTCCGGGCCAACGCCGAGAACATCCGCTATCTGATGACCAAGCGGGACCGGATGGGTCACGACCTCACCGGACTCGACGAGTACGACGAGGCCAACAGCATGGACGATTACGACGAAGGCGTCTACCTGGTCGGCGAACGCCGCCCGACCGATTTCGGCGGCAGCCGGTGAGCGGTGGCGCGGGTGTGCCGGATCTGCCGCGGATCGACGCATCCGGCATGAAGGTGGGCATCGTCGCGAGCACGTGGCACTCCACGATCTGCGACGCCCTGCTCGACGGTGCGCTCAAGGTCACCGAGGCGGCCAACGTGAGCGAGCCGACCGTTGTGCGGGTGCTCGGTGCCATCGAGATCCCGGTGGTCGCACAGGCACTAGCGGCGGACCACGAGGCGGTCATCGCGCTCGGCGTCGTGATCCGCGGCCAGACACCGCATTTCGACTATGTCTGTGACGCGGTGACCCGCGGCCTGACGCGTGTCTCCCTCGACGCCTCCACACCGGTCGCCAACGGCGTCCTGACCACGAACACCGAGGAACAGGCGCTCGACCGTGCGGGTCTGCCCGGTTCGGCCGAGGATAAGGGCGCCCAGGCCGCCGCTGCGGCGCTGTCCACCGCGCTCACCCTGCGGGGACTGCGCGGACGCTCATGAGTGACTGGGACGTGGTGATCCGACCGCACCTCACCCCGTACTTCGCCTACGCCGCGGCCGCGGTGATCGTGGCGGCGCACGTCGCCGTCGGCTTCCTGCTCAAGATCGGTTCCAGCGGCGTCATCTTCCGGACCGCCGACCAGGTGGCGATCGCACTGCTGGGTGTGATCATCGGCGGGGTGGTGACACTGTTCGCCCGCCCGCGGGTGCGGGTCGGCCCGCGCGGCCTGGCGGTCCGTAACCTGTGGGCCGACCGCGTTCTCGAGTGGTCCGTCATCGTCGGCGTGTCGTTCCCGCGTGGCGCCCGCTGGGCGCGGGTCGACCTGCCCGCCGACGAGTACATCCCGTTGATGGCGATCCAGGCCGTCGACAAAGAGCGCGCCGTCGAGGCGATGGAGCAGCTTCGGGAAGCGCTGGCGCGCTACCGTTCACACACTCAGTGACATCGCCAGTTCGTGGCGCGGGCCGACGGTCGTGGCCGAGATCCGGAACCCGACGCCCTCGTATACTGCACGCGCCACGGCGAACTGCTGCCAGTCGGCTTCGGTCAGCCGGGTGACGTGCGGTGCGGTCACAGGCCGTCGCCCATGACCATTCCCTCGCGGCGTGGGTCCGTGCCACCGATCCAGCCGGCGCCGTCGCGGACGATCGCCGACAGCCCGCTGGACTGGTCGGCCAGATCGACGCGGTGACCGAGCCTGCGCAGACCTGTCACGAGCGGATCGTGGTCGCCGTTGTCGGCGATGTCGACGTTGGGATGTTCACCGCCGACGTTGGTCTCCGGGCTGTTGTCGGCCCCGAAATCCACCATGCCCACCGCCTGCTGTGGGTCCAGAGCCCAATCCAGCATCCCGACGACGGTTTTCACCACGAACTGGATTATCACCGCGCCGCCGGGGGAGCCGAGCACCGCGTACAGCGGACCCCTGGTGCCGGGTGGGCCGGTCGGCGCGTCGAAGATCAGCGTCGGAGCCATGGTGCTGCGCGGTCGCTTACCCGGTTGCACCCGGTTGGCCACGGGTACGCCGTCGGGACCCGTCGGTTCCGCGGCGAAGTCGGTCAGCTGGTTGTTCAGCAGGAACCCGTCGACCATGTGGAACGAGCCGAAATCCGACTCCACGGTGGTGGTCAGCGACGCCGCGTTGCCGTAGGAGTCGACGATGCTGACCTGGCTGGTGCCGTGCTCCGGGGGCTGCGGGGTGGGCGCGGCGGGCGGCCCGAACTCCCCGGGTTCGGCGACGCCCATGCTGCGCTGGTCGTTGATCAGTGCGGCGCGGCCGACCAGATAGGCGTTGTTCAGCAGCGTGTCCGCCGTGCCGCCGGGCAGCGGCACAAAGGCGGTGTCGGCGACGTAGCGGTCCCGGTCCGCGTAAGCCAGCCGCTCGGCCTCGGAGACGAGGTGCACTCCCATCACGTCGGGCCTCCCGCCGTTGCGGTCGATGTCGTCGGGGGCGTGGTCGGCCATCGGGAAGTGCTCCAGCATCCCGAGTGTCGCGAGCACCGCGAGACCGCCCGACGACGGCGGCGGTATCCCGCAGATCTCCTTACCGCGGTACGGACGGCACAGCGGTTTCCGGACCTCGACGGTGTAGTCGGCGAGATCCTGCAGCGTCATCGCGCTGGGCGTGCGTCCGCCGGAGGTGTCTGCCGCGGCCTCGACGACCGCCTCGGCGATCGCGCCCGTATAGAACGCATCGGCGCCGTCGGACGCGATCGCGCTCAGGGTTTTGGCGTAGGCGGGGTTGGTCAGGCGGCTGCCCGCGGTCTTCGGCTTGCCGTCGGCGTTCAGGAAGTACTTTCCAGCGGCGGTGTCGGCGCGCAGTTCCGCTCGGCTGTCGGAGATCGCCGCCGCCAGCCGGGGGCTGACGTCGAAGCCGCCGTCGGCGAGTTGGACGGCCGGTTCGAACAGCTCGCGCCAGGTGGTTTTACCGTGGGCCTCGTGGGCGGTTTGCAACAGCCGCACGATGCCGGGGACGCCGATCGAACGCCCGGACGCCCGCGCATCGGGTTTGGGTGGTGTGCGGTCGGTGTCGCTGACCCACCGCAGGTAGTTCTCCGTGGCCGCGGCGGGGGCGACCTCACGGCCGTCGTAGGCCTGCACCGCGCCCGATGCGGCGTCGTAGTACAGCAGGAATCCACCGCCGCCGACGCCGGAGGACTGGGGTTCGACGAGTCCGAGCGTCGCCTGGGCGGTCACCAGCGCGTCGCCCGCGGTGCCGCCGTTGCGGAGCACCCGGCACGCGGCCTGGGTGGCCAGCGGATTCGCCGTCGACACCGAGTAACGAGCGGTGCGCACCGCCGTCATGTCCTTGCGGTATCCGGTGCCCACCTCCAGCTCGTTGGCCAGGTCGTCCGCGGACTGCCCCGGGGGCGCGGCCTCGGGGGTCTTGGGCGTTGGAGTGCCATTCGACACCATTTCGCACGGCACCGGCGGCGGGGTGGGAGGGGTCTGCTCGGCATCAGAGCATCCGGCCGTGAGCAACACGACCCCTCCGAGCAGGGCGGTCACCTTCTGCACCGACGCCGGTATCCGCACCCTTCGACGGTAGCGGAGTCACTCGCGACCTGTCCGTAGGTTACTGCCGCGGCTTGTCGGGCTGGTCGCGCGGCTCCGACCCGCCGTCGCCGCGGCAGTAACCTAAGAGCGTGCCCGATCCATCGACGTACCGGCCCGCTCCCGGGTCGATCCCCGTCGAACCGGGCGTCTACCGGTTCCGGGACCCGCACGGCCGGGTGATCTATGTCGGCAAGGCAAAGAGCCTGCGCAGCCGGTTGAACTCGTACTTCGCCGACCTCGCGGGACTGACGCCGCGGACCAGGCAGATGGTGATGACGGCGGCCAAGGCCGAGTGGACCGTCGTCAGTACCGAAGTCGAGGCGCTGCAGCTCGAGTACAACTGGATCAAGGAGTTCGATCCGCGGTTCAACATCCGCTACCGCGACGACAAATCCTACCCGGTGCTGGCCGTCACCCTCAACGAGGAGTTCCCGCGGCTGACGGTGTACCGTGGCCCGCGTAAGAAGGGTGTGCGCTACTTCGGCCCGTACTCGCACGCCTGGGCGATCCGCGAGACCGTCGACCTGCTCACCCGGGTGTTTCCCGCGCGGACCTGCTCGGCCGGTGTGTTCAAGCGGCACAACCAGATCGACCGTCCGTGTCTGCTCGGCTACATCGACAAGTGCTCCGCGCCGTGCGTGGGGCAGGTCAGCGCCGCGCAGCACCGCCAGATCGTGCTCGATTTCTGCGACTTCCTGGCGGGCAAGACCGACCGCTTGGTCCGGGACCTGGAACGGAAGATGAACGCCGCCGCCGAGGACCTCGACTTCGAGCGGGCGGCGCGGCTGCGCGACGACATCGGCGCCCTGCGGCGCGCGCTGGAGAAGCAGACCGTGGTGTTCGGCGACGGGACCGACGCCGACGTCGTGGCCTTCGCCAACGACGATCTCGAGGCCGCGGTGCAGGTGTTCCACGTGCGCGGCGGCCGGGTGCGCGGTCAGCGCGGCTGGATCGTCGAGAAGTCCGGTGAGCCCGGCGAATCCGGGGAGGGGCAGCTGGTCGAACAGTTCCTCACCCAGTTCTACGGAGATCAGGCCGAACTCGGCAGCGCCGGTGACAATGCGGGCGACACCGGCCTGGACGAGGCGACCAATCCGGTGCCGCGTCAGGTGCTGGTGCCGTGCCTGCCGGACAACGCCGACGAGTTGACCGAGTGGCTGTCGCAGCTGCGGGGCTCCCGGGTGGCGCTGCGGGTGCCGCAGCGCGGCGACAAGAAGGCGCTCTTCGAAACGGTGCAACGCAATGCAAACGAGGCGCTGGCCCAGCACAAACTGAAACGGGCCGGTGACTTCACTGCGAGAACTGCTGCGCTGCAGAGCATTCAGGACGCACTCGGGTTGGCCGATGCGCCGTTGCGGATCGAGTGCATCGACATCAGTCACGTGCAGGGCACCGACGTGGTGGCCTCACTGGTGGTGTTCGAGGACGGGCTGCCCCGTAGATCGGACTACCGGCACTATGCGATCCGCGAAGCCGCGGGCGACGGCTGCAGCGACGACGTCGCCTCGATCGCGGAGGTCACCCGGCGCCGCTTCTACCGGCACCTGCACGACACCCGGCACCCGACGGAGATGGCACCTGAAGGGAAGTCGCGGAAGTTCGCCTACCCGCCGAACCTGTTCGTCGTCGACGGCGGTGCACCGCAGGTCAACGCGGCACAGGCCGTCCTCGACGAACTGGGGATCAGCGACGTGGCGGTGATCGGGCTGGCCAAACGCCTCGAGGAGGTGTGGGTGCCCTCGGAACCCGATCCGCTGATCATGCCGCGCAACAGCGAGGGCCTCTACCTATTGCAGCGGGTGCGCGACGAGGCGCACCGCTTCGCGATCACCTATCACCGCAGCAAGCGGTCCAAGCGGATGACGGCGTCGGCGCTGGACTCGGTGCGCGGGCTCGGGGAACGCCGGCGCAAAGCGCTGGTCACCCATTTCGGTTCGGTGGCGCGACTGAAGGAGGCGTCGGTCGAGGAGATCACCGCGGTGCCCGGAATCGGGGTCACCACCGCCCGTGCCGTGCTCGAGGCGCTGGGCGTGCCGCAGGCCGCACCGGCCGATTCGCCGCACGGCGGCAGCGGTCATCGACGATGATCAACGCAGGGTGACGGGATGACAGAGTCGGACATGAGCGAACAGCTGCGGGGGGATGTCGATCACCCGGAATCGGGGATCGACGTCGTCCTGGTCACCGGGTTGTCCGGGGCAGGCCGCGGAACCGCGGCGAAGGTGCTCGAAGACCTCGGATGGTATGTCGCCGACAACCTGCCGCCCGAGCTGATCGCCCGCATGGTGGACCTCGGGCTGGCCGCCGGCTCACGCATCACCCAGCTCGCGGTCGTCATGGACGTACGGTCGCGTGGGTTCACCGGCGACCTGGACTGGGTGCGTCGGGATCTGGCCACCCGCAACATCACCCCGCGTGTGCTGTTCCTGGAAGCCAGCGACGACATCCTGGTGCGCCGCTACGAGCAGAACCGACGCAGCCACCCGCTCCAGGGCGGCCAGACGCTCGCCGAAGGCATCGCGCGGGAACGGGCGCTGCTCGCGACGGTGCGCGCTTCGGCCGATCTGGTGATCGACACGTCGATGCTGTCGGTGCACGCCCTGCGGAAGAGCGTCGAACGGGCCTTCGGCGGCGAGGTCGTGGCGGAGACCAGCGTCACCGTCGAATCGTTCGGCTACAAATACGGGCTGCCGATGGACGCCGACATCGTCATGGACGTGCGGTTCCTGCCCAATCCGCACTGGGTCGACGCGTTGCGCCCGTACACCGGTCAACACCCCGACGTCCGCGCCTACGTGCTGGGCCAGCCCGGCGCAGAGGAGTTCCTCGACACCTACCATCGACTGCTGAACGTCGTGATCGACGGATACCGGCGGGAGGGGAAGCGCTACATGACCGTCGCGATCGGCTGCACCGGCGGCAAACACCGCAGTGTGGCGATAGCCGAGGCGCTGGCGGGGCGGTTGCAAGGCGGTGACGAACTCACGGTGCGGGTGCTGCACCGGGATCTGGGGCGTGAATGAACCCACGCATCGTCGCACTCGGCGGCGGACACGGGCTCTATGCGACGTTGTCCGCGGCGCGTCGGTTAAGCCCGCACGTCACCGCTGTGGTCACGGTCGCCGACGACGGCGGGTCGTCGGGCCGGCTACGCAGCGAATTGGACATCGTGCCGCCGGGCGATCTGCGAATGGCGTTGGCCGCGTTGGCCTCCGACAGTCCGCACGGTCGGCTGTGGGCGACCGTCATCCAGCATCGATTCGGCGGCAGCGGGGCGCTGGCCGGGCATCCGATCGGCAACCTGATGCTGGCCGGCCTCTCGGAGGTGCTGGCCGACCCGGTCGCCGCCCTCGACGAGTTGGGCCGCATCCTCGGGGTCAAGGGACGGGTGTTGCCGATGTGCCCGATCGGGCTGCAGATCGAAGCCGACGTCGCCGGCCTGGAATCCGATCCGCGGATGAGCCGCGTGATCCGCGGTCAGGTGGCGATCGCGACGACCGTCGGGAAAGTACGCCGGGTGCGGCTGCTGCCGGGCGATCCGCCGGCGACCCGCCAGGCCGTCGACGCGATCATGTCGGCCGACCTGGTGGTGCTGGGGCCCGGATCCTGGTTCACCAGCGTCATCCCGCACGTGCTGGTACCGGAGCTCGCCGCCGCGTTGCGCGCCACCTCGGCGCGCCGGGCGCTGGTGCTCAACCTCGCCGCCGAGCCCGGGGAGACGGCGGGGTTCTCCGTCGAACGTCACATCCACGTGTTGTCACAGCATGCGCCGAACTTCACCGTGCACGACATCATCGTCGACGCCAGCCGGGTGTCCAGCGACCGCGAGCGCGACCAGCTGAGCCGGACGGCGAAGATCCTCGACGCCCGAGTGGAGTTCGCCGACGTATGCCGACCTGGTACACCTTTACATGATCCGGCGCGACTGGCCGCGGCCCTCGAAGGTGTCCGGGTTCGCGGGACGGCGGGGGGCCGCGACGAGGTGCCGATGGCGTCCACCCCGACTTCGAACCGATCGAGAGGTGACGACTCGTGGCGATGACAGCCGAGGTCAAAGACGAGCTGAGCCGACTCGTGGTGAACTCGGTGAGCGCTCGCCGCGCCGAGGTCGCCTCACTGCTGCGCTTCGCCGGCGGACTGCACATCGTGTCCGGCCGGGTGGTCGTCGAGGCCGAGGTGGACCTCGGCATCATCGCGCGCCGGCTGCGCAAGGACATCTACGATCTGTACGGCTACAACGCCGTCGTACACATGTTGTCCGCCAGCGGTATTCGCAAGGGCACCCGCTATGTGGTGCGGGTGGCGAAGGACGGTGAGGCGCTGGCCCGGCAGACCGGGCTGCTCGACCTGCGGGGGCGTCCGGTGCGGGGTCTGCCGGCCCAGGTGGTGGGCGGCAGCGCGGCCGACGCGGAAGCCGCCTGGCGGGGCGCGTTCCTGGCGCACGGTTCGCTCACCGAACCTGGGCGGTCCTCGGCACTCGAGGTGAGCTGCCCCGGCCCCGAAGCGGCGCTGGCGCTCGTCGGGGCCGCCCGCAGGCTCGGCGTGAGCGCCAAGGCGCGGGAGGTCCGCGGCAGCGACCGGGTTGTGGTGCGCGACGGGGAGGCGATCGGTGCGCTGCTGACCCGGATGGGTGCCCAGGACACACGGCTGACGTGGGAAGAGCGGCGGATGCGGCGGGAGGTGCGCGCCACCGCCAATCGGTTGGCGAACTTCGACGACGCGAACCTGCGGCGATCGGCACGCGCAGCGGTCGCGGCGGCCGCGCGGGTGGAACGCGCGCTCGAGATTCTCGGTGACACCGTACCCGACCACCTGGCGTTCGCGGGCAAACTGCGCGTCGAGCACCGGCAGGCCTCACTGGAGGAATTGGGCCGGATGGCCGATCCGCCGATGACGAAAGACGCTGTCGCCGGGCGCATTCGGCGGCTGCTGTCGATGGCCGACCGCAAGGCCAAACAGGACGGCATCCCCGACACCGAGTCCGCCGTCACGCCCGACCTGCTCGAGGACGCCTAGCCGGAACGCTTGCCAGCCGAAGCGATTCACCCACTCGGCTGATATCCAGGGATGTTTGTCAAGGGGCAAGGTGCAGCCAGACCGAGTTCATCCCCGACCAGAGCGGAGCTTTGGTGAACGCGAAACGCTATCCGTACCAATGATATTCCGAATCATCACGACCGTGACGCTTGTGCTCACGGTGGCCGCGGCCGTTGTCGGCTGCGGCCTCTTCGGTCGCGACAACGAGATCGACACGCGTGCCGTGCGCCCCGGAGAACCGAAAACCTCGCCGTCCTTATAGATTGCAGGCAACAGACCCCGCCAGTACTACAGTTGTAGATATGGCTTCATTGATGTCCTGACCTGCGTCGATAGTGGTAGTAGCGGGCGGTGGCTCGGTGTTTTCGGCGTCAGGAGGTCCAGGTGCGGACCTGGTGTTCGTCAAGTCCGGCTTGACCTTTGGCTGCCTGGAGGATTCCTGCCCATCGACATGACTACCGTGGCCGGTATGGCCACACTCCGCGTCGGCATCGTCGTCCCCAATCCGCCCTTCACCGGAATGCCGGGCGGGCTCGACGTCGACCTGGCCAACGCGATCGCCGACGCCCTCGGTGACCAGGCGGAGTTCGTGGACTACCGAACCGTCGACGATGTCCTCGAAGCGCTGGGCAACGGCGAGGTCGACTGCGCGGCCGGCGGTCTCACGGCCACCGACGGACGAGTCGCCTTCGCGCCGCCCTATCTCATCGCCGGCCAGGCACTTGCCGTCGACGCCGAGAACCACCCGAATGTGCATTCCGTCGACGAACTCGACGGCCTCACCGTCGCCGTGCAACGGGGTAGCACCGCCGATCGGTTCGCGGCCCGGCTCAAGGGATCCGTCAAGCGATGCGACCAACTGGACATCGACGGATGCGACGCCATCGTCGCGCTGGCGCCTGTGCTGACCGAATACGCCAAGGGGCGATCCGACGTCGACGTCGTGCAGAATGGGTTGTCCGTCGAGCACATCGCGCTCGCGGTGGCCGGCCACGACCAGCAGATGCTGAGCCGAATCACCGTCGCGCAGGCCGAGTTGGAGGAGGCGGGCACGCTGCAGCAGATCCGCCGGAAATGGTTGGGCAATCCGTACGCCGACCAGAGCCTGGCCGTGCACTGACCAGCCCGCGCGTTCGGCAGCCGGTCCCGCTAGGCTGGCCGGCGAGCAATACACCAGAGGCAGACAGGGGAGATCCACGTGACCATCCGGGTAGGCATCAACGGCTTCGGCCGCATCGGCCGCAACTTCTTCCGTGCGCTGGATGCGCAGAAGGCCGAAGGTAAGAGCACCGACATCGAGATCGTGGCGGTGAACGACCTCACCGACAACGCCACGCTCGCGCATCTGTTGAAGTTCGACTCCATCCTGGGCCGGCTTCCCTACGACGTCAGCCTCGAAGGTGACGACACGATCGTCGTCGGTGACACCAAGATCAAGGCCCTCGAGGTCAAGGAAGGCCCCGCCGCGCTGCCGTGGGGGGATCTGGGCGTCGACGTCGTCGTCGAGTCGACCGGCATCTTCACCAAGCGCGACAAGGTCCAGGGCCACCTGGACGCGGGCGCCAAGAAGGTCATCATCTCCGCGCCTGCCACCGATGAGGACATCACCATCGTGCTCGGCGTCAACGACGACAAGTACGACGGCAGCCAGAACATCATCTCCAACGCGTCGTGCACCACGAACTGCCTCGGCCCGCTGGCCAAGGTGCTCAACGACGAGTTTGGCATCGTCAAGGGTCTGATGACCACGGTTCACGCCTACACGCAGGATCAGAACCTGCAGGACGGCCCGCACAGGGACCTGCGTCGTGCACGCGCCGCCGCACTCAACATCGTGCCCACCTCGACCGGTGCGGCCAAGGCCATCGGCCTGGTGCTGCCAGCGCTGAAGGGCAAGCTCGACGGCTATGCGCTGCGCGTGCCGATCCCCACCGGCTCGTGCACCGATCTGACCGCCGTGTTGGCCAAGCCCGGCACCGCCGATGAGATCAACGCCGCGATGAAGGCGGCCGCCGACGGTCCGCTCAAGGGCATCCTCAAGTACTACGACGCGCCGATCGTGTCGAGTGACATCGTCACCGACCCGCACAGCTCGATCTTCGACTCGGGTCTGACCAAGGTCATCGACGACCAGGCCAAGGTCGTCTCCTGGTACGACAACGAGTGGGGCTACTCCCACCGCCTCGTGGACCTGGTCGCCCTCGTGGGCAAGTCCCTCTAGACACATGGCCGTCAAGACGCTCGAAGACCTGCTGAACGACGATGACAGGGAGATCGCCGGAAGGGGCGTCTTAGTACGCTCCGACCTCAACGTCCCCCTCGGCGACAACGGCGCCATCACCGACCCCGGCCGCATCATCGCCTCCGTGCCGACGCTCAAGGCGCTCGCCGAGGCCGGCGCGAAGGTGATCATCACCGCCCACCTGGGGCGCCCGAAGGGCGGGCCGGACCCGAAGTACTCGCTCAAGCCGGTTGCGGCCGCGCTGAGCGAGAAACTCGGCCGGCACGTGCAACTCGCCGGTGACGTGGTCGGAACCGATGCTTTGGCCCGCGCGGAGGGGCTCACCGACGGTGACGTCCTGCTGCTGGAGAACATCCGCTTCGACCCGCGCGAGACCAGCAAGGACGACGGCGAGCGGCGGAAGCTGGCCGAGGCGCTGGCCGCGCTCGTCGGCGGCCCGGACGCTGGCGGGGCGTTCGTCTCGGACGGCTTCGGCGTGGTGCACCGCAAGCAGGCCTCGGTGTACGACATCGCCACACTGCTGCCGCACTACGCGGGCACGCTGGTGGCCGCCGAGGTCAAGGTGCTCGAACAGCTCACCAGCTCGACCGACCGCCCGTACGCGGTGGTGCTCGGCGGTTCGAAGGTCTCCGACAAGCTCGCGGTGATCGAATCGCTGGCCAAGAAGGCCGACAGCCTGGTGATCGGCGGCGGGATGTGCTTCACCTTCCTTGCCGCGCGGGGGGTTTCGGTCGGCAAGTCGCTGGTGCAGCCGGAGATGATCGACACCTGCCGCGAACTGCTCGAGACCTACGCCGACGTCATCCACCTGCCGGTCGACATCGTCGTGGCGCAGGAGTTCTCCGCCGACGCCGAACCGGCGACCGTGGCGGCGGACCGCATCCCGGAGGACAAGATGGGCCTCGACATCGGCCCCGAGTCGGTGAAGCGGTTCGCCAACCTGCTGTCGAACGCCAAGACGGTGTTCTGGAACGGCCCGATGGGGGTGTTCGAGTTCCCCGCGTTCGCCGCAGGCACCAAGGGGGTCGCCGATGCGATCATCGGTGCCACCGGCAAGGGCGCGTTCAGCGTCGTCGGCGGCGGCGACAGCGCCGCGGCGGTGCGCCAACTCGGCCTGGCCGAGGACGGCTTCTCCCATATCTCCACCGGCGGCGGCGCCTCGCTGGAATACCTCGAGGGCAAGGAACTGCCCGGCATCCAAGTACTGGACTCCTAGACCGTGACCCGTAAGCCGCTGATCGCCGGCAACTGGAAGATGAACCTCAACCACTTCGAGGCCATCGCGCTGGTGCAGAAGATCGCCTTCGCCCTGCCGGACAAGTACTTCGACAAGGTCGACGTGACGGTCATCCCGCCGTTCACCGACCTGCGCAGCGTGCAGACGCTCGTCGACGGGGACAAACTGCGCCTCAGCTACGGCGCACAGGACGTGTCGCAACACGATTCCGGCGCCTACACCGGGGAGATCAGCGGCGCGTTCCTGGCCAAGCTGGGCTGCTCGTTCGCCGTCGTCGGGCACTCGGAGCGCCGCACCTACCACCACGAGGACGACGCGCTGGTGGCCGCCAAGGCCGTCGCGGCGTTCCGGCACGGCATCACCCCGATCGTCTGCATCGGTGAGCACCTGGAGGTGCGTGAGGCGGGCGACCACGTCGAGCACAACGTCGAGCAGTTGCGCGGTTCGCTGGCGGGGCTGACGTCCGAGCAGATCGGTCATGCCGTCATCGCCTACGAACCTGTGTGGGCGATCGGCACCGGCCGGGTGGCCAGCGCCGCCGACGCGCAGGAGGTGTGCAAGGCCATCCGCGACGCGCTCGGCAAGCTCTCCTCACCGCAGCTGGCCGCCGGGATCAGGGTGCTCTACGGCGGGTCGGTGAACGCCAAGAACGTCGGGGAGATCGTCGCCCAGGACGACGTCGACGGTGCGCTGGTCGGTGGGGCCTCACTCGACGGTGAGCAGTTCGCCACGCTGTCGGCGATCGCCGCAGGTGGGCCCCTGCCCTGACCACAGGTTCCCGGCCTGTAGGCTGTCCGCCATGGTTCTCGCGCTGCAGATCACGTTGATCGTCACCAGCTTGCTGGTGGTGCTCCTGGTGCTGCTGCATCGTGCCAAGGGCGGCGGTCTGTCCACCCTGTTCGGTGGCGGCGTCCAGTCGAGCCTCTCGGGCTCCACGGTCGTGGAGAAGAACCTCGACCGGCTGACTCTGTTCGTCGTCGGCATCTGGGTGGTCTCGATCGTCGGCATGGCGCTGCAGATCAAGTACAGCTGATCCGTCACACCCGTCACAGACGGGTTGCCGAGGGCTCGCGGAGGGTATCGATCTGTCACGGCTCGGGACGACAACCCCGATGTCGGGGACGTGATGGTGCCGACCGGAGAGATGCACCCGGATCATCGTGAGCACGCGAAGGAACCGCGCCCGCTCGGTGATGGCGAGCTGGAGCGCCGACAAGCCCGCCCGCGAAGTCTTACCCGACCCCACGACCACTGTCCCGTGGACCCGCCCGCCATGCGGCGGGTCCGCCGGGCGCCGATACTGGAACGCATGGCTGATCTCCCAGAAGCGCTTGAACCGATCGGCTCGGTGACCCGGACCGAGGTGGGTCGCGAAGCCAGTGAGCCGATGCGCGAAGACATCCGGTTGCTGGGTGCCATCCTCGGTGACACGGTCCGCGAGCAGAACGGTGAGGACGTTTTCGACCTCGTCGAACGCGCACGCGTGGAGTCCTTCCGGGTCCGCCGCTCCGAGATCGACCGGGCCGAACTCGCCGGGCTGTTCGACGGTATCGGGGCGCGCGTCGCGATACCCGTCATCAGGGCGTTCACCCATTTCGCTCTGCTGGCCAACGTGGCCGAGGACATCCACCGCGAGCGCCGCCGTGCGGTCCACGTGGCCGCCGGTGAGCCGCCGCAGAACAGCAGCCTCGCCGCGACATACGCCAAACTCGACTCCGCACAACTGGATTCCGATGAGGTGGCGACCGCGTTGAGCGGGGCGCTGGTGTCGCCGGTGATCACCGCCCATCCCACCGAGACCCGCAGGCGCACGGTGTTCGACACCCAGCACCGCATCACCGAGCTCATGCGGCTGCGGGCGCACGATCACGACACCACCGACGACGGCCGCGACATCGAGCTGGAATTGCGCAGGCACATCCTCACGCTGTGGCAGACGGCGTTGATCAGGCTGTCGCGCTTGAAGATCCAGGACGAGATCGAGACTGGGCTGCGCTACTACCGAGCCGCGTTCTTCGAGGTCATCCCACGTGTCAATGCCGAGGTCCGCTCCGCGCTGCAGACCCGGTGGCCCGACGCGGACCTGCTGTCCGAACCGATTCTGCGGCCCGGCTCCTGGATAGGCGGCGACCGCGACGGCAATCCCAACGTCACCGCAGAGGTTGTGCGGCAGGCCACGTCCCGCGCCGCCTACACGGCCTTCGAGCACTATTTCGCCGAACTGACCGGGCTGGAGCAGGAACTGTCGATGTCCGCGCGGCTGGTGCATGTGAGCGGCGAACTCACCGCACTGGCCGATGCCTGTCACGAGGCCGCCTGGGCCGACGAACCGTACCGTCGCGCGCTGCGGGTGGTCCACGGCAGGCTCACCGCCACCGCCCTGGAGGTCCTCGACTACCAGCCCGAACACGAACTCGACCTCGGTCTGCAGCGCTACGCCACACCGGCCGAACTGCTCGCCGACCTCGACGTGATCGACGCGTCGCTGCGGGGCCACGGCAGCGCGGTGCTCGCCGACGACCGGTTGCTACAGCTGCGGGAAGCGGTGCGCGTCTTCGGTTTCCACCTGTCCGGCCTGGACATGCGGCAGAACTCCGACGTCCACGAGGAGGTCGTGGCGGAACTGCTGGCGTGGGCTGGTGTGCACGACGACTACACCTCGCTGTCAGAGCCCGAGCGCATCGACCTGCTGGTCTCTGAGCTGGCCACCCGCCGGCCGCTCACCTCTGGGAAGGCCGAACTGTCGGAACTGGCACGTAAGGAGCTCGACATCGTCCGGGCCGGGGCGCGTGCGGTGCGGGTGTTCGGCCCGCAGGCGGTGCCCAACTACATCATCTCGATGTGTGAGTCGGTGTCGGACATGCTCGAAGCGGCCATCCTGCTCAAAGAGGCCGGCCTGCTGGACGTCTCGGGTGGCGAACCGTACGCACCGGTGGGCATCGTCCCGCTGTTCGAGACGATCGACGACCTGCAGCGCGGATCGTCGATCCTCGAGGCGGCCCTTGACCTTCCGCTGTACCGCGGCATGGTCAGCGCACGCGGTGAGAACCAGGAGGTCATGCTCGGCTACTCGGACTCCAACAAGGACGGTGGCTATCTCGCCGCGAACTGGGCGCTGTACCGGGCCGAACTCGACCTCGTCGAATCGGCTCGTAAGACCGGTATCCGGTTGCGGCTCTTCCACGGTCGCGGCGGCACCGTCGGCCGCGGTGGTGGACCGAGCTACGACGCGATCCTGGCGCAACCGCCGGGCGCGGTGAACGGTTCGCTGCGCATCACCGAACAGGGTGAGGTGATCGCCGCCAAGTACGCCGAACCGCGCATGGCACACCGCAATCTCGAGACGCTGGTGGCCGCGACGCTGGAATCGACGCTGCTCGACATTGAAGGTCTTGGGGGGCTCGCCAACAGGGCCTACGAGGTGCTCGACGATCTTTCGGCCAGGGCACAACGGGCGTACGCCGAACTGGTCCACGAGACACCGGGATTCGTCGACTACTTCAAGGCGTCCACCCCGGTGAGCGAGATCGGGGCGCTCAACATCGGCAGCAGGCCGGCGTCACGCAAGCCGACGACGTCCATCTCGGACCTGCGGGCTATCCCGTGGGTGCTGTCGTGGAGTCAGTCCCGGGTCATGCTGCCCGGCTGGTACGGCACCGGAAGCGCCTTCGAGCAGTACATCGCCGAAGGGGAGGCCGAATCCGAGGACCGGTTGGAGGTGCTGCAGGACCTCTACCGGCGGTGGCCGTTCTTCCGGACCGTGCTGTCCAACATGGCGCAGGTGCTGGCGAAATCGGATCTCGGTCTGGCCGCGCGGTATTCGGAACTCGTCGAGGACGAGGACCTGCGGCGGCGCGTATTCGACAAGATCGCCGACGAACACGCGCGCACGATCCGGATGCACAGGTTGATCACCGGCCAGGATGACCTCCTGGCCGACAACCCCGCCTTGGCCCGGTCGGTGTTCAACCGTTTCCCGTACCTGGAACCGCTCAACCACCTGCAGGTCGAACTGCTCCGCCGGTACCGGTCGGGGGAGGACGACGAACTGGTGCAGCGCGGTATCCTGCTCACGATGAGCGGGTTGGCGACGGCGCTGCGCAACAGCGGTTAGAGATGGGCGCTGCGACGCACCGCGTTGAGCGCGCCGCGCACCGCGTTCTCCGTCGCAGCCAAGGGGCCGAGCACCGCCTCGCCCATGCCGACGAGGCGCTCGACTCGCGTGACGATGCCCTCCAAGCGGTCGACCACCGCGATGAGCCGCGGCGCCAGCGCGTTGATCTGGTTGATCGTGTCGTTGAACCTCTCGAGCGTCGCATCGAGGTTGGTCGTTGAACTGTTGAGGTCCTGAAGCGTGACGCTGAGGCCCTCGAGGATGGTGTCGACCTGCTCGACCGTCATGTCGGCGTTGAGCGCCGCCTGCGCGAGCTTCCTGATGCGCTCGGGGCCTGTACGCGTGCTGCGACCGCTTCTGTCGACCATGACCGCAATTATGACAGCCCCGGGGAACCAGCCGATGCCGTCCGGACGTCTCGATTGCGTGCAGTCACGCGAATGCGAGAACGCCCCGAGACCGTCGGTCAGCGGCGATGCGCTCCGCCGCATCTCCGCTTATGCCGCCGGTTACACCGACGCACAGGCCGAGCGGGTCAGCGACGAGTAGCGGGTCAGAGCTGCGACGCGGCGCCCGCGTCGAGGAACCACACTGTCTCCTCGCGTCCGACCGCCCCCGCCGCCGGACAGTCGTCCGGGTCGGCGCCGCCCACTGCAGCTGCCACCGCCGCCGCCTTGCCGTCACCCGACACCACCAGCCACACCTCACGGGATCGCTGGACGGCGGGCAGCGTCAACGTGATCCGCTGCGGCGGCGGTTTGGGGCAGTCCGGCACCCCGACCACCATGCGGGCCGTCTCGCGCACCGCCGGGGTGTGGGGGAACAGTGAGTTGACGTGTCCCTCCGGCCCCATCCCGAGCAGGTGCACGTCGAACACCGGTGTCGGTTCGTCCAGTTCGGCCAGCCCCGCCAGCACCTGCTCGTAGGCGAGCGCGGCGGCGCCGAGGTCGTCACCGAACTCGCCGTCGGCCGCCGGCATCGCGTGGACGTTCGCCGCCGGGATGTCGATGCGGTCCAGCAGCGCTTCACGGACCTGCTTGTCGTTGCGCTCGTCGTCCGCCTCGGGCACATACCGCTCATCGCCGAAGAACACGTGCACCTTCGACCAGTCAATGCGGTCGTCATGGAGGCGAGCCAGCAGCTTGACACCGGTGCCGCCGCCGGTCACCACGATGTCCGCCCGCCCGCGGAGTGCGACGGCCGACACGATCCCGTCGGCGAGCCGGTCGCTGACAGCCGCGACCAGGGCATCGCTGTCCGGGTACCGGCGTACTGAAACCGTCATGCGTACAGCACCTTGCCGATACCCTGCAGCGCCTCGTGGTAGATCTCGTCCGCGTCGAGACGGCGCAGATCCTCGGCCAGACAATCCCGCGCCTCGCGCCGGGCCAACGGCAACAGCGCATCCGGGCGGCCCGTGCGGCTCAGCGTCGCGGTGATGCCCTCCTGCGGACGGCGCAGCGTGATGGTCGAACTACGGCGGATGAGCTCCACACGCAGCGGTCCCACCTCCCGGCGCACCTCCCCGTCGACACGGCTGGCCAGCCATCCGGCCAGGACGTCGAGTGCGGGTTCGTCCTTCAGCCCGGACACAATCACCGAGGTGATCGGCTCGTAGGGAGGCTGGTCGACGGCCGAGGTGAGCAGGGCGCGCCAGTAGGTGATCCGGCTCCAGGCCAGATCGGTGTCACCGGCGGTGTAGCCCTTCAACCGGCCCTTGATCGACGCTGGCGGATCCGCCGTGCCGGTCGCATCGGTGATCCGCCGGATCGCCAAGCGGCCCAGGGGATCCTGTGCCGGCACATCCGGGGCGACACCCGGCCACCACGCCACCACCGGCGTATCGGGCAACAGGAAAGGCAGCACGACGCTGCTCGCATGTGCGGCCAACGGTCCGGAGGTGCGCAGCACGACGACCTCACCGGCCCCCGCGTCGCCGCCGACGCGCAGCTGCCCATCGAGGCGGGGTGCGTCGGCGATGGGGTCGGCGGGGACCACCACGATGATGCGGCAGGGGTGCTCACGGCTCGCCGAGACGGCTGCGTCGATCGAGAACTCGACCAGCTCCTCGCAGTCCGGTGCGATGACCAGGGTGAGCACCCGGCCGAGTGTGATCGCGCCACCCTCCTCACGCAGCGACGTGATCTTCCTGTTCAAAGCGTTGGTGGTGGTGGCCGACAGGTCGACAATCATGTCTAGGGCCGCCTCCATTCGCGGCCGCTCCGCCGCAGCATCTCGAACGCCGACTCCGGCCCCCACGTGCCCGAGTCGTACGGATCCGGTTTGCCGTGCGACGCCCAGTAGTCGAGTACCGGGTCCAGGATGTTCCAGGACAGTTCGACCTCGGCGTTGACCGGGAACAGCGACGGTTCACCGAGCAGCACGTCGAGGATCAACCGCTCGTAGGCCTCGGGGGAGTCCTCGGCGAACGCCGACCCATAGGAGAAGTCCATGTTGACGTCACGGACCTCCATCGCGCTGCCCGGCACCTTGGAGCCGAACCGCAGCGTGATGCCCTCGTCGGGCTGCACCCGGATCACCAGCGCGTTCTGGCCGAGTTCCTCGGTCATCGTCGCGTCGAACGGCAGGTGCGGCGCTCGGCGGAACACCAGCGCGATCTCGGTCACCCTGCGGCCCAGCCGCTTTCCGGTGCGCAGATAGAACGGCACTCCGGCCCAGCGGCGGGTGTCGATGTCGAGGGTGATCGCGGCGAAGGTCTCGGTCGTCGACGTCTTGGAGAACCCCTCCTCGTCGTGCAGGCCGACCACCTTCTCACCGCCCTGCCACCCGCCGGCGTACTGACCGCGTGAGGTGGTCTGGTCGAGGGGCTGCGCCAACCGCACCGCAGAGAGCACCTTGATCTTCTCGGCCTGCAGTTCGTGGGGGTGGAAGCTGACAGGTTCCTCCATCGCCGTCAGCGCCAACAGTTGCAGCAGGTGGTTCTGGATCACGTCACGGGCGGCGCCGATGCCGTCGTAATAGCCTGCACGCCCGCCCAGTCCGATGTCCTCGGCCATCGTGATCTGGACGTGGTCGACG
Source organism: Actinomycetota bacterium (assembly GCA_034189785.1). Classification (GTDB taxonomy): domain Bacteria; phylum Actinomycetota; class Actinomycetes; order Mycobacteriales; family Mycobacteriaceae; genus Mycobacterium. Next base: position 105,657 of record JAXHUG010000038.1, read on the forward strand.
TAGTTGTTGTTCCAGACCGGCTCGTACAGCTCATTGGCGAACCGCAGCGCCAGGATGTTCTGCACGGTCTCCTTGCCGAGGTAGTGGTCGATGCGGAACACCGACTCCTCGGGGAACACGCTGTTCACCACGGAGTTGAGTTCGACCGCGCTCTCGAGGTCGTGGCCGAACGGCTTCTCGATCACCACCCGGCTCCAGCGGCCCTCCAGCGGCCGCGCCAGCCCGGACTTACGCAGCTGTTCGCAGACCAGCGGAAACGCCTTCGGCGGGATCGACAGGTAGAACGCGTGATTGCCGCCGGTGCCGCGTTCGACGTCGAGTTTCTCCAGGGTTTCCGCGAGCGTGGCGAAGGCGGCCTCATCGTCGAAAGTGCCCTGGACGAACCGGATTCCCTCGGCCAGCCGGTCCCACACCTCCTGGCGGAACGGTGTGCGGGCGTGCTTCTTGACCGCCTCGTAGACGATTTGCCCGAAATCCTCGTCGGCCCAATCCCTTCGGGCGAACCCGACGAGCGAGAACGACGCGGGCAGCAGCCCCCGGTTGGCCAGGTCGTAGACCGCCGGCATCAGCTTCTTGCGGGAGAGATCGCCGGTGACCCCGAAGATGATCACACCGCACGGCCCGGCGATCCGGGGCATGCGCTTATCCCGTTTGTCACGCAACGGATTCCGCCAACCCGCCGGGGCGGGAGTCGGCACTCCGGGGACCGGCCGGTTCACCGGCGACACCGGCGCACTCGGCTCTTCGCGCAGGCGCTCATCGCCGGCTCTCTGCTCTTCGCGCAGGCGCTCATCGCCGGCTCTCTGCTCTTCGCGCAGGCGCTCATCGCCCTACTCAGGACTTCTTCTCGTCGAGCTGGCCCTGCGTGGCCTCGAGCAACTCCTGCCACGACTTCTCGAACTTCTCGACGCCCTCGGTTTCCAGTACCAGGAACACGTCGCGCAGGTCGATGCCGACGGCGTCGAGCTTGTCGAACAGCGCCTGCGATTCGGCTGCCTTACCGGTCACCGTGTCACCGGTGACCACGCCGTGGTCGGCGACGGCCTCGAGCGTCTTCTCCGGCATGGTGTTCACCGTGTTCGGCGCGACGAGTTCGGTGACGTAGAGGGTGTCGGAGTAGTCGGGGTTCTTCACCCCGGTCGACGCCCACAGCGGCCGCTGTACGCGCGCGCCGGCGGCCTTGAGTTCCTCGAACCGCGACCCGCCGACGAAGACCTCCTCATAGGCGGCGTAGGCCAACCGGGCGTTGGCCACGCCGGCCTGACCGCGCAGCGCCAGGGCCTCCTCGGATCCGATCTTCTCCAGGCGGTTGTCGATCTCGGTGTCGACGCGCGAGACGAAGAACGAGGCGACCGAGTGGATCGTGGACAGGTCGTGGCCGGCCTGGTTGGCCTTCTCCAGACCCGCCAGGTAGGCGTTCATGACCGCGCGGTGGCGTTCGACAGAGAAGATCAGCGTCACGTTGACCGAGATGCCCTCGGCGATCACCGCGGTGATCGCGGGCAGACCCGGCTCGGTGGCCGGGATCTTGATCAGCAGATTCGGCCGGTCTACGATCTTCCACAGCTCGATGGCCTGCAGGATCGTCTTGTCCGTATCGTGCGCCAGCCGTGGGTCGACCTCGATGGACACCCTCCCGTCGACGCCGCCGGACAGTTCGTACTGCTTGGCCAGCACATCGCAGGCGTTGCGCACGTCGTCGGTGGTGACGGTGCGGATGGTGGCGTCGACGTCGGCGCCCCGCTCTGCGAGTTCCTTCACCTGGGCGTCGTAGGCGTCGCCCTTCGACAGCGCCGCCTGGAAGATCGACGGGTTGGTGGTCACCCCCACGACGCTGCGGGTATCGATCAGCTCCTGCAGATTTCCGGTCTGCAACCTCTCGCGGGACAGATCGTCGAGCCATACGGACACCCCGGCGGCGCTGAGCGCTGCGAGGTTCGAATTCTGAGTCATCGTCCTTTTCCTGCCCTTGCTTTGTCGGCTAGTTGTTGATGGTGCGCTCCGCGGCGGCGGCGACGGCCTCGGCAGTGAAGCCGAACTCGCGGAACAACGTCTTGTCGTCGGCGGACTCCCCGTAGTGCTCGATGGAGATGATCTCGCCGGTGTCGCCGACGAGCTTGTACCAGCTCTGGGCGACGGCGGCCTCCACGGCGACGCGCGCGGAGACGTTGGGCGGCAGCACGCTGTCGCGGTATTCCTTCGGCTGCGACTCGAACCACTCCACGCACGGCATGGACACCACGTATGCGGTGAGGTCCTTGTCGGCGAGGACCTTCTTCGCCTCCACCGCGAGCTGGAGTTCGGATCCGGTCGCGATGATGATGACGTCGGCGTCATCGGAGGGATTCCCGCCGCCGAGGACGTATCCGCCGCGGGCGACGCCGTCGGAGTCGGTGCCCTCCAGTACCGGGATGCCCTGTCGGGTCAGGATGAAACCGACCGGGCCGCTGCCGTTGCCGCGGGCCAGGATGCTGTGCCAGGCATAGGCCGTCTCGTTCGGGTCACCCGGCCGGACCACCGATAGATTCGGGATGGCCCGCAGCGCGGCGAGATGCTCGATCGGCTGGTGCGTGGGGCCGTCCTCGCCGAGACCGATCGAATCGTGGGTCCAGATGTAGATGGTGTCGATGTCCATCAGCGACGCCAACCGCACCGCCGGCCGCATGTAGTCGGAGAACTGCAGGAACGTCCCGCCGAAGGCGCGCGTCGGGCCGTGCAGCACGATGCCCGACAGGATCGAGCCCATCGCGTGTTCGCGGACGCCGAAGTGCAGCACCCGGCCATACCAGTCGGCGGCGAAGTCGTCGGTCGAGATCGACGGCGGGCCGAACGATTTCGCGCCCTTGATGGTCGTGTTGTTGCTGCCGGCCAGATCGGCCGAACCGCCCCACAGTTCGGGCAGCTTCGGGGCGACGTCGTTGAGCACCTGGCCGAACGCAGCGCGGGTGGCGACCGCCTTGCTGCCTGGCTCCCAGTAGGTCAGATCGGCATCCCAGCCTTCCGGCAGCTCCTGGGCGAGCAGCCGGTCGAGCAGCTTCTTGCGCTCGGGTTCGCGCTCAGCCCAGGCGTCGAACTCGGGCTGCCACTTCTCGTGGGCTTCGCGGCCCCGCTGGACGAGTTTGCGGGTGTGCTCGATGACCTCGTCGCGCACCTCGAACGTCCTGTCCGGGTCGAAGCCGAGAATCTTCTTGACCGCCGCGACCTCCTCGTCACCGAGCGCCGAGCCGTGCGCGTCGCCGGTGTTCATCTTGTTCGGCGCCGGATAGCCGATGATCGTGCGCAACGCGATGAAGGACGGGCGGTCCGTCACTGCCTTGGCGGCCTCGATGGCTTCTTCTATCCCGACGACGTTCTCGCCGCCCGCGACCTCCTGGACGTGCCAGCCGTAGGCGCGGTAGCGGTCGGCGACATTCTCCGACAGCGCGATGTTCGTGTCGTGCTCGATGGAGATCTGGTTCTGGTCGTAGAAGACGATGAGGTTGCCCAGCTGCTGGGTACCCGCCAGCGACGACGCCTCGCTGGTCACGCCCTCTTCGATGTCGCCGTCGGAGGCGACCACATAGATGTAGTGGTCGAACGGGCTGGTGCCCGGCGCGGCGTCCGGGTCGAACAGCCCGCGCTCGTAGCGCGCCGCCATAGCCATACCCACGGCCGAGGCGAGGCCCTGGCCGAGCGGGCCGGTGGTGATCTCCACACCCTTGGTGTGCCGGAACTCTGGATGGCCCGGGGTCTTCGACTTGAAGGTTCGCAGCGACTGGATGTCCTCGAGCTCGAGACCGAACCCGCCCAGGTAGAGCTGGATGTAGAGCGTCAGGCTCGAATGACCGCAGGACAGGACGAACCGGTCCCGGCCCAGCCAGTGCACATCACTGGGGTCGTGCCGCATGGCCCGCTGGAACAGCGTGTACGCCAGCGGCGCCAGGCTCATCGCCGTACCGGGATGGCCGTTGCCGACCTTCTGCACAGCGTCCGCCGCCAGCACCCGCACGGTGTCGACCGCGACGGTGTCCAACTCGGACCAGTCGTCGGGGTGGCGGGGTTGGGTCAGCGTCGCGATGTCGTCGACGGTGGTCACTGGCTCGCTCCTCGGTGGAATGTTCGGTCAGCGGCCGCACACAACCTTTCGGACCGCGCCTCCAACCCTAGTGCTCCCCGCTGCGCCGTCGCATGGTGCACGTGGGGATATTTCGTCCTCCCGATACGGGAGTGATGCGGAAATGACCCTGCGGTCATCCGCAGGGTTCCCAGCGGTCTACCATCGTCTGTAGTAGATGTCGCGCGGCGGCTGTGACCATCAACAAGCGGAAGACCATCAACATCGCCAAGACCACCGCCAACGATGAGGGAGTTGACTGCGTGAGCATTCGCGAGCGCCACCTCAGCCATGGGGCGCCGTCTCGCATCCGCACCACGGTTCTTGCCTATCTGGCGCTGACGAAACCACGCGTGATCGAGTTGCTGCTGGTCACCGCCATCCCGGCGATGCTGCTGGCCGATCGCGGCACGGTCGATCCGCTGCTGATCCTCAACACGCTCATCGGCGGGATGCTGGCCGCCGCCGGTGCGAACACGCTCAACTGTGTCGCCGACGCCGACATCGACAAGAAGATGAAGCGGACCGCGCGCAGGCCGCTCGCGCGGGACACCGTCCCGACCCGCAACGCGCTGGTCTTCGGCGTCGTCCTGTCGGTCGGCTCGTTCTTCTGGCTGTGGGGCACCAGCAACCTGCTGTCCGGCCTGCTGGCCGTGGCCACCGTCGCTTTCTATGTCTTCGTCTACACGCTGCTGCTCAAGCGTCGTACCTCCCAGAACGTGGTGTGGGGTGGAGCCGCCGGCTGCATGCCGGTGATGATCGGCTGGTCGGCGGTCACCGGCACCATCGGTTGGCCGGCGCTGGTGATGTTCGCGATCATCTTCTTCTGGACGCCGCCGCACACCTGGGCGCTGGCGATGCGCTACAAGGACGACTACAAGGCGGCGGGCGTGCCCATGCTGCCGGCCGTGGCCACCGAGCGACAGGTCACCCGCCAGATCCTGGTCTACACCTGGCTGACGGTGCTCACCACGCTGGCGCTGGCGCTGGCCACGGGCTGGCTGTACGCCTCGGTGGCGGTGCTTGCGGGCACCTGGTTCCTGGTGATGGCCCACCAGCTCTACAACGGGGTCAATCGCGGCGAGCCGGTCAGGCCGCTGCGGCTGTTCCTGCAGTCGAACAACTATCTGGCCGTCGTATTCGCCGCGCTCGCGGTCGACTCGGTGCTGGCGCTGCCCACCCTGCTGGGCAGCTGACCGCCCACCGGGGCCGGCTATGCGGGACGGCGCCATCGTCGGGACCTCCTTCAAAGAAGACGGCGAATTCGAGAACGCGCGGGCGTGCGCGTTCAGTGTCACATGTGTGAAACCTCCAGATCGATCACGCAATCGTTACGGAACCAGGACAACCGACCCGACGGTCTTGCGCTCTTGCAGATCGCGGTGCGCGCGTTCGGCCTCGCGCAGCGGATACCGTTCGCTGACCGTCACGTCGATCGCGCCCGTCGCGACGGCACTGAGCACTTCGCCTGCACGCCAAGAGAATTCGTCGGAGGTACGGGTGTAGTGCACCAGGCTGGGCCGGGTCAGGTACACCGACCCGGATGAGTTGAGCCGTTGCGGGTCGACCGGCGGGACGGGTCCGCTGGCGCCGCCGAACAGGACCAGAGTGCCGCGCACCGCGAGGCTGGCCAGGCTGGCGTCGAATGTTGCCGCGCCCACCCCGTCATAGACCGCGGCCGCCCCGTCGCCGCCGGTGAGCTCGCGGATCCGGGCGCCGAACTCCTGCGGATCGTCGGGGTAGTCGAGCACCTCGATCGCCCCGGCCCGGCGCGAGAGTTCGGCCTTCTGCGGTGTGGAGACGGTGGTGATGACCTTGGCCGCCAGGCTGGTCGCCCACTGCGTGAGGATCAGCCCGACCCCGCCGGCGCCCGCGTGCACCAGCACCGTGTCGCCCTGCTGGACCGGATAGGTCGATTTGATCAGGTAGTGCGCCGTCATCCCCTTCAGCAGCGCGGAGGCGGCTGCCGCGGGCTCCACCCCGTCGGGCACATACGCCACGAAGTCCGCAGGCGCCACGGCGTATTCGGCATAGGCGCCGAGCGCCTTGTCGGTCACCACCCGGTCGCCCACCTGAAGCGCCGCGACATGGTCGCCGACCGCCTCGATGGTGCCGCAGACCTCGGTACCGACGACGAACGGCACCTCCCGCGGATACAGGCCCGACCGGAAGTATGTGTCGATGAAGTTGACCCCGATCGCCTCGGCCTTGATCAGCACCTGACCCGGGCCGGGTGAGGGGGGGTCCTTCTCGACGTGGGTGAGGACCTCGGGACCGCCGGTTTCGGAGACTTCGATCGCGTACACGGCAACCATCATCCACGCACCTAGCATGACCCGGGTGAGGCTCGCGCGTCCCGACCTGTTCCATCCGCGGATCGTGCTGGCCGGCTGCCGTGCCCTGCCCGAGGGCGACGGCGACGACGACGGACTGCTCGAGGCGCTGCGCACACGGGGCCTGCACGCGCGCTGGCTGCCCTGGGACGACGAGGCGGTGCTCGACGCCGACCTGGTGATCCTGCGGGCGACGTGGGACTACATCGACCGTCTCGACGAGTTCAAGGTGTGGACGCGGCAGGTTCGCAACCTGCTCAACAGCCCGGACGTCGTCGCCTGGAACACCGACAAGCGATACCTCGTGGAGTTGGCGCGGCGCGGGGTGCCGACGGTGCCGACCCGCCGCTTCGGCAGCGATGTCCGCGTCGTCGTCCCGGACGGTGAGGTCGTGGTCAAACCCGCGGTCGGCGGGGGTTCGGTCGGGGCGCAACGCTTCACCGATCCCGTTCCCGCCGCCGCCCACGCGGCGCACCTGCAGGCGCAGGGCCGCGCGGTTCTCGTGCAGCCGTACGACGCGCGGGTGGAGTACGGGGAGACGGCGCTGGTGTTCGTCGGCGGCGCGCAGTCGCACGCGTTCACCAAGGCCGCGATCCTGCCGCCGGCGGGTCCGCCCGTGTTCGACGAGTCGGGCACCTACGCACTGGAGACACTGGCGCCTGCCGAACCGGATTTCGAAGTCTGGGAGGTCGGGCTGGCGGCGCTGGGGGCGGCCGCGGCGGCCCTCGGGATGGAGGCGGACGAATTCCTCTACGCGCGGGTCGACGTCATCGGCGATCGCGACGACGCGCGGGTGCTCGAGGTGGAACTGATCGAGCCGTCACTGGGTTGGCGGCAACTCGACGCCGCCACGCGTGCGGACCGCGAGCGCGACTTCGCCATCGCCGTCGAGGTCGCGCTCGAGCGCCTCGGTCTCGGTCCGCTGTCGCATCGACGCCCATAGCGCTGCGGTGGCCGCCGTGCAGGCCGCAGCCCCCGCCACGTGCACTGCGACGAGCGCGGCAGGCACCCCCGTGACGAACTGGACTGCGCCGACCGTGCCCTGAGCGGCGACGATCCCGATCAGCACGCCCAGCCGGATCAGCACGGGCCGCGGCGCCCGCGCGGCCAACAGGGCAAAGCCGAGCGCGACCAGGAGCGACAGGTAGGCGATGAGCAGCGACGAATGCAGATGCACCAGCGTGGTGATCTCGACCTGCAGCCGGGGGACCGGTTGCTCGATGCTCTTGTCGCCTGCGTGCGGACCCGCGCCGGTCACCAGGGTGCCGGTGACCAGGACGGCCGACAGGGTCACCGCGCTCAGCAACGTCAACTGGCGCAACGGTTTCGGGACGGCGCGCACCGGGGTTCCGGCCCCCTCGCCATGGTCGGGTTCCCCGATCTTGACGAACAGCAGAACCGCCAGCCATACCATCGCCATCGAAACCAGCAGGTGGATCGCGACGGTCCACCACAGCAGTCCGGTCAGCACCGTGATGCCGCCGATCACGGCCTGGGCCACCGTCGAGGCGGGCATCAGCCAGGCGTAGACGAGGACCTCGCGGCGGCGCCGGGCGCGCGTGACTGCCAGCACGGCCGCCGCGGCGGTCAGCACCACGAGGAAGGTGATCAGCCGGTTGCCGAACTCGACGGCCTGGTGGATGCCGGCCACCTCGGCGTGCGGTATCGGGGTGAAGCTGCCGGGGAAGCACTGCGGCCAGGTGGGGCAGCCCAGCCCCGAAGCGGTGACGCGGACGATCGCGCCGGTGACCGAGATCCCGCCCTGGGTGAGGATGACTGCGATCGCGACGGCGCGCTGGACCCGCAGACTGGGCAGCGGCAGCAGGTCGACCAGCCGCAGGAAGAGTCGTCTGGCGGGCACGAATCCGATGGTAGAGCAGCCTTAACTACGGCTCGTAGTAGGCCCGCCCTTCACGGCGGCTGCCCGCGTTGATGTCAGGTGAAGCGGAACCAGCGCAGCGCGCAGAGCGCCGCCACACCGCCCCACGCGGCGAGGACGGCCAGGCCCAGCCAGTCGACCGACAGCGCCATCGCCTGGGTCAGCGCCTCGGTCAGCGCGCCCGACGGCGTGAGCCGGGCGGCCCACGCGAGCGCGCCGGGCACCGCCTGACCTTCGAGAGTCAACGCTCCCAGCCCCGCGAGTACGAACCACAGCAGGTTGGCGACCGCCAGCACGATCTCGGCGCGCAGGGTGCCGCCGAGCAGTAGGCCCAGCGCCGCGAACCCCGCGGTGCCCAGCGCGATCATCGCCGCGCCGAGGACCAGACCGACCGCCTCGGGCCGCCATCCCAGTGCAATGCCGATGGCCCCCAGCAGGATCGATTGCAGGAAGACCACCGCCACCACCGCAAGCGACTTGCCCGCGACGATGCCCCACACCGGAAGTGCCGTCGCCCCAAGTCTTTTCAGCGCGCCGTAGCGACGGTCGAACGCCACGGCGATGGCCTGGCCCGTGAAGGCCGTCGAAATCACCGCGAGCGCCATGATCGCGGGGACGAACGTGCCCGCCCGGTCGTCGCCGAAGTCGCCCAGCGGCAACAGGGTCAGGCCGACGAGCAGGGTGATCGGGATGAACATCGTCAGCAGCAACTGCTCGCCGTTGCGCAGCAGCAGCCGCAGTTCGAGGCCGAACTGGGCGGCCAGCATCTTCGGCACAGCGGCGGGCCGCGGATCCGGCGTGAAGGTGCCCGGGGCGAACTGATTGGTCGTCATTTCCGCAACTCCCGGCCGGTCAGGTCCAAGAACACGTCTTCGAGGCTGCGCTGCTCGACGCGCATGTCCGTGGCCAGCACGTCCAGTCGCGCGCACCAGGCCGTCACGGTGGCCAGCACCTGGGGGTCTACGTGGCCTTCGACGAGGTACTCGCCCGGCGTGGTCTCGGTGGCCTTGTAGCTCTCCGGCAGCGCGGTCATGAGCAGCGACAGATCGAGCCTGGGCGGCGCGGTGAACCGCAGCTGGTTCTCGGCGCCGCTGCGCATCAGTTCGGCCGGTGTGCCGGTGGCCACCGCGACACCGTGGTCGATGATCACCAGCCGGTCGGCCAGTTCCTCGGCCTCGGTCAGCTGGTGGGTGGTCAACACGACCGTGACGCCGTCGCGGCGCAGCGCGTCGATCATCTCCCAGACCACGATGCGGGCATGCGCGTCCATGCCTGCGGTCGGCTCGTCGAGGAAGACCAGTTCGGGGCGGCCGACGACGGCGCAGGCCAGCGCCAGCCGCTGCTGCTGGCCCCCGGACAACCGGCGATAGGTGGTGCGCGCGACGTCGGTGAGCCCGAGGGTGTCGAGCAGCCACCGCGGGTCGAGGGGGTCGGCGGCGTAGGCGGCGACCAGATCGAGCATCTCGCCGGCCCGGGCCGCCGGATAACCCCCGCCGCCCTGCAGCATGACGCCGATGCGCTCACGCACCTTGGTGTTGTGCGCGGCAGGGTCCATGCCGAGGATCTCGATGGTGCCCGAATCGGGTCGCAGGAAGCCCTCGCACATCTCGACGGTGGTCGTCTTGCCCGCGCCGTTGGGTCCGAGCAGCGCCAGCACCTCGGCGCGGTGCACGTCGAGGTCGAGGCCGTCGACCGCCGTGGTCGACCCGTAGCGCTTGGTCACCCCGCGCAGTCGCACGGGGCTGGCCGACGAAGTTGTCACGGGGAGTCAGCGTATGCGCCCGGTGCGGCCGACCTCGGTTGCGGTGGTCGCGCATCGGATTCGGCGGATGCCGGCGACGGGGGCGACGGGCCGGGCATCGCCGGCGGATCCCCGTCGGGTAACGGCTGCCAGGGGAGTCGACGCCAGGTCAGGGCCATCAGCGCCGCGATCACGACCGCGCTGGCCAGCGTCGCCATCACGATCTGGAACAGGGCGAACCGGTCGCCGTTGGCTGTCGGGCCGAAGATGCCGACGATCAGCGTGACCGCGATCGTCGCGCCGCGGAAGCCCGGGCGGGTGGCCCACGTCGCGAGCGGGATGATCGCCCACAGCAGATACCAGGGCTGCACGACGGGGAAGAGCAGCACGGTCGCCCCCAACGCCACGCCCAAGCCGCCGACCGGATGCAACCGTCCCCGCAGCACCGCCAGCAGCAACCCGCTGACCAACACCGCGATGATGCTCACACCGATGGCGCGGGCGAGCCCGAGGATCGCGGTGGTGTGGTCGCCCAGGCCGAGCAGGATGCCGACCTGACCGGTGCCCAGCGCGATCAGCGTCGGCGGGGACATCCAGCTGCGCACCACGTTGGCGGTGCCGAGGGTGAACAGCCAGCCGAACCCCAGCCCGCTGGCCCAGCCGATGAGCGCCATCACCGCCACCGCGACAGCGGTCAGCGATCCGCCGGCGATGAGGAATGCCTTCACGGTGCCGCCCCACCTGCAGGCCAGCGCCATCGCGACGAAGCCGAGAGCCAGCAGCGACGGCAGTTTGACCTGCGATGACATCGCGATCAGCGCTGTGCCGGCGAGCAGCATGGCCATCGGGTACCAGCGCGCCCACTGGGCCCTTCCCGACGGCCAGTGCAGCGGTCGCGGGACGAGCGGCCTGGCCGCGTCCACGCCGCGCAGCGCGAACTCGGTGCCCGCCAGCATCAGCCCGAGCATCAGCGCCTCGTTGTGGATGCCGGCCACCAGGTGCATGAAGAGCAGGGGATTGCACGGGCCCAGCCATAACGCGCTGACCTCCGCGACGCCGCAGCGGCGGGCCAACCGCGGGGTGGCCCACACGATCAGGCCGACACCGAGCAGCACGACCAGTCGGTGGAACAGCACCGACCAGACGATGTTCTCGCCGGTGATCGCGGAGATGCTCTGCCCGATCCACAGGAACAGCGGACCGTAGGGCGCCGGTGTCTCGCGCCACAGGCTGGGCACCGACAGCGTGAACACGTGGTCGAGTCCGAGCCCGGTGGCCGGCCCGACCTTGTAGGGGTCGAGTCCCTGCAGCGAGATCTCGCTCTGCGCGAGGTAGGAATAGATGTCCTTGCTGTACATCGGCGGGGCGATGAGCAGCGGGATCGCCCAAAGCAGGAGCGTGCGGTCGGTCTGGCTGCGCGACATCCGCCGGCTGCCGAGCGCGAAGCGGCCCAGCATCAGCCAGGCGAGCGCCATCATCACCGCGCCGGTCGTGGTCATCGTCAGCGAGACGGTCTGGATGCGCGAGGGCAGATTGAGCAGGCGGACACCGAACGTCGGGTCCTGGACGACGGGCCGTGCGCCGGCACCCAGGGCGCCGATCGCCATCAGCACGGTGCCCGTCGCCCCGAACAACCGCGTCCGGCGCAACGAGACCAGATCGGCCTCGGTGAGCGGTGAGCCGACCGTCCGCTCGTCGCCGTGCCAGCGGGCGATCGAGGAACTGAAGGACTGCAGTCGCCCGGCCATACGAGCCATTCGAGCAGACTAACCGCCGGCGCTGTGCACACTCTCCCGCTCCGACTAAGGGTCACCTTGGTGGAACCGGGTGCCGAATTCCGTCACAATGGTGTTGTGAAAATCCCTACCGAGGCTGCCGGCGTGTCCGCTGCGCACGTCTCGGACGGGCATACCCGCAGCGCGATCATCCAGATGTTGCTGCAGGGGCCGGTGACCGCATCGGTGATCGGCGAACGGCTGGGTATCTCCGCCGCGGGTGTGCGCCGGCACCTGGACGCACTGATCGAGGCGGGTGACGCGCAGGCCACGGCCGCCGCGGCGTGGCAGCACACCGGCCGGGGCCGGCCGGCCAAACGGTACCGGCTCACCGCCGCCGGCCGCGCCAAGCTCGGCCACACCTACGACGACCTCGCGGCGGCCGCGATGCGGCAGCTGCGGGAGATCGGCGGCGACGATGCCGTGCGCACCTTCGCCCGCCGGCGGATCGACACCATCCTCTCGGGAGTAACCCAGGGGGCCGACAGTGCTGAATCAACTGCCGGCCGGGTGGCCGAGACTGCCGGCCGGGTGGCCGAGACTGCCGGCCGGGTGGCCGAGGCGCTCACCGAGGCCGGCTACGCGACCACCACCACCCGGGTCAGCGGCCCGATCGGCGGTGTACAGATCTGCCAGCACCACTGCCCGGTCTCGCACGTCGCCGAGGAGTTCCCGGAGTTGTGCGAGGCCGAGCGCGAGGCGTTCTCGGAGATCCTCGGCACCCACGTGCAGCGGCTGGCCACGATCGTCAACGGCGATTGTGCCTGCACCACCCACGTGCCGCTGCAGCCAGACACGACACCACCCCTCCGGCGCACAGCCCGCGCCGGATCCGTCCCGACAGACCAAGGAGCGTCGACATGACCGCCACCCCGGACACGACGAGCGTCACGCCCGAACACACGATCGGCGAGCCGCTGTCGCAGGAGGAGGCCATCGCCTCGCTGGGTCGCTACGGCTACGGCTGGGCCGACTCCGACGTCGCAGGCGCCAGCGCGCAGCGCGGCCTGTCCGAAGCCGTCGTCCGCGACATCTCGGCGAAGAAGAACGAGCCCGAATGGATGCTCGACATCCGGCTGCGCGCGCTGCGCACGTTCGACAAGAAGCCGATGCCGAACTGGGGCGCCAATCTCGAGGGCATCGACTTCACCAACATCAAGTACTTCGTGCGGTCCAGCGAGAAGCAGGCCGCGACGTGGGACGATCTGCCCGCCGACATCAAGAACACCTACGACCGGCTCGGCATCCCCGAGGCGGAGAAGCAGCGCCTGGTTTCCGGTGTCGCCGCGCAGTACGAGTCCGAGGTCGTCTATCACTCCATCCGCGAGGACCTGGAGAAGCAGGGCGTGATCTTCCTCGACACCGATTCCGGTCTGCGTGAACATCCCGACATCTTCAAGAAGTACTTCGGCACTGTGATCCCGGCCGGGGACAACAAATTCTCCTCGCTCAACACCGCGGTGTGGTCGGGTGGTTCGTTCATCTACGTGCCACCGGGTGTGCACGTCGACATCCCGCTGCAGGCCTACTTCCGGATCAACACCGAGAACATGGGTCAGTTCGAGCGGACGCTGATCATCGTCGACGAGGGTGCCTACGTGCACTACGTCGAGGGCTGCACCGCGCCGATCTACAAGAGCGACTCGCTGCATTCGGCGGTCGTCGAGATCATCGTCAAGCCCGGTGGACGCTGCCGGTACACGACGATCCAGAACTGGTCGAACAACGTCTACAACCTGGTCACCAAGCGGGCCCGCGCCGAGGCCGGGGCCACCATGGAGTGGGTCGACGGCAACATCGGTTCCAAGGTCACCATGAAGTACCCGGCGGTCTGGATGACCGGTGAACACGCCAAGGGAGAGGTGCTCTCGGTCGCGTTCGCCGGCGAGGGTCAGCATCAGGACACCGGGGCCAAGATGCTGCACCTCGCGCCGCAGACGTCGAGCAACATCGTGTCGAAGTCGGTGGCCCGCGGCGGTGGCCGCGCATCCTACCGTGGCCTGGTCCAGGTGAACAAGGGTGCGCGCGGTTCGCGCTCGAGCGTGAAATGCGATGCGCTGCTTGTCGACACGATCAGCCGCAGCGACACCTACCCGTACGTCGACATTCGCGAGGACGACGTCACGATGGGTCACGAGGCGAGCGTGTCGAAGGTCAGCGAGGATCAGCTGTTCTACCTGATGAGCCGCGGGCTGACCGAGGACGAGGCGATGGCGATGGTGGTGCGCGGATTCGTCGAGCCCATCGCCAAGGAGCTGCCGATGGAGTACGCGCTGGAGCTCAACCGTCTGATCGAGTTGCAGATGGAAGGGGCCGTGGGTTAGTGACGGACTTGAACACCGCGATCGAGGGAACCCCCGCCGGCTCGGCACTCAACAAGGGTGAGGTGTTCACGTCGTTCGACGTCAACGCCTTCGAGGTGCCCGGCGGTCGCGACGAGATCTGGCGGTTCACCCCGCTGCGCCGGTTGCGCGGACTGCACGACGGTTCGGCCGTCGCGTCCGGTACCGCCCACATCGAGGTCTCGGAACGGCCGGGTGTGACGGTCGAGACGGTGCAGCGCGACGACGAACGCCTCGGCCAGGGTGGTGTGCCCGCCGATCGTGTTGCTGCACAGGCATTCTCGTCATTCGAATCCGCCACCGTGGTGACCGTCGCACGTGGCACCGCGGTGGCCGAGCCGATCGAGATCACCGTCGCCGGTCCCGGCGAGGGCAAGGTCGCCTACGGGCACCTGCAGATCCGCGTCGAGGAACTCGCCAAGGCCATCGTCGTCGTCGACCTGCGCGGCAGCGGCACCTATGCCGACAACGTCGAGATCATCGCCGATGACGCCGCGGATGTCGGGGTCATCTGGATCGCCGACTGGGCCGACGACATGGTCAACGTCAGTGCCCACCACGCCCGCCTCGGCAAGGATTCGGTGCTCGGGCACGTCAACGTCATGCTCGGCGGGGAGGTTGTGAGGACCTCGGCGACCGTGCGGTTCACCGCCCCGGGCGGGGACGCCCAGATGCTGGGCACCTACTTCGCCGACGACGGTCAGCATCTCGAGGCGCGCCTGCTGGTCGACCACGCGCACCCGAACTGCACGTCCGATGTGCTGTACAAGGGTGCGTTGCAAGGGGATCCGAACTCGAACAAGCCCGATGCGCACAGCGTTTGGGTTGGTGACGTGCTGATCCGCGCCGAGGCCACCGGCACCGACACCTTTGAGGTGAACCGCAACCTGGTGCTCACCGACGGCGCCCGTGCCGATTCGGTGCCCAACCTCGAGATCGAGACCGGCGAGATCGTCGGCGCCGGACACGCCAGCGCCACCGGCCGTTTCGACGACGAGCAGATGTTCTACCTACAGGCCCGTGGTATCCCCGAGGAGCAGGCGCGGCGGCTCATCGTGCGGGGGTTCTTCGGCGAGATCATCTCGAAGATCGCCGTGCCCGCCGTGCGCGAGCGCCTGACCGACGCCATCGAACGCGAGCTAGCCCTCACCGAAGGAAACAACCAGTCATGACCACACTCGAAATCAAGAACCTCCACGTCACCGTCGCCGCGGGTCCGGACGCCAGCGGCGCCGACGGCGGGGTCAAGGAGATCCTCAAGGGCGTCAACCTGACCGTGAACTCGGGGGAGACCCACGCGCTGATGGGGCCCAACGGTTCCGGTAAGTCGACGCTGTCCTACGCGGTCGCCGGCCATCCGAAGTACACCGTGACGTCGGGGTCGATCACCCTCGACGGCCGGGATGTGCTGGCCATGAGCGTCGACGAGCGCGCCCGCGCCGGGCTGTTCCTGGCCATGCAGTATCCGGTCGAGGTGCCCGGGGTGTCGATGTCGAACTTCCTGCGCACCGCCGCGACCGCGGTCCGCGGTGAGGCGCCGAAGTTGCGGCACTGGATCAAAGAGGTCAAGGCCGCCCAGGAATTCCTTTCCATCGACCCGTCGTTCTCCGAACGCAGTGTGAACGAGGGCTTCTCCGGTGGCGAGAAGAAGCGCCACGAGATCCTGCAACTCGCGCTGCTCAAGCCGAAGATCGCGATCCTCGACGAGACCGACTCCGGCCTCGACGTGGACGCGCTGAAGGTCGTCAGCGAGGGTGTGAACCGCTACGCCCAGGACAACGACGGCGGCGTCCTGGTGATCACGCACTACACCCGCATCCTGCGCTACATCGAGCCGCAGTTCGTGCACGTCTTCATCGGCGGCCGCATCGTCGAGTCCGGCGGTCCGGAACTGGCCGACGAACTCGACGCCAACGGTTACGAACGGTTCACCGCGCAGGCTGCTTCGACGGGCGTCTGAAGGGGGCTGTTGTGAATGGGGCTGTTGCCATGACGACCGCGACGAGCCGGCTGGACGTGGCCGGGATCCGCGCCGATTTCCCGATCCTGCAGCGGGTGATGCGTGGCGGAAATCAACTGGCATACCTCGATTCCGGCGCCACGTCGCAGCGTCCGCTGCAGGTGCTCGACGCCGAACGCGAATTCCTGACCACCTCCTACGGTGCGGTGCATCGCGGTGCACACCAGTTGATGGAGGAGTCGACCGACGCCTACGAGGCCGGTCGCGCCGACATCGCGGCGTTCGTCGGTGCCGACACCGACGAACTGGTGTTCACGAAGAACGCAACCGAGGCGCTCAACCTCGTCTCCTACGTGCTGGGTGACGACCGGTTCGAGGGTCACGCCGTCGGGCCGGGCGACGTCATCGTCACCACCGAGCTCGAGCATCACGCGAATCTGATCCCGTGGCAGGAACTCGCCCGTAGGACCGGGGCGAGACTGAAGTGGTATTCCGTCACCGATGACGGTCGTATCGATCTGGATGCGCTCGATCTCGACGAGCGCGTGAAAGTCGTCGCCTTCACCCACCACTCGAATGTCACCGGCGCGGTGGCCCCAGTGGCCGAACTGGTGTCCCGGGCCAAGGCGGTTGGCGCGCTGACCGTGCTCGACGCCTGCCAGTCGGCACCGCACCAGCCGATCGACTTCCACGCCCTCGACGTCGACTACGCCGCGTTCTCGGGTCACAAGATGTTGGGCCCCAACGGGATCGGTGTGCTCTACGGACGCCGGGAGTTGCTGGCCGGGATGCCGCCGTTCCTCACCGGTGGCTCGATGATCGAGACGGTCACCATGGAGGGCGCCACCTACGCGCCCGCTCCGCAGCGCTTCGAGGCGGGTACGCCGATGACCTCTCAGGTCGTCGGGTTGGCCGCAGCGGCACGCTATCTGTCGACGATCGGCATGGCCGAGGTCGAGGCACATGAGGCCAATCTGGTCGCGGCTGCGCTGGAGGGGCTTTCGGGCATCGACGGCGTCCGCATCGTCGGGCCGCTGACCATGGTCGATCGTGGATCGCCGGTGAGCTTCGTCGTCGACGGGATCCACGCCCACGACGTCGGCCAGGTCCTCGACGACGACGCCGTGGCCGTGCGCGTCGGGCACCACTGCGCGTGGCCGCTGCACCGGCGGTTTGGCGTCACCGCCACCGCGCGGGCGTCGTTCGCGGTCTACAACACCGTCGACGAGGTCGAGCGGTTGGTGGCCGGTGTCCGTCATGCCGTCGAGTTCTTCGGGAGGTGAGCGGTGCGCCTGGACCAGATCTACCAGGAAGTGATCCTCGATCACTACAAGCATCCGCACCACCGCGGACTGCGTGAGCCGTTCGACGCCGAGGTGCAGCATGTCAATCCCACGTGCGGGGACGAGGTGACGCTGCGGGTGGCGCTGGCCGATGACGGCGACACCGTCGCGGACGTGTCCTATGACGGGCAGGGCTGTTCGATCAGCCAGGCGTCGACGTCGGTGCTCACCGATCTGGTGATCGGGGCGACTGTCGGCGATGCGCTCAAGACGGTGGCGGCGTTCACCGAGATGGTCGCGTCCCGCGGCACAATCGAGGGCGACGAGGATGTGCTCGGCGACGGTGTCGCGTTCGCCGGCGTCTCGAAGTACCCGGCACGTGTGAAATGCGCGCTGCTCGGCTGGATGGCTTTCAAGGACGCCGTGGCCCAGGCGTCGCACGATTCGGAGGAGAAGATATGACCGCACCCGACGAGGAACTGCTCGCCGACCTCGAGGAGGCGATGCGTGATGTCGTCGACCCCGAACTCGGCATCAACGTCGTCGATCTGGGACTCGTCTACGGACTCGACGTCGAGAAGGGCCATGCGGGCGACGTCGCGCTGATCGATATGACCCTGACGTCTGCGGCGTGCCCATTGACCGACGTCATCGAGGATCAGTCGCGGACCGCCCTGGTGGGTGCGGGACTGGTCAAGGAGATCAAGATCAACTGGGTGTGGAACCCGCCGTGGGGTCCGGACAAGATCACCGACGACGGCCGCGAGCAACTTCGCGCGCTCGGTTTCACGGTCTAGAGCGTGTCGAATAACTGGCTGTGGTCGAGTCTGGGGTGTAGTAGGGCGGTTTGGCTGGGGTAGAGGACGCTTTCGTGCGCGGTGAGGGTGGTGTCGTGGTGGCGGTCGACGGGTCGGCAGTGGTTGATCCAGCCGGTGCGCGGCACGTACCGTACAGCACGGCGTCGAGGTATCCACGCCACCGTTGCGGTGGGCATGGCCCAGAGTTGTTCGACACGCTTCAGGTCGCCGACCCCGTCCAGCGGGGGAACAGACATTTACGCCACGACGTTAGGGGAACTATGACCACGCGAAACCTCACCGCAGATCAGTTCAACGAGACGATCAACGACAACGAGATCGTGCTCGTCGATTTCTGGGCCTCGTGGTGCGGCCCCTGTAAGCAGTTCGCCCCGACCTTCGCCGCCTCGTCCGAGAAGCATTCGGACGTCGTTTACGCCAAGGTCGACACCGAGGCCGAACAGCAGCTGGCCGCGGCCGCCGACATCCGCTCGATCCCGACGTTGATGGCGTTCAAGAAGGGCAAGCTGGTGTTCAACCAGGCCGGCGCACTGCCGCCCGCCGCGCTCGAGGATCTGGTGCAGAAGGTCAAGGAATTCGACATCGACGCCGCGATAGCCCAGCAGGAGAACGCCCAGTCCGAGTGACGTGGGCGCGCGATTGCCCCCCCGCGCAGGATGCATCAGGCGGCATCCGGGGCGTACTTCGTCGCCGAACAAGACCTGCTCGACGTCTGGTGCGAGATGGCCGAGCGGATCGCCGCGTTCGTTCTCCCGTGCGGAAGGAGAGGCGTCCCGCGTCTTCACCGACGACAAACCGTGAGTGTCGCCACGCCCGCGGTAATGAGTTGGCGCCCGGTGCCGACCTGCAAGTAACCTCGGGAAAGTCGTCCGTGGCGTGCAGCCTCCCGGCGCCCGGATTCGTCCCACCCACCCCTGTATGGAGGAAACGCGCCCGTGATCACCGCAACGGACCTCGAGGTCCGCGCCGGGGCGCGCACGCTGCTCTCCATCGACGGCGCCGCCCTGCGTGTGCAACCCGGTGATCGGATCGGGCTTGTCGGCCGCAACGGCGCGGGCAAGACGACCACGATGCGCATCCTCGCCGGGGAAGGCGAACCCTACGCGGGCACGGTCACCCGCAGCGGCGAGGTGGGCTACCTGCCTCAGGACCCGCGCGAAGGCGACCTCGACATGCTGGCTCGCGACCGGGTGCTCTCGGCGCGCGGTCTGGACACCTTATTGTCCGACCTGGAGAAACAGCAGGCACTGATGGCCGAGGTCGCCGACGACGCCACCCGGGACAAGGCGGTGCGACGCTACGGTGAGCTCGAGGAGCGGTTCGCCGCCCTCGGCGGGTACGCCGCGGAGAGCCAAGCCGGCCGCATCTGCGCGAGCCTCGGACTGGCCGAACGGGTGCTCACCCAGCCGCTGCGGACGCTCTCGGGCGGCCAGCGGCGCCGGGTCGAACTGGCCCGCATCCTGTTCGCGGCGTCCGATACGGGTTCGGGCTCGGACACCACCCTGCTGCTCGACGAGCCGACCAACCACCTCGACGCGGACTCGATCGGCTGGTTGCGCGCCTTCCTGCAGAACCACTCCGGCGGACTCGTGGTGATCAGCCACGACGTCGAACTGCTCGCCGCGGTGGTGAACCGGGTGTGGTTCCTCGACGCCGTCCGCGGCGAAGCCGACGTCTACAACATGGGCTGGCAGAAGTACCTCGACGCCCGCTCGACCGACGAGCAGCGCAGGCGCCGGGAACGGGCCAACGCCGAGAAGAAGGCGTCCGCGCTGCGCACGCAGGCCGCCAAGATGGGCGCCAAGGCGACCAAAGCCGTTGCCGCGCAGAACATGCTGCGGCGTGCCGAGCGCATGATCTCCGAACTCGACGAAGAGCGCGCGGCCGACAAGGTGGCCAAGATCAGGTTCCCCACGCCTGCAGTGTGCGGTCGCACGCCGTTGGTGGGCAGGGGGCTCACCAAGACCTACGGCTCGCTGGAGATCTTCACCGGCGTCGACCTGGCGATCGATAAGGGTTCCCGCGTCGTCGTGCTCGGACTCAACGGTGCCGGGAAGACCACGTTGTTGCGGATCCTGGCCGGGGTGGAGAAGGCCGACGCCGGTGACATCGAACCCGGTCACGGCCTGAAGCTGGGGTACTTCGCGCAGGAGCACGACACCATCGACGGCAACGCCTCGGTGTGGGAGAACATCCGGCACGCCGCACCCGACACCGGTGAGCAGGATCTGCGCGGACTGCTCGGGGCGTTCATGTTCACCGGGCCGCAGCTGGAACAGCCGGCGGGCACGTTGTCCGGCGGCGAGAAGACCCGGCTTGCACTGGCCGGTCTGGTCGCGTCCACGGCCAACGTGCTGCTGCTCGACGAACCCACCAACAACCTGGACCCGGCCTCGCGTGAGCAGGTCCTCGATGCCCTGCGCAGTTACCAGGGCGCCGTCGTGCTCGTCACCCACGACCCTGGCGCCGCCGAGGCACTGGAACCCCAGCGGGTGGTGCTCCTGCCCGACGGCACCGAGGACTACTGGTCCGAGGAGTACCGAGAGCTCATCGAGCTGGCCTGACATCCGCCCGCGCCGAGCCCCTTTCGGGAACCGTTGATGACATCTGCCCGGACCGCCGATTAGCGGTTGTCCCGATGGGTAATGCTGAGAGCAGTCGGGGCGTCGCAACAGCGGGGAGATGTCAATGGAGAAGTCTGAAAAGTCCCGGGAAGAGCTACTCAACGAGTTGCGGGCCGAATACGAAGGGGGCGCGAGTATCCGCGCGTTGGCGGCCAAGACCGGCCGTTCGTACGGCTCGATCCACAGCATGCTGCGCGAGTCGGGTACGGCGATGCGCAGTCGCGGCGGGCCGAACCACCGTTCACGTCGCTCCAGCGTCAGCTGACGCTGGAGCCTTGCGGCGCACGGACTCCTCGACCAGGTCGAGAACCGCGCCCAGTTTCTTCGGGTCGTCGCCGGAGGCCAGCCGGGCGACCAGCCCGTCGAGAACCAGGTCGAGGTAGGTCTGCAGCACCTCACTGGGAACGTCGTCGCGTAGGCGGCCGGCTTCCTTCTGCCGGTGCAGCCGCGCCGTGGTGGCGGCGGACAGCTCGGCGGACCGTTCCTCCCACCCATGGTGGAACACCGGGTCGTTGCGCAGCTTGCGCGCGATCTCCAATCGGGTGGCCAACCAGTCGAACTGGTCGGGCGCGGCCAACAGGTCACGCATGACCTGGATCAAGCCCTCGCGGGAGGCGACGTCGGCCATCCGCTCGGCGTCTTCGCGGGCCAATTCGAAGAACAGCGTGTCCTTGTCCCGGAAGTGGTGGAAGATGGCGCCGCGTGACAGCCCGATGGTGTCTTCGAGCCGCCGCACGGTCGCCTTGTCGTACCCGTACCGCGCGAAGCAGCGCCTGGCGCCGTCGAGGATCTGACGGCGGCGCGCCGCCAGATGGTCGTCGGTGACCCGGGGCATCAGTCCGGCTCCTACCCGCGCCGGTTACGTGGTCTTCAGCATGTTGCGCAGCACGTACTGCAGGATGCCGCCGTTGCGGTAGTAGTCGGCCTCACCGGGGGTGTCGATGCGCACCACCGCATCGAATTCAACCGTCTCGCCGCCCTCTTTGGACGCCTTCACGTGCACCGTCTTCGGCGTCTTGCCCTCATTGAGGGCCTCGATGCCGGTGATGTCGAACGTCTCGGTTCCGTCGAGCTTCAGCGACGCCGCCGACTCACCCTCGGGGAACTGCAGCGGGATGACGCCCATGCCGATCAGGTTCGAGCGGTGAATCCGTTCGAACGATTCGGTGATGACGGCGCGCACGCCCAACAGGCTGGTGCCCTTGGCCGCCCAGTCACGCGACGAGCCGGACCCGTACTCCTTGCCTCCCAGCACCACCAGCGGGATGTTCTGCTCGGCGTAATTCTGCGCGGCGTCGTAGATGAACGCCTGCTCGCCGCCCTTGGTGAAGTCCCGCGTGTAGCCGCCGGACACGTCGTCGAGCAGCTGGTTCTTGAGCCGGATGTTGGCGAAGGTGCCCCGGATCATCACCTCGTGGTTGCCGCGGCGCGACCCGTAGGAGTTGTAGTCCTTCTTCTCGACGCCGTGGGATTCGAGGTACTGTGCGGCCGGGGTGCCCGGCTTGATGCTGCCGGCGGGGGAGATGTGGTCGGTGGTGACCGAGTCGCCCAGCAGGGCCAGCACCCGCGCGTCGGTGATGTCGCTGACCGGCTGCGGTTCGGCGGGCATCCCGTCGAAGTACGGAGGCTTGCGCACGTAGGTCGAATCGTCGGCCCACTCGAAGGTGTCACCGCTCGGGGTGGGCAGGTTGCGCCACCGCTCGTCACCCTTGAACACGTCGGCGTAGTTCTTCTTGAACATCTCGGTGTTGATCGCCGAGGCGATGGTGGCGTTGATCTCCTGCTGCGACGGCCAGATGTCCTTGAGGAACACCTGGTTGCCGTCCTCGTCGGTGCCCAGGCAGTCGTTCTCGAAGTCGAAGTCCATGCTGCCGGCCACCGCGTAGGCGATCACCAGCGGCGGGGACGCCAGGTAGTTCATCTTCACGTCCGGGTTGATCCGGCCCTCGAAGTTGCGGTTACCCGACAGCACCGCGGTGACCGACAGGTCGTTGTCATTGACGGCCTTGCTGATCTCCTCCGGCAGGGGACCGCTGTTGCCGATGCAGGTCGTGCAGCCGTAGCCGACGAGGAAGAAGCCCAGCTTCTCCAGGTAGGGCCACAGGCCCGCCTTCTCGTAGTACTCGGTGACGACCTGAGAACCCGGCGCCATGGTGGTCTTCACCCACGGCTTGCTGGTCAGCCCCTTCTCGACGGCGTTCTTGGCCAGCAGCGCCGCACCGATCATCACCTCGGGGTTGGAGGTGTTGGTGCAGGAGGTGATCGCGGCGATCACCACCGCGCCGTGGTCGATGACGAACTCGCCGCGCTCATCGGATTTCACGGTGACCGGCTTGGTGGGCCGGCCCTCGGCGCCGTTGGCGGCGGAGACGACCTCCACCGCGTCCTCCTCGGCGAACGACAGCGACACCGGATCGCTGCCCGGGAACGTCTCCTCGACGGCCTCGTCGACGTTCGAGTGGGCGGCGGAGTTGCCGTTCTCGACGTAGTTGTGGATGTCTTTGCGGAACGCGCTCTTGGCATCGTCCAGGGCGATGCGGTCCTGCGGGCGCTTCGGCCCGGCAATCGAGGGCACCACGTCGGCGAGGTCCAGCTCGAGGTACTCGGAGAACGTGGGCTCCCGGCTCGGGTCGTGCCACATGCCCTGGTCCTTGGCGTACGCCTCGACCAGAGCCAACTGCTCGTCGCTGCGGCCGGTCATCCGCAGGTAGTCGATGGTCACGTCGTCGATCGGGAAGATCGCTGCGGTGGAACCGAATTCGGGGCTCATGTTGCCCAGCGTGGCGCGGTTGGCCAGCGGCACCTCGGCGACGCCCTCGCCGTAGAACTCGACGAACTTGCCGACCACGCCGTGCTTGCGCAGCATCTCGGTCACGGTCAGCACGACGTCGGTGGCCGTGACGCCGGCGCGGCGTTCACCTGTCAGCTTGAACCCGACGACGCGGGGGATGAGCATCGACACGGGCTGGCCGAGCATGGCCGCCTCGGCCTCGATGCCGCCGACGCCCCAGCCGAGCACGCCGAGACCGTTCTCCATCGTGGTGTGGCTGTCGGTGCCCACGCAGGTGTCCGGGTAGGCCACCCCGTCGCGTTCCATCACCACGCTGGCCAGGTACTCGATGTTCACCTGGTGCACGATGCCGGTGCCCGGCGGGACGACCTTGAAGTCGTCGAACGCACCCTGGCCCCAGCGCAGAAACTGGTAGCGCTCGCCGTTGCGTTCGTACTCGATCTCGACGTTGCGCTCGAAGGCGTTGGCGGTGCCGAAGAGGTCGGCGATCACGGAGTGGTCGATGACGAGGTCCGCGGGAGCGAGGGGGTTGACCTTCTGCGGGTCCCCGCCGAGTTCGCCGACCGCCTCACGCATGGTGGCGAGGTCGACGATGCAGGGCACGCCGGTGAAGTCCTGCATGATCACCCGGGCCGGGGTGAACTGGATCTCGATGCTCGGATCGGCCTCGGGGTCCCAGTTCGCGATGGCCTCGATGTGGTCTTTGGTGATGTTCGCGCCGTCCTCGGTGCGCAGCAGGTTCTCCGCGAGCACCTTGAGGCTGTACGGCAGTTTGTCGGTGCCGGGAACGGCATCGAGGCGGTAGATCTCGTACGACTTTGCCCCGACGGTCAGGGTGTCACGGGCATCGAACGAGTTTATCGACGAATCCTTGCTGCTCACATCAACTCCCGGTTGTTCTCGCCGCGACGGGCTGTGTCGGCGGCATCTCCGATTCTAACGGTACGTTTGTCCTGCAAAACACCCTTCGGCGGCGTCGAATCTGTGGCACAGTCCGGTCCACGTCACAGTCTGGTCCGCACGCGCGGGTGCTGCCAGCCGGGTACCCGCTGGCGCGGTACGGTCTGGCTGTGACCGCTCCGCATGTCATCCCGTTCCTGCCCGGGTTCATCCCGCCGGACGTCGACATGAACATGGTGATCGCCGATGTCGGGGACGACGGAGTCAGTGCGCCCGGCGCCGATGTGGCGGCCCTGCGTCAGGTCGTCTCCGAGGCGCGCTCGGATGGCATAGATCTCAAGATCGTCGTCATCGACACCAATCCGCACATCGACACCCCGTTGCGGGACATCGCGACGGAGGTCGGTCATGCCTACCCGGGGTCGACCGTGCTGGCGTTGAGTCCGTCGTATGCCGGGACCTACAGTTCGACCTTCGACCGCGTGACGCTCGAGGCGGGTCAGGATCTGGCCAAGACGGGCGATCCCGTGCAGTCGTCGAAGAATTTCGTCGGTCAGCTCACCACCCCGGACTTTCCCTGGACAGCATTGACCATTTTCCTTGTTATTGGGGTCGCGGCGGCGACCGCGGCGACCCGGTGGTTACAGATTCGAGGCAAACGGGCGGCCGCGGCCGAAGCCGGTCCCACCCCTGCTGACCAGCGCTGACACTTCTGTCCGTCGCGCTGTGCGCATTCGAACATCACCGTTCGATAACAGTTAATTCAATTACAAACATGTAGTTTGTGACTAAAGTTTCTTCAGCGTCGATTGTGACGTACGGTGCATTCAGTACCCAATGTTGTCGCTGTGCCTGATGTTACTTGTGTGCATCGGTGCCCCTCACGAACGCGCCGCCGCGTTCGCGTCGACCCCTAGGAGACTTGAGTCGAATGAGACGCACCGCTCGCGCTTCCGCATCCCGGCTTCTCGGCCGGATGTGCGCGTTGCCCCTGACCGTCGGAATGCTGATGTCCGCGGCGCTGTGGAGTGGAGCTCCCGGGTCGGCGGACACCGGGAACGTCGCGACCCTGGTGGCCGCCGTCGCCAACGCCACCCAGAAACTGCAGGACCTCGGCGCAGCCGTGCAGAGCACGCAGGAGGGCGTCAACAAGGCGATCCTCGAGGTGCAGAACGCCCGCGATGCGGCCGCCACCGCCCAGCGGGAGCTCGAGGCCAGCCAGCGCGGCATCGAAGACGCCAACATCGCAATCGCCGCCGCCCAGAAGCGATTCGACACGTTCGCCGCCGCCACCTACGTCACCGGTCCGTCGTCGTGGTACGTGACCGCAGCCGATCCCGCCGACGTACTGCATACCGCGTCCACCGCCCAGACCCTGTCGATCAGTTCGGCTCGGGTGATGGAGAGCCTGCAGCGGGCCCGCACGGAGCAGGTCAACAAGGAGTCCGCCGCCCGACTGGCGAAGCAGAAGGCCGACCAGGCCGCCGCCGACGCCGAGGCCAGCCAGCGCGCCGCCGTCGACGCGCTGACCGAGGCGCAGCAGAACTTCGGGAGCCAGCAGGCCGAGCTGGACCGTCTCAGTGCCGAACGCGCAGCCGCCCAGGCCCGCCTCGCAGAGGTCCGCAAGGCCGCGGCACCCGCGGCGCCGGCTGCACCCGCCGCCGCCCCGCAGGCCGCCGCATCCGGTCCGGCCTCGAACTGGGACCGCGCGCCCGACGCCCCGGCGCCGGCCGCCGGGAACTGGGCCACCGCATGGGACCCCACGTTGCCCGCCATCCCGAGCGCATTCGTCAGTGGCGACCCGATCGCGATCATCAACGCCGTCCTGGGCATCACGGCCACCTCGGCGCAGTTGACCTCCCAGATGGGCCGCTCCTTCCTGCAGAAGATCGGCCTGTTGCCGACGCCGACGGGATACACCAACGCCGCGATCCCACGGGTCTACGGCCGGCAGGCCACCGAGTACGTCATCCGACGCGCCAAGTCGCAGATGGGTGTCCCGTACTCGTGGGGCGGCGGGAACGCGGCCGGCCCCAGTCGCGGGATCGATTCCGGCGCAGGCACGGTCGGCTTCGACTGCTCCGGGCTGATGCTGTACGCGTTCGCCGGTGTCGGCATCAAGCTCGACCACTACTCGGGCTCGCAGTACAACGCCGGACGCAAGGTGCCGAACTCGCAGATGCGCCGCGGCGACATGCTGTTCTGGGGTCCCAACGCCAGCCAGCACGTCGCGCTCTACCTCGGCGACGGCCAGATGCTCGAAGCTCCCTACACCGGGTCGATGGTCAAGGTGTCGCCGGTGCGTACCAGCGGCATGACCCCGTACGCGACCCGGCTCATCGAATGGTGAGATTCTTGGGATCGTTGCGGCGCACGCTTTTTCGCGGCGTCAAGAGCTTCGTTGTGGCAGCGGCCGCAGTCGCGATGCTGGTCGGGGTGACCAGCCCGGCGTCGGCGGCGCCCGATGACGGTCAGTGGGATCCCACCCTGCCCAAACTGCCCAGTGCGGGAGCTCCGGGGGACCCGTTGGCGATTGCGAACGCCTCGCTGGCGGCCACCGCCCAGGCCACCAAGGTCACCATGGATCTCGGCCGTAAGTTCCTGTCGACCATGGGTATCGGCGGATCCTTTGCGTCTGCGGGTGTGGCGCCGGGGCGGGTGCGAGGCCCGCAGGCGATCGAGTACGTGATCCGGCGGGGCGCCTCACAGGTGGGCACGCCGTACTCGTGGGGCGGCGGGAAGCCCAACGGCCCAAGCCGCGGCGTCGACTCCGGCGCCAACATCGTGGGCTACGACTGCTCGGGCTTCACCCAGTTCTCCTATGCCGGCGTCGGCGTGCTGATCCCGAAGTACTCGGGCGACCAGTACAACACCGGTCGCAAGGTGCCGACCTCGCAGGCGAAACGGGGCGACCTGTTGTTCTGGGGGCCGGGCGGCAGCCAGCATGTCGCGATGTACCTCGGCAACGGACGGATGCTCGAGTCGTCGGGCAGCGCGGGCAGAGTGACGGTCAGCCCGGTGCGCCGAGCCGGACTGCAGCCGTATGTGGCCCGCATCATCGAATCCTGAGCACAGCCTGAGGTGGACCGGGCAACGTCGACGTATTCAGGAGTGCCTGGAATAGTTGACGGCGGGCGCCCTCGCGTCCGCCGCAGGACCAGCGAAAACAGTGGGAGGAATCTCGATGACGTCACCGAGTGGGCCGCCGCAGGGCGCCGGAGGTTATTCCGGTCCGAATCCCGCGCAGGGGCACCCCGCCGGTTCCCACGCCGCGCCGCAGGGTCCCGCCGGCGCACAGAGCCCCGCCCCTCAGAACAATGGTGGCCTGCAGTCCGAGGTGCACACACTGGAACGGGCGATCTTCGAGGTCAAGCGCATCATCGTCGGGCAGGACCGGTTGGTCGAACGGATGCTCGTCGGCCTGCTCGCCAAGGGGCACATCCTGCTCGAGGGCGTCCCGGGTGTGGCCAAGACGCTGGCGGTCGAGACCTTCGCCAAGGTGGTCGGCGGCACGTTCGCGCGCATCCAGTTCACCCCCGACCTGGTCCCCACCGACATCGTCGGTACCCGCATCTTCCGCCAGGGCAAGGAGGAGTTCGACATCGAACTCGGCCCCGTCGTGGTGAACTTCCTGCTGGCCGACGAGATCAACCGCGCCCCGGCGAAGGTGCAGTCCGCACTGCTCGAGGTGATGGCCGAACGCAAGATCTCCATCGGCGGCAAGACCTTCCCGCTGCCGCAGCCCTTCCTGGTCATGGCGACGCAGAACCCGATCGAGCAGGAGGGTGTGTACGCCCTGCCCGAGGCGCAGCGCGACCGCTTCCTGCTCAAGCTCAACATCGACTACCCGTCGCCGGAGGAAGAGCGCGAGATCATCTACCGGATGGGTGTCAAGGCCCCGGAGCCCAAGCAGATCCTCGCCACCGGTGACCTGCTGCGTCTGCAGGACGTCGCGGCCAACACCTTCGTGCACCACGCACTCGTCGACTACGTCGTCCGCATCGTCACCGCCACCCGGGAACCCGAGAGGTTCGGCATGCCCGACGCCAGGGCGTGGATCGCCTACGGCGCCTCCCCGCGTGCCTCGCTGGGCATCATCGCGGCGTGCCGTGCGCTGGCGCTGATCCGGGGCCGCGACTATGTCATCCCGCAGGATGTCGTCGAGGTGATCCCGGACGTGCTGCGCCACCGCCTGGTGCTCACCTACGACGCGCTCGCCGACGAGGTCTCCTCGGAGACCGTGATCAACCGCATCATGCAGACCGTCGCGCTGCCGCAGGTGAATGCCATTCCGCAACAAGGTCCTTTGACCCAGCCCGCGGTCCCGGCCGGAGCGGGTGTGGCGGGCGGTCGGTGACCGAGTCCGACGGCCGTTCGGTCGATCTGCCGTCGCTGCAGCGCGGCCAGATCCGCGACCCCGCACTGTCGGCGGCGTTGCGCAAGCTCGAACTCACCGTCCGACGCAAACTCGACGGCGTCCTGCACGGTGATCACCTCGGCCTGATCCCGGGTCCGGGTTCGGAGCCGGGGGAGTCGCGGATCTACCAGCCCGGCGACGACGTTCGCCGGATGGACTGGTCGGTGACCGCGCGCACCACCGTCCCGCACGTGCGGGAGATGATCGCCGACCGCGAGTTGGAGACGTGGCTGGTGGTCGACATGTCGGCCAGCCTCGACTTCGGCACCGCGGGTTGCGAGAAGCGTGACCTCGCGGTGGCTGCGGCCGCCGCGATCGCGTACCTCAACAGCGGTGGCGGCAACCGGCTCGGTGCGGTGATCTCCAACGGGCAGACCATGCGGCGTGTGCCGGCGCTGTCCGGTCGAATGCACGAACAGGAGGTGCTGCGGACCATCGCGACCACCCAGAAGGCGCCGCCCGGGGTCCGCGGCAACCTCGCCGAGGCGATCGACGCGCTGCGTCGTCCCGAGCGCAGGCGCGGGATGGCGGTGGTCATCAGCGACTTCCTCGGCCCGATCAACTGGATGCGCCCGCTGCGGGCGATCGCCGGCCGCCACGAGGTGCTGGGTATCGAGGTGCTCGATCCGCGTGATGTCGAGCTGCCCGAGGTGGGCGACGTCGTACTGCAGGACGCCGAGACCGGGGTGACGCGCGAGTTCACCATCGACCACCAACTGCGTGAGGACTTCGAGCGGGCGGCCGCCGGACACCGGGCCGAGGTGGCCCGCACGTTGCGGCGCTGCGGAGCCCCGCTGCTGAGCCTGCGCACCGACCGGGACTGGATCGCCGACGTGGTGAGGTTCGTGGCGAGTCGACGCCGCGGCGCCATGGCCGGCCGATGAGCGCTTGCGCGAAGAGGAAACAGCCGCGATGAGCGCTTGCGCGAAGAGGAAACAGCCGCGATGAGCGCTTGCGCGAAGAGGAAACAGCCGCGATGAGCGCTTGCGCGAAGAGCACAGACGCCGACAGTCGACTTAGAAACGAATTGATTAGCCGCACATGACTTTACCGTTGCTCGGCCCGATGTCCTTCTCGGGTTTCGAACATCCGTGGTTCTTCCTGTTCCTGATCGTCGTGCTCGCCCTGGCCGGGCTGTACGTCATCGTCGCCTTGGCCCGGCAGCGCCGGATCCTGCGGTTCGCCAACATGGAACTGCTGGAGAGCGTAGCGCCGAACCGGCCGAACCGCTGGCGACACCTGCCGGCGATCTTGCTCGTCGCCTCGCTCGTGTTGCTCACCGTCGCGATGGCGGGGCCGACCCGCGATGTCCGGATTCCGCGCAACCGTGCGGTGGTGATGCTGGTGATCGACGTATCGCAGTCGATGCGCGCCACCGACGTGTCGCCGAGCCGGCTGGCCGCCGCCCAGGAGGCCTCCAAACAGTTCGCCGACGAGTTGACCCCCGGCATCAACCTCGGCCTGATCGCCTACGCCGGCACCGCCACGGTGCTGGTGTCGCCGACCACCAACCGTGAGGCCACCAAGAACGCGATCGATAAACTGCAGCTGGCCGACCGCACCGCGACCGGTGAGGGCATCTTCACCGCCCTGCAGGCCATCGCCACCGTCGGCGCCGTGATCGGTGGCGGGGACGAACCGCCGCCGGCACGCATCGTGCTGTTCTCCGACGGCAAGGAGACGGTGCCGACGAATCCGGACAACCCCAAGGGTGCGTTCACCGCGGCCCGCACCGCGAAGGATCAGGGCGTGCCGATCTCGACGATCTCGTTCGGCACCCCGTACGGCTACGTCGAGATCAATGAGCAGCGCCAGCCGGTCCCGGTCGATGACCAGATGCTCAAGAAGATCGCCGACCTGTCCGGGGGGGAGGCGTTCACCGCGTCGAGCCTCGAACAGCTGCATGAGGTCTACGCCAACCTGCAGGAGCAGATCGGCTACGAGACAATCAAGGGCGACGCCAGCGTGGGCTGGCTGCGCCTGGGCGCGCTCGTGCTGGCCCTGTCGGCGTTCGCCGCGCTGCTGCTCAACCGGCGCCTACCGGGATGACGCGGACCCGAGTCGATTTCGGCGGGCGCCGCGCCAGACGTTAAGTTGACGGACATGACCGACAGCGCAGTAGCCGAGACCGAAAGCCAGTCGACGAGTGGCAGACCGCCGTTCGTTTCCCGATCTGTGCTGGTCACAGGCGGCAACCGCGGTATCGGCCTGGCGATTGCCCAGCGGCTGGCGGCCGACGGCCACAAGGTCGCGGTCACCCACCGCGGCTCCGGCGTCCCCGAAGGTCTGCTCGGTGTCGTGTGCGACGTCACCGACAACGAGGCCGTCGACCGCGCGTTCAAAGAGGTCGAGGAACACCAGGGTCCGGTCGAGGTGCTGGTCTCCAACGCCGGCATCTCCAAGGACGCGTTCCTGATGCGGATGACCGAAGAGCGGTTCGAGGAGGTCATCGACGTGAACCTGGCCGGCGCCTTCCGGGTGGTCCAGCGCGCGTCGCGCAGCATGCAGCGCAAGCGGTTCGGCCGGATCATCCTCATCGGTTCGGTGTCCGCTATGTGGGGGATCGGTAACCAGGCCAATTACGCGGCCGCCAAGGCCGGTCTGATCGGTATGGCCCGCTCGATCTCGCGCGAGCTGGCGAAAGCCAACGTCACCGCCAACGTGGTGGCCCCCGGCTACATCGACACCGAGATGACGCGGGCGCTCGACGAGCGGATCCAGGCGGGTGCGCTGGACTTCATCCCGGCCAAGCGTGTCGGCACCGCTGAGGAGGTCGCCGGGGCGGTCAGCTTCCTGGCGTCCGAGGATGCGCACTACATCGCCGGCGCGGTCATCCCGGTCGACGGCGGCATGGGCATGGGCCACTAAGAGAGATTGGGACGTTCAGATGACAGGGTTTCTCGAAGGCAAGCGCATCCTCGTCACGGGGATCATCACCGACTCGTCGATCGCGTTTTACATCGCCAAGGTCGCCCAGGAGGCGGGGGCGGAACTGGTGCTGACCGGCTTCGACCGGATGAAGCTGATCCGGCGGATCTGTGACCGGCTCCCGAACCCGGCGCCGCTGCTGGAACTCGACGTGCAGAACCAGGAGCACCTCGACACGTTGGCCGACCGCGTCACCGCCGAGATCGGTGAGGGCAACAAGCTCGACGGCGTGGTGCACTCCATCGGCTTCATGCCGCAGACCGGGATGGGCATCAACCCGTTCTTCGATGCGCCGTACGAGGACGTGGCCAAGGGCATCCACATCTCGGCCTACTCCTATGCGTCGCTGGCCAAAGCCACGCTGCCGATCATGAACCGCGGCGGCGGCATCGTCGGGATGGATTTCGACCCAACCCGCGCCATGCCCGCCTACAACTGGATGACGGTGGCCAAGAGCGCGCTGGAGTCGGTCAACCGCTTCGTCGCCCGTGAGGCCGGCCCATACGGGGTGCGCTCAAATCTCGTTGCCGCGGGGCCGATCCGGACGTTGGCCATGAGTGCCATCGTCGGCGGTGCCCTCGGCGCGGAGGCCGGTGAGCAGATGAGGCTGCTCGAGGAGGGCTGGGACCAGCGGGCGCCGATCGGCTGGAACATGAAGGACCCGACACCGGTGGCCAAGACCGTGTGTGCCCTACTGTCGGACTGGCTGCCCGCCACGACCGGCACCGTCGTGTACGCCGACGGCGGCGCGCACACCCAGTTGCTCTAAGACGCGTGCAGTGCCGTGCTTTTTGATGCGCTGCTGGTGTTGTCCTTCGGCGGACCCGAGGGCCCCGACCAGGTGATGCCGTTTCTGGAGAACGTCACCCGGGGCCGCGGGATCCCGCGAGAACGATTGGCCAGTGTGGCCGAACACTACCTGCACTTCGGCGGCGTCTCACCGATCAACGGTATCAACCGGGCGTTGATCGCCGAGATCGAGACCGAATTGGGCGCCCGCGGGGAGACACTGCCGGTGTACTTCGGCAACCGCAACTGGGATCCCTATGTCGAGGACGCGGTGGTCGCGATGCGCGACAACGGGGTGCGGCGCGCGGCGGTGTTCGCCACGTCGGCGTGGGGCGGGTACTCCGGTTGTACGCAGTACAACGAGGACATCGCCAGGGGCCGCGCGGCCGCCGGTGACAGTGCTCCCCAGCTGGTGAAGTTACGGCAGTACTTCGACCACCCGCTGCTCGTGGAGATGTTCGCCGAGTCGATTGGCGTTGCGGCGCAGTCACTTCCGGCCGAGCTGCGGGATGAGGCCAGGTTGGTGTTCACCGCCCACTCCATCCCGGTCGCCGCCGACGAGCGACACGGCCCCAACCTCTACAGCCGCCAGGTGGCCTACGCCACCCGGCTGGTGGCCGCCGCGGCCGGATACTCCGAATTCGACCAGGTGTGGCAGTCGCGGTCAGGTCCGCCGCGTATCCCGTGGCTCGAACCCGACATCGGCGACCACGTGGCCGCCCTCGCCGAGCGCGGTACGAAAGCCGTCATCATCTGTCCGATCGGATTCGTCTCCGACCACATAGAGGTGGTCTGGGATCTCGACAGCGAGATGGGCCAACAAGCCGCCGACCTGGGCATCACGATGGCCCGGGCCAGTACCCCCAACGCGGACCGGCGCTACGCCCGGCTCGCCCTGGACCTCGTCGACGAACTCCGCGGCGACCGTGATCCTCTCCGCGTCCCGGGTGTCGATCCCGCACCGAGATGCGGATACAGCGTCGACGGCACCACCTGCTCGGATTCACCGCGCTGCGTCGCCCACATCACCGGCTGACCGCGCCGACTGTGAACCCACTGCGACATCCCGCCGCACATGTCACCGTGAGCAACACCGAGCGCAGCGAAGCAGGCCTGCCGATCCTGCGCCACCAGGACGCCGACCTGTATTTCCGGGAGCATCGGCAGCCGGTGCGGGATGCGAATCCCAGGTCATCGCCGCGGCGGACGCGATCAGCCGGCGCTTGGGCTGGATAGGTCCCGACACGGTGTGACAAACCGTCGCTTCGGTGTCAATGCCGACGGCGCTTTATCGACCGCCTTGCGCGCCGAAGCCGTGGCCAAACCCGTAAGCTCGATGAGGTGCAGCGACGAATCATGGGGATCGAGACCGAATTCGGCGTGACCTGCACGTTCCATGGCCACCGCCGGCTCAGTCCGGACGAGGTCGCCCGATATCTGTTCCGGCGGGTGGTGTCGTGGGGCCGCAGTTCGAACGTCTTTTTGCGCAATGGCGCGCGGTTGTATCTCGACGTGGGATCCCACCCGGAGTATGCCACCGCCGAATGCGACAACCTGATCCAGTTGGTCACGCATGACCGGGCCGGTGAGCGGGTGCTCGAGGACCTGCTCATCGACGCTGAACAGCGGCTGGCCGACGAGGGCATTGGCGGCGACATCTACCTGTTCAAGAACAATACCGACTCGGCGGGCAACTCGTATGGCTGCCACGAGAACTACCTGATCGTCCGCGCCGGTGAGTTCTCCCGGATCTCGGACGTGCTGCTGCCGTTCCTGGTCACCCGCCAGTTGATCTGCGGTGCGGGCAAGGTGCTGCAGACGCCCAAGGCGGCGACGTTCTGCCTCAGCCAGCGCGCCGAGCACATCTGGGAGGGCGTCTCGTCGGCGACCACCCGGTCGCGGCCGATCATCAACACCCGCGACGAACCGCACGCCGACGCCGAGAAGTACCGCCGACTGCACGTGATCGTCGGCGACTCGAACATGTGCGAGCCCACCACGATGCTGAAGGTGGGCACCGCGTCGCTGGTGCTCGAGATGATCGAGGCAGGTGTCCCGTGCCGGGACTTCTCGTTGGACAACCCGATCCGCGCTATTCGCGAGGTCAGCCACGATCTGACCGGACGGCGCCCGGTGCGCCTGGCCGGTGGACGGCAGGCCAGCGCGCTGGACATCCAACGCGAGTACTACTCGCGGGCCGTCGACTATCTGCAGACGCGGGAGCCGAACTCTCAGATCGAACAGGTCGTGGATCTGTGGGGCCGCCAACTCGACGCGGTCGAGAGCCAGGATTTCGCGAAGGTCGACACCGAGATCGACTGGGTGATCAAGCGCAAGCTGTTCCAGCGCTACCAGGACCGCTACAACATGGAGCTTTCCGACCCGAAGATCAGCCAGCTCGACCTCGCCTACCACGACATCAAGCGCGGACGCGGCGTGTTCGACCTGCTGCAGCGCAAAGGGCTCGCGGCGCGGATCACCACCGACGAGGAGATCGACGCCGCGGTCGACGCTCCGCCGCAGACCACGCGCGCGAAGCTGCGCGGCGAGTTCATCAGCGCCGCACAGGAAGCTGGCCGCGACTTCACCGTCGACTGGGTGCATCTCAAGCTCAACGATCAGGCGCAGCGCACCGTCTTGTGCAAGGATCCCTTCCGCTCGGTCGACGAGCGGGTCAAGCGGCTCATCGCCAGCATGTAGTTCCGTCCCACTGACGCAGAATTCGTGCAGTGGGGTTGAGGCGTGCTCGGGTAACATTTGCTGGACGATTCGTGGACGGGTGGCCGCCGAGACGTGTCCTGAGGCCAGATGAGGGTTTGGTTTTGTCGGTGAAGCGCTTGCTGGATGGTTCGACGGCGGGGCTTCGCGCGCTGGGTGAATGGGGGTGGCGGTGACCGAGCTGAGAGTCAACACCGGTGAGTTGGCTAACGGGGGCAACGGTCTGGTCAGCGGTGCGCAGGCGATCCCGGAGCCGCTGCAACCGCTGGTGACGTCGGGGACCGACGCGCTGTCGTTGGCCCTGGCCGCCCGAACGAACGAAGTCGAACTGCCGCTGATTGAGGGCATGCCGAAGACCAAGGCCGACGCGCTTGCCACGGCGGAGAACATCATCCGCGCCGCCGCGCTCTACGAGCAGACCGATCAGCAGATCGCGGAGCAGGTGCGGAAGGCGTTGGCGGAGCTGGACGGCGCCGGGGCCGCGGGCGAGGGCGCTGGTGGTGGCGTAGCGGGTGGTGGTGCTGGCGCGGCCGGGGGCGGTGCGGCCGGCGCCGCGGGTGCAGGCCAGGAGATGGGCCAGATGGGCCAGATGGGCCAGATGATGGGCATGCCGATGCAGCTGGCGCAGCAGGCGGCTCAGATTCCGATGCAGCTCGCGGGGATGGCAATGCAGATTCCGCAGGGAATCATGCAGGGTG